>CAZCJR010000039.1:0-39812 GCA_964499225.1 uncultured Cellvibrionaceae bacterium | reverse complement strand
TTTTTGATCGACAGTCAAGTTGTCGGCCGAGCCGCGGATGGTTTCGTTTTTGTCGCTGGGCAGAGCCAGAGTAACGGCGCTATGGGTGGCAAAAAGTGCTGCGGTTACCAGCGCGAATTGAGCTAGTGTAAAACGGAATTTAGCGGGGATCATAAACAGCCTTAACCTGGGACTTTAACTGAAGTCGACTTTGCGCGAGGTCGGCATCCATACCTACGGCATCTATCTGACCTTTAGCGCTGCGCATCTTAACAGCTTTGTCAGTTTCCGCGAATTGTTCACGCGCGTGCACGCGCAGCTCGCTGGTCGTGATTTGAATCAAACCTTGTGTCGGCGTCTGCTGCTGGATCAACACATTATCGAGCAGGCGCAGCAATTGGCCATTTGCTTCGCTGCGGCCGGTGTCGGCGCTGACTAACCAGGGCGCTGCAGATTCGGCGTCATGAAATGCCATATTCGGGCTCTCGATCAGGGTGTAATCGCTCGCAGAAGGTCCCTCGGGACTTACTTGATAGTGGGCGACTTGCGGTGTCTTTAAGTGGTAGTGCAGTTTGCCTTGTGCATCGAATTCTCGGGTTTCCACATCTTTCATATAAGTTTGTGGAAAACCGGTGAGATCATATTCGTAACCTACCAGCTCACCTTTCGGTCGCAGCGAAAAGGCGAAAAAGCAAAGCACCAGAACAAAGGCGATTAGCCAGGGTATTGGCACGTATTGGTGAATTCCGTAGACGCGCTGCAAAATGTTCATCAACTAGCTTCACCGTTAATGGCTAAGTAGGGCGCCAATGCAGTATCAAATGTGCCTTGTGCCAGCATGATTAAATCGCAGGCGGCGCGCACTGCGCCTTCACCACCGCGCTCACGGCTTTGCCAGTGGGCGCGTGCCGCGACACTCGCATGGGCATTTGCGACGGTGAACGCGAGGCCAACCCGGGTCATTACGCTCAAGTCCGGCCAATCGTCACCCATAAAGGCAATGTTATCCAATGCAACTGGGTGTTCGTGCAATATTTCCTGCAGTGCTTCCCATTTGTCTTCACGGCCTTGCACAAGAATAGTGATGCCCAAATCGCTTGCGCGGCGAGCAACCAGGTTGCTGGTGCGCCCGGTGATAATGCCCACCTTCACTCCGGTTTTTTGCAGGGTTTTAATACCTTGTCCATCGAGCGTGCTAAAGGATTTAAATTCTTCGCCTTGATTGCCGAAATAAAGTCGGCCGTCGGTGAGTACACCATCGACATCTAACAGCAAAAGTTTGATGCGCGCGGCGCGCGCGCGTAACTCAGGGTTCATGGGAGGGTTAATGTGAGGGGCAGGATTCATTCGGTAATTCCATTTTTAGATAATACCTGCACGCAGCAGGTCATTGATTTTTAAGACACCAACAAGCTTTTTTTGTTCGTCGCTGATAAGTAATACGTTAATTTTTGCCTGTTCCATTAATGCCAGAGCTTCAGCGGCCAGCGTATTTTCACGCAGCATTTTTGGATTGGTATTCATTAACTCGCCTACTTTTGCGATGCGGATATCTACGCCCTTGTCGATGCTCCGGCGCAAATCGCCATCGGTAAAAATGCCGAGCAAGTCGCCCGTCGGATTCATCACGGTGGTCATGCCAAACCCTTTTTCTGACATCACCATAAGCGCATCCAGCATCTGTGTGTTCGGTGATACACGCGGAATGTCATCGCCGGAGTGCATAACATCTGAAACGCGCAATAACAGTTTGCGCCCGAGTGCGCCGCCGGGGTGGGAGAAGGCGAAGTCTTCAGCGGTAAAACCGCGTGCTTCTAACAGCGCGATTGCCAATGCATCGCCCATTACCAGTGTGGCAGTGGTACTGGAGGTGGGTGCGAGATCGAGCGGGCAGGCCTCGGTTACGACGCTGATATCGAGATTGACTTCAGCGATTTCGCCCAGTGTCGACTGCGCATTTGCACTCATACTGATGATATTGACTCCCGCGCGTTTGAGGAGCGGCAGTAGGGTGACGATTTCGCTCGATGTGCCTGAATAAGAGATGGCGAGCACAATATCGTTTTTGGTAATCATGCCTAGATCGCCATGACTGGCCTCGCCCGGGTGGACAAAAAACGCGGGTGTACCAGTGCTGGCGAGAGTCGCTGCTATTTTTTTGCCGATGTGACCGGATTTTCCCATGCCGGTGACGATCACACGGCCGGTGCAATTGAGGATGAGTTCACAGGCGGCGGTAAATTGGCCATCGATGCGCGCACTCAACGCTGTAACCGCTTCGGCTTCCAGGTGGATGGTGCGCAACGCGGAGCTGACATAGTCAAAAGCTGCCATAAAACACGTCCAAAATAGCAATTTGCGCCAAGTTTGGCGCGGTATGAGGTGTGGCATTATAGCGAGCATGCCGGGCAAGGCGAGGGATGTTTAAGTCTTTTTTCCTTTTGTCGAGTTATGGATGTTATTGGCGAAATGCTATAGTGCGCGCCGCAAGCCTGCTCGCCGCGTCTCCGGTTTAATAAGCCGCCACATTCATAATCAACTCATAAAGAATGGCACCATAAGGAATTCGCGCTGTCCGAGTTTCGGTACTTTTTAGCCTGGTGCTTAGTCTGGGGCTTGGTTTAGTGGGGCGGGTTTAGTCCCTGTTAAGGCAATCTCTGGCTTAATGACCACACATCAATTAAATGGAAGGTTCTACGATGAAATATTTGCTCACCAAAGTCTCTGGTGTTGTTTTTGGTTTTACCATGCTGCTCAGTATCAGCGTTATGGCGCAAGCGCCCGCAGCGGCGGCAACCCAATCTCCCCAAGTGATTGTGGAATCCGTTGCACAAAAATTATTTGATTTGGTAAAAACCAAGAACGCTGAAAAAACGGCTGATGATGCTTACTACGCGCAGGTTGAAGCTGCGCTCAATGATGTGGTGAATTTCCCCTTTATCGCCGCTTCGGTTATGGGTAAGGCCTATAAAAAAGCGTCGCCCGATCAGCGTCAGGAGTTTCAAAAGGTTTTTAAAGACGGCATGGTAAAGTCGCTCGCCAAGGGTGTCCTGGGCTATGCGGACAGTAAAGTGACTGTTGCCGGTGTCACCGAAGTTAATCCGACCCGTCATATTGTTAAGCAGGAAGTGGCGATTGAAGGTGCCACCCACAAGCTGGATTACACCATGCGCAAAGAGAAATCCGGCGATTGGAAACTGATCAACGTAGTGCTCAATGGCGTTAATCTGGGGCAATCGTTTAGCGGCCAATTCAAAGCCAGCCTGAAGAAATACAATGGCGATATCGATAAAGTAATCGCCAACTGGCTGGCAGATTCTTAATCGTACCCGCGAAAGTTGAATGTCTTGTAAAACCCCGGCCAAGCGCCGGGGTTTTGCTTTGTAGAATAGGGGTTGCATCTTGGGGTTTTTGGGTGCGATACGGGCGACATTCCGGTAAACTGCGCGCCTTATTTACTTATCGCTATATTATGTCTGCGTTGGCGGCGGGCATCGTTGGCCTGACTTCCCTATCGAGTAACCTATGCAAGCTGAACAAATCAAAGCGCTGATCCAGAGCCAAATTCCCGATTGCGATGTGAAATCTGTAGAAGTAATGGGTGATCACATCGGTCTTGTTGTCGTTAGCCCTGCATTTGCAGGTTTGACCCCTGTTAAAAAGCAGCAGCTAGTGCTGTCTACCCTGAGCGCGCAATTTGCTGACCGCAGCATTCATGCGGTGGATTACATCAAATCCTTCACGCCTGAACAGTGGGTTCAGCAACAGCAACAGCAGTAATACCTTCATTTCGCAGACATTGGTATCAGCCAGGTCGGCATCTATTTTCTCTATTTGTATTCAGGGTTGTGATGGATAAGTTTTTGATTGCGAGCGGTGGGCCGCTCATGGGTGAACTGCGTATTTCCGGTTCCAAAAATGCAGGTCTGCCACTCTTGGCTGCGACTATTTTGGCCGATGGCGAAGTGCGCTTAAGCAATGTCCCCCATTTAAAAGATATGACCACCATGGTGCAGCTGTTGCGCACTCTGGGTTTGACGATTGAGATTCAGGGCGAGCACGTTGTTATTGTTGACCCTAATACCATTAGTTCCTATACCGCGTCTTATGAGCTGGTAAAAACCATGCGCGCGTCGATTCTGGTGCTCGGTCCGCTGCTGGCGCGCTACGGCGAAGCCAATGTGTCTTTCCCCGGTGGTTGTGCGATTGGTTCGCGCCCGGTGGATATTCATCTGCGCGGCCTTGAAGCCATGGGCGCCATCATCGAGATTGATGGCGGTTATATTCGCGCCCGCTCCAATGGTCGTCTGAAAGGCTGTCATTTCCTGATGGATATGGTCACTGTGGGCGGCACCGAAAATCTGTTGATGGCCGCTGTATTGGCTGAAGGCAAAACCATACTTGAAAACGCTGCACGCGAACCTGAGATTGTCGATCTCGCAGATATGCTGGTCGCGATGGGCGCAAAAATCGAGGGTATAGGTACATCGACCTTGACCGTTTATGGCGTCGAAAAATTAAATGGCTGTGAATACAGTGTGATGCCTGATCGAATCGAAACCGGTACTTATCTGGTCGCCGCTGCTGCCACGCGCGGCAAAATCAAACTGACCCATACCCGCGCCGATATTCTCGAAGCAGTCCTGTTGAAATTGCAGGAAGCGGGTGCCGATATCACCACGGGTGAGGATTGGATCGCGCTGGACATGCACGGACAACGTCCCAAAGCGGTCAGTCTGCGCACCGCACCTTATCCGGCATTCCCAACCGATATGCAGTCGCAATTTATGGCGATGAATGCGGTCGCCGAGGGAGTGAGCCACATTACCGAAACGATTTTTGAAAACCGTTTGGTGCAGGTTGCCGAATTGAATCGTATGGGCGCGCATATCGAGCTTGAACATAACACCGCGATCGTCACCGGCGTTGAGCGTTTGAAGGCTGCGCCGGTGATGGCATCAGATCTGCGCGCTTCGGCGAGTTTGGTGATTGCCGGTCTGGTTGCAGACGGTGAAACCCTGATCGACCGCATTTACCATATCGATCGCGGTTACGAAGCTATCGAACAAAAATTCCAAAGCCTGGGCGCAAGCGTGCGTCGCGTTAAGGGCTCGTAAGAAGGTGAATACCATGAGCCAAACGCTGACCATCGCGCTCACCAAAGGGCGCATTCTGGAAGAGACTTTGCCATTGCTCGCGGCTGCCGGTATTGAGCCGTTGGAAGATATGGAAAAAAGCCGCAAGCTGGTGTTCGATACAACTCAAGCCGGTGTGCGCTTATTGTTGTTGCGCGGTGCGGATGTACCCACCTACGTGCAATTTGGTGCGGCGGATATGGGCATCTCCGGCAAAGATACCTTGATGGAAAACGGCGCTGAAGGTTTGTATGAACCGCTTGATTTAAATATCGCGCGCTGCAAATTAATGACTGCTGGCGTGAAAGGCGAATCGCTGCCTGCGGGCCGTATTCGCGTCGCGACAAAGTATGTGAATATCGCCAAACAATATTACGCCTCGCAAGGTCGTCAGACGGATATCATCAAACTTTACGGTGCGATGGAATTGGCTCCGATTATGAATCTTGCCGATGAGATTGTGGACATTGTCGATACCGGTAATACCCTGCGCGCGAATGGTTTGGAGGAGCGCGAATTTATCGCTGACATCAGCTCACGTTTGATCGTGAATAAAGCCTCGATGAAAATGAAACACGTACAAATCCAAACCATTATCGACCATATCGCCAAAGCCGTAGCGGCCGATTAATTTTCTATACCGTCAATTGCAAATGCTAATGTGTATTTGCAATGGATAGGCTGCATGATCGCACTGTTATTTTTCTTTCTCATTTCTATTTTTATTGGTTTAAAAAAGAGTCCACCATGTCTGAATCAATCATCACCCGTTTGGATGCAAGCCAAAGCGATTTTAATCAGCGTTTGGATCAGCTATTAGCCTGGGAGTCAGTAAGCGATACCCGCGTTGCAGCAGTGGTCGATGATATTTTGCATCAGGTAAAAACACGCGGTGATGCAGCAGTAGTGGAATTCACCAATAAATTTGATCGTCGCACAGCGCAGAGTATTAACGATTTTGTGGTCACACCCGAGCAGTTACAACATGCGCTGACTCAAATCAGCGATGAGCAACGCGCGGCATTGGAAATTGCCGCCGAGCGTATTCGTAATTACCACCAGCACCAATTGCAAAGTTCCTGGCGCTACACCGAGTCCGACGGCACTGTGCTCGGTCAACAAATTACTGCCATGGAGCGCGTGGGTTTGTATGTGCCCGGTGGCAAAGCGTCTTATCCATCATCAGTGTTGATGAATGCAATTCCTGCGAAGGTTGCCGGCGTTGATGAATTAACTATGGTAGTACCAGCGCCCGATGGTGAAATTAGCCCGATGGTGTTAGCCGCTGCAGCAATCGCCGGTGTGGATCGTGTAATTACTATCGGCGGCGCGCAAGCGGTTGCGGCACTTGCTTACGGAACTGAAACAATCACCAAGGTCGATAAAATTGTTGGCCCCGGCAATATTTATGTTGCCACTGCAAAGCGCGCGGTATTCGGCCAAGTAGCGATTGATATGATCGCCGGCCCTTCCGAAATTTTAGTGGTGTGCGATGGCTTGACCGATCCGGATTGGATCGCGATGGATTTATTTAGTCAGGCCGAGCACGATGAGCAAGCGCAATCAATTTTGTTGTGCCCAGACGCTGATTATTTGAATAGAGTTGAACAGTCACTAAAGCGTTTATTGCCAACACTTGCGCGCGAAAGTATCGCGAGTGTTTCACTGAAAAATCGCGGCGCGCTAATTAAAGTCGCCGATATGGAGCAGGCCCTTGCGGTAAGTAATCGCATTGCGCCTGAGCATTTGGAGTTGTCGGTTGCCGATCCGGAATCGTTATTGCCACAGGTACGTCACGCTGGCGCTATTTTTATGGGGCGGTTTACGCCGGAGGCGCTCGGCGATTATTGCGCTGGCCCAAATCACGTATTACCCACCTCAGGTACTGCACGCTTTTCGTCGCCGCTGGGTGTGTATGATTTCCAGAAACGCAGTTCAGTGATTATGTGTTCGGCAGCGGGAGCATCGGTGCTATCCAAAACAGCATCCGTTCTCGCACGCAGTGAATTTTTGGAAGCGCATGCGCGCTCGGCGGAATATCGTATTCTGGATTAAGAATTTACTGTCTTAATGAATTAAAAATGGGCGCCTTTTCGGCGCCCATTTTTTAAAAATCCTTACTTCAAATTACGTCTTTGTTGGGGGGAAAGCAGCCACTGCCTTTATTTCCAACGATTTTCCATCGCGAATAATTCTGAAGGTGATTTCAGCATTAGGTTGGATGTTTATAATGGACTTAGCTACCGAATGTTTATTGAGTAACGGGATGTTGTCGATATGCGTAATATAATCATTGATCTGAAATCCGGCTTTTTCGGCAGGGCTGTCTTGATCGATTTCGCTAATTAATAGCCCTTCCATGCCTAGTTTTTGAGCGAACTCCAGTGTGGGTGGTGTGACACCGATGCCCAGCCAGCCGCGGCGCACACTGCCAAATTCTACAATTTGTTGTAGTGAATTCATGGCTTTATCGACTGGAACCGCAAAGCTAATGCCGAATGAAGCGCCGGTTTCATCCAGCATGGCGGTATTGATCCCAATTAAATTTCCGCGTGCATCAATCAATGCTCCGCCTGAATTCCCCGGATTGATAGCGGCATCAGTTTGGATAAAATTTTCCGCACTATTGATCCCGAGATTCCAGCGCCCCGTCGCACTGACAATACCCTGGCTTACGCTTTGACCAACGCCGAAGGGATTGCCAATTGCCAACACCACATCGCCCACCCGAATATCATCTGAGTTGCCGAGTGTAATTGCTGAAATGTTGTCGAGCTGAATTTTTAACACGGCTAAATCGTTAGCTTGATCTACACCAATAAGTTCGGCCGAGGTTACGCGGCCATCGTAGAGCAAAACAGAAATTCGGTCGGCACCGTTGATGACGTGATTATTGGTCAGTATCAAGCCCGAATTATTGACAATTACGCCTGAACCAAGAGTCTTTTGCATGCGCTCTTGCTGCGGAGTATTGGAATTGTTGTAGAGGTGGCGAAAAAACGGATTGTTGGACAGATTTTGATTGCGCTCTACTACGCGTTTTTCAGTATATACATTGACTACAGCGGGTGCAGCGCGATCTACGGCGTCCGCATAAGAGACAACACCAGCAACGACATTGCTATTGCTGGGGTGAGAACCTGCAGGAGTACCGCGCAATTGGGGAAAGAGTAAAAGAGCAAGTAACGCAATAATAACGCCTGCGGTAATGGGCCAGCCAACAAACTGCAGCAAGCGTTTTAGGAACATGCAATGCGTCTCCGTCGATATTCTTATTAGCCAACAAAAACCCCGCAGTGCGGGGTTATACATTTATTTCGACGTCCTGTACGCGATCAAAGCAGGAAAGACTGCTGTGATCGTTAATCAGTAGCGATTAGCTTTGCCATCAAAATCATAATCGTCCGCCGATTCGGTAGGCATGCGCGCGTTGGTGTGATGGTCATCGCGCAAATCGTAGTCTTCGCTCAACGCACCTTTGGTGCCCGGGGCTTTTGGGGCCCAATCGCGCGGTGGTTCAATGCGCTGCTCAGACATGTAGGCCTTGGTACCGCTACTCAGGTTGTTGTTCGCTGAGTCGAGAATCTCGCGGCTAATTGCCGGAGTCGCCAATTTCAATGCGCCATTTGCCAAGTGCTCATGAACTTCGCGGTAGGCGTGGGTGAGGTTGTTGACCAGTTGTGAGGTCTGCGAAAAATGTTCTGCGACATCGCGCTGGTAGCCTTGCATTGAACTTTCGGCTTCATGTAAGCGTTGTTCAAGATCTTGGCCGAGAATTTTTGCGCGGAATGCATAGGCAATCAAGACGCCAAGACCTGCGCCAGCGAGTAAACAAATCAAACCGGTAATAACTAAAGCACTGAATGAATACACGAAAATCTCCTGCTAGGCATGGCCGATACGCGAGCGATAGTCAGCCAAAGACATTGATAAACCTATTATAAGTCCATTTTCTCATTAAAATGGGCAAAAATTATCGCGTGTGCGCGCGTTCGTGTTTAATCATCGAGGTTTCCTATGAATTTCCCCTTCGCAAAAGAACAGGATATTTTTATTTCCGGACCGGCTGGTCAAATCCAAGCCGTAATTCATCAGGGGGATGAGGAAGGGCATTTTGCATCGCGTAGCTTGTTGGCGGTTGTCTGTCATCCCCACCCGGTGCACGGTGGCACTATGGAAAATAAGGTGGTGACTACGTTGATGCGGACCTATCGCGACCTGGGGATTCATGTGCTGCGCTTTAATTTCCGCGGTGTCGGCAAAAGCGCGGGTAGTTTTGATAATGCTATAGGCGAGGTCGATGACTTACGGGCGGTAATCGCCTGGGTAAAACAGCAGTTGCCGCAGTCCCCACTGTTGTTGGCCGGTTTTTCGTTCGGCTCTTCTATCGCGGCGCAGGCCAGCCATCAATTAGAGTCTGTGCTGCATCTGACCTTGGTGGCGCCGCCGGTTGAGCGCTACCCCTATGATCGCGATGGAAAATTGCCCTGCGTGCTTGCGGTCATTCAGGGCGGTAGGGATGAGCTTGTTATCGCCAATGGTGTTTATCAGTGGGTTGCCGCTTTGCAGAGTCCTGCCGAACTCCTGCGCTATCCCGAGGCAGGGCATTTTTTTCACGGTTATTTAACCCAAATGAAAACAGATCTGACCGAGCTCTTGCTGCGGCAAATTCCATAGCGCGATTTTTATGGCAACTGATGTGAAAACTAATGCGTCACCGTAGGCATATCGTTAAAGTGGCGCACAATTTTAGTAAACCTGCCTGATACCTATGACAACCTCAACCTCCCTTTCTCCCTATGATCGTTACCAGCGCGATCTTGCGCGCCCGGATTTTCGTCACGATGCTGCACAAGCCGCCGCAGTAAATCATTTGCAGTATCTATACGGGCAATTAGTCGGTGCTTGGCAAGCCGAGCAAGAGCAGTCCGGGCTGGGCAGTTTTTTCAAGCGATTGACCGGTGCTAGGCCTCGCGAGCTGGTACGTGGTTTGTATTTTTGGGGTGGCGTAGGGCGCGGTAAAACCTACCTGATGGATAATTTTTTTGAGAGTTTGCCGTTTGAGCAAAAGCTGCGCGCGCACTTTCACCGCTTTATGCGCCGGGTGCACGCCGAGCTGAAAAAGCTCGATGGGCAGAAAAACCCACTCAAACAAGTGGCCGATATTATCGCCAGTGAGGCGCGGGTGATTTGTTTCGATGAGTTTTTTGTATCGGATATCACCGATGCCATGATTCTCGGCACCTTGATGGAAGAGTTGTTCGCACGCGGCGTGACCTTGGTTGCGACGTCAAACATAGTTCCGGATGGCTTATATAAAGATGGCTTGCAGCGCGCCCGCTTCTTGCCTGCCATTGCTCTGCTCAACCAGTACACGCTGGTAGTAAATGTGGATGGTGGCGTGGATTACCGTTTGCGGGCCTTGGAGCAGGCCGAACTTTACCACTCGCCGCTTGATGAGGCGGCCGACCTCAGCTTGATGTGTAGCTTTAAAAGCCTGCTATCGGCTGCGGCTGAAGTACATGAGAGCTATGATCTTGAGGTGGAGGGGCGGCTGATTCGGGCGCGCTACTTGAGCGAGGGCATTGCCTGGTTTGATTTTATCGAATTGTGCGATGGTCCTCGGTCGCAGAATGATTACATCGAATTGGCGCGCGAGTATCACTCGATCATCCTGAGTAATGTACCGGGTTTAGGGCTTGCGACAGATGATCAGGCGCGGCGTTTTGTAAATTTGGTGGACGAGTTTTACGATCGCCAGGTCAAGCTGGTCATTTCGGCCGAGCGCCCTCTGGCGGAAATCTATTCAACTGGCAAATTGAATTTTGAGTTTCAGCGGACCGTGAGCCGCCTGCTGGAAATGCAGAGCCATGAATATCTGGCGCGCCCGCATCGGCCTGATTAGTAAACTTGCTGTAAATTGTGGTTGAAAATAAGGCATTGGCTGTGTAGTATGCCGCCTCCCTATTTTAGGGTATTTATTTATATTAGTATCCACATCCGACTAGGCAGGAATAACATGAAGACCTATATTGCCAAAGCAGAATCCGTCGTTAATGACTGGTTCGTCGTGGATGCGGCGGGAAAGACACTCGGCCGTTTATCTGCGGAAATTGCCTCGCGTTTGCGTGGCAAGCACAAGCCAGAATTCACTCCACACGTCGATACCGGCGATTACATTGTTGTAATCAATGCCGCTCAAGTGCGCGTGACTGGTCGTAAAGCAACTGACAAGATTTACTACTCGCACACCGGTTTCGTTGGCGGTATTAAAGCTATCAGCTTCCAGAAGTTGATTGAAAAAGCGCCAGAGCGCACCATCGAAACTGCTGTTAAAGGTATGTTGCCGAAGGGCCCACTCGGTCGCGCTATGTTCAAAAAACTGAAAGTTTATGCAGGTAATGAGCATCCACATGCTGCTCAGCAACCTAAAGAACTGAACATCTAAGGGGAGCTGACATGTCTGCTACACAGTTTTACGGCACTGGCCGTCGCAAAACCTCTACCGCGCGCGTGTTTCTCACCGCTGGTACAGGCACCATCATCGTAAATGACCGTCCTTTGGATGAGTATTTCGGTCGTCCAGTAGCGCGCATGGTAGTGCGTCAGCCACTGGAATTGGTTGGTTTGGTAGAAAAGTTTGACGTTAACGTCACTGTTGCCGGTGGCGGTAGTTTCGGTCAGGCAGGCGCTATCCGTCACGGCTTGACCCGTGCGCTGATGGAATATGATGAGTCTCTGCGTAGCGATTTACGTAAAGCCGGTTACGTTACTCGCGATTCCCGCGAGGTTGAACGTAAGAAAGTTGGCCTGCGTAAAGCACGTAAGAAGCCACAATTCTCCAAGCGTTAATGGTTTTCTCCAGTCGACTTTATGCTGGCTGGTTGATGATCATCAAAAACGCCCAAGTCTTTACTGGCTTGGGCTTTTTTTACGTCTAAAATTGCTGACTTATAACCCACTGTTTATGTGTGGTTATTCTTGTAAGCAGTGCGTTAATTCATTAACATTGCCCGCCTTTTCTTGAGTCACCCAATATTCCTTTTTTTGCCTGATGTCGTATTAGTTATCTGAATCACGTCTTGGGGCGATTTTAGGCAATCTGCTAGCTGAAAGCTGTTTAGGGGAGAGAATCGTCATGAGTAATGACGCAGTAAATCAAGCGCGTCATCGCGTATTAATCGGAGCCACTTGTGCAGTGGGTGCGGTTGGTGTTGTGGGCGCTGCTGTTCCGTTTGTGGGTTCCTGGAATCCAAGTGCCAAGGCAAAAGCCGCTGGCGCGCCAGTTAAATACAACATCAGCAAAATTGAGCCGGGCGCAATGGTTACTGTTGAATGGCGCGGCAAGCCAGTCTTCATAGTACGCCGCACCCAGGCAGCTTTGGATAGTTTGAAAATAGTGGAAGAACAGGGGGTGTTACTTGACCCTGACTCCAAAGAGGCAATGCAACCCGTTTACGCGCAAAACGCCGAACGCGCGATCAATAAAGAATTCGCTATCCTATTAGGCATTTGTACCCATCTTGGGTGTGCACCTGCGTTCCGCCCGGATGTGGGCGCAGCAGATTTGGGTGGTGACAAGTGGCAGGGTGGCTTCTTTTGTCCGTGCCATGGTTCCAAATATGATCTGGCCGGACGTGTTTATGTCGCTGTTCCAGCACCGTTGAATCTGGAAGTGCCGCCGCATCGATATGAGAGCGATTCCGTAATTGTGATCGGCGAAGATCAGGGGGCTTGATATGAATTGGTTAACAGGTTTATGGCAGTGGGTTGATAAGCGTCTTCCTGTGCAGCGTGCATGGGATACTCACATGGGCAAATACTATGCGCCCAAAAATTTTAACTTTTGGTATTTCTTTGGCGTGCTCTCGCTGTTGGTTTTAGTGAACCAATTGGTGACGGGTATCTGGCTAACCATGAGTTACAGCCCGTCTGCAGAAGGCGCGTTTGCCTCTGTTGAATATATTATGCGCGATGTGGATTACGGCTGGCTGCTACGTTATATGCACTCTACCGGCGCATCTGCATTCTTCGTTGTTGTTTACCTACACATGTTTCGTGGCATGATGTATGGCTCCTACAAGGCTCCACGTGAACTGGTGTGGATCTTCGGAATGACCATTTACTTGGTACTCATGGCGGAAGCCTTTATGGGATATGTATTGCCTTGGGGGCAGATGTCCTACTGGGGCGCTCAGGTAATTGTCTCCCTCTTCGGTGCAATTCCTGTAATTGGTGAGGATCTGGTGCAGTGGATTCGTGGCGACTATCTGATTTCTGGTATTACCCTGAACCGCTTCTTTGCGCTCCACGTTGTGGCCTTGCCGATTGTATTGCTTGCTCTGGTTGTGATGCACATTCTTGCATTGCACGAAGTCGGCTCTAACAACCCTGATGGTGTTGAGATCAAAAAGAACAAAGATGAAAACGGTATTCCGCGCGACGGCGTTCCGTTTCATCCTTTCTATACCGTACATGATCTGGTCGGCATCACTGTTTTCCTGTTTGCCTTCTGCTTCATCATGTTCTTTATGCCGGAGATGGGCGGTTTCTTCCTCGAATATGCTAACTTTGAGGAAGCTAATAACCTGAAAACCCCGCTGCATATTGCACCGGTTTGGTATTTCACACCGTTCTACGCTGTGTTGCGTGCGGTGACTATGCCGATCGAACTCGGCCCGCTGGTATTGACTGCAAAACTTCTCGGATTTATGGCCATGGGCGCGGCTATCGCACTCTTGTTTGTGCTGCCATGGCTTGATCGCAGCAAAGTAAAATCCATGCGTTATCGCGGGCACATTCCCCGCATCATGCTGATTGCTTTCGCTGCCATGTTTGTCGTATTGGGATATTTGGGGGTTAAGGCGCCCACTGAAGGTAGAACGCTGCTCTCGCAAATCGCGACTGCTTTCTATTTTGCCTACTTCCTGACTATGCCAGTGTGGACCACGACCAGCCCGGAGAAAGCCAAGTCGAAAGGTGCATGGGCAGTTTGTGGTCTGTTCGCGATAGTGTTTGCCTGGATGGGAATTGAGTATATCGGTGGCGAGGTTCCTGTTTTACTGCTGATCGTTTGCTTCCTGTTGGCGGCACTGTTCGCTGTGATGCCACTGCTTGCGGTGCGCGATAAAGATCTGGTGGAGCCAACCCGCACACAGGCGAAAGGTTTGCCAACGCTCGTGGTTCTCGCTGGCTTGGCACTGTTTATCATTCTCGCCGTGGTACCTATCAAAGCGGTTGCTGCCGAAGGTGCATTCAGTTGTGGTGCAGTTCCATGTGATCACATGGAGCCGGATTTGAATGATAAGGAGTCACTACAACGCGGTGCCAAATACTTCATCAATTATTGTATGGGTTGTCACTCAGCAAAATATTCTCGGTACGAGCGCGTTGCTGATGACCTGAATATCCCACACAATCTGATGGAAGAAAATCTGATTTTTGGTAGCGAGCGCATTGGTCAGCTAATGGACATCGCTATGAAACCACAGCAATCCAAAGTATGGTTTGGCGTTGCGCCACCGGATTTAACTCTGGTGGCGCGTGCGCGCTCACCAGAATGGCTGTATACCTACCTACGCAATTTCTACAAAGACGAGACTCGTCCCTGGGGTGTTAACAACCGTGTATTCCCCAATGTGGGTATGCCGCACGTGTTGATTGGTCCGCAGGGTTTATTGGAGTGCAGTGCGGGTCCAAAACTCAACCATCATGGTGGTGCCTTGCGCAATGACATCGGCCAGGTTGAGGTGGACGAACACTGCGGTGCGCTTAAAGAAGGTAAGATTAAAGGCTCTATGTCTGCTGCCGAATTTGATCAAGCTGTTTACGATTTGGTCAATTTCCTGGAGTATGTTGCCGAACCCGCCGCAGCGAAGCGTCAGGTAATCGGTTACTACGTGCTGGGTTTCCTGCTGATTTTGTTTGTCTTTGTCTACTTCCTGAACCGCGAGTTCTGGAGAGAGATCCACTAATAACAAAACGGGCGACTTAGGTCGCCCGTTTTGTTTGAGCCTTGCTTAAAATACCTGTAATTTGCTGTCGCGATCCATCTGTTCAGTTAAAGGAAATTTCTATGTCCATGTCATCCAGCCGTCCTTACTTTCTGCGCGCCATCTACGAATGGATACTGGATAACAACTGCACCCCGCATATTCTGGTGGATGCGCACGTGCAAGGCGCACAAGTGCCGCAGCAACATGTGAATAAAGACGGACAGATCATTCTGAATATATCGCCCTCGGCGATTAAAGATTTTTTTATGGACAACACCGCCGTCTCGTTCAATGCGCGTTTTAGCGGTGTGGTGAATAATATTTATGTTCCTTGCGGAGCGATTCTCGGTATTTACGCGCGTGAAAACGGTCAGGGCATGATGTTTGATCCAGAACAGAACCCGCAGCCGCCGGCACCGGAAACGCCACCGCCCAGGCCGGAACCCATATCACCCTCGGGCTCAGCGCCCAAACGGCCGGGTTTGCGCGTCGTAAAATAAAACTTCTTAACACCAGCTACGGCTGGTGTTTTCCTCTCTGGCGAGAGATGGGGCAGCTGTAAAAATTGTGACGATTGTGCGACACATTTGTGACAAAAATTTCGAGCGGTCATATTACTGTCATATTTGCTGGATAAAGTAGCCACCAGTGGAGAGGAAAAACTCTTCATCGACACGCAAGAATTCATTATTCACAATGACTAACGGAGCGCTCTATGAACGCCATCAAAATTTTCAAAGGGCTGGCATTGGCTGGTTCTATGGTTTGCGCCGCTGCGCTGCAAGCTGCTGTTGATCCTAAATTGCCAGAATATAAAACGACTACTGGCGTTTCAGGCAATGTGAACTCTATTGGTTCTGACACCTTGAATAACCTGATGACCCTATGGGCAGAAGATTTCAAAAAGTGGTACCCCAATGTCAACATTCAAATCCAGGGGGCTGGTTCTTCAACTGCGCCACCAGCCTTGACTGAAGGTACTGCCAACTTCGGCCCGATGAGCCGTGCGATGAAGACCGAAGAAATTCAAGCGTTTGAAGCGAAACATGGTTACAAGCCTACTGCTGTGCCGGTTGCCATCGACGTATTGGCGGTTTATGTCAATAAAGACAACCCAATCAAAGGCTTGAGCATTCCCCAAGTGGATGCGATTTTTTCTGCAACCCGTAAATGTGGTGGCGCTAAAGACATTACCCGTTGGGGTGACGTGGGTCTGACGGGTGATTGGGCAAGTCGTGATTTCACCATGTACAGCCGCAACGCGGTGTCAGGTACTTACGGTTACTTTAAAGATGAAGCCCTGTGCAAAGGGGATTTCAAATCCAAGATTCTTGAGCAACCAGGTTCTGCTTCAGTAGTGCAAGGTATTTCAGAATCAATCAACGGCATTGGTTACTCAGGTATTGGTTATATTACTTCTGGTGTGCGCGCTGTACCTCTGTCTAAGAAAGATGGTCAGCCCTATGTCACTGCCGATGCGACCCATGCCCTGGATGGGACCTATCCTTTGTCGCGCGTTCTGTTTATGTACATCAATAAACACCCGAATCGCCCGCTTGATGCCCTGCAATTAGAATTCGTAAAGCTGATTCTCTCCAAGCAAGGTCAAGAGACTGTGGTGCGCGATGGATACATCCCGCTTCCAGCTTCTATGGCAGCTAAAGCATTGGCTGAGCTCCAGAAGTAGTGTGTTTATAAACGCTAAAAACGCCGACTTGTTCGGCGTTTTTTTATGCCTGCAGGGTAGGAAATTTGTGACAGTAAGATGACAGTAATCTCTTCTTTGTAACAAAAATGTCATCTTTGCTTGTTAGGATTTACGCGTCAGACGATCAACCAGGTGAGCAGACCATGTCCGAACCAATCGCAATGGCGAAACAAGCGCCCAGCTTGATGCCAACTACCGAGCAGCGCACCCGCCTGCGCAGCATTCGAAAATTTAAAGATAGCCTGTCGCGCTACGGCGTTATGTCGGCCGGTTTAGCGGTAGTTTTTTCCTTGGGTTTGATCTTCTTTTATCTCTTTTCGGAAATCGCACCCTTGTTTCGCGGTGCTTCACTAGAGATTGTCAAAACCTATACCCCTGCACAATTGAATCAGGTTGAGTCAGATACGACCGAATACCTGACTCTGGAGCGCTACGAGGAAATTGGCGCAAGCTTCAAACGCAGTGGCGCGGTAAATTTCTTTAACGTGGTGGATGGAAGCAAAGTGTTGGATGTGAGTGTTCCGCGCGCTGCCGACGCCAATTTCACCAGCCTCGCCACCAGCACGCCTGACCATGGTCTAGTGGCTTATGGCTATAGCAATGGCCAGGTTTCGGTGACCAAGGTCAACTACGCGCTCAGCTATCCGCAGGATAAACGCTTCATCACTCCCAGTTTGGTTTTTCCACTGGGCGAAACCCCGTTGCAATTAGATGCCAATGGCGCTGCGCTGACTCAGTTGGCTATTCAGGAAACATCGAGTGGTGTTTTGATTGGTGCCGTGACTGCCGACCAGCGTTTGCAGTTGGCTATTTTCAGTAGCAGCGAAAATATGATCACCGGTGAGGTGAGCGTTAACCAGGAAGTCTTCACGCTTCCTCCGTTGCCTCAGGGCGTTAATCCGGTGGCGATACAAATCGATGAAGGCGCACAGCATTTGATTATCGCGACTGACCAATCGCAGCTATTGCTGTACAAAATTGTTGATCCAACGGCTATCACTCGTCTTGATCCAGTCACTGTACCGGGTGGCAAAATTACCGCGATGGAGTTTTTAGTCGGCACCGCGTCGCTGGTTATCGGCACTGATCAAGGTGAGGTCAGTCAATGGTTTTTGGTGCGCAACAATGAAGACAATATTTATCACATCACCTTCGTGCGTGCGTTCGATGCACTTGAAGGCGCGATTACCCGTTTGGCTCCGGAGCATGCTCGCCGCGGCTTCTGGGCGAGCGATGACAAGGGCAATATCGGCATCTATTACGGCACCTCCGAGCGCACACTCTTTCTTGACTCGGTGGGCGATAAGCCAATCAAACAAATCGCCATTTCCCCAATTCATAACCGTACGTTACTGCTCGACGACAGCAATCAACTCACGGTTGCCGATGTATGGAATAAACACCCGGAAGTTTCCTTTAGTTCGCTCTGGCAAAAAGTCTGGTACGAGGGGCGCGATGCACCGGAATATATCTGGCAAGCTTCGTCCGGTAGCGACAACTTCGAAGCCAAGATGAGTTTTGTTCCGCTTTCTGTAGGTACTTTAAAAGCAGCATTTTTCGCGATGTTGTTTGCGATTCCCCTCGGCGTAATGGGCGCGATTTACACCGCCTATTTTATGACGCCCAAATTGCGCGGCTTGGTAAAACCGACCATCGAAATTATGGAGGCATTGCCAACGGTGATTCTCGGATTCCTCGCCGGATTGTGGTTAGCGCCTTTTGTAGAAAATCACTTGCCAGCGATATTTGCCATCCTGATTTTGTTACCGGTGGTTATGCTGGTGACCGGATATATCTGGAGCCGTTTCCCTGAGTCGATTCGTACACGCATGCCGGAAGGTTATGAGGCCGTCATTCTAGTGGTGCCCATTATTCTCACTGTGTGGGCCTGTGTTGCGGCGAGTCCGTTTACTGAAATCCTGTTGTTTGATGGCAGCATGCGTCAATGGTTTACCGAGAGTGGTATCGACTACAGCCAGCGCAACGCATTAGTCGTCGGCATAGTGATGGGCTTTGCGGTGATCCCCACCATCTTTTCCATTGCCGAAGACGCGGTATTCAGTGTGCCGCGCCACCTCACTCAAGGCTCACTCGCGCTCGGTGCTACTCGCTGGCAAACCGTGGTTGGCGTGGTGTTACCCACCGCCAGCCCCGGCATTTTTTCGGCGATGATGATGGGCTTTGGTCGTGCGGTAGGCGAGACAATGATCGTGCTGATGGCCACCGGTAATAGCCCGGTGGTGAATTTTAATATCTTTGAAGGCATGCGGACTTTCTCGGCCAACATCGCCGTGGAGTTACCGGAAACTGCGGTGGCCAGTACCCATTTCCGGGTGTTGTTCCTTGCGGCACTGGTATTGTTGGCGCTGACTTTCGTGGTGAATACGTTGGCCGAAGTTATTCGTCAGCGTTTACGTAAACGCTACAGCAATCTGTAATTTGTGGTGAATCCGATGAAAAAATTATCAAGCAAAAAGCAATCATGGTTTCACAGTGGATCGCCTTGGGTGTGGTTAAACGGCGGTGCGGTGGCACTGTGTATGGTCATGGTAGTTGGGCTATTGGGCTTAATTGCCGTGCGTGGTTTTGGCCACTTTTGGCCTGCCGATATTTTGCAGACCAGCATTGTTGATCGCGCGGGTCAGACACACATCATCATGGGCGAATTTGTGCGCGACGAAGTGATTCCCGCTTCTGTAGCGCGTGACGGTGGTTACGAAATAGCAGCAGATGCTGATTTAATTACCCGTCATCTTTTTAAGCTGGGCAATCGCGATATTAGCGGGCGCGACTTCGTTTGGTTTTTGGATATCGGCATGGCGCCCTGGCAATACCCGCAAGATGCTGTTTCGATAGAGCGGCGCGAATGGGGTAATTTTTACGGTTATCCGGTAGCGATAAAACAAAACGATACGGTTGTTAGCGAATTAAATGCTGCCACCTTTTGGGATGAACTTGATCAACGGCTTGAGCGCGCACTGGATTTGCACGCGCAAGTTAAAAGAATTGAAAAAGTGGATATTGGTCGAATCAATAAGCGCATGGATGATTTACGCCTTGAACGTCGTCGATTGGAATTGCGCGGTGTCCAAGGTGCGGCCATGGCAGCGGCAGACGCGGATATGACTGAGCGTCGTGCGGCATTGGAAGCGGAGTACGCGATTATTAAAAAAACGCGTGATGAGATTCTTGCGCAAGCGACACGCGATGATTTACTGGTTCGCACCGCCGATGGCAAAGAGGCAGTGCTCGGCTTTGACCATATTGTGCGTGTGACTCGCCCTAACGAGATGAGTGTGTTCGGCAAGTTAGTTCAGTACGGTGATCGTGTTTGGGAGTTTCTCGCTGATGAGCCGCGTGAAGCCAATACCGAAGGCGGTATTTTCCCGGCGATTTTCGGCACCATCACCATGGTTATTGTTATGTCGATCATGGTTACCCCGTTAGGAATTCTCGCGGCGATTTATCTGCGCGAATACGCTAAACAAGGCACGCTGTTAAAGATTATTCGAATCTCCGTTTATAACCTCGCCGGTGTACCATCGATTGTTTATGGGGTGTTTGGTTTGGGCTTTTTTGTCTACATCCTCGGCGGCAACATTGATCAATTGTTTTATCCGGAATCCTTACCGTCGCCAACCTTTGGTACGCCCGGATTATTTTGGGCGTCGCTTACGCTCGCATTGCTGACCTTGCCGATTGTGATTGTGTCGACCGAAGAAGGTTTGTCGCGTATTCCCAGTACTATTCGCCAAGGTAGTTTGGCTCTGGGTGCGACCAAAGCAGAAACCTTGTGGAAAGTGGTAGTACCGCTAGCGACACCAGCAATGATGACTGGTTTGATTTTAGCCATCGCCCGCGCTGCCGGTGAAGTGGCGCCGCTGATGTTGGTAGGTGTGGTGAAACTGGCGCCCGCGTTACCGGTAGATGGAAATTTCCCCTATTTGCATCTGGATCAAAAAATCATGCACTTGGGCTTCCACATTTATGATGTGGGTTTCCAGAGTCCGAACGTCGAAGCTGCTCGTCCATTGGTTTATGCAACTTCCCTGACATTGGTGTTGCTGATTATTGTGTTGAATATTACAGCGATAAAAATCCGCAATAATTTGCGCGAAAAATATCGCGGTGCATCGGATTAATGTTTAAAACTTGTAATAAATTTGTCATCAATATGAAATATATTTGTAAAAAATTAAACAGGCCCAGCTTATGACCCCGACAGCATTGGTGGAACCGATCAAGCTTGAAGTGAAAGACCTCAACTTGTACTACGATCAAAAGCGCGCGTTAAATTGCGTTAATATGAAAATACCGGAAAAGAAAGTGACTGCATTTATCGGTCCGTCCGGTTGCGGAAAATCAACGCTCTTGCGCTGTTTTAATCGCATGAATGATTTAGTAGATTCCTGCCGAGTTGAGGGTGGGATTCTGCTTGACGGCAATAACATATATGACAAGAGTGTTGATGTGGCGGAATTGCGTCGCCAAGTGGGAATGGTGTTCCAAAAACCCAATCCATTTCCAAAATCAATTTATGAAAACGTCGCATATGGTCTACGCTTACAAGGCGTGAAATCCAAACGTGTGTTGGATGAAGTAGTAGAGAAATCATTGCGCGGTGCAGCGCTCTGGGATGAAGTAAAAGATCGTTTGCACGAAAATGCATTTGGTCTCTCGGGTGGTCAGCAGCAGCGTTTGGTAATTGCGCGTGCAATCGCAATCGAACCGGAAGTGATTTTGCTCGATGAGCCAGCATCTGCACTCGATCCAATCTCGACTTTAAAAATTGAAGAATTAATTAACGAATTAAAACATCAATATACTATCGTGATAGTCACGCATAACATGCAGCAGGCCGCGCGCGTTTCTGATTACACAGCATTTATGTATATGGGCGATTTGATTGAGCATGATTTAACAGACACGCTCTTCACTAACCCTGGCAAAAAACAAACTGAAGATTACATTACTGGCCGTTACGGTTAATGCGGAGGCGCATCATGGTTATGGATATTACGAGTCACACTCATCATATCTCGCAACAGTACAACATCGAACTTGAAGCCATTCGCACTCATTTATCTGAAATGGGTGGTATGGCGCAGCGTCAGGTAAATGATGCTATCCAGGCGTTGATCGATGCTGATGTTGAGCGCGCTGAACAGGTTGTGCGTGCCGATATGAAAGTCAACACCATGGAAATGGCTATCGATGAGGAATGCATTCGTATCCTCGCCCGTCGTCAGCCAGCCGCTAGCGATTTGCGTTTAGTTATCGCCGTGACCAAAGCGATTACCGATTTGGAACGCATTGGCGACGAAGCCACTAAAATCGCCCGTCAGGCAATCGCGATGAATAAGGATGGCCTGGCACCGCGCGGCTACATTGAAGTACGCCATATCGGCAATAACGTGTCACGTATGTTGCAGGATGCGCTGGATGCTTTTGCGCGTTTGGATATGAATCTGGCGTTGACCGTGGTGCAAACAGATAGGCAAGTCGATATGGAATACAGCACCGCGATGCGTGAGCTGGTGACCTTTATGATTGAAGACCCTCGTAGTATTACGCGTGTGCTCAATATCATGTGGTCGTTGCGTGCGTTGGAGCGGATTGGCGACCATGCGCGCAACCTGGCGCAATACGTGATTTATCTCGTCAATGGCGAGGATGTTCGCCATTCCAATATTGAAGAGATCGAAGAAAACGTTAATAGCAAAGAATAAGCCCGCGATTGTCGCGGATATGTATTTTTTGCGTGACTAAAGCACCATCCTCTTGTTAAATAACCCGCGCCTGTTTACAGGTGCGGGTTTTTTTGTTTTCAGATCAAACACCAGTGGTATCTTTTCTTATCGCAAGGCCCAGATACACGAGAGTATCAATGATCAAACCTTGTCGGATACCCCATAAATATATAATATAAATAGGTCAAATAACTATGCTGGATACAGGGCGTAATCTCACACACCAGTTAACCCATCAGCTGGGTGCGGCAATTGTTCAGGGTCAATACGCGATTGAAAAATCCTTCCCCACCGAGGCGGAGCTATCGCAACAATTTAATATCAGCCGCAGCGTTACCCGCGAAGCGGTAAAAATGCTTACTGCCAAAGGTCTGATTGCATCGCGCCCCCGGCAGGGAATTCGGGTAATGCCGAGCGCCCATTGGAATATGTTCGATGCCGATGTGCTCGGTTGGACACTCAACGCACGCCCTTCGTTAGAACTGCTGCGTGAGTTCACCCAGTTGCGCATGGCGATAGAACCTGAAGCCGCTGTGTTGGCCGCCGAAAATAATAAGGACCGCGCAAAAATTAAAGCGATTGGCGATGCGCTCGCCCGCATGAAGCGCGCTGATGAAGGTCACGACGATCCGCTTTCAGCCGATATTGAGTTTCACTGCGCAATTCTGGCTGCAGGCAACAACCGCTTTTTTTTCCAATTGCGCGAGTTTATCCAAGTCGCTTTGCGAGTGAGCATCGCTAGCACCAATCAGCTAAAAGGTGTACTTACCGCGGATTATGACGACCACAAACGTATCTATGATGCGATCTGTGCCGGTGATCAGGAAGAAGCGAGTAAAGCAGTAAAAATATTACTGCAAGAAGTTATGCAGTTGATCAATCTATCTCTGGTAAAACCCACATAGCGCAGGCAGGTCTCAGACAACTGCCACTGCTTATGAAGTGCCTAACCTACCAAGGGCGCGTAATTCAGAGAGATATCAACAATGTATAGCTACTCAACCCATCCAGGGTATACCCGCTACCCCAGCTTGCAAAGCCGTACTGTATTTATCACCGGCGGTTCTACCGGAATAGGTGCAGCGCTGGTAGAAGCTTTTGCTGCACAGGGCGCAAAGGTGGCCTTTGTCGATATAGATGAGCAGGGCGCGGCGGCCTTGTGCGATGAATTGGTAGCAAAAGGGTACGTGCGCCCCTGGTTTGATGTTTGCGATGTAAGCGATATAACCGCGCTGCAACGCAGTATTAAAAATGTACAAGATGTGCTGGGCAATATAAGTGTATTGATCAACAACGCCGCTAACGATCAACGTGTTGATACACGCAGCATCACGCAAGAGGATTGGCATCGCGGTTTAGCGGTTAATCTCCACCCGGCCTTTTTTGCCTCACAAGCGGTGCAACCGATGATGGCGGCACAGGGTGGCGGTTCAATTATTAATATCAGCTCGATCAACGTGCAGTTCGGGCCTCCGCAGCTGGCGAGTTACATCACCGCCAAAGCCGGTATTTTAGGGATTTCCAAAGCGCTGGCGACGGATTACGGCGTGGATAATATTCGCGTGAATTCTATTTTGCCTGGTTGGGTAGCAACGCCCAAACAATTGGAGAAATGGTTGAGCGCGGAAGAGGAAGCAGAGCTGATGAAGCGTGTGTGCCTGAAGAAACGTTTGGGCGTGCACGATGTAGCGAATCTCGCGTTGTTTTTGGCAGCGGATGATTCTGCCATGATCACCTCGCAAGAATTTGTGGTTGATGGTGGGAGAATTTAAGTGGCGATAATCCGATATCGATAATAATTATCGCAGCCTTGCCACAAGTGTTAACCGGGAAGCATTCATTAGTCACTCTAATGAGTGCTTCTTGTTTAAAGAGCGAACAGAATTTTTGTCGATTCTATTCGCTATCATAAAAAGAAAATTTTTTAATAACAAAGTGCGTTCACCATGCGCATCACTACACAGAGGTCAATCATGATTTTAAACGGACTCGATATCGGGGTATTGATTGCATACACCCTGATTCTGCTATTTGTTGCTTACTGGGTATCGCGAGACGAAAAAGGTCACGAGAAAAATGCCAACGATTATTTTCTCGCCAGTAAATCCCTGCCCTGGTGGGCGATAGGCGCATCTTTAATTGCCGCTAATATTTCTGCCGAACAAATTATTGGTATGTCGGGCTCCGGTTTTGTGATTGGTATGGGGATCGCCGCTTACGAACTCATGGCCGCAATTACGTTGATTGTGATCGCCAAATATTTTCTGCCGGTATTTCTCGCCAAAGGCATTTACACCATGCCGCAATTTTTGGAAGGGCGTTATGACGGCCGCGTGCGCACCATCATGGCGATCTTTTGGTTGGCCCTATACACCTTTGTAAATCTCACCTCGGTACTTTATTTGGGTTCGCTGGCTATCTCGCAGTTTTTGGGAATCGACATGCTGTACGGCATGATCTTTTTAGTGATGTTCTCCATGGCTTATTCGGTCTACGGTGGCCTTAAGGCGGTAGCCATGACTGATATCATCCAGGTAATTTTGTTGGTGTTGGGCGGCCTATGCGTAAGTTATTTAGCGCTTAATCAAATCTCGGGCGACACCGGTGTGATCAAAGGTTTTGCTACCTTGATGGAAAAAGCGCCGGAAAAATTCGATATGATTTTGTCGAAAGACAATCCCAACTACATCAGTCTACCGGGCATTTCAGTGTTGATCGGTGGCTTGTGGATTATGAATATCAGCTACTGGGGTTTTAACCAATATATTATCCAGCGCGCGCTGGCCGCAAAAAGTTTACAAGAAGCGCAGAAGGGTATGGCGTTTGCGGCTTATGTAAAATTATTTGTGCCAGTTATTGTGGTGTTGCCCGGTATTTGCGCCGTGGTGCTGGCGCCGGATTTAAGCAAGCCTGATCAAGCCTATCCTGAAATGATGAAATTATTACCGCATGGTTTACTCGGTATTGCGTTTGCTGCACTGGTTGCTGCGATTGCATCCTCACTGAGTTCCATGAGTAACAGTATCTCTACCATTTTCACTATGGATATATATAAAAAATTAATTAACCCCAATGCCACCGAACACAAGCTGGTATTTGTGGGCCGCTCAACCGCACTAATTGCCATGATTATTGCCGTACTTCTGGCCAAACCTTTAGTTGGCCAATCACAACAAGCATTCCAATTTATTCAGGAATTTACCGGCTTCTTTACGCCCGGTATTGTGGTGATTTTCTTGTTTGGTTTCTTCTGGAAAAAAGCCTCTGCGAACTCTGCGTTGGCCGCCGCTATTGCCTCGGTTGTTTTCTCCGCGCTGTTTTACACATTCTTACCCGAGTTCCCGTTTATGGATCGGGTCGGCGTAGTGTTTGTTCTCTGTTGTGTATTAGCAGCAGTGGTGACTTTGTTAGGCGGCGCTAAAGAACAACCCAATGCTATTCATTTGGACGATGTCAGTTTTAAAACCACCTCCGGATTTAATGTGGCATCAGTTGGGGTAATCCTTATCCTGATCGCAATCTACGCCACCTGGTGGTAAGCTGCGTGACCACTGAAACCGGTTAAAAAATGCCCCTTTTCAGGGGCTTTTTTTTCGCCAATAAAAAATTTCTTCTCTTAACAAATGAAATGTGAACACTATGTCTGCGCTGATTCTTATTGATACCGTTCCCTGTGCCAACTTACTCGGCGAAGGTGTGCAGTGGAATCATCAGGATGGCTGCTTTTGGTGGACGGATATTCCCTCAGCAAAACTCTATCGCTACCGTGTGAGTGATAAGCAGTTAACGACTTGGGATTTACCCGAGCGCCTCGGCTGTTTTACTTTCGCTAAAAATGACGCGCGTATTCTTGCTGCATTTGAATCAGGGTTTGCCTGGTTTGATATCACAACAGGCGCGGTAGAGTGGATTGCAAAACCGGAAGCTGATGTGATTGGCAATCGCTCCAACGATGGCCGTTGTGATCGGCAAGGCCGGTTCTGGATGGGCACTACCGTCGAACAAAGAAACTCCCCTGAACAAAGTGCCGCGCTTTATTGTCTCGATGACAATTTTGCAGTGAGTAAACATTTTAGCGGTTTGATGATTTCCAACGCGCTCTGCTGGAGCCCGGATTCACGCAAGTTGTACCACGCCGATTCACCCACGCACAGCATTCGCGTTTATGATTTTGACGCGCAGACCGGCGAATTATCCAATCCGGAAATTTTTGCGCACACAGAAATTGGTGTAGAGCCGGATGGCGCTTGCGTCGATGCCGACGGGTTTGTGTGGAATGCACAGTGGGGCGGTAGCCGTGTGGTTCGTTACGCACCTGATGGCACTAAAAATGTAGTGTTGGATATGCCTGTCTCGCAAGCAACCTGCGTCGCATTTGGTGGAAATGATTTTAATTTGTTAGCCGTGACCAGCGCGCGAATTGGTTTAAGTAATGTTGCTCTCGCGCAACAGCCCCAGGCGGGCAATTTATTTATCTTCCAAACAGAATTCACCGGTTTGCCTGAAGTCTGGTTTGGTTGAAAAGCGGTGAATTTGCAATGAGTCAGCAGCGGATCAATATTATTCTGGTAGATTATAGCAATTCTCAGCAGGGCAGTGATTTGGTGATGTTGCTCGACAGTTATGCACGCGATCCAATGGGCGGCGGTGAACCACTCAGCCTGTTTGTAAAAGATAATCTGGTTGCTGAACTATCAAAACGTGATTTTGGATTGTCACTAATTGCCTATGTTGATAACCAGCCTGCTGGATTGCTCAATGCATTCGAAGGGTTTTCGACATTTGCCTGCAAACCATTATTTAACGTGCACGATATTATTGTGCTTGAACAATTTCGCGGCTTGCAACTGAGCCAATTGTTATTGCAAGAACTTGAAAAAATCGCGCTTACGAAAGGCTGCTGCAAAATAACGTTGGAAGTGTTGGAAGGAAATGGCATCGCCCAGCGGGCTTATCGAAAAGCGGGTTTTGCGGGCTATGAGTTAGATCCACAAATGGGCAAGGCGATGTTTTGGCAGAAAAAATTACCTTAGAATTTTTCCTTCGCCGCATCACACCAAATTCAATATTTGTAACACCCATAAACCTAAGGTCACCGTTAGCAGCGACCAGAGTGTGGTCTGTGCCACTATATTCGCCGCCAGTTCGCCATTTCCTTTCATTGCCTGCACCATCACAAAACTAATCGTAGCGGTAGGTGAGGCTGCTAATAAAAACAGAATAGCGAGCGCGTCACCACGTAGCCCGAGCCAGATTGCGATCGCGCAGGCAATAATGGGTGAGAGAATTAATTTCCATAAGCATGCGCTCAGTGTCGTAGCATCGATGCGCGTTAGCCGCTCCATGCTCAGCGATCCACCGATGCAAATCAACGCCAGTGGCAATACCATCTGACTTAAGTATTTGCCGCTATCCATAACCAGAGTGGGTAATGCTAGGTTGATTACGTTTACCGCGAAGCCTGCAAAAATCGCGATAATTAGCGGGTTTTTCACGATCCCAATCAGCGTTGGCATAAACGAGTTACTGGCGTGATGCAAGCTGCGATTCAGCACATAAACCGAGAGCACGTTGTAAAGCACTACCGTCATAGCGACGGGCAGTGACGCCAGCGCCAAACCCTTTTCGCCGTACGCATTCGCGCAAAATGCCAAACCAAGAATGACCAAATTCCCGCGAAAAGCGCCTTGAATAAATACGCCCTGGTCGCGCGGATCTTTGCAATGCCAATGCGCGGTTAACAGGCTGCCAATAAAAACCAATACTGTCATTAGGCCAAAGGCGATTAGCAAGTTCCGATCGGTTATGTGGGAGAGGTCGGTAGTGGTGCTGGTGATAAATAACATCACCGGCAAACCAATGTTGTAGACAAGCTGCGATGCAGTTTTGATAAAGTCATCATTGATCATGTTGCGCTTTTTCAGCCAGATACCGAGAAAGAGCATCACAAAAATAGGTGCGGTAATGTTGAAGGCGAATAAGAATGTGTTAAGCGCGTTTTGCAGCAAGTTCTTTCTCTAAAGGAGTTATGTATCGTTCCCACGTACAGCAGGATGTGGAGCCCGTGTTCTCGTTCCCAAGCTCCGCTTGGTAATGCATAAGGTTAGTTTTGCAATGATGTTGTTCGGAGGGAATATACACTCCCAAGCGGAGCTTGGGAGCGAGGGGGTCGAAGATTAATTACTCACTCAGGTACTACAAACGGAAAATAATTTTTCGCGTTATTGAAGCTAATATCCTGAATCATCTTGCCGACCATTTTAGTGTCGTTAGGTACTAAACCTTTGGCCATATCGCGCCCTAAAATTCCACACAAAATGCGGCGGAAATATTCGTGGCGTGAATAGCTCAGGAAGCTGCGACTGTCAGTCAACATACCAACAAAACGGCTCAACAGACCCAGTTGGCTTAAGGCTTCGATCTGGCGAGTCATGCCTTCCATTTGATCGAGGAACCACCAGCCGCTGCCAAATTGGATTTTGCCTGCGGACGAACCGTCCTGGAAGTTACCGATCATAGTGCCGATCATTTCGTTGTCGCGTGGGTTCAAATTATAAATAATGGTTTTGGCGAGTTTGTTTTGATCATCCAATCGCCCTAAAAATTTGGCTAATGGTTTGGCGTAGTTGTGATCGCCAATTGAATCAAAGCCAGTGTCAGGGCCCAAGGTACGGAACAGGCGCGGATTGTTATTGCGGATCGCACCAATATGAAATTGTTGTACCCAACCTTTGGCGTGGTCCTGCAGTGCAAACTCCACCATCATCGCTGACTGGAATTTTTCAATTTCCACCGCATCCAGATCTTTATGACTGCGAATTTTCAAGAAAATCGTCTTGATTTCTTCTTGCGTGTAATCGGCTGCATACACAGTTTCCAGTCCATGGTCAGACAAACGGCAACCATTTGCGTGGAAGTAATCGTGGCGAATATCCAATGCTTTCATCAAATCTTCGAAAGTATTGATGTTTACATCAGCTGCAATTGCCAGGCGATCTATATATTTGTTAAAGGCTTCGGTATTTTCCACCATCATTGCGCGGTCGGGGCGCCAGGTGGGCAGCATCGCGGATTTAAACGATTTATCGGCGGCTACGGTTTTGTGATGTTCGAGATCGTGGATCGGATCATCAGTGGTACACACCATTTTCACATTGGCCTGGTTCATCAAACCGCGCGCGCTGAATTCTGGCGTCGCAAGTAGTTCATTACATTCATCCCAAGTGCGCTTGGCATTGCTGCTATCGAGTAAGCGATCAGTAATACCGAAAGGTTTGCGCAGTTCTAAATGTGTCCAGTGGTAAAGAGGGTTACGCAATGTATTGGGGACAGTTGCACACCATTGTTCGAACTTTTCCCAATCGCTGGCATCGCCAGTGCAGAAGCGCTCGTTAACACCGTTGGAGCGCATAGCGCGCCATTTGTAATGGTCGCCTGCCAACCAGACTTCCGTAAGATTTTTGAATTGCTTATTCTGGCCTACTTGTTCGGGGGGAAGGTGGCAGTGGTAATCGATGATGGGCATGTGTTTGGCGTACTCATGAAAGAGTATTTTCGCCTGCTCAGTGTCGAGCAAAAAGTCGTCGTGGATAAAGCTCATTCTCACAATTCCTCAATAATGCCGAAGCGACAGCAGATCCGCGTGAGGCTGTGCGATGGCAAGATAATTTTTTACGCTCAACGCACGTCTTTAGCTTAGCTCGAAACACGAGCAGCTAAACCTCATAAAAGGGAGACTGGCTGAAGATTATTATTCCATCAGGCGCTATGCATGAAGGGATAAGTTTGACCGAGGATTGCCTGCCCAAAGGCTAGTTTGATAACCAACAATAACCGTAAAGATTGGGCGCGCTACTATGTTGTAGCTTGTACGCAAGTGTAACCCGCGCCAATTAAAATACCAACTGGCCGAACCAGTCTTTTGACAGACTAATTACACTTCTTAAACCCGAGTGTAACCGTTTACAGTATAATCCCGGCGGCGCTGAAATCGGTTAAGCAAATCCGTATTACTGGGCTATAGTCAAAACACATATCGCCTGTGCATATTGTTGCAACTACTCGCCAGCTAACCGGAGCCTGTCATGACCAAACCCATAGTGCATCACAATCCCTATTACGAATTGTTGCGTTCAGAGCGAGTGGTTGAATTCAACCAGCGCAAGGCGCGCGGTGAGGTAAAGGAGGGCATATTGCGCGGCGGCGATTTTCGCGGCCTGGATTTACGTGAGTTGGATGCGAGTGGTTTGGATTTGCGCGATGCTTATTTTCGCGGCGCCGATTTACGCGGTATTGATTTTCGCACCACCCAATTAGAGGGGGCCAGTTTTTGTCAGGCACATATTTCCGGTTGTTTTTTCCCGCGTGAAATTTCGGCTGATGAATTGCGTCTTTCATTTGATTTGGGGATACGTGTGCGATACCAAAATAATTAGATATTTTCTTGAGGGTACCAATGAAAAATAATGTTTTCGCCGGTTATCTGCCGGTGGTTTTGCGCAGTGCAATTTTGGCCGCAGTGCTATTTGCCGTTATGGGTTGTAATAAGAAATCAGACGATGCTGTATCTACGCCGATCGCTGTTGCCGAGTCAGATGCAAGTGTTGTCAGCGTGACGCAAAACGCTGCCGCAGTTGAAATCAATATCGTTGATAAACAGGCCACCTTCGAAACCTGTTCGCTATTTGCATTCATGCAAGCACAGCGCAAAGAATCGATTATGTTTGGACATCAGCATGAAACCACGCAGGGGTTAACCATTACCTCCACTGATGGTACCCAATCCGATACCTTCAATGCGGTTGGTGATTTTGCTGCAGTCTACGGCTGGGATACCCTTTCAATCATTACGCCCAAACAAGAGGGCGATGTAGTTGAGCAAATCAAAAAAGCCTATGCACGCGGTGGCATTATTACTGTGAGTTCACATTTCGATAATCCCGTTACTGACAAACAAAGAGACGACAGACAAAAAGGCGTGTGGCCTGTGGGTACTTCCTGGGATAAAACGCCTGCTGTAGTCGCAGCGTTGCCCGGCGGTGAGGCTAATGCGGTCTACAACGGCTACCTTGATCAACTTGCCGACTGGGCGAATAATTTAAAAGATGACAATGGCAAACTGATACCGGTGATTTTCCGCATTCTGCACGAAAATACCGGCAGCTGGTTTTGGTGGGGTGATGAGCAATCGACTCCAGAGCAGTACAAGCAACTCTATCAATACACTGTTGAGTACCTGCGCGATACCAAAGGCGTACACAACTTTTTATATGCCTATTCGCCCAATAATTTCTGGGAAGTGACTGAAGCCAATTATTTGGAGCGCTATCCCGGTGATGCTTATGTGGATGTGCTGGGTTTTGATTCTTACGGTGAAGCAGAAAACAATGAAAATTGGTTCAAGAATGTGGTTGCTAACGCGGCGTTAGTGGCACGTATGGCTGACGCGCGCGGCAAGATTCCGGTCATTTCTGAAATTGGCATACGCGCCCCGGATGTAGAGGCAGGAAAATACGACAACCAATGGTATCGCAAATTGATTGCCGGTCTGAAAGCCGATGTGGATGCACGCACTATTTCGTTCCTGCTCACCTGGCGCAATGCACCTGAAGGTGTGCCAGGGCCAGAGGGTAAAAATGTCCCCCACTACTGGGTGCCGACAAACCGCAAAGAAAATATCAATAACGGAACCTTGGAGGATTTGCGTGAATTTTATAAGGATGATTTCACAGCATTTAATCGCGATATTTCCGGCGTATATACAATTGAAACAAGTATGAAATAAGTAGGCGTTTTTCAGTGATTCAAACGGCCTTCGTTGAAGGCCGTTTTTGTTTGAGATGGATTAAACAGTTCGAGTTGAAAAAACGAACTCCCCTCCCGCAAATCAATAAACCTTACGCCGACACCGATTAAACGCACAGGCAAATTTTTTCTGCCGTAAGCTTCGGCACACAAGCTTTGCAATTCAACCAATGACACCGCGCTGGCGCTGCGTTCAATGGTGGTGATGCTGAAATCTGCGAATTTAATTTTCACAAAGAGTTTTATCACTTTGTAATCTTCATCCACACGCCGCAAGCGTATTGCCAGTTGTTGGCTTAGCGGGGGCAACTCGTGCAGGCAGTTTTCTAAATGGGGTAGATCGTGCGAGAAGGTGTTCTCAACGCTAAGGGATTTGCGGCGTCTGTCTACGGTTAATTGGCGCTCATCAATTCCACGGCTCAGATTATAGAGTCGTGAACCCATTTGGCCGTAGCGTTGCGATAATTCAAAAATCGACAATTTCTGCAAATCACCACAGGTAAAAATAGTTAACTCTGCCAACTTTGCGGCCATTGCTTTGCCGACACCGTAAATTTTCTTGACGGGAAGTTGTGCAACAAATGCCGATATGTTTTCGGGCGGAATAACAAATTGCCCGTTGGGTTTATTCCAGTCGCTGGCAACCTTGGCGAGAAATTTATTGGGGGCGATACCGGCGGAAACAGTAATACCGATTTCATCTTTAATGCGCTGGCGAATCTCCTGTGCAATTAAAGTGGCGCTACCGCGATGGATTTTTGCATCGCTGACATCCAGAAACGCTTCATCCAACGAGAGTGGTTCAACCAATTCGGTGTATTCGTAAAAAATATCGCGCATTTTAGCAGAGGCCTCTTTGTAAGCCTCCATGCGCGTAGGCAGGATTAACAAATCCGGGCACAAGCGTTTTGCGGTGCTGGAGGGCATGGCCGAATGCACGCCGTAGCGCCGTGCTTCGTAATTGCAGGTGGAAATTACGCCGCGCCTGTCACTGCTACCGCCCACAGCAATCGGGCGATTGACGAGGCTGGGGTCATCGCGCATTTCAATAGCCGCGAAAAAACAATCTGCATCACAGTGAATAATTTTGCGCATGATGAGGTCGCGAAGATTAAGTTAAGTGAGTTAAGTGAATTCCAGTACTGCTGGCCAACCACTGTATTAAAACACAGTGTGTGTTCAATATCACCTATTTAACAGTTGCTGTGGCGATATCTCCGGTCGCGTCTATATTGATAGGGCAGCGCGTCGGAAATTGGCAGGAGCTACAAGGTCGAGATATAGTGGAATCCGTAAATTTAGGTTAACTTGTATGACAATAATATCTAATAACGGCTATTCTCCCTGCCTTTACAGTGAACAACAGATCCACAAGAACACGATAAAAACAAACAGGAGACATTTATGCGAGCCATCAAACCGCTCATTGCCGCACTTGGCCTGAGCATCAGTTTTACCGCCTTGGCCGACACTCAAGTCAGTATTGATACCACCAAACCCGGCCCGGTCATCAACAAAAACATTTATGGCCAATTCGCCGAGCATTTGGGGCGCGGTATTTACGAAGGTATTTGGGTTGGTCCCAAATCCAAAACCCCCAACACCAAAGGCTGGCGCAACGATGTAGTGGGCGCGCTAAAAGATTTGCAAGTACCGCTGGTGCGTTGGCCCGGCGGCTGTTTTGCCGATGAATATCATTGGCGTGAAGGCATTGGCCCGCGCGATAAGCGCCCGGCACGAGTGAATACCAACTGGGGTGGTGTGATAGAAGATAACGCCGTAGGCACTCATGAGTTTTTTGACCTGGTGGAAATGCTCGGTGCTGAAGCTTACGTGAACGGTAACTTGGGAACGGGTACCCCGCAGGAGATGGCGGAGTGGCTGGAGTACATGACCTCGGATAGTAAATCTACGCTGGCCGAATTGCGCCGTAAAAATGGCCGCGATAAACCTTTCCGCGTCCATTATTTTGCGATTGGTAATGAGGCATGGGGCTGTGGCGGCAATATGACCCCCGAGTTCTACACCCATCTTTATAAGCAATACGCCAGCTTTCTCAAAACCCCGAAAGACAACACACCGGTATTGATTGCAAGTGGCGGGCATACTGATGACACCAGCTGGGCCGAACATCTCACTGCCAATGTAAAACCTAATTGGGCGTTGCGAATGGATGCAGTGAGCTTCCACTACTACACCTTGCCTACCGGCGATTGGACAGTAAAAGGTGCTGCGCTGAAATTTCCGGAAGCTGAGTGGATGTCCACCATGGTCAATACACTGAAAATGGATCAGTTTATTGTCAACAATAAAAAAGTGATGGATAAAAATGATCCCGAGAAAAAAGTCGGTTTCTATGTTGATGAATGGGGCACATGGTACGACGTGACTGGCGATGATGATCCTGGCTTCCTCTATCAACAAAACAGCCTGCGTGATGCGGTTGTCGCTGCATTGAATTTGAATATCTTTCACAAACACGCCGACCGTGTGCACATGAGTATTATTGCGCAGATGGTTAACGTACTTCAGGCAATGATATTGACTGAAAAAGATAAGATGATTCTGACTCCGACTTATCACGTCTTTAAAATGTATGTGCCATTTCAGGATGCTACATCGTTACCGCTGGAGCTGAAAAATGTTCCGCAATACACGCTGGGCGATGCGTCCATCCCGGCAGTAAGTGCAACAGCGGCTCGTGCGAAAGATGGGAAAGTGTATATCGCGTTGGTTAACGCCAATCCGAATAAAGCTGAAACCGTTGATATTAGTTTGGCGGGCATAACGGTGAATGGTGTGAGCGGACAAGTGTTGACCGGGGCTGCTATGGATACACACAATACCTTTGCAGCGCCGGAAACGATTAAACCGGCAGCTTATTCTGCGAAAGCTAAAAATGGAAAATTAGCGTTGGAAATTCCAGCAAAAGCAGTAGTGGTTGTCGCAGTAGAATAGTTATTGCAATCGTTTCAACGGTTGGTGTAACAAAAAGGGCGCGATAAATCGCGCCCCTACAGGATAGAATAATGTGCAATCGTAGGGGTGCAATTTATTGCGCCCTTTTTTATTGCGCCTTAATTGTATTGTCCCATTTTTTTTACTGATTCAACTTATCAAACTGCGAATAATTATTTTTCAGCCACACACGCACACGCGAGCGCTCAATAATATTCATCACTTCAGTGTTGTTAGCGGCAGACCAAAAGCTGGTATTGGCAAAATCAATGCGCGCTGCGAGTTGCGGTTGCAATTTGACCAAGGTGATAAAAATCGCGTTGCGATCTTTGGCTTTCTGGTAAGTGGTTGATTGCTCAAAATGTTCAAAACACTCGCCGCGACCCAAATTATTTACCACCACAATTTTGATAAAATCCTGCGGGTAGCGATTGAGTAAACCATTTAATAAATTAACTGAATCCGCACCGTCATCCATCACATGCCATAAATACACTTGGCTGCCTAATTCCTGAAACAGTGCCAGCGCATCGCTTTCGTCAATCCACTTGCCCAGGCGAAGAGACGTTTGGGCGGCCAGATCAATAATTAAATCGCTTTCAGGATTTTCTTGCGCAAGAATGATCAACTGATCAAGGCTATCGTAATCATCAATAATTAATGGCCAGGCAAACTCACTGTAGAAGCGTGAAAAAGTGCCGTGTGATTGATCGGAATCCAGGCCAATAAACGGCTTTCCTGCGTCGATTAAATACTGCGCCAACAAACGCGAGGTCATGGATTTACCCACCCCGCCTTTTTCACCGCCAATAAAATGTACATTACTCATTGTTGTTTCCTTGTTGGGAGCTGGAGAGAATTTTCGTGGCCGGACTTTAACACAGGTGATATGACATTTTTTATGTGCCCTGAAAGGGCGCGATAAATCGCGCCCCTACAATTATTGCCACGTAGGGGCGCAATTCATTGCGCCCATTCATTGCACCATTTAAATGGTGAATATTTTTTAAGGTTTCCTAAAACAAATCCTCAATCGATAAATAACGCTCACCGGTGTCGTAACTGAAAATAATGACACGGCTACCTGCTTTCATCTCTGCCTGTTTTTGTGCGACGGCGGCAAGCGTTGCGCCAGAGGAAATGCCGACAAAAATCCCCTCTTTTAATGCACATTGGCGGGCCATATCAAATGCGTCGGCTTCGCTCACGAGAATGGTGCCGTCGAGAGTTTCCTTATTTAATACTTGCGGAATAAAGCCCGCGCCGATTCCTTGTAGGCGATGTAAACCTTTTTCGCCGCCGCTGATTACTGGCGATTTTTCCGGTTCCACCGCGAAGGTCTGAAAGTGCGGATAGGCTTGCTTCAGTATTTCGCTGCAGCCGCTGATGTGACCGCCGGTGCCGACGCCAGTAATCATGTAGTCGAGGCCATCGGGGAAATCGGCAAGAATTTCGCGTGCAGTGGTGGTGCGATGTATCTCAACATTGGCGGGATTGTTGAATTGTTGTGGCATCCAACTATTGGCATTTTCGGCGAGCAACTCGTTAGCTTTTGCGATGCAGCCGCCCATGCCGAGTTCTTTTGGGGTGAGCACTAATTCCGCGCCCAAGGCTTTCATATTTTTACGGCGCTCCACTGACATGGATTCTGGCATGGTGAGTATCAGGCGGTAGCCTTTTACTGCACAGACGAGCGCAAGGCCAATACCGGTATTACCGGATGTGGGTTCGATAATCACGGTATCTTTGTTAATGAGGCCTTTGGCCTCTGCATCTTCAACCATTGCCAATGCGATGCGGTCTTTAATGCTGCTGCCTGGATTGAAGCGCTCAACTTTCATCCAGACTTCGATATCGCTGCGGAACAAATGATTGATACGAACATGAGGGGTGTTGCCAATGGTTTGTAGAATATTATCGACTTTCATAGGAGTTCCCGGTGCGATTGGGCTTGCGCGTGCAAGCGGTGAAATGACGGGGGACAGTGTAGCGAATACGGGTGATAAAAAAAGCCGCTACCGATAATGCCGGTAGCGGCTTTTGGAATGAAATCAAATCAGCTTAGCAGTTAGTAGTATCCTAACAAGCGGCTAGGTGCGTCTGCAGCGAATCAGGATGAGTGCTAGCAAACCGCAGAACAGCAGCAGGAGGGACGATGGCTCCGGCACCGCGACGGTGGGTGGCGTTGTCGATATTGGTGGCAGTTCTACCGGTGGAACAAAAAAGCCATCCCACAAATTCGCCTGCGCACCCCAACCGCCAGTCCAGGATTTTGCAATCACTTGACCGCTAAGGTCGCCTTGCAGGAAGGTGAAATTAGCATTTGGTGCAAGGATATTGCCTTTGATGCCGCCGCTAAAGGTGATGTTTTCTGCTTCAAAAAAGTTGTACAGAATGTTGCTGGCCGACATATCCAGCGCATCAAAGTTTTCGCGTTTACCGTAGTTTAGCGAGTCAAAATTGATATTTTTCCCGCTGACATTGATGATCAAGGTGTCGTTACTGTCGAGACCCTTGGCGGTTAAATCAGTCGCATTTGCCAGCATCTGGCCGGTAATGTTGGTCACATAAATATCGTTGCTGCTGGTGCCATCCAAAATCAACCAATTGTTGTATTTGAAATCCAGACCACCAGTATTGGCTTGGCCTGCAAGCTCTTGCGACAAATCGTTGAATTGCTCAAATGCCGTGTTGAAATCAATCGGCGTTTCTTTAATCGTTTTGCCCAGCACTGCGTTTTTGCTGGAACCCGCCGTTAATTCGCCACCTAACACCAGGTTGCCTTTGATATTGCCCCAGGCCCACTGCGTGGTGGTCAGGTCGCCGCCCACTACAAGCACGTCGGAGTACTTGCCGGGTTCAGTCCAAAATTGTCTGCCATCGCGCCAAGTTCCAGGCTCGTAATTCACGCCTACATCGTATTGGCCGATATTGGCGTTGCCCCCAATAGCGATTTTTCCTTGCGAGTCGGCGCCCGGTTGGCTGAAGTTCTCTTTGATAAAGAGGTTGTAGCCAGTTGCAGGGCCGAGATCAATACTAATAGCGCTGGCTTGGGTGGAGATAACCAAGGCTAAAAAGGCAGAAACGTGCTTAAGCATAATTGCGAACCAGTTCACATAATTGATGCTGTGCAGTCTAGGTTGAAATTTGTGCAATAACAAGTTTTAAACTATAAAAATTTACGCTTTTACGCTAATTGGTTATAAACAAAAAGATAGGATACCCAATAGAATCGATGCATTCAGGTATAAGCTTTGCTCATCCAGCCAGCAATTACCGTCCGTGAAAGACTAACAATTGTGGGGGGGAGCACCATCAGCCAGTTCCACCCCGTCTGCTGGAATTCAGCAAGATAGAGCCGCAGCGGCTTTTGTGTCAGAATCGCGCCAGTTTTTGTTCTTTCATTTACCCCCCTTCATTTACTAACTTGGGAAGTTTCCATGCTGTCAACCACACTTTCATCCCTGAATGGTATTCCACCTTTCCTCGCTTATTTTGCAGTGGCGATTGTATTGGTGCTGATTTTTGTGCGTATCTACACTTGGATGACACCGCATGAGGAAATGGCGTTAATTCGTGCGAACAATTCTGCTGCGGCCCTCGCATTTGGCGGCGCGATTATTGGTTTTGCGTTGCCTTTATCCAGCGCGATTACCAACTCGCAGTCATTGCTCGATTGCGCTGTCTGGGGGGCGATTGCGTTGATAGCGCAAATTGCTACTTTTGCAGTGCTGCGCCTAACACTTAAACAATTGTCTGGTCGTATCGCTAACGGTGAAATGGCGACCGGTATTTTTGCCGCAGCCATCGCAATTGCCGTGGGTTTAATTAATGCCGCGTGCATGACTTATTAATTTATATCGATAACTGATTGTGGAGTTGAATGATGAAACGCAGTAAAAAAGCCGCATTAGTATTGATGGTTCCTGTTGCAACTTTGTTGCTCGCCGGTTGTGGCGAAGAGCGTGAACAGGCGATGGTATTTACCGACCCAAGCGAATGCAGCGCCGCCGCATTAAATAGTGCTGCACAGTGCGAGGCGGATTACATCGCTGCGCAAACATTGCATCCGCAAGTTGCGCCAAAATATTTAAACAAAGAAGAATGCGAAACCGATTTTGGCGCAGGCCAATGTGAAACGGCGCCGCAACAAACCACATCGGGCGGCAGCGTATTTATGCCGATGATGATGGGCTACATGATGGGGCAAATGCTCAATCGCGGTGGCGCGGGCGGTAATTTTCAACAGCCCGCAGCAGCTGGCGCTGGAGCAGCCGGATCAAAAGTACCTACGCAACCGCTGTACAAATCGCGCGATGACCGCAGTACTTTCCGCACCGCAACCAATACACCCGTTGCAAAAGGTATAGGTCCTATCTCGCTTAAACCGTCGCAAGTAAAACCACAAGCAGGCCAACTGGTCCGTCGCGGTGGTTTCGGCCAACAAGCGGCTGCGCGCAATAGTTTTGGTGGTTAGTGGATG
>CAZCJR010000038.1:27824-40755 GCA_964499225.1 uncultured Cellvibrionaceae bacterium | reverse complement strand
GGTTAACTATGTTGGCAAGCTGATCGACGGTACCGAATTTGATAGCTCTATCAAAAATGGCCAACCAGCCACTTTCCCATTGGACGGCGTAATTCCAGGTTGGACTGAAGGCCTGCAATTGATGCCACAAGGTTCCAAATGGGAAATCGTAATCCCGTCCGAGTTGGCATACGGCGCTGGCGGTCAAGGCCCAATCCCTCCTTCATCAACCTTGATTTTCGAAGTTGAATTGTTGGAAATCAAAGCGGCTGAAGCAGCTCCAGAAGCGAAATAAGATTTAACCCAATCTTATGCCGATAAAAAAACCCGCTTGCGAGCGGGTTTTTTGTGGTCGCGATTCCAAGGCAGCGAATATTTAGCTAACCAAATCTTTATGCGATGTGTGCAGCACAGAGATAAGACGATCTTCGGTGCTAAAACGCACTTCGAGCGCTTCACCTAACAATGACAAGTCGCTACTGAGCGAGCTGACATCATCGGTTTCCAAATACTTATCGTTGAAATCCAGCAGTCTCTCGGTGGTGGTATCAATGGTATCGTACAGCTTACTGGCTTCCTGCAGGGCTTCAGCATCATCGAATTCGCGGCCCTCTTTGATCAACTGATCGTAAACCTCAAAGTGACCCGCTGAGACGTAATCCACCAGAATCTGGCAAAAGCTGCGCAATTTCTCGCCGCGTTGCAAGTCACTCAAGTTTTGATCCAGGCCGCTCAATGCACAATACTGCACCAGCATTGCCTGGCGCTCTTCCAGCCAGCGATCAATAATGTCACTCACGCCGCCCCAGCGCTCTTTGGCCGTTTTGCAATTCTCTAACATCAGGTAATCCTATGCGTTGTTCGGAGGCAGTTTGCTATTAATGAGGCCGCACGCTGGCTTCAGAAAGTTTTACGCAAACTGCTGTTAGGTTTGAGTTTGCCACAATAGGCCATCTGCTCCGCGAGGGCAAGACACCTAGGCTAGTTTGTCGTGCTTGCGAATGAGTTGGTAGAAATTCACGACCGCCAGACTGGTAAAGGCCATAAATGTCCAGGCAGCGAGGCTAAGCCCGAATATTTTATCGACATGGGCGCAGTTGCCATCGCCCTGTAGCAGGAGTTTTAACGCATCCATAAAGGGAAAGGCTTCGAACATATAAGAGAGACCAGGGCCGCAGGCAGGCACCTGATCAGCGGGCAAGCTTTGCAACCACAGCTGGCGACCGGCAAAACAGGCACCGAGAACGGGGCTGACAATGCCTAGCACTGCGTAGATGCGGCGGCCAGTAAGTGCGGGATTGTGTGTGGCTGCAACAAGGGCGATTAAACCCGTCAATACGATAAAACCACGCTGGGTGATGCAGAGTGAGCAGGGAATCATTTTCATCACGTGCTCCATGTAAGCACCGGCCAGTATCATCAAGGTACAGATGATGAAAATCAGGAAATTGGTCTTGCGAACGCTGGGGATCATAGTAAATCCTTAAAAGTGGCGACTGTTTTTAGTTATGTAGAGGTGGTGTGAAATTTATTGTTCGATGGGCTTATGGTAAGCAATAAATGCGCATCACGGCCAGCATTTCCTGATTTGCTGCTCACATGGCGCAGGGGCAAAAAGCGCAGCCCAGAGCCGGCGGAATAGTCTATGCTTTGGAGCAAGTGCGATTATCGCGTCAGTTGGAGCGCAAAATGTTGCGCAAGTTCATGTGCGTGGAGCGAGTATGAAAGTTGTCATTAAATACGGGGTTGCACTAGCGGGTCTGCTATTAGCGATGCCCACACTGGCCGCGGGTGGCGGTGCCAAAATGGCGGAGGGCGTCAATTACATTCCGCTTGAGCCTCCGTTAGTGGTGAATTACGGTGGGCCGGGTAAAGCGCGTTTTATTCGCGTGGAGCTGTCGCTGCGCGCCGAAAATGCCATCGATGCAACTGAAGTCATGCATCACCTACCGCTGATCCGCGATCGTCTAGTCAGCATCCTGAGTGCACAAACCGAAGAGGTGGTGAGCAGTGCTGAAGGCAAGGAGTATTTACGGGTGTATGCGCTCGCAGAAATCAATAAAGCGCTGTTAAAAGTGGCTGGTCACCCTATAGATGCGCCTGAGCATAAGCCCAAAGCGGAAAAAAAATCAGGCAAAGGGAAATCGGATGAAGAACAAATAGACGATAAGGCTGATGCAGAGCAAGGCATAAAATTGCCCTCAGCAGAGGATGTCAAACCGGTCAAAGGCCCCGCGACGGACTTATTCTTTAATAATTTTATTGTGCAAAAGTAGATGTCTACATCAGCCGCCCGGCAGCGGCGACTGATTTATTTTTGATTTACTTGCAGCCTTTCTTCATCTCGTTACGCGTCAACCTTCACAACTGCAACCGCGATACTGGGCATAATAATTCTGCAGATGTTGGTCGAAGGTGATTTGTTGCTGCGCTTCAAGTTCCGTTTGTGCCTGTAGCGATTGCTCGCTCATCTGCGCAAATTCCGTATTATCTTCTTCAGCCAGCGGCCGTGTTGCGAAATACGCGCGATGCTGTTCCGCCAATGCCAACGTATGCGCATAAAAACTGTGCTGGGCGCTGGTCATATCGCGCAAGACGCGGGCCGAGGGTGTCAAGTCAGGATCCTCCAGTTTTGCCAATTGCAGTGCGAGCGCCCGGCGATAAGCATTGCCGCCTTTGGCTTGATCGAGCAGCGCAGCGCAGGCATCACTACCTTGTAAGATTTCCTGCGCCCAACTGCACATGGATACACTTTTATCACCGCGCAATAATTCCAGCGCTGGATCGCGCCCGGTGTTTACGATGCGTTTTTGGTTTTCCTGGCCTTGATGGAACTCGCGCTCATCCGTTTCCGGGCTTCCGCTCAATAAGCAGTAGAGTAAAAACGCATCCATCACCTGCATTTGCTCGACGGTAATACCGAGCGGCTCGTAGGGATTTAAATCCACGCAACGCACTTCAACATATTCCACGCCGCGCAACCGCAGCGCTTGCAGTGCAGTTTCGCCGCGCTCGGTGGTGCGCTTGGGGCGGATGCTGGAATAAAATTCATTTTCGATTTGCAGCAAACTGCTATTGAGTTGTTGATAATTTCCGGCGCTATTTTTTACGCCGATTTGCTCGTAGGTCGGATGGCTCTGGGTGATCGCACCGCACAGGGTTTTTAAATAATCGCCGAGGTTGTTGTAATTCACTACCAACGTTTTTTGTGCATCGCTTTGGTAACCCAAGTCGCCCATGCGCAGCGATGTCGCATAGGGTAGATACATGGTTTGTTCGGCGGCGGGAAATGGCTGCAGTTTGTGTGCGCGATTTTTTACGAAGCACGCGCAAACCGCAGGCGATGCACCGAACAAATAAATCAGCAGCCAAAAGTTGCGGCGGAAATTGCGGATCAAGCCAAAATAGCGCCCGGTTTTAAAATCCTGCAGCGATTGCTGATTGCCACTTTGTGTTTGCAACACGCGCCAAAAATCATCGGGCAGACTGAAATTGTAATGAATGCCCGCAATGGTTTGCATGGAGCGACCATAGCGATGACCCAACCCGACGCGATACACGGTTTTCATCGTGCCGCTATTGGATGTGCCGTAGCGCGCGACCGGAATCTCCGCATCGCTGCCGAGAATGCAGGGCATGCTCGCGGGCCATAGGCGCTCGCGGTTGCTGGCGAGTTGTTGGTAGGTAAAGCGATGGATATTATCCAGCTGTGCGACCAGTTGCTCTACATCGGCAAATGGCTCAGTAATAAATTCCAGCAATGCTTCGCTGTAGTCGGTGGTGATGTGCGGGTGCGTAAGTGCCGAGCCAAGTGAATGCGGGTGATCAGTCTGCGCCAGTGTGCCCTCCGGGGTTACGCGCAGGCTCTCTTTTTCCAAGCCGCGCAATATGCCGCGCAGGCTGGCATTGTTGGCCGGATCGGCGAAGGTGGCGAGCAGCTCAGGCGCTAGAGGTTGGGATGAACCCTGGGGTAAAGACACTTCAGATTCCTTTAGCTACAAGAGCAGTCAGGTAGGCCGCAAAGGCGTAATTAAACTTCACATCGTGAACCGGGCGACGAAAATAGGAAAACAATAGCCGAACAACGTTTAGGTAAAGTCAGCTTCTGGCGCTGGCGCCGCTGATTCATCCGGCGCGCCGGGTGCCGGCTTCTGCTCCAGGGTTTCAAACAAATCCTTACCTGCTTTGGGCAATGGCTCCGGCATTAATTCCGGGTCGATCAACGGCAGGCCTTTTTCGTTGGCGCTGCAGCTGAGCATCTTGATGCGCTGCCGGTAGTCTTTAGCGCTGGCCTCAACCATCTGATTAATAGCTTCATCTTTGTGCGCGGTTTTGTACAGCGCCGCCAGATCGCGCCCGTCCAGCCAGTTGTTTTGGCGGCCGAGAAAGAGTTTGTCTTGGTTTTGCAGGATAAAAAGTTCGCTCATAACCCGATCAGTTCCTGATTGCCTAACATAGTGTAGGCGCGGATGTGGGGGTTGACGCGGCTAACTTCAAGGGATGCAGGCCCAGTGGCCACCGGTTATTTCTATAGATAAAAATAGTTCCGCCCGCTTGCGTGGGAGCCGCAATAAATTCGCGGCCGCACCACAGTTATTTGTTTTACATCAAGAGATCAGGTGTTTTTTCATTGAATAATAAATCGTCCCGCCACAATTGTGTCGGCGCGGGCAAATCGGTAATGCAAAACAATAACCCGTTTGGAATCATGCTCCCGGCAAACACCACTGCATTTAAAAAAACAATCCTTATAAGAATAAAGGAACCTGATCTATGAAAACACTTCTGGTATACGCTCATCTCATCGCTGCCTGCATCGCCGTGGGCATCCTATTAATTCAAGATCTCGCCCTGTCGAAATTGCGCGGTCGCCCTATGGGCAAAGAAATGATCGACGACCTGCAAAAAAGTGCCGGTATCGTATTTGTCGCACTGGTGGTGTTGTGGGTGACCGGTTTGGGGTTGGTGGTACACGGCTATCTTGATAATCCGGCCTACCTGATGAATCAGAAGCTGTGGGCCAAGTTCACCGTGGTCAGTATCCTCACCATCAACGGTTTATTCCTGCACTTTTACAGTTTCCCACGCCTGATGTCGCCCAGGGGGTTTATCGGGCATCAAGTTAGTGAGCAGTTATTTGTTGTAGTAACTGCCGTGGTGTCAGCAGTGTCCTGGTTGTATGCCTGTTACCTGGGAATCGCGCGGCCGTGGAATAATGTAGCGCCATATACTTACGTGATGGCCATTTACGCCGCATGTCTTGTTGTTGCATTGGTCATTGCACTGGAATATTGGCGCGGCTTGCGCCGTGAAGATCCAGGTTACGCGATGCGCTAAATTAGAAATACGTAGATAAAAAAACCGCCCAAAATCGGGCGGTTTTTTTTATTTGCGGTGAATCAGAAGAAATTATTCAACCAGTCTCATCGAACCAAACGCATTTGCATTCTGATAGCCCTGATTGTTTTTATGCCCTTGGGTATCGACTGAGCCCATCATGCTTTCGCGTTGCTGGCTGCCGTCGTTGTCGATATAGCTGGCGGAGAAGCCCATCAGTTTACCGGCAGTCAAGGTAAGTGGCGTATTCGATTGGGAGTCAGAGTAGTTCTCCCCGTAGATACGCACACGCATTTCCCACAGATGTTTATCACCCATGCTTACCAAGCGCACGTCGATGTGGTCATTCAACAACTTTGGTCCCGACGTGGTGTAATCCACCACATCGCCATAGGTGCTGACGTGATAGGCCCAGGCTGAGGTGTTGTATTCATGTTGCCCACCGTTTTTATTTTCGTCGATGAAGAGTTCGACAGTGTCATCTTCCCAGTAGCGTTCCAATGCGTTGCGGGTGCCATCAAAGATGCGGTCGTCGGTGATATCAAACAACAGATACAAATAGTTTTCATCCCAGAGTGCTTTGTAGCGGCCGGAATAATCTTGCGCACTTGGATTGGATTGGGTGCCCAACCAGAACACATCAATTGGGGCCCAGTTTGCGTTAGCCCACACTGCATCGACAGTGCCGTCAATTACCGGCGCAACCTGCGCTTTGCGCGCGGTATAAAGATTGCGGTCACTTGAGCTTGATGATGAGCTTCTCGATGAAGACATCAATGACGACGAAATGACTGAAGACGAAACCGCCGACGATACTCTCGACGACGACACCAGAGACGACACGCTCGATGAACGCAACGATGAAACCACCGAGGATCTGCTGCTGCTCAACACACTGCTCAATTGCGATGAACTGGATGAGCGAAGGCTGGAGCTTGAGCTGGTGATTACACCAACATGCGCGCGTTTAATGGAGAAAATGTAATCCCACAATTGCGGATTCATGTAAGCGCGCATCCATACCGTGTGCTGCAAATCGTTACCGTTTGGCGGATCACCCGGATCAAGTTCCAGCGTGGTGCCACGCGGGAATTCATTCATGTAGGCGCAGCCGTTGGCTTGGGCAATGGCGTTCACCGTGTTTTTGGTGTCGTTAAGGGAATTGTTTTCATCGCCATTACCCTGCTGCGGCCAAATGACCACTTTGGAGTTGGCAATTGCTTGCGCATGGCTGGTGTTGACCGGGTGACCCGACATAGGTACAGCGGCGGCAATTAAATCCGGACGACGCGCTGCCAGTTCCCATGAACCGCCACCACCCATAGAAATACCGGTGACGTAAATGCGGTCGCGATCAATTTGATAAGTCGTAGCCAAATGTTCGATCAAATCGGTCAGTGCTTTACCGTAGCGCGATGGGCTGCCGCTAACAGAGAAAGGGGCACCGCCACCAGAAGACCATTCATTGCTGGAGAAATCACAATTGCACTGTGGTGCAACTATGTACGCCGGTTTATTTGCCTGGTTTTGCGGAGTCAACAATGAGTTGCTTGAGGCAAAGAAAGGCAATGCGTGGCGTGAGGTTAAATGTTCTTCATTGCTGCCGCGCTCACCGCCACCGTGCAAATAAATCACCAGCGGGTATTTCGCCTGTGGGTTAACCGCCGCTTGCGCTGGTTGATGCAAGTTGTAAGGCAACGGAATTACGCCGTTGTTAAACACAGGCATTTTCACCATCAATTCGCGGAAGTTTTTCACCACCTTGTGACTTTCATCGTTGGTGTTGTACGGCGCCCAGGAACCAAATTGGGTAGCCGGTGGAGCCGCCGGGCAATCGGTGCGTGCGACATCAGATAAAGAACTGCTGGACGAGGAGCTAGCAAGGCTTGATGACGCTAACGACGACGCAACACTGCTCTGCACCGATGACGATGACGATGACGATGACGATGACGAAGATCTCACGGAGCTGGACGCAACGCTGCTTGAAATTTGCCCCACCGATATCTCTACGGTTTTAGTGCCATCCATATAGGCACCATAGGCCGTTAGCTTGACCGGATAGACACCAGGTTCAGTGAACGTATGTGAGCTAACAAGACCCGACGCGCTGCCGCCATCGCCAAAATCCCACATGAGGAAAACGGGATCGGTCGAATCGCGACCGTCGACATAGAGGGTGTTGCCCACAACACGCCAGCTAAATTCGGCAACCGTAATCTTTTCTTCAAACAACCCACAAGGTTGGTTAAAGCTCACCTGCTGGGTATCGGCCAATTCGCCGTCAAACACGGTCAAGGTGATCAAGCGCGGCACGGCTACTGACGTGGGTGATGCGCAGTCGGTATAGATGTGCGTGCTATTGCCGGGGAATTCCTCGGTAGTGAAATCCCATAAATAGGTCAGCGAATCGTAGTCCTCGTCAAACGAGGTTGAACCGTAGGCGATGATATTCAGGTTGCTGCGCGTTGCGTTCAACTTTGCGATGGGTGCACGGTTTCCTGTCACTGCCTGCGCCGTGATGACTTCGCTAGTGGTGGTAGACGTAGTTCCATCAGAGACAGTCAGCGTCACTGTGTAGCTGCCCGTTGCCAGATAGGTGTGCCAGGCTTCGGGATACTGGATAGTTTTACCATCGCCAAAATTGATCAAATAAGTCAATTGATCACCGTCGGCATCGGTCGAGGTGCGCCCGTTAACCCGAATGGTAGGGCCAACTGCCGTTACCGTCAGGTTTGCGACGGGTGCCTGATTCGCTGCACTTGACGAACTCTGGCTGGCCATACTGCTAAAGATGGGAGAGGAGCTTGAGCTGCGCGCCGATGAACTAGTCACGGAGCTCGACATCAACGAGCTTGATGCCACAGAACTCGACACAATCGAACTAACGGCAAGGCTGCTTGAGCTGCGCACAGAACTGGAAGATGCGGAACTGGAAGCCGGTACGTCTTCAAGCGCAGGGTAAGCATTTTTTACCAGCAGTTCGAAGGCTTCCGGAAACCAGCGCCCAGCAACCGGTGCATTGGCCAAGGCGCCTGTGCCCAGGTTGGTCTCTGCAGCGGTATAGGTCGGATCGCACATGCGGTCAAAACCTTTAGCCGGATCCAGCGGATCAAATGACAATTCAAGAGACGATGCACCGTCTGACTCGCCCGGCGGTTTTACCCACACATAGGCATCAATACCCGGTGCAGGAGTCGCCTGTGGACGCTCGCCAATCCCGCCCGGTTGGTTACACCAGTTGCCGCGATGGATACGGCGATCTACACGCGATTGATCCACAAAAGTATCGAGCACTGTGCTGGTCGATTGCGCGGTTGGACGGTTTGCACCACCCCAGCCATTGCGCGATGTATCAATCAACATACCAATGCTCGCCGGGAAACCGGCTGCGATCATTTTGGTACGCCATGCCTGCACGAAAGAGACTTCGCTAAATTGCGGATTCCATTCATAGAATTTGGCCTGACGAACTTGTGTACCACCACCGCTACCCGGGAATGCACTGCTTGCCAATGAATCGAGGAAGGGTTCGTAGGTGGGCGTGTAACCAGAAGTATTGGAAACGAAACCAGCGATAGACCCTACACCGTCAGTTGTTCCTTTAATGGCATTGCCCAGCAAGGTCACTGCTTTGCTGAAATTATCATCCCAACCCAACCAGCCGGAATGGCCGATATCGACATAGCTATAGACGTTAGGGATCGGAGAAAACTTGTTGAGGGTGTACTGGGTATTTGCCACATAACCGTGAACCGGATCGGTCGCCAACTGGCATTCCGGATCACTCAGGTTAGTTACAAGATTCGGCAGGGAGTCCGGCTCGATAATCGCAATAATACGCAGGCTGCGGTATTTGCTATCGGAAAAAATAGCAGCCAAGGCATCAACATATTCGGTGCGATAACGCAGCGTGCCATTTGGCCCCTGTGCTAGCTCACCATTGGATGCAAGGGCATGACAATCGCGGTTAGGCAAGTCATAAACCACGACTTGAATCAAATTGGCACCTTGCTCCAATGCTGCGTCCAAGTGATCACGCAAACCGAAACCTTCTGCTGGATCAATGGCCCCGATACGGTCCATCCACACTGCAGTATTGAAGCGCGCGATTTTGTCACCGCCAACTTCGCCTTTTGCTTTCTCAGACCAAATCGGATCCACATACCAATTGGCGCCTATAAATGGATTGTCATAGGGCTGGTCTGTTGGAACCGAGCTTCTTGAACTTGAAGAGCTACTCAAGCGCGAACTGGAGCTGCTACTGGACAGTATTGAGGAGCTCGACAGTATCGAGACACTGGATCGGCTCGAAGACAAAGATGCGCTGGAAGACAGCACACTGGAACGCAATAGACTGCTCGCAACACTTGAAGACAACAGGCTGCTCGCCACACTTGAAGGTTGCACCAATGAAGACGCGCTGCTTGAGCGAACAGAACTACTGGACGGACTAGTAATACTGCTACTTGATACCACTGCGTTGCAGACCGCACCGGTCACCGCTGGTTTTTGCGCGGGGCTATTAACCACCCCCTTAATACCCTGCACACCAAACTCCACTGACTGCCCCGGATTAATCCGGTTGTTCCAGCCTACACCGGTGGCAGTGTAAGGATTGTTACCAGAGAGGGTAGCGTTCCAGCTACCGGTGTGGCGAGTGCCATTGGTGTAGTTCCAATTAACTGACCAACTGTTAATGACCGTGCTTGTATCATTGGTAATGCGGACTGCGGCAACAAAACCGTTATTCCACTCGTTCTGAATAATATATTCACAGCGAGCGGCGTAACTTGATGCAGACTGCAGTGCCAGCAATCCCAGCGCTGTAATAGCCGCACTTTGCCGAATGATTATTTTTGAAATTTTCATTATTCCCTCGTAAAAAATAAACGAAATGAATCGGACCTGCCGGTGTCCGTTGGGGGATGAGTACACAGGGTACTTGCGCGGCGGATTATCTGCGCTCAAGAAGAATTAAAAACAGTAGTGGGTCAACTTAATGGAATGATGTGCAATAAAAATTGCGTAAAGAATTTGGTTAGTGATGGTTATATTATTTTTATAGCAAATCTAATCATCTATTGAATTCAGATAACAATTTTCGTCACGCGCAATCATTTAACTGCTACACCTAACATCGCAAAATTTGCGCCGAGTAAATCAGATAAATGTTGCAGCGGACGTGCAAGTATCATGTTAGCTATCCGCAAATACAAATTTAGATGTCAGTGCGCACACCAATATTCTGCATATCATAGCCAGAGGGCGCTTGATAAACCCGCAAACCAAATTCCGGCAGGATTGCAAAAATATGATCGAAAATATCCGCTTGAATCGCCTCGTAATTGACCCAACCAGTGTCGTTTGAAAATGCATAAATCTCTAGTGGAATACCCTTGGCTTCCGATGCGAGCTGGCGAACAATTTGCGTCATGCCGGGGTGAATAGATTTGTGTTGTTTCAAATACATCCGTAAATACGCGCGAAAAGTACCAAGATTAGTCAGGCGGCGCCCATTTACCGGCGAGCTTAAATCTAATCCGGCCGCTTGATTTTCCTGTTCAATCTCAGCAATTTTTTCTTCGATGTAACCGCTTAGCAAAGCAGCGCGACGCAAACGTTTAATATCCTCAGGTTGCAAAAAAGCCACACTGGTTGCATCAATATAAACAGCACGCTTAATCCGTCGCCCACCCGATTCACTCATGCCGCGCCAGTTCTTGAATGAATCAGCAATCAGTGCATAGGCCGGAACCGTGGTGATAGTGTTATCCCAATTACGCACCTTCACAATCGTCAGGCTGATATCAATCACCTCGCCATCGGCGCCGAACTTGGGCATCTCCAACCAATCACCCACGGAAAGCATTTCATTTGCCGACAGCTGGATACCGGCAACAAAACCGAGAATCGCATCCTTAAACACCAACAACAGCACCGCCGTCATCGCCCCCAATCCACTAAATAAAATAATGGGTGATTTTCCGATAAGCACCGACACCACAAAAATAATGGTAATCAATGCCGCGATAAGTTTGATACTTTGAAAAATTCCACGGAGCGGAAGATTGCGTTTATGGCTGGCGGGTTTGAAAATATCTTCTAAAAAATTCAGCAATGCAAAGAGCGAGAGAAGCGCGTAAAAGAAAATCCACAAATACGCAAGTACGCTAATAAAATTAGTAATCTCCGCCTCTTTAGGCAGCCAAACGCGCGTCTGCACAAGCAACACAAAACCCTGAAACACCAATGCAATACGGCTGAGCAACCGGTGCTTATAAAGCGCCAAGCTCCATGGAATTTGCGATTTATGGGCACTGCGTTTGAACCAACGCAAGATCACCGAGTGCAATAAAAAATGCAGCACCAGCGCCGTCACCAAAAAAATTCCGGCGACTATAAGCACATAAATCCATTCGGCATATTCCCAGTTATTGGTTTTCAACCACTGTACAATTTGTGCTTTCAGTGTTTCACCGATCTGCATATTGGTTCCTCTAGCGGGGTAGGTAGTGTGATCGCCGGAGTATAACAGAGGGGTAAAAAGATCAGTCATCACCCCGGCAACCAAAAAAGAGGCAATAAAAAACCCAGCGCCAGGCTGGGTTTTTAAAGACTATAAGAGAATGTTGGTTATTTAAGCCTCATTACTCGGCTTACCAATCGTTGCCAATATTCCGCCGTCGACATATACGATTTGCCCGGTCACAAAATCACTCGCTTTGGAGGCGAGGAAAATGGTGGCGCCTTGCAGGTCGTCCGGGTCGCCCCATTTTCCGGCGGGGGTACGGTTGATAATAAAGTCGTTGAAAGGATGGCCGTCAATTCGGATAGCTTCGGTTTGGCTGGTGGCGAAATAGCCGGGACCAATGCCGTTGACTTGTACATTGTATTTCGCCCATTCAGTGGCCATGTTTTTGGTGAGCATCTTCAAGCCGCCTTTTGCGGCGGCGTAAGCACCGACAGAGTTGCGGCCTAATTCGCTCATCATTGAGCAGATGTTAATAATTTTACCTTGGCGACGCTCAACCATTTTGCGTGCGATGGGGCGCGTCATGGTGAATACACCGGTCAAATCGATTTTGATGACCTCTTCAAAATCTTCCAGGGTCATTTCTAATAAGGGCGTGCGTTTAATAATGCCTGCATTGTTTACCAAAATATCAATTGGGCCGTGGTCTTTTTCAATTTGATCGACAGCGGCAATCACTTGGTCTTCCTCGGTCACATTAAATTTGTAACCAAAGGCGTTAAAACCTTTTGCGCGATATTCAATTACCGCGTTGTCGATTTTTTCTTGCGAGGAGTTACCGTTGATGATCAGGGTAGCGCCCGCGCTGGCAAGGCCGCTGGCCATCGCCATGCCCAAGCCGTGAGTTGCGCCGGTGACCAGTGCAACTTTTCCGGTTAAATCAAATAGTGGGTGATTCATGTTTTTACCTTTTACGCCGTCATGTCCGAAAATAATCCGCGTAGGGGCGCTGCTTGCCGCGCCCAATGTTTTGGCGCCCAGTTGTCGAGCAGGGCGCAATTTTCAAACAGGGCGCAGCAAGCGGCGCCCCTACGGGCGATATAAACGTATTTTGATGATTTATTTCAATTCGCTTGGCTT
>CAZCJR010000038.1:0-27814 GCA_964499225.1 uncultured Cellvibrionaceae bacterium | reverse complement strand
CCATATTCTCGCCGGCCATGCCCCAGATAAACGTGTAGTTGGCGGTGCCTACACCCGAGTGCATTGACCAAGGTGGTGAAACTACGGCTTGCTCATTGCCCACCCAAATATGGCGCGTCTCTTGTGCTGGGCCCATAAAATGGCACACGGCGTGAGTATCCGGAATGTTGAAATAAAAATAGGCTTCCATTCGGCGGCTGTGCGTATGCATGGGCATAGTGTTCCAAATGCTGCCGGGTTTTAATTCGGTCATACCCATTTGCAATTGGCAGGTGTCGAGCACAGTGCTGATCATCAACTGATAAATATCGCGCTCATTACAGGTATCGCCCGCACCCATATGCAACACTTTGCTGTTTTCTTTATTCACTTTTTTGGTTGGGTGGCTCGTGTGCGCCGGAGTGGAGTTCAAGTAAAACTTCGCTGGATTTGCTGCATCATCGCTGCTGAAAATCACTTCTTTTGCACCGCGACCAATATAGATCGCCTCTTTAGTGCCGATATCATAGACTTCGCCATCGACCGACACTTTACCGCTGCCGCCAATGTTAATTGCACCTAACTCGCGACGATCCAAAAAGTATTCCATTTTGAGTTGGTCGTAGGTTTCCAACTGCACCGGTTTATTTACCGGCATAACGCCGCCCACCATCAAGCGCTCGTAATGGGTGTAGGTAAATTCCACTTGGTCGGCAGTGAAAATAGTTTCTACTAAAAAATGTTTACGCAATTTTTCGGTATCGTAATGTTTGTAGTCGTCGAGATGGACTGCAAAACGCTCTTCAAGGACTTTCATAATAAACCTTTTGTCTTTCAGCTAGGCCATTGTTACAAATGACACTGTTTGTAGATAACTGAGTTAGTTGAGAATCAAGTTGGTTGGTAACTAAATTTGTTGGTAACTAAGTTCGTTAATAATTAAATGTTACTGCTCTCGCCAGCCAGTGAAAATTGAATACTGGCCGGCGAGTTATTATTGTTAGAGAGTCTATTTTTTAAGAAGTTTATACACTTCGATACCAGCAACAATAAACGGGACATTGCCCTTGGCGTCGTTGGAAAAAATACGTTCAGTCATGTAGTAATCGTAACTGCCGTCGCGACCGAAACCCAAACCAGCCACCAGACATTGATCATTCATACTGATCTTGCCGTCTTTGTGCAGCGTGACAAATTCGTTAATTAAACCCTGATAGGATTTAATCGTCGCCTCGCGATAGGATTCGGGTAAATAACCATTGTTAACTGCCTTGGCCAAAAAGTAAGTAAACATGGCGCTGCCGCTGGATTCGCGATAGTTAGCAATTTCGCCGGGTTTATCCATGATTTGCCACCAGGTTCCTGTCTCAGCATCCTGATAACGCAAAATGTCGACCGCTAATTCCTGAGTGATATCAATCAGGGTTTTGCGCAATTCAGTTTCAGATTCAGGCAAATAATCCAATACATCAACTAATGCCATCGCATACCAGCCTAAACCACGCAGCCAATATTGCGACGCTTGACCGGTTGTTTTATCGGCCCAATCGGCTTTTTTGGATTCATCCCAGGCGTGGTAATACAAACCGGTTTCGGGGTTGCGTAATTGTTCGCGCGCTACCACAAATTCATGTACCGCCTCTTTAAAACTTTCATGTTGCTGTGCGCCGGTTTCATAAGTGGCGGCATATTGTGCGAGGAATGGCATGCCCATATAAACACCGTCCAGCCACAATTGATTGGGGTAGGTGACGCGATGCCAGAAAGCCCCGCCGCTAGTGCGCGGGTGACGCTTTAAATTTTCACGCAAAAGATCGACTGCTTTGCGATATTTTTCAGCACCAGTGCGCTGCTCCAACAAAATTAATACATCACCTGGTTTGGTTAAGTCGATACTGAATAAATCAGGCTCGAAGGTGTGAATTTTGCCATCGTCTGCAACAAAACTCCCCGTCACTGTTTCAGCGGCAGCCACATAGCGCTGATCAGGGCTAACCTCATTTAATTTTTGCAGCGCCATAATTTGCATGCCGACAATATCGTATTCAAATTTGGAGGGGCGGCGACGATGCTCGTCCCAACCTTGGTAGTGATACTTGAGAGTTTTACGCTCCAACTCTGAATCGGCCAGTGCTTTGCTCCACTGCAAGGCGACCTCGGCGTTAAGCGGTGCTTTTTTTACATCGGCACTGAGTGTTGATTCAAAACGCACACGGGTTGTTTTGGTTAACCGCAGGACTTCGCGATCAAGATAGGCTTTAAAATCAGCTTCGGTTTTAACACCGTCCAATTCATGTTCCCAAGCCGCGAGGAAATAATATTCCAGGTCGCCGCCTTTATCTTTCATCACTGAAACGTAAGAGTTTTCATCGCTGGTTTGTTCGGCGCGATCGTCGCGACGGAAAATAACCGCCATACCTAAATGATCATTCTCACCACTTAAACTTTGTTTGCCCCAACTCGCCACATAAGTCCAAGCATAGCCGCTCACATTTTGGTTGCCTTCAAATAAAGTCGTGCCCTTATGTTTTACCAAACCAATTGCAAGATTTGGCAACGGCTCGCTAGCGTTGAGTTTAACCTTGACCAAACGGCTGCCTGCAGTCATGGAAAAATGCGCGTCCAAATCAATTTTTTGATTGTTGATTTGCCAGCCGTTGTAATTAATTTTAAACCCGGAATAAATATCGCCATTGTTGGTGATGGTGGCCGAGCGGCCATCGGTTTGCGATACCAGCTCAACACTTTTACCGTTCCAAAAACCAAAACCACCCATACCAAGTGATTTGCCGACTTTCAAAACATCTACACCCCAATCGGCGTTCAGGTGATAAGAGTCGTAGCCATCCAATCCGACATTTTGTAACACCATGTCATTTACTTTTTTGCCAAAAATATCAAACCCGTTGCGCCAATCCAGATACACACGATAGGCCACTTTATCCGACTCTATGCCGGGGCCTTCGTAGCGAATCCAATAGGAGTGATCAGTGTATTGTGGTGGCGGGTTTACGCTTTGCACATTTTTAAAAGTACCGCCTTCGTATACTTTGCCGTTCCACTCGCCGCCTTCTTTAATAGAAATTTCCGCCTGGGTTTGTTTTTTCAGCGCGGGTTTGGCGATAGCGGGATCGCTGGTGATAGTGAAGGATTTGATTTCGGCAGGATTAAAATCGGCCGCTAATAACAGGCCATCGAGTGTGCCGTCGCCATCGGTATCAACAGTTTGCGAGGCTTGCGCGACATCGCCTGCCAGCACATTGAGATGGTTAACCGCAGCATCGTCAGCCGATATGCCTAAATCATAAAACGGGAAATAAATCGCTTCTTGCTGCAACGCAAAATCATTTGCATTGGAAATTTCTGCCGTCGCCAGTTGGTGATTAACCGGGGCAGGTTGCGCGACAGGCGTTGTAGCTGTGGTTGTTTGTTCACTGGTTTTTTCTGGTGAGCACCCGCTTAGCGCGGCCAGAAAAATACCGCCATAAATTACTTTACTGTTAAACAATAGACTCACGCTTATCACCTCTTTGTCGCTTGAGAAATTCATACACTAATAATCAAATAGGGATGCCAGCAAGCTGGCATCCCTTTTTGTTTTACTCACTTTCTACGCAATGACGATCGAGTATTTATCAATATTTGTACTGAACGCCGAGGTAGTATTGACGGCCAGTTGAGTGGTAGTAAGAAAGGCGCTGCTCGCTTTCTGTGCCCACCCACTGATCGTCTACTTCGTCAGTTAAGTTCAATGCCTCGAAGGTGAGTTTCAAATTATCGTTAAATTGATAACCAAAAGAGGCATCCACATTCGTAGTTTCATTTGTGCCCTCCTCCTCATTGTTATCACGTCCGATAGCTTGAGTTAAATAACCACTGCGAGAAGCAACAGAAACACGACCGCTGAATACATCATCCTCGTAATAGAGTGTAAGGCTTGATGTGGTATCAGAGAGGTTTACCAGTGGCTTAGTTCTTTGAACTACGCCGTCCTGATTTAAGTAATCCAAATCTGATTCAACTGCAGTGTAGGAGGCAATGACACCAAATCGATTTAATATGCCGGGTAATGATGTAAAGGGTTGTTGATAGCTAATTTCATAGCCATCAAGCTCTCCGCCTGGTCCATTCGCAGGAGCAGTGAAGTTCCACTCAACATTTGGCCCACAGCCCTCAGGCGATCCTGCTGAGAGGCATGCATTAGTTGCTGCAATTGCTGGAAGTCCAGTATCGGCATAATTCACGGTCGATCTAAGTGTTTGTACGTAGCTATCGAAGTCTTTTCTAAATACGGTAAGACCAATCAAGGCTTCTTCTGAGAAGTACCACTCAACACCAAGATCGTAGTTTTTGGTTTTTGTTGGTTCAAGAAGAGGGTTGCTGCCCGTGATGGTTCTATTGGTGCCAGCCACACTGACGCTAACGGCCGGCACAATTTGGCTAAGACCTGCTCTTGAGATACCTTCAGAGAAACTTGCGCGCAACAGTAAATCTTCGATCGGTTCGGCAGTTACGTTAATAGCAGGCAAGGTATCTGAGTAACTATGGTCAGAGGTAATGTATCTCCGTGTAGCCTCTACATTACCGTTTGCCCAACCGCTTGTAGTTTGGTCTGTATCGAAGCGACGTACACCGATATCCCCGCGCACTGGCATTGAACCCACGTCAAAACTGAAGTCAACTTGTACAAACATTCCAACAGTTTCTTCTCCTACGTTGTAGGTACTGCCGTAGTTCGGAACTAATGCAAGATCAAAGAGATTATAGGAATCCATGATCAAGCTGCGGTTCGGAATTAACCATGCTTTTCCATCACCTAAACCTGAGTTGTACTCAACAATAAACTCTGGATTTGATTGTATATTTACCCCGTTAGCACCCTCGGATGTATATGCATATTGGTCAGTATCGAATGTGAAGTCTTTATAATCGACACCTGCTTTTAATGTAAACGCATCATTAACATCAAATTCCAATGTTAATGTGCCTGCATCATTCTTGTTAACAGTAGTTTGCGGGCGTTGACGAACGCCGGTTGCTGTCCATGATGCCTTATCGTAAGCAGCAGTACCAAAAGTCAGTAGCGGACTATCATAGTCACGATAGTCATAGGTAAAGCGTTGATTGTTTGCTTGCATCAACAAGGTATTTTGGATCGGATTATCGTAGTCCGACTTGGTTGATCCCACCATCGCATTTAGTCGGAATTTTTCTGAGAAATCCTGCTTCAGGGTAATGGTACCTTGCGAAAAGTCTGTAGACATTTCGTCAAAACGATTTTCTGATAGCAGTCGCGCACCTTCAATATCTGCATATACCAAAGTATTTCCTTGAACAGCATAGTCAAGGATATTACTGGTTGAGTTAGCGCCTGGATTCAGTGAACCTTGCATAAAAATTTCTTGACGAGTTGCATCAAATTTTGCCCAGAGGCCATCAACACTAATTTCGGTAGAATCTGTTGGGCGAAATTGCAAAGACAGACTGGAACCCAAGCGATCCATTTCATGTTGATATGAATCGTAGCGTGGAATCCTTGGACGGAATGCAGTGTTAGCAGGATGGGTCGCGTCGATGGTCGCACCTTGATATCTACCGAAACGCTGACCCGCTACATTAGTCCAGCGTACAGTGCTTGATCCTTCATCCTGAACGCTACGCTCAGAGTAGGACAATGAAAACAGCGCACCAAACTTTCCATCTGCAAATACATTACTGATAAGAAAAGCGGCGCCTGGATCTGACTTTTCAGAGAGATCGTTGTAACCGAGCGAGCCTGATGCCGTAAATACAAAGCCATCGTAGTCGAAAGGTTGCGCGGCTTTTAGGTCTACAGTTGCACCCAAAGATCCTTCTTGAACTTCGGCGGAATTGGTTTTGCGTACAGTTAAAGAACTAAATAAGTCGGAGGAGAAAGTATTGAAGTCAAATCCACGTGTACGGTTATTGCCACCAACAGAGTCTGTACCACCCGTACTCGACATGGTTTCCATGCCGTTCAATCGCACGGTAGTAAAAGTTGGGCCCAAGCCGCGAACTGTTATACCCCGCCCCTCGCCGCCGGAGCGTTGAATTGCAACACCGGGTAAGCGCTGTAATGATTCAGCCAGGTTGTTATCCGGAAACTCAGCAATATCGGATGCAACAATCGCATCAACAAAACCGCTTTGGTTTCTTTTGATATTCATCGCATTCGCCAAGCTGTCACGGAAGCTGCCGGTAACGACTACTTCTTCCACAGTACTGTCGCCACTGTCTTGCGCATAAGCACCCATTGGCAGCGTGCAGACTGCCATGGCTAATACGAGTGGATTGAGTTTGAACTTTCTCATAGCTATTCCCCATCTTTTATTGTGATTAATTACATTTGAGCTAACGGAGCTTGCGCTGTTCACCGCAATAACGACGCGGCGGTGGCGAGCACGTTTTTCACAAACATCACAGACCTTTCGCGCAACTGCAGCGGCAAATCCGTTGTAATTTGTAACCTGTAGTAATCGACTGCTCTGAGCTTAGTCGATTAATGGCGGTTATCATGGTGGTCACATGAGTCAGTCGCCATTAAAAAAATTTAATATTTCAATTCGCTGTATCAATAAAGCCAAAAATTCTCTTTTGATTTAAGCAATGGCGCTTAATCAAACCTTAAACTCAACACCCTTGATAGTTACATCGGTGGCGGCGAAATTGTCCAGCTGTTCCAACACGCCAATCTCGGCCACATCTCTGAAGTGACAATTACTCAGGTGCAAATTTTGAATAGGTGAGCGTTTGTAACCACGCACCTGGAAAACCTGCTTGGCTTTTTGGCAAGTCAGATTGCGGATATCGATATTGCGCACGGTCGGTGTAAATTTTCCGGCATCGCCTTCTTCATAATCAAAATCGATTACGATTGCCGTGTGTACCTCTCCGATGGTCACGTCGCGCACAAATAAATTTTCGATCAAACCACCGCGTACAGAATTGGTTTTGATGCGAATACCGCGATCAAGATCCGGGCTGCTCATCTCACAATTTTCGACAAACACATTGCGCACACCGCCAGAAATTTCGCTGCCAATCACAACGCCGCCGTGCCCGCTGCGCATTTTGCAATTACTGATCAGAATATTTTCCGAAGGAATATTTAAACGGCGGCCATCGGCGTTGCGGCCAGATTTAATCGCGATGCAATCGTCGCCGGTATCAAAAAAGCAATTCTTGATTACCACATTTTTGCAGGACTCAGGATCGCAGCCATCGGAGTTGGGGCCGAGGCTGGCAAAGGTGACGGCATCGATTGTGACGTTTTCGCAGCGCACCGGATTCATCAACCAGAAAGGCGCGTTGGTGATAGTGATGCCTTCTATTAATACGTTGGTACATTGGTAAGGCTGGATAAATACCGGGCGCAAATAGGAACCGTCGGCGTAGAGGCGCTCAGCCACCGGCACATTGTTTTCCATATCCTGCATCAGTTTATTGCGTGCTGCTGTTTGGGTCGGTACACCAGGCATCCCCCAATCAACACTGCTGAAGTTGTTGCCTTTCCAGGGCCACCAAGTGGTGCGGTTGGCTTGGCCATCCACGGCGCCTGCACCGGTAATGGCGATATTGGTTTGGCCGAAGGCATATATCAGCGGCGAATAACCCATGATCTCCATACCTTCCCAGCGGGTGAATACCGCAGGCAAGTAGGCTTGGGGATCAGTAACAAAGGCGATAGTCGCGTCTTTGGTGATATGCAGATTTACGTTAGATAAAAGGTGAATGGGGCCACACAGATAGCGCCCCTCAGTGACCAACACCTTCCCGCCACCCGCCTTGTGGCAGGCACTGATTGCCGCCGCAAAGGCCTTGGAATTGTCATGCTGCCCATCCGGCTTGGCGCCAAAGTCGCGCACATCAAAGGTACGGTCAGGGAATTGGGGCGCCTTAACCTGTTGGCGAATTTGCTCTGCCATTGCCCACGTGGTGGTCGCCGGTGCTGTTGCTAAAGTTGTCTTGGTGGAATTGGTACAGCCTGACAAAGCACCCAGCGCGCTGCAGCTCACAATGCCGCCGAGTGTAGTCGCTACAAAGGCACGGCGGCCTGGCTTGGAAAGGGATAATTCTGTCACCGTTATTAGCTCTCGTAGTGTCTGCCACTGATGTGACTTTTTATTGATTAGCGATCCGAGGCTTGTGCTTTCCCCTCGCAGCTGGCGCCTAAACACGAACCGCCAAGCGAAAAAGAGATAAACATCCTCATATAGAGTGAAAAACATTCTGTATGTCATGCTGAATAAAATCAACATGCACCCCAAAAAAATGCCACAAAAAGTCGATTTTGAGTATTTTTTTCCCACTTTCAAGCATGTAAACGTTTACATTTATTAAATCATTAATTTGTAAACGTTTACACTTGCTTATCGATAAAAATAATTTAAAAAATAAACAATTTATTGAAAAGAATAATTATCCTAAAAAACAACACTAAATAGCAACAAATGTAACTTTTGAGCCAAGCTGATTTCATGAAACACACTAACGCGGTCACACCCATCAAATGAAACCGATTACACCGCCGGTTTTCGGGGCTTTGCCTCGGTTGCCGCTAGGATTTTTCAGGGGTAGATTAGATCCCGGTATTGACCGAATACCATTGCCGATTTTGAGGCGCCGCAAGGCGCCTTTTTTTTCATAGCGAGTTTTCACGCAAAGAAAAGGCGCACTAAACAGACTATGTAAATAGGAAGTTTAAGGCGGCGAATTAGCGAGCAAAGTCCAGCAAGGGACTACACTTGTAGAGATTGTTCCAGCGGCGGCATAAATCCATCCATCGGTTAACGAATCGAGAGAGAGATCAGCGTGAGCAGCATTATTGTTTTGCATGACAGTGATAACGTCGGTATTTGTAAGGTATCACTCCCCGCTGGTGTTCTGTTTGCAGAAAAAGATGTCACCCTTCTGCGTGACATCCCCGCTATGCACAAGGTTGCCGTGCGCAACATAGCCCAAGGCGAACCCATCCTTAAATACGGTCAAACAATCGGTTTTGCCAGCCAGGATATTCCGGCGGGCGAACATGTCCATGTGCACAACTGCGTAATGGGCGCTCTGGAAAAAGACTACGGCTTCGGCGAAGAAGCAAAACCTACCGACTTTATCCCGGTGGATCAGCGCGCGACCTTTCAGGGCTACAAGCGCATCAATGGCAAAGTCGGTACGCGCAATTATGTCGGCATACTGACTACCGTTAATTGCTCAGCGACTGTGGCTAAAGCGATTGCCCAGCACTTCACTTATTCCGGCGAATTGGAAAAATATCCGCATATCGATGGCGTAGTCGCCATGACGCATGACGGCGGTTGCGGAATGCGTTCCGACGGCGACGGCTACGAAACTTTGCGTCGCACGTTTAATGGTTACGCGCGCCACCCGAATTTTGGCGGCGTGATGATGGTTGGCCTCGGCTGCGAAACTATGCAGATCCAGCGAGTGATGGAAGAGTGCGGCCTCTCGAATTCCAAAACCTTTACCGCCTATACGATTCAAGATGTGGGCGGCACTCGCCTCGCGATTGAAAAAGGCATAGATACTCTGCGCGCGATGTTGCCGTTGGTAAATGAATGCCAGCGCGAAACCGTATCGGCAAGTGAATTGATTATTGGTTTGCAATGCGGTGGTTCCGATGCACTCTCGGGTGTAACCGCGAATCCCGCGCTCGGAATTGCGGGTGATATTCTCGTGCGTCACGGCGGCACAGTGATTTTGTCGGAAACGCCGGAAATTTATGGTGCGGAACATCTACTGACGCGCCGCGCGCAATCGCCCGAAGTTGCGCAGAAATTATTGGATCGCATCAGTTGGTGGGAAGATTACACCGCACGCAACGATTTTGAATTAAACAATAATCCATCACCCGGTAATAAAGCCGGTGGACTCACCACGATTATTGAAAAATCCCTCGGAGCACAAGCGAAGAGCGGCTCGACTAATTTGACCGATGTATTTCTCTACGGTGAAGACATTACCACCAAAGGTTTTGTATTTATGGATAGCCCGGGTTACGACCCGGTATCTGCCACTGGGCAAGTTGCATCGGGTGCACAAATTTTATGTTTCACTACCGGTCGCGGTTCAGCATTTGGTTGTAAACCGGCGCCGAGTATTAAATTGGCGACCAACAGTAAAATCTATAACCATATGCAAGAGGATATGGATTTGAACTGCGGCAAAGTGTCCGACGGTGAAATCAGCCTTGAAGAATCCGGTCAGGAAATTTTTGAAGAAATTCTGGCGGTTGCTTCAGGTAAGCCAACGAAAAGCGAATTGCTTGGCTACGGCGATAATGAATTTATCCCGTGGAAAATTGGTGCTGTGGTTTAAAGGCCTAAACAAATCCCCCTAACCCCCTTGGCTGCGCGCCCTGTTTCAAAGGGGGGATTAAAAACGGAGCACTGCTTATGCTCCCCCTTTGTAAAAGGGGGGTGGGGGGATTTGAAAAAGCGCGAATCCCCCTACGCGCCTCGTTTCAAAGGGGGGGAACAAGAGCAAATACACAACAATAACCAGCAAAAAGCTGACATCCACTAGAAAGCAAGTTACGGCAGCTCCATTCACATTGATGAAAACATTGATGCGGCTTTTTATTAGCAAAAAATAGCTACCGCCAAAAATTTGCCACTATTACAGAGGGCGACAAAAAAATGAAAATAGTCATTTCAAAAGAAAGGCGCGCGCATGAACGACGCGTTGCAGCAACTCCCGATACCGTAAAAAAATTCATCGCCTTGGGTTTTGAAGTTGCCATCGAAAAAGATGCGGGCATCGCCAGCCGAATTACCAATGAAGCCTATCAAGATGCAGGTGCAACACTCAGCGATGATCTTGCGGGTTTATTGGGCTCTGCGGATATCATTTTAAAAGTCCAACGCCCCCTCCTGTCGGGTGAAGGTGATGTGAATGAGCTTGCACTCATCAAACGCGGCGCTCTGGTAATTGCAATGCTATCGCCCTACGCCGATCCCGCAGCTATTACTCAATATGCGGAAGCAGGCATCACTACCATGACGCTCGAATTTGTGCCGCGCATTACCCGCGCGCAATCTATGGATGTATTAAGTTCGCAATCCAATCTCGCTGGTTATCGCGCCGTATTGGAAGCGGTCAATGTGTACGACCGCGCAATGCCAATGATGATGACGGCTGCTGGAACTATTGCACCCGCGCGCGTAATGGTGCTCGGCGCCGGGGTTGCGGGATTACAAGCTATAGCAACAGCAAAACGTTTAGGCGCAATTGTATCGGCGACCGATGTGCGCGCCGCATCCAAAGAACAAGTGGAAAGTCTCGGCGGAAAATTTGTGATGGTGGAAAGCGACGAAGTTAAAAACGCTGAAACCGCCGGTGGTTACGCCAAAGAAATGAGCGATGATTACAAGCGTCGCCAAGCCGAATTGGTTGCCGAAACACTAAAGAAACAAGATATCGCCATCTGCACAGCATTAATTCCCGGTCGCAAAGCACCGACATTAATTAATGATGACATGGTGCACAGCATGCGCCCCGGCTCTGTAATTGTGGATCTCGCTGCTGAGCAAGGTGGTAACTGCACACTCACCAAGCCCGGTGACGTAGTTGAAATAAACGGCGTAACAATTATTGGTCTATTTAATATTCCCAGCCGTTTGTCTGCCGATGCGAGCGCCCTCTACGCTAAAAATGTGTTGAATTTTTTAACTCCGATGATGAATGCCGATAAACAATTCAGTGTGAATTGGCAGGATGAAATTATTTCCGCGACTGTGCTCACACGCGATGGTGCCATCGTTCATCCTAATTTCAAACCGGCCAGCGCCGCTTAATCGGGAGTTAATTATGGAAGCCAATTTTGTTTCGCAGTTATCCATTTTCGTATTGGCCATTTTTGTCGGCTACTACGTCGTCTGGAGTGTAACCCCCGCATTGCATACGCCGCTCATGGCTGTGACCAATGCTATTTCGAGTGTGATTATTGTCGGTGCATTAATTGCGGTTGGCCCAGACGCTATGAGCTTGTCCAAAGTGCTCGGCTTTTGCGCCATCGTATTGGCAGCGATCAATATTTTTGGTGGCTTTACCGTCACCCATCGCATGCTCGCCATGTATAAAAAGAAAAATAAAGTGGGGGAGAAATAATTATGTCGACATTTAATGAAAGTCTAACCTCATTTGCTTACCTCGTTGCGGCAGTGTTGTTCATTATGGCGCTGCGTGGTTTGTCATCGCCCGAGTCATCGCGCAAAGGCAATCTGTTTGGCATGGCGGGTATGTTTATCGCCGTGGTCACTACAGTATTGAGCCCGGCAGTAACATCATACGGGTGGATTTTATCGGCATTAGCGATTGGTGCAGTGATTGGCATTTTTATCGCGCGCAAAATCGCGATGACCGCAATGCCGCAATTGGTTGCTGCATTTCATAGTCTTGTTGGTATGGCGGCAGTACTAGTTGCGGGTGCTGCATTTAGTAATCCGGCGGCCTTCGGCCTGTTAAATGCAGCGGGCGAAATTTATATCGCCAGCCGAATTGAAATGGGCCTGGGTGTTGTGATTGGTGCGATTACCTTTTCTGGTTCTGTTATTGCGTTTACCAAGCTGCAAGGGCTGGTGTCTGGCAAACCCATTGTGTTTGGCGGCCAGCATTTTATTAATGCGATTCTCGGTGCGGCGATTCTCGGTTTGATCGGTTACTTCTGCGTTGATCAATCACCCTGGGTATTCTGGGGGATGACGGCGCTGGCATTTGTAATTGGTGTACTGCTGATTATTCCAATCGGCGGCGCGGACATGCCGGTTGTAGTTTCCATGCTCAATTCCTACTCGGGTTGGGCTGCTGCGGGTATTGGTTTTACCTTGCACAACGATGCGTTAATTGTGACGGGCGCGTTAGTGGGTTCATCGGGCGCAATTCTTTCTTACATTATGTGCAAAGGCATGAATCGCTCATTTTTTAATGTGATTCTCGGTGGTTTTGGTGCGGATACCTCCGCTGCTGCCGCAGGTGGCGATGAGGAGGAGCGCCCGGTAAAACGCGGTAGTGCGGAAGACGCTGCGTTTATTATGAAAAATGCTGGCTCAGTAATTATTGTGCCCGGTTACGGTATGGCCGTCGCGCAGGCGCAACATGCACTGCGTGAAATGTGTGAAGAATTAAAAAAGGCCGGTGTGAAAATCAGCTACGCAATCCATCCGGTTGCTGGCCGTATGCCGGGGCATATGAACGTATTGCTCGCCGAAGCGAATGTTCCTTACGACGAAGTATTCGAGCTGGAGGACATCAATAATGAATTCCAAACTGCCGATGTTGCTTTTGTTATAGGTGCAAACGATGTAACCAACCCCGCCGCCAAAACCAATCCGCAAAGTCCGATTTTCGGTATGCCGATTTTGGAAGTTGAACGCGCACGCACCGTATTATTTGTGAAGCGCTCAATGGCCTCGGGTTACGCGGGTGTAGAGAACGAACTTTTTTTCCGCGATAACACCATGATGTTATTTGGCGATGCCAAAAAAATGGTGGAGACGATTGTAAAAAATATTGCCTGATATTGTGTGTGTAAATGGAGTTGTGGAGCTCTTGTTGAGCGCCTCCTCTTAATTATTAAGAGTAGGCGCTCCTTTTTCCTCACTACTACCTATTTAATTAACTAGATACCTTTATGAAAATTGAACATTTTGCTATTAACGTAAAAGATCCCATCGCTATGGCGACTTGGTATGTAGCACATATGGGATTAACTATAGTGCGCAAACAGGATGGCGGAGCTAACACGCATTTCCTTGGCGATGAGAGCGGTGATGTGATGCTGGAGATTTACAACAATCCTCCCGACCAAGTGCCGGATTACGCAAATATGAATCCGCTGTTAGTGCATTTAGCCTTTGTGTGTGAAAACCCGGTAGAAAAACGGGCGGAGCTTGAAGCCGTCGGTGCAAGTTTTGCGGAGGAAGTGCATATTAAAGATGGTTCGCACCTGGTGATGATGCGCGACCCTTGGGGTTTGGCAATTCAGTTGTGTAAGCGCGGCAATAAAATGTTGCGTTGTCAGCAGTAATTGTTTAGATATTTTTAGTGCTTCGAACTCGTTTGCCATTAAGTTTTTTGTTTCGAAAGCGCGCCTATTGATGGTTCTAACCGGCCTTCCATGGGGCTCACATTCGCCATCCATGGCTCAAGTGTTTCGAAACAAAAAACTTAACAGCAAACTCCGAATGTAGTTGCGTCGGTGGTTTAAAGCGGCCTAAGCGCCAAGCTCTTTATCAAAAATAGCCTTATCAATAATCGCACCGCGATGGCGAATGATAATACCTGCGCAACGAATACCCTGCTTGGCAGAATCTTCGAGTGATTTATTCATCAAGCGCCCTGCTAAATAGCCGGCATTAAAGGTATCGCCCGCACCGGTAGTATCAATAACGCCTTGCACTGGTGGAACAGGAACGCGAATTTCTGCATCAGGAGTGATAATGATTGCATCGTCAGCGCCGCGTTTTAATACCAGTTCGCCGAGATTAAATGCCGCGTAGCGTTGCTTGCAACCTTCAACACTGTCGTCGCCCCACAGCAATTGTTCGTCGTCGAGTGTTAGCAGTGCGATGTCGGTGTATTCCATAATCGACAACATCGCTTGTTGCGCTTCAAATTTATCGCGCCACAAACGCGGGCGATAATTACTGTCGAACGCGACTATCACGTCTTGCTGACGAAGTTTGTGCAAACTGTTGTACAAAAATTCGCGCGACTTTTCGCCGATAATCGCCAGCGTAATGCCACTCAGGTAAACGCAGTTGCAGTGAACCAGTTTTTGACAGAGTTGGTCAGCGGCATCTTGCGAAGCAAAGAGTTCCCGTGCTGGGGCCTCTTTGCGCCAGTAAAAAAATTCGCGTTCGCCATCGGGTGTGTTGCGAATGATGTACAAGCCAGGTGAGCGGCCGGGCAGTTGTTTGATCATGCTAGTACCAATGTTTTCATTGGCCATACGCTGCATAATTTGTTCGCTGTAAGGATCTTCACCGAGTTGTGTAACGTAATCCGTTTTTAAACCCAAGCGCGCCATATACACCGAGGTGTTGTAGGTGTCGCCCGCAAAAGATAAGGCCATAATTTCACGGCCATTGCTGTCGGCAGTGGGAAATGGAGCCAGCTCCACCATGACTTCGCCAATCGCTGCTATGTGTGCCATTTAAGTAATTCCAGGAGTTAGTAAATGCTGCAAGAGATGTTTTATTTTGCCGAAAAACTGTTTTTTTGTAGTAAAAAAATAAAACCAAAATATAGCACTCTTAAGCGGTTAAAAATAGAAAATTATGAATTGCAACGCGATATACTGTACAAAAGTAACAGGGTGAATAATATTGTTTTCATAATCATGAAGCCGCAGCTGTAAATCAATTGCATGCTTAAAACTCGATTTTTTGTTATACATTTTTATGTGCCTGATGGTGGCGCAATCAACCTTGCTGGATTTCTATAATGAATCGTTTAAACAAAAATTTAATTGCTGACTTACCGAAAGACATTATTCTGCCAAGCTATGATCGCACTGCATTAAAGCCTGGCATAGTGCACCTTGGCATTGGTGCATTTCATCGCGCCCATCAAGCTTTTTATACTGAAGCTGCATTGAATAAATTTGGTGGTGACTGGGGCATCATTGGTAGCAGCTTGCGCTCCGCCAGCGTGCGCGATCAATTAGTACCGCAGGATTGTCTCTATACATTGGTTGAACGCTCGGGTGATGGCGAAAAATTGCAAATTATCGGTGCGGTTCTCGATACCTTAGTTGGCCCGGAAAATCCTGCTGCCCTGGTTGTAAAAATGGCCGATACGAATATAAAAATTGTCTCGCTGACCATTACCGAGAAAGGCTATTGCCATGATCCCGCAACCGGCAATTTAAACCTCTTTCATCCCGATATTATTCATGACCTCGAACACCTGGATGCGCCAGTCTCTGCCATTGGTTTTCTTGTCTCAGCATTAAAACACCGTTTCGATAACAAACAAAAAGCATTCACTTTACTCAGCTGCGATAACTTGCCCAACAACGGTGAGGTGTTAGAAAAAGTAGTTACGCAATTTGCTCAAAAAGTTTCACCGGAATTCGCCGCGTGGATTAAAACAAATGCCACTTTCCCCTGTACTATGATTGATCGCATTGTACCGGCCACTACAGATGAAGACCGCCGCGATATTGAAGCGCGCCTGGCTATTAATGGTGAAAGCGTGCGCGATGAAGCTATGGTGGTGTGCGAGCCATTCACCCAATGGGTAGTGGAAGATAAGTTTGCCGATGGCCGTCCTCAGTGGGAAAAAGTCGGCGTGTTGTTAGTTGAAGATGTGCGAGTGTTTGAAAAAATCAAACTACGTTTATTAAACGGCGCGCACTCTACTATGGCGTACACTGGTTATCTTTCTGGCTTCCAATACATCAGTGAAGTGATGGAGCAACCGGCGTTTGTGAATCTGGTAAAAACCTATATGGCGCGCGAAGCCGGTGAAACGATTGTTGCTCCAGCGGGTTTCGATATTGAAGCTTACAAACAACAATTGCGTGAGCGCTTTTCCAATAAAGCCCTGAAGCACCGCACTTGGCAAATAGCGATGGACGGCTCGCAAAAATTACCGCAACGGTTACTGGAAACCCTGCGCGAGCAATTGGCAGACAAGGGTCATATCGATATTTTATGTTTAGGTGTTGCTGCCTGGATTCGTTATGTATCGGGTGTAGATGAACAACGTAGCGCAATCGAAGTTTCAGATCCGTTAGTTAAAGAGTTGCGCGCTGCTTGCGATGCCAATCATGGCAATCCTGCAGGAATGGTAAAAGCCGTTGTTGGAATTCAAAAAGTTTTTGGTACTGATTTAATTAATGAAGCCCGTTTTGTTGAAACCACTACACAATGGTTGGAGCGCTTCTACGCCAAAGGAGTTTTGGCATCAGTACAGAATGCGTTTAAATAGACTGTAGGGGCGCAATTTATTGCGCCCTAATTATTCCGTGAGCAAAACTAATGATTATTCGCCCGATTTATTTTATCGGTACTGTTATTGTCGCAACACTCTTTATCTTCGGCTGCACTAATCAACCCCAACACACTTACGACGCCTTGGTTGATCCATCAGCAAAATCCACCGCACACATTTTCACTAATATCCAGTCAGCACTCGACGCAGCACCAGCCAATTCCCTACAACCTTATAAAATTTATATCACCGCTGGCAATTACTACGAAAAGCTCACCATCACCAAACCCAATATTCAGTTGCTGGGTGAAGGCGCTAAAACTACACGAATCTATTTCGATGCCTACGCCGGACAAACCTACGCAGAGGGAAAAACCTGGGGCACGCCTGGTTCTGCAACAGTGACTATCCGCGCAACAGATATCCAGTTGCACCAAATCACCATCGAAAACAGCTTTGATTTTTTAAGTAACGATGCACTTGCCAACGACGATGCAAAACGTGTTGCGAATACGCAGGCCGTTGCTCTATTTTTGGATACACGCAGTGATAGGGTGTTAGTGCGCGATGCTCGCTTGCTCGGCTATCAGGATACCTTGTTTGTTAATGCAGGCCGCAGTTGGTTTGATAAAACGTTTATTGCCGGTAATGTTGATTACATTTTTGGCAAAGGCAATGCGTTGTTTACTGATTCGGAAATTCACACGCTCGGGCGCGGAAAACTCAATAATCCTCACGGCTATGTGGTCGCACCTTCCACACAAATTACCGATGAATTTGGTTTAACCTTTATTGATTGCAAACTCTCTCGCGTTGAATCAGTGCCGGATAATTCCGTCCCCCTCGGCCGCCCTTGGCACCCCACCACCCAATTTTCCGATGGCCGCTACGCAGACCCCAATGCGGTTGGTAAAGCGGTATTTATTAATACCTGGATGGATTCGCACATTACACTTGATGGTTGGTATTCCATGAACGGCACCGCTAAAGACGGAAACAAAGTCCCTTTCTTACCAGAAGACTCACGCTTTTTTGAATTTAACAGCAGCGGCCCCGGCTCAGCGATTAATAGTCAACGTCGCCAGTTGAATGATGATGAAGCAAAAAATTATGCGCGCGAGAAAATTCTGGGTGACTGGCAGCAAGATTAATTTAAGCACGCCGCGAATGCGAAACTTGTTCTTACATTATTTGCTCGTCATTTGTTGGGCCTTGAAACTGTACGTCATCTAATGGCAGACCGTCTCTTTGCGTCGGATCTCGCTCTACAAGCAGCCAGAGTATTTTTAGTTGTGGATTCTCTTTAATAAAATCATCTACCTCTTTCATTTGACCCTGACATGGCCAGCAGTTATCCGCCCAATACTGAACAAATACATATTCGTATCCTTTTGTTGCATCAAATGAAAATTTACCGTTAGGCGGAATAACAGCTGCTGCTAGTACGTATTCTAAATGTCGCATCCCGAGCCTAGGCTTTTGCAGTGCGGATGCAAGACTACCCTTAAAATCGGTCGGCGTAGTTTTGATGTGGTAAATGCTGATTTGGTCGTCGTTAAAGACTTCGAACTCAGGTAATGCGAGGGCCCTCATATCATTTTTTTTAAGTGCTTCGTACATTGCAACGGGTGGTATACGCAATTCAATACGTTCTGCCTTTGCCAAAAACGAGAATAGAAAAAGTAAAATGAAAAGACTGATATTTTTCATGAGATGTAAGTCCTGCTATCTTTATATTGATGGTAAAAAAGACCCCACCGTCAAAAGGATAGGGTCAAGACTTCCTGTCAATGCGGGGCTGAGGGATGGCTATGGTCGCCCCTTATTGGTTTAGGAATTTATTTGCAACGCGACCTATTCGCAAAGTTCAAGTTAGTCACGCATAGCTACTCGTAATGAAGCGCGTCTGTTGGACGCTTACGAGCAATTAAAATAGATTGCATAAATACCGTCGCATTAGTGAGCAGAAGAGAAATGCACAAAGCAATGACACACGCGACTGGTGCCCAAAAAATCAGTTCAACCGGTTGATAGAAATTTTCCAGCCACTTACTTAAGCCATAAATGGCGATAGGCCATGCTATGAAATTCCCTAAAAGCACCAGTAATGTAAATTCTTTGGAAAGAAGGCGAACAATTTGTAATGGAGATGCGCCGTGCAATTTTCTTAATGCAATTTCTAATTGTCGTTTTTGAATATTCAGCCGGGCAAAACCATATAGCCCGAGTAAACTGATAATAATTGAAGCTGTAGCTATCACATACAGGAAACTTACTAGTACTTTTTCTCGGTTAGCGCTAGCGTCAATTATGCCTTGAAGTGGATAAACAGATGGGGCTCCTCCCATAACCTCCGCCCAAATTTTATTAATTAGTGTTTGCACCTCACTATAATCATCACCGTTATAGTTGATAGACCAATTCATGGCATTACCAAATGCCACTTGCCAGAATACACATGGTTTAGGCGGCTGATTAATCTTGCCAAAATGAAATGGCTCGGTAACGGCTACGATTTTCATCGGAATACCATGCTCCCCCATATACATTTTTATTGATTGCCCAATAGCTTCCTGTGCACTGGAATAGCCGAGCAGCCGACCCGTCTCCTCACAGATCACCAGTTCATTAGTTGGTCTGGACTCTGCTCCTGAAGTACTAGGTGCATTCAGTGAATTTAAAAATTCATCACCACGATCAGGGAGGCTCCCCGCAAGCAGACCAATTTCGAATGTATCAAGCACCTTAAAGTCAGGAACGTGTTCAAGGCCAATAGTAATTGCATCAATTTTTGTTTGATCAGCCCTGCTGATATAACTCGGCTGCGAAAAGGTACCTAAAAGGCTTGGTCGCGCACGCGCTATACTTTTAACAGCAGGATGCGATTCAATTTTTGACTTTAATTCCGAAAACTGTCCTTTATTTGCACTCAAGAACTGCTGGCCATGAAAAAAGTAGACATTCTTTGTGTTATACCCAGGATCAAATGTTGTCATTTTCTTAACTTGCAAACTGGCAATAACTACACAGATTAACAATGCACTTCCGCCTATAACCTGAAGAGTGTAAAAAACTTTTCGTAGCCTTATATCACCTAGCGTTTCTTGCGAGCGATTGGCGTGCAATACCGATACGAGCGGTCCGCCAGCTACTCTGATAATGGTGTAAGTTGCAATCAACAAACTACTTGCCAGAAAAAGGAACATCACGCTCATCAGTAGTCCATTTGCTTGCAATAGCTTTTCTTCAAGTCGTAAATTTAATATTGATGCTATATAGGGCACTATCGGTTCGACTATCATTAGCGCAAAAAAAATGGCCAACAACAAATAGCAGAACGCATCAGTCCAGAATTGAACAAATAACTGCCAATAGCTCGCGCCAGTTAACCGCCTCAGGGCAATTTCTTTCTTCCTCTGCAGATAGCTGGATAGGGTGAGATTAGTGTGATTGATTAGCGTAATAGCAAGCACTAGGAAGCCGAGCAAATAGAGCAAAAAAATCTGCTTTCTTCCACCTTGTTCATCGACGCCTTCTAAATGTAAGTTAACAATATTGATTGCCCGAAAATTGAGATCTATATCGCTGAAAGTGTTTTCATTCGATAAATTTTCTTTCACATACCTATTTATACTACCTTGCACTATCTGCAAACTTGAAGCGTCTTTTAGTTTAATATAGGTACTTAGAGTGCGATCAAACCACGACCTTTTATGCGATTCTCTGTCTTGTAACGGAATGATAATTTCGTATACTTCATTGCTGCGGTTATTTACATCTTCGATTACAGCAACAACGTTGTAAATCTTCAATTCATCATTTTTTTTATCGGTAACGTCTACTGATGGCCCATGCAATTGACTGGCCGAAATTGTAAATTGTTTACCAATAGGGTCGTCGTCACCAAAATAACGTTTTGCGATTGTTTTGTTAATAATTGCCGCTGTTGGGTTGTCACGAAAATCGGCAAGATTTCCTACGCTTTCACTTAATAGAAAAATATCAAGAATACTATCGTCAATACGCGTGACGCTCTGATTAAATAGTTTCATCTGTGCTGTTTTTGGATCAGAAAAACTCACCATTATCATTGAACGCTCCAATCTACCTACTGCATCTACATCAGGAGCAAGTTCACGAATAACGCCAGCAAGCTTGGCGGTTGTGAAACTACTGGTTGCAATGTTGCCGTTGTAAAATTCAAACTTATAGATCTTACCTGAATCCACCCAGAAAGAATCCCAAGTCAATTCACTGTAATTAACTATCAATACAACCAACCCTGCTGCAAACCCCAAGGCCAGCCCAATAATTTTTATTGCGCTATTAACTTTGTTCTTCACTAAATTGCGCAATGCAATAATCAAATAGTGTTTAAACATAACTCATCCTTATTTTTAAGGTTATCAAGCTGCAGCTAATTGACTTTGCGCAACGATTTTTCCATCAAATAAATTAATACGGCGCTGGGCGTAGCTGGCGTGTTCATTGGAGTGAGTGACTATCACCACTGTGGCGCCCTCTTGATTTAACGTCTTAAGCAGGCGCATAACTTCCTGGCCGTGTACCGAATCCAAGTTTCCTGTAGGTTCGTCGGCAAGAATCAATTTGGGGTTGGCGACCAATGCGCGCGCTACGGCAACTCGCTGTTGCTGTCCGCCGGAAAGTTGATTGGGCATGTGTTGGGTACGGTGGGCGATTTCCATTTTTTCGATAACAGCTTGCACACGTGCGCGGCGTTCGGCAGCGGGGATTTTGTGATAGAGCAGCGCCAGCTCGATATTCTCAAATACACTGAGTTCATCAATCAGATTAAAACTCTGGAAAATAAAACCAATATTGTGTTTACGTAATTCACTTAATTTTGACTCGGAATGGCGGGCGATATTATCGCCATTAAAAAAATAATCGCCCTGATCCGGATTATCCAACATGCCCAAAATATTTAGCAGCGTCGACTTTCCGCAACCTGATGGTCCCATAATGGCAACAAACTCACCCTGTTTAATCTCCAGGCTGATATTGCCGAGCGCTTTGGTCTCTATCGCTTCGGTGCGAAATATTTTGTCGATATTGTTAAGGCGTATCATGTTCTTCTCCTTGCTGTTTTTATGGCTGATAATGAATGTTTAATAAATTTTTAGATAATCAATGTCGGCATAGGTCGTGTAAGGGCCAACAATAACCTGTTCGTCTAACGTTAAGCCTGAAATAACTTCGATAAACTGGCTATTGCGCCGCCCCAACTGGATATCGCGCCGCTGCGCACGCTGGCCATCAGCAGAGACTACAAAAATCCAATGTCCACCGGTATCCTGAAAAAATGAATTATTGGGGATTAATTGCGCTGGTTCATTAGCACCCATCTGTAAGCGCAGCTGCAAGGTTTGGCCGCGGCTGATATTCGGAGGCTGTTTGCCAGTGAACACCAAATCAATACGGAATTGTCCATCAACCACCTGCGGGTATATTTTTTTTATGCGCAGTGGAAATTCCCGCTGATCAATTTTTGCCATGGCGGTTTGATCAACCTGGGTGCGGTTCATATAAAACTCGTCCACCTGTGCCATCAATTTAAAATGATCCGGATCGTCGATTTGCCCAAAGCGTTCGCCGGGCATTAATGATTGCCCCGGCTCCAAACTGAATGCTGTCAGGCGGCCGGCAATCGGTGCTTTCACATTTAGGCCTGCTAAATTGCTGCGCGCAAACCTTAAATTATTATTGAGCGACGTGACGGAATCGCGCAGTTGTTTCATTTGCGCGGCCTGCAACGCCTGGTCAACTGCGCGTGCCTCGCGGATTAATTGCTGGCGTTTTTTCAGATAAGCCAGATTGTCTTCCGCGTCCTGCAGTTCCGCTGCTGAAATCAACTGCCGTTTAAGCAGCGGCTTCATGCGCTCCAAACGCTGGTTCTGCGTTTTTATTTGGTGGTCCAATTCGGTGAGATTGCGTTTGTGCTCCAGATCGTTGCGTGCAAGATTTAATTCCTGGGTTTGCAATAAATTAATTTGTTCACTTACCTGCGCTTCGCGGGTGATAGATTCTAGTTGCAGGCGAGTGTTGGATATATCCACAATCGCCGCGCCCACTTCAATCGTGGCCCCATCTTCCAAATGGATTTTTTCTACGCGCCCGCCTTCAATCGCATCCAGATAAAGTGTGCGCAATGGCATCACCTCACCGCGTAGCGGAATAACATCTTCAAAAATTCCCTGCTGCACCGTCGCAATGATTAATTCATTTTTATTCACGCGCAATGTTCGCTCGCTGGTTGGCGCTGCCATAACCCAGAGTGCGGCAATTGCTGCAAAAATACTGGCTGCGCTGATTGTCCGGCGCCATTTTTGCCAAAAATGTAGTTGTCTGGGTTTATCCATTGTCATTAGGGATCTTTTTATTCACTCGTTCTATTTGCTCGGTTTGTCGCGACTTGATTAAAAACTATCGGGCTATCAAGGGCTTATCGAGCGCACTAAGAGTATTTATCGGCCTGCTTTGGTACTTATGCTGCAACAGCTGCGCCACTCATAAAAAGCATTATATTTCAATGGCTTAGGTTAATTGTGCAGGATAAGCAGAGGCGCCATGTGTTCGATTTCGAACGCTTGTTGTTCGCTATCGGACGACATAAACTGCATCCAAGTTGAATTAGAAAACAATAACGCCAAGGACACTTCTCATGACCGCAACTGCTGGACACCTATTAGTGCTCGACGACGATGACGATATTTTGTTGTCGGCGCGGCTGCTACTTAAACGCCAGATCAAAACCCTGAGCTGTTTAAACAGTGCGACCGAGCTGCCGGAATTTTTAGCGCATCACCCAGTAGATGTGGTGTTGCTGGATATGAATTTTACCCTTGGCGATAACTCAGGCCGCGACGGTGTTGAATGGCTCGCCTATTTACAAACACACTACCCCCGGATTGTGGTGGTGGTAATGACGGCCTATGCCGGTGTTGAGTTGGCAGTCAATGCGATCAAAGCGGGTGCGACTGATTTTGTAATCAAACCCTGGAGCAATGAAAAACTAATCGCCACTCTGCACAGTGCGCTGGCCTTAGCACACGCGCGCAATAACAATCATTTACTGCAGAGTGAAAATGCGGTGTTGCGCAGCTCGGTACAACATTTGTCGCAGGTGCAAAAGCCTGCGTGCTTTATTGGCGAGACTAGCAGTATGCGCGAGTTGCTGCGCAAATTGAGCCTCTGCGCGCCCACTGATGCCAACGTATTTATTCTGGGTGAAAATGGTTCGGGTAAAGAGCTGCTTGCGCGCGAAATTCATGCGCGCTCCAAACGCGCCGACAATATTTTTATGGCGATTGATATGGGCGCCATTCCCGAAAATTTATTTGAAGCGGAAATGTTTGGCTATAAAAAAGGCGCGTTTACTGGCGCCAATGAAAATCGTATGGGCAAACTGGTAGCGGCTAATGGTGGAACTTTATTTCTCGATGAAATCGCCAACCTTGCACTGCACCTGCAAGTAAAATTATTACGTGTGCTGGAGCAGCGCCAAGTGACGCCAGTGGGTGATGAAAAACCCGTTGCATTAGATGTGCGCGTTATCGCGGCAACTAATGCCAGCTACACGGCTCTGACCGACGAGCGACAATTTCGCCAGGATTTATTGTATCGCTTGAATACCGTAGAGCTTACCCTACCGCCCCTGCGCGAACGTAAAGATGATATCCCCCTGTTGGCCGATCACTTTCTCAGTATTTATGCACAAAAATATCAGCGTAAAAAGCCGCTGCTTAGCCACAAAGCACTTGCCGCACTGCAGGAATATGCATGGCCGGGCAATGTGCGCGCATTAAATCATGCGATTGAGCGTGCATTGGTACTGAGTGATAAAGATATTCTGCAAGCTGACGATTTTGCGCTAGCTCCGGTGTCTGCAGATCTTACAGCTGACACAGCACTCACAAACAGTTTGAATTTGGAAGTATTGGAGCGCAATGCAGTTGATCAGGCGCTAAAAAAACATGCCGGTAATATTTCACAAGCGGCGCGGGAATTAGGCTTAACGCGCATGGCGCTCTATCGCAGGATGGAAAAACATGATCTCTAAAGTTGCAGTAGTTATTGGGTCGGGGTTGAAAGATTTTCGCATCAATATTTTGCTGCGCTTATTGTTAATTCTCTGCACCATGTTGCTCTTGGTCGGCGTTTATCAAGCTCAGCAGCTTTTGGTATTCAGCCTGATCGGCATAATGATGTTGTTAGCGGTGCAGATTTATTTACTGTTCGGCTACATGCAATCCACACAGTTGGAAATGGAAAGTTTTTTTGAAGCCGTACGCTATGAAGATGGCGCGCGCCGAATCAATACCCGCTTTAAACAAAGTCAAAATCTGAAAGTACTCTGGCAGGAAATACAAACACAGTTGCAACAGCTACGGCAGAAAAATGAAGAGCTGGTGCGCTATTACAGTTTACTGCTGGAAAAAGTACCGGTTGCGCTAGTGGTTGTTGAGGGCGACGGCGAGGACGGAAAAATCGAACTGGTTAATTCGGCCGCCCAACAATTATTTAAACGCAGTTACCTGACGACAGTCGACCAGCTGCAGGACTACGGTGCACAACTGGCGCTGGATATTCAGCAAATAGCAGCAGGCGAACAGCGCAGTTCCCATCTATTAAGCGATCAAGTAACTACTGCTGTCGCCTTGTCGGCGGCGGCCATTCAATTGCACGGCGGCACCAAAAAGGTGATAAGCATTCAGCCTATCCAACGCGAGCTGGATAAACAGGAAATACTCGCCTGGCAAAATTTGGTGCAGGTATTTACCCACGAAATTATGAATTCAATGACTCCAGTGGCATCGCTTAGCAGAACCGCCGATGAATTATTGTTAACGCAGTTAGAAGCGCAGCCTAGTCCTGACGAGTCAATGCAAGATGCGCAACAAGCCATTCATACAGTGGCGCGCCGCGCTGAACATTTAATGCAATTTGTGCAGGCCTATAGGCGCATCGCCAATCCGCCGCAATTGCAGTGTGTGGACATTGCGGTACAGGATTTACTGGAGAATGTGTGCCGGTTGTTTCAGGTGCAGGCGAACGAGCAAAAAATCGTAATGGAGTGTGCAACGATTCCCTTGCATCTCAAGTTGAAGGCTGATCCTGCACATTTGGAACAGGCATTAATTAACTTGATGAGAAATGCGCTTGATGCATCGAGCGGAAAAGATGATGGCCACATTTATTTAAAGGCCTATATTGGGCATGGCGGCAATTTATTAATCGATGTGATTGATAATGGCACTGGAATTCCTACAGATAAATTGGAACAAATTTTTGTACCTTTTTACACCTCTAAACGCGACGGCACCGGTGTAGGGTTGTTTTTGGTGAAGCAAATTATGCAGGCACACCGCGGTTCGGTTTGTGCACTGCAGGGCGAGAATGGCGGGAGTATTTTACGGTTAAGTTTTTAAGACCGTAGGGGCGAAATTTATTGCGACCTATTTTTTCGGGAACGTGAAAATTAATTCCGGCTAAGAAGGGCGCGATAAATCGCACCCCTACGGTTACAAATAACCTAAGCACTCATCCACTTCATTTGCCGATCCTAAAATAACGGCGACGCGTTCGTGCAATTGTTGCGGCTGAATGTCCAAAATGCGCTGCTGTTCGCTCCAGGCTTTTCCACCTGCATTTTCAATTAACATTGCCATAGGATTTGCTTCATAGAGCAAACGCAATTTCGCGGGTTGTTTGGCGTTGCGGTTATCGGATGGATATAAAAATATTCCTCCACGTGTAAGTACACGATGCACGTCGCCCACCATGGCGGCGTTCCAGCGCATGTTGTAGCGCTTCTGCCGTGGACCGGTTTCGCCCAGCGTTAAATCCCTGATGTAGCAGCGCATATCCTCGCTCCAAAAACGCGAGTTGCTCATGTTGATGGCAAACTCTTGCGTGTCTTGTACGATTTGGATCTTATCCGCCGTTAGCAAAAAACCACCTTGGGTTGAATCGAGTGTAAAACAGCGCGTACCTTTTCCGGTGGTAATGGCGAGCAGAGTTGATGGCCCGTAAAGCACATAACCGGCGCAGACTTGTTGCGAACCCTGTTGGTGAAATTGCAGCTCACTGTGATGGGGAATTAAGTCCAGTGCGCGATAAATACTGAAAATTGTTCCGATCTGACCGTTAATATCGATATTGGATGAGCCGTCGAGCGGATCAAACGCCACCACATATTTTCCGGCTGGATTGGCAGCGACGACAGTGTCCTCCTCTTCTGAGGCTAATGCTGCAACTGGCCTGCAAGCCAGTAGTAAGTCTTTCAGTAGTTGATTGGAAATAATATCCAGATGCTTTTGTGTTTCGCCCTGAATATTTTCGTCTTGCGTAGAGCCGAGCACGCCCGCGAGCGCACCCTGGCGCACGCGGAACGCAATTTCTTTACTCGCATCAATAATGGTTTCAATTACTTGCATCAGCTCTGCTTCGACGTCGTCATCGCGCAGCACATTCAGTAAATTTTTCATGCAATTACCTGTAGCGGTTTTTCGGTTTAGCTAGATATAACGGTTGAGGCAATTTAAATCGGCAAAGGATTGTTCTAAACGCTTTGCCATATGCTCTTCACTTTGGCGCAACCAGACGCGCGGATCGTAATATTTTTTGTTGGGCTTTTCATCACCCTCGGGGTTACCGATTTGACCTTGTAAATACTCGGCATTGGCTTTGTAGTATTCCATAGTGCCTTCCCAAAACGCCCACTGGGTATCGGTATCGATATTCATTTTTACCACGCCGTAATGGATGGCTTGTGCAATGTCTGATGCCTCTGAACCTGAGCCGCCGTGGAAAACAAAATCGAGACTGTTGTGCGGTACAC
>CAZCJR010000037.1:37340-40838 GCA_964499225.1 uncultured Cellvibrionaceae bacterium | reverse complement strand
CGGCCTGCTTGCGCGATGGCGAGCATGGCGCCGCAGATTTGTGCAATTTCAAAACCGCCGACCTCACACAAAATGTTGAGGGCAGATTTATCTTCAATGCGCGCGACCGCCTGGGTAACCAGCGCAATTTTTTTGGCGAGTTGTTGTTCATTAATACCGGTGCCCAAACCGACACACGTCTCGACCGGTGCGTTACTAATGGCAGCGAGTATGGCGGCTGCGGAGCTGCTATTGCCGATGCCCATTTCGCCAAAAGCTATTAAATTTGATCCTGCAGCTATCTCTGCTTCTGCAAATTCTTTTCCCAAGGTAATGGCGCGCTCGGCTTGTGCCAAGGTCATCGCCGGTTCATGGGCAAAATTGCGTGTGCCTGCGGCGATACGTTGGACGATCAACGCGGAGGGTGCCGGGTTGATTTCATCTTTAATACCGGCATCAATCACTTTGAGCGGGATATGGTTGGTGCGGCAAAAACAATTGATTGCGGCACCGCCCGCTAAAAAGTTGCGCACCATTTGTTGGGTCACGCTGCTGGGGGCGATGCTTACGCCTTCTTCTGCAATGCCGTGATCGGCGGCGAATACCAGCATCAGCGGACGCTCGATACTGAGGCGTTTGCGCGCTTGCACCAGGGCGATCTGCAGGGCGAGCTGCTCGAGCTGGCCGAGGGCGCCAAGGGGTTTGGTTTTTTGGTCAATACGTTCCTGAATCTCTGGAATCAGGTCGCGATTTAGCGGTGCTATTTGCCAATCGTAGGTCATAACTCATGTTCCTTTTTGTAAGGCCGCGCAACTTATCATATCTGGCGCTGGCTGACGGGCAATTTGACGGTTTCTCTAGGGGGCTTTTTTGCCCGATTACTACCTAATTTTTATCTGCCTTGGGGTTCCGGTAAGCCGTTATGCCAATCCCGGCGTATAATCGCGCCCAGTTTTTTATCGGCCTATTTTTCGTCTACCTGTATCTTTTCATCTACCTTGCTCAATGAGTCTGGAGTTTGCCATGTTTGAATCCCTTCCTCTGTTAGCTGCCGATCCTATCCTGGGATTAAGTATCGCGTACGCCAATGATGCCAACCCGAGCAAAGTGGATCTGGGCGTGGGTGTGTATAAAAATGATGCAGGGATAACGCCAATAATGAAGGCCGTGGCTGAGGCGGAGAAGCTGCGCATGGCGCGCGAGACAAGCAAGGCGTACACGCCACCCGCTGGTTACCCTGGCGCCAATGAGGCTGTTACGAAGCTGGTTTACGGTGCGGATCACCCCGCTGTAGTGGCCAAACGCGTGCGCACTATCCAGACTCCCGGCGGCTGCGGTGCTTTACGGGTAGCGGCGGAGTTGATCCAGCGCGCCAAGCCCGGCGCGAGTTTATGGGTGAGCATTCCCACCTGGGCGAATCATGTGCCGCTCTTGGGTAGCGCCGGTTTGAAGCTGCGCGAATATCCTTATTATGACTACAACACCCACAGCATTAATTTTGCAGCCATGCTTGCGACGCTCAGTGAAATCCCGCGCGGCGATTTAGTTTTGCTTCACGCCTGCTGCCACAACCCGAGCGGTGCGGATTTATCGCGCGCGCAGTGGGATCAAATCGCCGATGTATTGGAAGCGCGCGGTGTGATTCCGTTTATCGATATGGCGTATCAGGGTTTTGGTGAGGGCCTTGAAGAAGATACTTACGGTTTGCGTTTGATGGCCGCGCGTTTGCCGGAAGTTATTATCGCAACATCTTTTTCGAAAAACTTTGGTCTGTATCGCGAGCGCGCCGGTAGTTTGAGTTTGGTGTTCGCCGATGAGCAGCAAGCAAATGCAGGCAATAGCCAATTGCTAAGCGTCACCCGCGCTTTGTATTCCATGCCGCCTGCACATGGCGCCGCGCTGATCGATATTATTTTGCACAGCGATGAGCTGACTACAATCTGGAGCGATGAATTGACGCTAATGCGCAAACGTATCGCCGGTTTGCGTGTGCAGTTGGTGGAGTCGTTAAATGGTTTGCAACAAGGGCGCGATTTCAGTTTTATCGCCCAAGAGCGCGGCATGTTTTCATTTTTGGGTTTGAGCGTGGAGCAAGTGCATAAACTCAAAGGCGAATACAGCATTTATATGACTGATACCAGTCGCATCAGTGTGGCGGGGCTTAGCAAAGAAAAAATGGACTATGTGGCCAGGGCGATAGTGTCGGTGTTGTAATGTAAAAAATAGTCATTATGACAGGTGTAAAGCCCTCCACTTGTCATGATTTTTTTGAGGGCGATTTACGTTAGGGAATGGAATATGTTTAAAAAAGCAATCATCGCAGCAGCACTTTTGTGTGCAGTAAATGTCCACGCGGCAGACTTCTCTTACAGCCATTTTGATATTGGTTTAGGCAAGATTGAAATTGATAGCGATGGCGAAGAGTACGATGGTGAGGTTCTGGGCTTGGAGTTGTCAGTTGCGCTGGGGAATGTTTTTTACGTTACCGCCGATATTGGCCGGGCGAAGATTGAAGATACCACCCAAACCACCCAAGGGCTTGGGCTTGGTGTGCATGCGCCTTTGGGTAGCAGTACGAATTTCTATGCAGAGGCTGGTTATGCCCGCGTTGATATCGAAGATGGTGATTGGAGTATTGATGACAACGGTACCGCGTATACGCTGGGCTTGCGCCAACAATTGGGTGAGACATTTGAGCTTGGTGGCGGCGTAAGCCGTGTAGATGTATTTGAATCAGCCGACAACAGCTATTTTGTTGAGGCGTTTTACAAAGCCACAGAAAACCTGGATGTGGGTGCGGAAATTTCAACGGCGGACGATGTTATGGGGTATGGCGTAAGTCTACGTGTTAATTTCTAAATGTTTTCTGGTTATTTCAAACAAACGTAAATAACCGGCGTTTAATCTGTGATAAACATGGCGGACAATTCTGCCATGTTTATTTGTCGGTCTACATCACTTCGATTGAAATTCAATGTCCCCACATCCTCCTGCGCTGGTGATGGAGTAATGCGGACCTGTTTGAAATCTCCGTTACATCATCGCTAGGAAAAACCGGCAATGCGTGTTTTTTCAGTCTATAGGTTATGACTATCGAATAGTTACCTATTATAAATTTAACTAACTCAGTGGTTATCAACTAAAGTTCTTCTGTTCACGAAATAAGTGGAGCAGACGTTGCCAGCGAGCGGCCTTGCTTCTCCAGCCGATTTAAGATCGCAATCAAACCAAGGTAAAACAGGAGAGAACTATGGATAACAACCAATCTGCAGGTAAATGCCCCGTTATGCACGGCGGCAATACCGCATCAGGCAAGTCCAACACGGCTTGGTGGCCGAATGCCTTAAATCTCGACATCCTGCACCAGCACGACCGCAAGACCAATCCTCTAGGTGAGGATTTCAACTACGCGGAAGCGTTTAAATCCCTCGATCTGCAAGCCGTAAAGAACGATCTCAAAGCCCTGATGACCGACAGTCAGGACTGGTGGCCCGCGGATTGGGGCCATTACGGCGGTTT
>CAZCJR010000037.1:0-37330 GCA_964499225.1 uncultured Cellvibrionaceae bacterium | reverse complement strand
CCGATGGCCGTGGCGGTGCTGGGACTGGCAATCAACGTTTTGCGCCACTGAACAGCTGGCCGGATAACGGTAATTTGGATAAAGCGCGTCGCCTTTTGTGGCCGATCAAAAAGAAATACGGCAACAAACTTTCCTGGGCGGATTTGATGATCCTTGCGGGCAATATGGCTTATGAGTCGATGGGTTTGAAGACCTTCGGTTTTGCCGGGGGCCGCGAGGATATTTGGCACCCAGAGAAAGACGTTTACTGGGGTTCGGAAAAAGAATGGCTAGCAAAAAGTGGTGGTGAAGGTAGCCGCTACTCTTCATCAGCTCAGGGCGGTGAGCGCGATTTAGAAAATCCGTTAGCAGCCGTGATGATGGGTTTGATTTATGTAAACCCTGAAGGTGTAGATGGCAATCCCGATCCGCAAAAAACTGCCAATGATATTCGTATCACTTTTGCGCGTATGGCGATGAACGATGAAGAGACCGTCGCTCTGACTGCCGGTGGTCACACTGTGGGTAAGGCGCACGGTAACGGGCGGGCAGAAAACCTTGGTCCTGCACCTGAAGCGGCCGATGTGCAAGAGCAGGGTTTGGGTTGGAACAACAATGTCAGTCGCGGTGTTGGCCGCGATACAGTCACCAGCGGTATCGAAGGTGCCTGGACTACCAATCCCACTCGATGGGACAACGGTTATTTTGAAATGCTGTTAAACCACGAGTGGGAGCTGACCAAAAGCCCGGCGGGTGCATGGCAGTGGAAACCGGTCGATATCAAAGAGGAAGACAAACCTGTCGATGTGGAAGACCCATCGATTCGCTGCATGCCGTTGATGACCGATGCGGATATGGCGATGAAAGTGGATCCGGAATATCGCAAAATTTCCGAGCGCTTTGCGAAAGATCAAGCCTATTTTTCTGAAGTGTTTGCGCGCGCCTGGTTTAAATTAACGCACCGCGATTTGGGACCGAAAGCGCGCTACCTGGGCGCCGATGTACCAGTAGAAGATTTGATCTGGCAAGACCCGGTTCCTTCAGTGGATTACATCCTGAGCAGTGCTGAAATTGCTGAACTGAAAACAAAAATTCTCGCCAGCGGTTTGACTGTGTCTGAATTGGTCGCGACTGCATGGGACAGTGCCCGCACTTTCCGTGGTTCTGATTTTCGTGGCGGTGCAAATGGTGCGCGTATCCGTTTAGCTCCGCAAAAAGATTGGGAGGGCAATGAGCCGCTACGTCTGCAAAAAGTGCTCGATGTGCTCGCCGGAATTCAATCCGGCTTAAGTAAGAAAGTCAGTATCGCCGATTTGATTGTGTTGGGTGGAACTGCAGCGGTTGAGAAGGCAGCGAACGATGCGGGCGTAAATATCATTGTGCCTTTTGCTGCGGGTCGTGGCGATGCGACTGAAGCCCAGACTGATGCGGAGTCTTTTGCGCCGCTTGAACCAATTCACGATGGCTTCCGCAACTGGGCTCAAAAAGATTATGTGGTACAGCCAGAAGAGTTATTGTTGGATCGCACTCAGCTAATGGGTTTGACCGCGCCGGAAATGACAGTGTTAATCGGTGGAATGCGTGTACTGGGTACCAACCACAGCGGTAGCAACCACGGCGTATTTACCGATAAAGTCGGCGTATTGAGCAATGATTTTTTCGTCAACCTTACCGACATGAGCTACCAGTGGAAACCCACCGGCAAAAACAGTTACAACATTGTTGAACGCAACACCGGTAATGTGAAGTGGACTGCAACGCGGGTGGATCTCGTGTTCGGCTCCAACTCCATCTTACGTTCCTACGCTGAAGTTTACGCGCAGGATGATAACCGTGAGAAGTTTGTGCATGACTTCGTCAAGGCGTGGGTGAAGGTGATGAACGCAGATCGGTTTGATCTGAAATAATTGCCATTGTCCGAAAACAAGAGGGCCGATGAATCACTTCATCGGCCCTTTTTGTCACATAAAAATTGTATTTCACAGAAAGTTATTTCAATTGAAATTCAATTTTCTTAAAGCTTAAGTCAGCTTCTTTAAAAGTCTCTGGGACACTAGCGTTCCAATTCGCATCGCCAATGGGGCCGCGCAATACAGAACCGTTTTTGGTTTCACCCACAACTACCATGCGTTGAATAACCACATTGCTTAGCTCAGCAAGAGTTTTTGTGGTGCGGTTGTAATCAATTTCCTGATAAAAATACACTTTGCTCATAGGCACGTTTACCCGTACCCATTGGTCCTTCAGCGTTTCCTGATCAAGTTGCACGATGATTTTTCCAAACAGGTTAGCGCCATCGTGCAGGGTGATATCTACATTTACCTTGCCATCATCCAATGCATCGACTGCTGCGGCGCTTACATAGTTGGCGTAGGTGGTTTTTAAACTCGCCACGCTGGGGATGCTGGTATTGGCGCTGTGGACTTTGATATCTACAATCAGGTTTTCGATGTCGCCAAATTTGTAACCGTGAGCGAGGATATTGCGCTCAAAACCGTTCATGTGCTGAAACTCCCAATCAGCAATTTTCTTTACGAAAACCATGTTGATGGTGTCGACGCTGTTGCAAGAATCGTTGACTTTGGCGTTAGTACTGAAGTTATAGTTTGCTCCGGTTTGACTGAGTAGCTTCCACTCAGCGCGCCCAGCATTTTCATTGGTGCTGTGATTCCAACCACTGAAAATTAAGCTGGAAAGACTTTGGTTTTGTACACCGCTATCGTAGTCAGCAAAAATCGCGAAGGTTTTATCCTCGGCTGCTATGCCCTGACCGCAGTTAGCAATGGTCGCGATTGAATAGTTGGTGTAGCTAACGGGTGCTTGAGTGCTCTCGGCGTTTGTCGCTGTGCTAGAGGCAACACTGCTTGCTTCTGCCGATGAGCTGGCTGGAGCAACTGAACTGGTTGCGGTAGAGCTTGGTGCTACTGAACTTGCCGCCGCTGAACTCGGTGCGGGTTTACTGCCACCACCTCCACCGCCGCAAGCGGTTAAGCTGAGGATCATGACGGGCAGGGCACAGGTCTTGATTAAGGATTGCATAATGACTGGAATTCTCCGTTGTTGTTATCGTGTAAAAATATTTATTGTGAATATTATTCGGTTCCGCGGAGGCGGTTTGATAGTGCCATGCGGAACGGTTTTGCTTTTTTTTATGGGTTGTTAAATCAGCGACGGCGAATATATAGGCGGGATTGGCGGCGGTAAATGGTTTGTGATTGCGCTAACACAGATTGCACGTAAATTTAGGTGTGCGTGCCTAAGCTAGGATGTGCATCCGCAATATATTGATATATAACAGACAGATATGTTTTAAAACATCATGCTAATGGTTATACCAGAGGACGCCGTTAACCTTGCTGCCGGGCTTTGGGCTCGTCATCCATCCGCATTTGCTCAAGCGGCAAGGCGGTCAGGTCTTCGGCATTTTCAGCAATGGGTTCAACGATCGGGTAGTCGAGTTTCAGGACGCCCTTTTGCAGCATCATGGTATTGGGGTAAGTAATCAAATTGCCATCGGCGCGCTGCAAAATCACATGGAACATAGTGATTTCAACAATAATGCCGCTCATATCATCGTCTTTGTCGAGAATTTTGATGCGGTCATTCACTTTGTAGGGAAAGCCGAAGAAAATAATCATGCTTGCCGTGACATTGCTCAAGATCGACCATTGAGCAAATAGCGCAATACCGACTACGGCGAAAATGGATGAGAGAAAAACTGAAATTTCGCTGTAGCCCAAGCCCAAAATCAAACACATCACCACCAAGCAGCAAAACACCATGGCGATATTCATCAATCGGGTTATGTAGAGCACCCGCAAATCACCTAGCGCACGCCGCACACTGACGTCACGAATGACTTTGTTAAGTAGCTTGGCGACAAGAGAAAAGCCTACCAGGCAGAAAAAAACGATCAAAAATTTTGAAAAAATACTGTGAGTAAGGATTTCTTCGAGACGGGGGAAACTGTCCACACGGGCACCTGCGTTGATGATTCAAGAAGCGACTGCCATACTTCGACGATCGCATAAGTTCACAATGACAATAGTGCGGCATTATACCGATTTACTGAGCGAGAGCTTTATGAAACCTTTGTTATGCATCGCTCATCGCGGTGGTCCCCAATTTGCCCAATCCACACTACCGGAAAATAGTTTGGCCGCCATCGCCCGTGCGCTGGAGCTCGGCGTTTATGCTGTCGAGATCGATATATTTCAAATAGAGGGTGAGTTGCTGGTCACGCATGACCGCCGCTTGGGGCGCGTCACCTCCGGCGAGGGCATCATCACCGAACAGTCACTTGAGTATTTGCGCGAGCAACGTCTGGACAACGGTGAGCCAATCCCGACCTTGCAACAAGTATTGGAATTGGTGGGCGATAGAGCATTCCTCAATATTGAAATCAAAGGCGCAAATTCAGTACCGGCGCTAAGCAGCGTATTAGCAGAGTATGTGAGTTCGCACCAAGGCAATTACGAGCAGTACCTTATTTCCAGCTTTGATCATCAGCAGCTGTTCCACTGTATGCAACAATTGCCACAAATAAAGCGGGGTGTATTAATAGAAGGGATCCCGCTTGATTATGCCGCTTGTTGTGAACCACTTAACGCTTATTCCTTTAATACGCATTTGAGTTTTCTCACTCGGGAATTAATTCAGGACGCACAAAAACGCGGCTTAAAAAATTGGGTATACACGGTTAATCACGAAGATGATTGGAAATCGATGCTGTCGCTGGGTGTCGATGCAGTATTTACCGACAAACCCGATAGGTTACTGGCGTTTAGCAGAGGTTTGTAAGGCGCGCCAAGCCCGCAAAAAAGTTAATAGATATCCCCGAACAAATCTAACTGCGTTAAATACAGGCGTAAATCGAAGTCGTATTGTGCGTAGTCAGGTTCCATGTGGCGGCAGAGCTGATAAAACGCTTTGTTGTGCTCCTTCTCTTTAAAATGCGCCAGCTCGTGCACCACTATCATTTTCAAAAACGCTTCTGGCGCCTTGCGGAACACGCTGGCGATTTTGATCTCGTTTACCGTTTTTAACTTTCCTCCCTGTACCCGGCTTATGTAGTGGTGCTGGCCAAGTGCGTGCTTCATCACCTTTATTTTGCTGTCGTAGCTCACCCGGCCCAGCGGTTGGGTTTTCCCCATGTACTCACTTTTGACGGTTTGGGTGTATTGGTAGAGCGCGTTATCGGTACGCACATCATGAGTATTCGGATAGCGTTTGAGCAGCAGTTCTGCCAGCCGGCCTTCAGCAATCACTTGTTGGACTTGTTGCAAGGTTTCAGCGGGATATCCGGTGAGATAGGTCAATTGGCTCATGGGGAATCTGAGTGTTCATCGCGAATAAGACGGGCATTATAAATATTACAAAGTATTGTGGTAGTAATTACCTCAATTCTTATGTTTTGCAGTTTATATGCTGTGCATCTTAATGATCCGTCTGCATTAAGTTGGGGCGGTCTGCTAGGGGATAATGAGTGCCAATTCACGTTATGCAGAACAATTTGCAGCTGAATCCGGTTTGGCTTTTTTTTTGGCGTTTCTATTATCCCTCTTTATGAACTTTTATCTAGAAAAAGCGCTGGAAATTTGACGCGAATAGTTTTTGGCCTGAAAAATGCTATACACCATGTGAATGTTTAGTAAGACAGCAATCGCTGATGTAATTAGTAACTCGCATGGAGATAGTAATGAGCGAATCATCAATAGATGGGGCTCTTGTCAGTCCCGTTACCCTTTCCAATGAACCACCTGTTGTCCGCTTTCATCATTCGAAAATTCTTGCGCTGTTCCGAGCAATAGACAGCGCGCTGATTGTGTTTATGTTGTGGTCCGCACTCAATTTATTTGGGTTGGAATGGACCAATATTTACACGACCTTTGCGATTAGTGCGGTAATCATTTTTGGCTTTTTTGCCGAGAGTAATGAGGTGTACTACCTCTGGCGCGGTCATTCCATGACCGACTTGTCCATACGTTTATTTCTCGCCTGGTTTGCGACCCTGTTATTTATAATTCTTGCGGCGGTGGTAGTTTATCCATTTACCAGTGTTGGATTAATTGCCATTAGTAGCTGGCTAGTTGCGACGCCGTTAGTCATGGTTGCGATGCACATCGGGCGGCGGGTAATGTTGGCGAAATTGCGCGCACATCCGACGGAGCCGCGTCGCGTTGCAATTATTGGCGCAAATGATTTGGGTCTGCGTTTAATTAACTCCATGGCGGTTATGCCTTGGTTGGGCTACAAAGTTATCGGCTTTTATGATGACCGTGCGCCCAACAATGATGTGAGTCGCCGTCTGGTTGGAAAAAATATTGATGTGAAAGGTGGCCTCGAACAACTTTATCAAGATGCCCACGATGGCAAATTGGATATAGTGTTTGTCGCATTGCCGATGCGTGCTGAATTGCGTATGCATACAGTGATTGATCGCCTTGCTGATACAACTATTTCACCCTATGTTATTCCCGATGTATTCAGTTTTGATTTACTGCATTCGCGCTTGACGTGTTTGCAAGGTATTCCAGCACTGAGCATTTACGATTCGCCTCTGGTTGACAACGGTTGGGCAAAGCGCGTTGAAGATTTGGTGTTGGGTTTAGGTATTTTAATGGTGCTGGCAATTCCCATGTTAATTATTGCGCTCGGTGTAAAAATAACCTCGCCTGGTCCGGTATTTTTTAAACAGAGTCGATATGGCATGGGTGGTGACCGCATTAAAGTGTGGAAATTCCGCTCTATGACGGTGTGTGAAGATGGCCCCGATGTAGCGCAAGCAAAACGCGCCGATCCACGCATTACACCTTATGGAAATTTTTTGCGCCGCACTTCGCTCGACGAGTTGCCACAATTGTTTAACGTTATCTCTGGTAGCATGTCGCTCGTTGGTCCACGCCCACATGCAGTTGCGCACAATGAATTTTATCGCGGCCAAATTAAGGGCTATATGTTACGTCACAAGGTGAAGCCTGGCATTACTGGCTTGGCACAAGTGAATGGCTTTCGCGGTGAAACGGAGACGCTCGATAAAATGTCTGGCCGTATCGCTTATGACCTGGAATATATTCGCAATTGGTCGATCATTCTCGATATTAAAATTTTGTGGAAAACTATTTTTAAAGGATTTGTCGGGCAGCATGTTTATTAGCAGGCGGATGGTGCAAATAAATCCTGGAGTATTAGTGCCGCTGTGGTTGATTTGTTCAACTGCAGTGGCACAAGATCGTTTTACCTTGGGAATCGGTGTGCAGGAGTATTGGGACAGTAATTTTGCACGCAGTGCAGATGTCGACTCAGAGCATTACACCCATGCAGAGCTGTCGCTGGCCGCCAGTCAGCGATTTAGCAAGCAGGATCTGGCCCTTAATGTGCGCGGTAACCGCTACATTTATGATCAGCGCGATGATCTCGATGCTGATTTTTATGAAGGCCAAGCCAGTTGGCGTAGCGATTGGAACACCCGTTTTAAGACGGCGGTGACATGGGTGCGCGATGCTTACCCAGTAGATCGTTTGGAGTTTTCCGGTAAGGATGTAGTGGCGCGTGACCTTTCCAAAGCGCAATTCACCCTGAGTGCCAGCAAGCAAATCAGTGTTGGTGCCGGTGTAAGCCAGACGCTGCAAACCCATTCCAATGCCCTGCGCGAGAACCTTGAGTTCGACGAGGACGAGGCTTTTGCTGAGGTCTCGTACAAGACCGTCAATGAGTCCAGCCTGACCGCCCGGTTGCGCGATGGCGAACGCATCCACCCCTATCCAAACCCGGATGAACCTCTCTCACTCGACTTTGAATATCAACAGCGTGAGTTGGAGGTTATGTGGGCGCTTACGCCCAAAACCCGGTTGAGCGCTACCTTCGGGGAGTTCGATCGCAAAGGGGAAATCAATGCCGGGGTAGGTACTCAGTCGTTGCTTGATGCCACTTGGACAATCAGTGAGAAGTTCTCGTTGTCGGCCGGCTATAACCAAAGCAAACCTGCCGTGGGTGAAACGTCTGACTCGCCGTCGGATGTGCGCGGTGGGCATATCAAGCTGGTATGGGAGCCGGGCGCTAAGTGGTTAATCAATATGGAGGCGCGCCATACTCTGCTGGATTACGACGAAAGTCAGCTTGAGCCTGCGCGTGCTGAAAAACTTATCGCTTTTACTCCGCTTTCCTTGACCTATCGCTATTCTGAGTCACTGGCGATTCGTCTTAATAGCCAGTGGGTTGATCGCGAATCACCCCTACTGTATCGCGATTACGACTACGCCCTGGCCAGTCTGGGTTTGGCGCTGAGGTTGTAGTTAGTCTGGTAATCTTGTTTCTCCTACACCCCGTATCGCACAAACATCGCTTTACGCCAGCTTCAGCCAACGCTGTAATTTAATGATGACAGGTCTGGCTTTAGCCGGTGCCATCGCCGCGCTTTCGCCCAGAAAGTGTTTGGTCTCTTCCCGAAAAACGCATGACATAATCGCGATATAAATCACTGCTCCGATGCCTGCGAGTAACAGCAGGCGCACGCCTACTGCGAGGTCGACTGGCAAGGAGTACTTGACGAGCAGGACCACACCAAACATAGCCAGAGCGGCTGCCAGTGTGGGCGCAATAGTTCGCAACTGACGAGTAACACTCACGCCAAATACCTGTTTGAAAAAAAACATCGAGACGAAGATGCTCAGGTAGTTGCGCAGCGCAAAACCCGCTGCGGCCGCTAGTATTCCGTAGGGCACTAACAGTAACCCCAGTAGGCAATTGAGGCTGAAGTTAACGCTCGCGAGGACCATGAGACGCTGTGATCTACCACTCGCTGTCAATGCGGCTTGAACTTGATAGTCAATTACCAGTGGCGCTATGCCCAGTGCCAGCAGGGTCATGACCTGACCGCTCAGTGCCCATTTGTCAGTAAAGGCAAGCACGATAAATTCCGGCCCAAGCGCGGCAGCGCCGAAAAAAATCGGAAAGGTAAAGTAGGCGCTAACACGAACGACTCTTAACGTACTAATCGCGCGCTGGTCATGTTCATTAATGCGCGCCAGTGCAGACAACAATGTTTGCTCAAACGGCTTGAGCACGATTTCCTGCAGGATAAACAGTGCTCTTCCGCCCACCCGAAAAAACCCCAACGCCGCTGGCCCCAAAAGTAAGCCGACCAGCATCTCGTATACCCTGGATGCGAAATTGCTGATCATTTGTGCCGCCGTGAGCGGTGTGGAAAAGGCCAGTAAAGACCGCGCATAAGTGAAAGAGAAGTGTAAGCCGGGCATCCAGCGGGCGCTCTTGACGGTTACTAATAACACGATCGCTTGGTTGAGCAATTGTTGCCATACCAGCGCCCAGACACCGTAGCCCTGAAAAGCGAGGATTATGCCCACAATGCCCGCGAGCAAACTCCCAACCAAGGTGCGTAGGGCGATGGCGCGGAAATTAAATTCGCGTTTGAGTTTGCCTTCATGTACCGATTTCAGCCCTTCCATTAAAAAACCGATCGACAATACCTGCACCAGCAATTCCGCTCGTGGATCGTAGTAGTGGGCGATCGCGGGGGCGCCGACGAAAAACACCGCCAGTGTAACCAGAGCGGCGAGTGCGAGGTTGAGGTAAAAACAGGTTGCAGCGTAGCTTTCGTCCCAGTCCGGGTGGCGCACAATCGCTTGCGGCAATCCGGCGTTGACCATAATTTTGCCCAGCTCGACGATGATCAGCGCGAAGGCCACTAAACCTATTTCCTCTGGCGCCAGCAGGCGCGAGAGGATAATGAAGATGACAAAACTGATCACGCTGTTGCCACTTGCAGCGGCGCTCATCCACAGGGTACTTTTACCGAAACTTTTTTTAAGACTCATGGGCTACTTGGATTAGTGGTTTGGAAGGCGGGGTTTAGCGTTTAACCGGCTAGCGACTATTGGTGCGGCGGTCGTAGCGCGGAGTACCGGATTCGGTAAGCGCTACAGCTCTGCGCCGCCGTTCGCGGAGCTGGTGATAAAAATTGAGGGTGCTGGCCGCGATTTTATCCCAGCTGTAATTGTCGAGCGGGCAGACAGGATCACGCGCGCTGTGCTCCAGAGCAATCAATGCATGTTGCAGACAGCCAGCAGTCAGCTCTCCTGCATACCCGTAAATCCACTGCAGGCCGAGGTTCTTTTGTAAATCGACAACCGCACCCATATGTGGCGCAATCACTGGCCGGTTGTACGATAGTGCCAATAGCAGAGCCCCGGAACTAGGGATTGTCCTGTAAGGCAGGATCACCACGTCGGCGGCGCTCATGTAAACACTTAATTCGCTATCAGGAATGAACCGCAAAAACAGCCGCGTATTGGCACCCTTGAGCGCCTCCAGATCGGCCCGGAGCGCTGAGTTGTCGGGCCTCCCTGCAATCACCAGTTGGTAGTTCCCCAAACGCGCCTCATTAAATGCGTACATGAGACCCTCGATATTTTTGTAGGGTTTGATCATGCCCAGGAACAACAACACCTTCCTCTTGGCGTTTAAACCCAGGTGGTGCTTGGCCGCCAACTGGCTAACTGCAGGAGGGTAGTAAGTGCGGTAGTGGCCGTGCGGAATTATTGCATGGCGGCTGGTCTCTGCCGGCTGATAGCATTGATAAAACGCCGCTTTATTGGCTTCGCTCATGAAAATAAAACCATCGCAGCGGCGGGTAAACCACTGCATAAATGCAAGGGACAGCTGCGGCCGAATAGCATTGTCCGGAGTAGCGTTGTGTACGCTCCACACCAGCTTGCTGCCCTTGAGTTTAAGCAGGTACACGGTCGCGGTCAGGAGCATTATTCGCAGCCAGGTTTTGGCCAGCGTTTTTTGGTTGATGTAATCGTCCGGCCAATGAAAGTGAACCAGGTCGACGGTTTTCTCAAATAATTTACCGTGACGGTATTCTCCCACCTCGACGCCCCTGCGTTGCAATTCCCGGTAGAGTAGGGCGTTGTAAGGGTTGATCTTCTCATTGCTAAACGCAGGGGAGGCGAGAATACGCATAGTATTAACCTTTGCTGGGACCTATGTCGGTGCGCTTACCTATGCGCAGGCAGAGCGCAAGAAACCGTGCAATATCCAGGGTGTAGCGGCGCGCTAATCGGGCGGGTTCCAGGCATAGGCGATAAAACCATTCCAGACGTAACCGCCGGATCAGATCGGGCGCGCGCGCTTTATCACCGGCAAGAAAATCCAGCAGCGCACCTACACCAAAGAGCAATGTCACCTTCAGCTGCCCGCGCGCCTGCAGGATCCAACGCTCCTGCAGGGGATTGCCCATCGCCACCAGCAGCACATTCGCACCGCTATTGTTGATCCGCTCAATCAAAACCTGAGTGTCTTGCCCCTCGCTGTAACCATCGCTGGTGCCAACCACATCAACGCCGAACTCGGTGCGCAAGGTGTGTGCCGCGCGTTGCGCGATGCCGGGTTTACCGCCGAACAAATACACGCGCCCTTGCTCCCGGATGCTGCGTAAAAAGGCCGGTGTAAAGTCGGTGCCGTTCAGGTTTTGCGGAAAGCGGGTGCGATGTACCAGCCAAGTCCCTATATCCACCCCTATGCCGTCATTGATAATCACTGTGCCCTGTGCCATTTCTGCCTGCAGCCCTTGGCACTGGACGATAAAATTGGTGTTGGCAAAAAACAAAGCGGTCTGCTCGCCCTGTTGCAAGCGGACTTGTAATTGCTGCTCCAGTTCGCTACCGGTAGTGCACAGCAGGTTAAATCCACCTAATGCGAGGTTGAGGTCAGCGGTCTGGTTCATCCCACTAGCTCCGTATCGGCGAAGGCTTTAGGGCTAAGCATCCGCTCCGCCACTTCATGCCAATTGAGCACTTGCTGATTGCGGATTGGCTGCTGCGGATGGAGCGCGCGCTCAATCGCCTTGGCGATGGATTCTTCATCACCCAGGTCATAACCAAAGCGGTTGCCGTAGTCGGCTGCAATAAAATGTGGACAGATTGCGGGTACGCCAAAAAATGCGTACTGGATCAATTTCATTGAGGTGTCGCGCAGGTATACCGGCAAATTGACACTCGAATAAGGGGCGATTCCTAACTGTGCGTGTTTGATATAGGGCAGTGTCTGGGCGAAGGGCATCTCCCCATAAAGATGCACATTGGTACCGTAGTCCGGATGCGCTGGCTGCCCGCAACCGATGATATGGAATTGGATCTGCGGAAACCGGCGCGAGGCGAGCACAAAAAACTGCGGATCAAACAGCATAGACCCAACCGATACCGCATGGATCCCTTCACCGTAAGGTGAGGGGTCGGCTTGCTCAGCGACGGCGTGATCAATGCCGTGGGGGACAAAGGCAAGGTTGTGGCGGCTGGGAATACCCTCGGCCAGCGCTTTTGACGGCAGGGCGATGGTATTCATCTGCGGTGCGGCGCGTGCAAAGGCTTGGGTTACATAGTCGGCGACGTTGATCGTATCCAATGCGTCCGAAGCACGGTAGAGCACTTTAGCGGCTGGGTTCAGTTCCTTGATCAGATCGAAAAAAATTGGCGCCACACCGCTCTCGAGCAGAATCACATCGGCCTCACAAATCCAGCGGCGCAAGACGGGATTGCGCCCTTGGCTGTAGAACCCATACATAAGATTTTCCAGCGGGCGTAGCCAGGAGCGGCGGGTGTTGAAAGGATGAAATAGGGTCTTCCACAGGTAGCATTCCACCCCGCCGTGAAGACCGATTCGATTAGCTTCACCGTCGAGCGACAGGCGTGGGTCGTGGGTGTAGCGCGAGAGCTTGCTGTAACGCAGCGAGAAAAAGCGAGTGGTTCCCAGGGTGGCCAGCTCACGCGTGATAAAGTGAATATTCGCCCTGCGTGGCGAGCGGTAGTCATGCGCCGAGAGCACCAGAAAGGTGGGCTTGGCCTCACTTGGCTCCCCTGCCAGAGGCAGTGATTCAGGCTGGTTCATGGGCAACTCCTTAGTGTGGTCGGGGCTTGTCATTGGGCGCGGTTCGTTGGAACGGAACCCGATTCTCAGGGGCTAGTGGTGCAGAGACGGGCTCATCCCGATAAAAATAGGTTTTGAGGGGGGTCCATTGCGGCGAGGGTGCTGCGGCATTGGTGTTGAGTGCAAAGGGATAGTTTCCCCACCAGCCGCCAGCGGCCCAGTAAGTCCAACCTTTCCACTCGCGGCCTTGCATAAGCTGCAGAAAGCGTTCCAGGACTTGCAGGCAAGGTGTACTGGCGTCCATACCAAATTCCCCCAAAAATAACTGCAATTCATTGTCTTTCGCCCACTGGCCGATACGGGCAAATTTGGGCTCGAAATGCTCAGGCGGGTGGCAGTCCTGCTTCATGCCAGCGTAGTAGCTATCGGCGTATTGATGCACTTCGATGACGCTGCGGTTAAGCGGGTCGTTCAAGTCGGCAAAGGCCGTAGCGTTGGAGTAGCCATCCTTCTCGTTAAACCAACTGTGCAGGCCATTCCAGCCACCACCGCCTACTAACACTAAATTATCTGCGCCCGCTGCGCGCAGAGCGGCAAGAGTCCGTTTTGCCAGTGTCGCCCAGGTAATTAGTGGTATATGCGCCGGTTCATTCATCAGGCCTAACGCAACATAGTCGCTGTTGCCCAGCTGGGCAGCTAATGCCAACCAGAGTGCGACAAATCCATCTTGTAAAGCCACAGTGATAAGCGGCTCCGCATGGTAGGTGCCGTAGTTATGGACGTCCAATAGTACGCACAAACCCGATTGTCGTGCTTGGCTGATGGTGGTCTGTAGACGTTTGAGTTCAGCGGGATCGAGTGGCCCGTTAAGCTGCGGCTGGATACGCTCCCAGCGAAACGGCAGGCGGATGACATTAGCATTTTGCGCCGCGATGTAGGTGAGCTCTGCGGAGCTGGGATAAGTGTAATCCTTAAAGATAACCCCCGGCAGCTTGCTGCTATTAAACTCGGCGCCAGCCAGATTGACGCCAGTCAGACGCGGTGTAGTAAGGCAGTTGGCCTGTGCACTATTGGCTGCAAGCCCCAAGTTCACAAGCAGCAGGCCCACCAGCAGCCAAGGTGTTGAACGATTCATGATCGTCGTCCTAACTGCGAGTAAAGCGCCAGATAACGGTCGGCCACTTGCGGCCAGGCATAGCGCTGGGCGAAGCTCATCGCAGCGGCACGGCGTGCTTGATAGGCATCATCGCCCTGCTCATGCAATTGCAGCAGCGAGCTAATCGCTCCCTCGGGCGTGGCGCCAAGTGGGGTAAGGAAACCGAGACCGGAATCTTCTATCAGGCGGCGAAAGGGGGGGATATCGCTCAGTACCGGCGTCAGTCCCGCGCTCATGGCCTCGATGGGTGCTATTCCAAAACCCTCGTGGCGGGATAAACAGAGGAAGTAACTCGCCTGTTGAATGAGTGCGCGAATCTCTGCATCGCTCGGGTTGGGTGCTAAAGTCACGGCGTCTTGCAGCTGCAGGACGTCTACTTTCTGCTGTAATTCGGTGCTGCTGTGGTCGTATTCGCGCCCCGCGATGATCAGGCGCCATTGCGGTTGCTGGCGATGCAAGGCGGTGAATAAATCCAGCGCCTGCAGCAGCCCTTTGTTGGATGACCAGCGGCCAAAGTAAATGAGTGTGGGTTGCAGGGTTGGTGCGGCATGATCAGCGTACTTCTCGATATCCACGCCGTTTTCAATCACCTGCAATTTACCGGGAGTCATGATGCGGCCAAACATTTGTCCGTCGTTGGCACTGGTGGCGACTACCTTGCTGTAAGCGCTCGAGGAAAGACGTGTTACGGTATTGAAATAGGCCAGTTTGCTGCGCGAAGCGAAGCTGGTGTGGAAAAACCCACCATGCGTCGAAAGCACCAGGGGGCGTTTGTGCAGCCATTTGGTGGCAGCGAGGAAATCGTAAAAAAAATCTACGCCGTGTACATGGATCAGGTCGCTATCGCCCAAGTGCTTGAGCACCGCTGGGCACAGTGGATAGCGGCTGGAACCACGATAAGGCAGACGGATAATCTCAACCCCGTCGATCAGCTCCCGCGCTGGTAGTAATTCGTCGGTATTGCGAAATAGCCGGTCGAGGGTAATGATCCGGGTCGCTTTGTGGCCCTGGCGTAATTGGTGGCGGGCGATATTGCGCACCACCTCTTCCATCCCGCCAATTGATGGCAGGTACTGGCGCACTACATGGGTGACGTTAGTAGACATTATTTACCTCGGGTCGAGCGAGCGGAATGCGTTTGGGGGCAGGGTTCTGCAGCATGCAGCCGAGTAGGCACCAGAGCAGCGCCGAGGTTTTGAACGCAAACAGCGAGGTGCCGCTAACCCCCAGAATCAGTGCCATATAGAGCGAAATAAGCGCGCGAAAGCGCTGTGCACGGGCGTCGGGCAGCGGCAATAGCCAGAGACTGAACCAGAGCAGCAAGGTAAGGGGTAGCCCGAAACCCGCCAGCACATAGGCGTAGCCCATATCGCCAAAGTAGGGCGGCACTTTCAGAGCAAAGAGCAGACCCACATCAAAGTCCAGCAGCGACGAGCCGCTAACGGCAAGTCGCCCAACCAGGTTATCACCATGGGTTTCAGCAGTTGCACCCATAAACAGCACCAGACCTATGGCGACAAACGGCGCGAGCAAGGCAAGGTTTAGCGCGTTGCCGCGCAGTAATAGACGGGTAGCGAACATTAGCGGTATGAGCAGGAGCGCAAAGCGGGAGTCGCACAAGATGATCATCACTATCGCGGCCCCGACAAAAAACGCACCGGTCTGCCAGCCTCGTTTATCGCGGCTAAACCCCCAAGCGGCGACGATGGTGGCAAAGTTCCCCAGCGACACCGGCTCGAGAAATACCGAGGAGACCCGGTGGTTACCGAGCAGGCCTGGTAGCAGCGTGCGACCTATTCCCTCCGGTCGGGTACCGTTGAGTTGCAGGCGGCTCTCGCGCACATAATCGGTTATAGGGGCGAGATTTCCGGTGCTGACGTAATAACTGAAAATATCGAAAAAGCGCGTGTAGGTATCCAGCATCAGCAACTCGAACAAACCGATACTGATAACCATCGCGATTAAGTAAACCAGCGCGCGATCAACCAATTCCGGCCGTCCGAGATTGCACCCTAGCCAAAAAAAACACAGGGGAATGGCCAGGTCGCGGAAGGTTTTGACATTAAGTTGGCCGCTAATCAACGCGCTCACGCAAAAGTAGGCGCCGGACAGCAGGGCAATCACGAGTACGCCGGGAAGTAAACGACGCATCAGGATCGGCAGACAGGCGGTTAGAATCAGCGCTTCAGTCAGCCCTACTACAGCAACCGACGTGCGGATACCGAAGGTATTCATCAAGCACAGTAGGGCCTGATAGCCAGCGGCGGCCAGCAGGATGCCGGTGATCAGTTTTTGGTCGCTACTGGCGCCCGTTGCCGAGCTAACGCCGGGTAGCGTTTGGGGGGCCGCCGTTGTCTGGTAGGTCTGTCCGTAACTCATCCGTACCTCTCTATTTCCCGGATACCGGTACTACCCATCAATCTTGCAGACTGGCGCCGAGCAGGCGCACACCCAGATCACGCAGGCGCGTAATGATTGCCGCCAAGGCTTTGGTTTGGGTGACGTGGGCGCGAGCGAGCAGCAATGCGGCACCGGCTTGCGCCGCGACCAGTTGTGCATCGCGGTTGGAATCCATGGGGGTGGTGCTGATCAGAGTGACATCAAAGCGCTGGGTCAAGGCACCGACACGCTCGTGATAGTGTTTACTTGTAAGCAGCTCTTGTGGATTGGGCGCGCGCGTACCAGCAGGCAACACCCACAGGTTGCGCACAGCGTCAATCGGCGATGGCGTGACCGATGTGCGCTCGGCCAACCAGTCGGATAATCCCGGTGCATGCGGTGGAAGATCAAATAGCGGATTGAGCTGTGGTGCCCGCAGATTGCTGTCAATCAACAGGGTCCGCAACCCAAGCTGAGCGAAACTGATCGCCAGGTTTGCGGCGGTGACGGCGCTGCCGCTGGCATCTTCCGCGCTTACCAATGCGAGGGCTCGGTGCGGCTGGGGGTTGAAATAGCGCAACATCAATTCGCTGCGGAGGCTGCGCAGTGCTTCGGCCTGCAAGCTATCGGGTTGAAACAGCGCGCTAAGTCGGCGGTCGAGTTTGCTGGACGCGCCCGGAGTACAGGTGTAAGCGAACTGTTCTGCGAGAATCGCGTTGATATCCTCCGGACTTACCAACCCTAACTTAATTGCCGCATCGCCGAAGCGCAGCCCGTGCTTTTTCTGCGCCATCGCAATCATGTTCAAGTCTTTCGGGCTGAGTTTTCCCATTGCCACCAACATCGGCCCCATTTTGGTCGAAGTCGCAAGCAGGTTCTCGGTGCTGTTCAGTACTTGGGCGAGGTCATTCATAACCGTGCCTCCTTGGGTGCGCGGGGAATGTCAGCGGGGATGTAGGCAAGCACTGCTAATCCGAGTCCTTGTTCCAGATCGAGCACGCTGCGGATGCGTTGATCCAGCCACTCCCAGCACAGGGCGATGGCAATACCGATCAGCAGGCCAGCAACCAAGGCAAGAACGAGGGTCATCGCTGGTCTCGGCGAGGTGGGGTAGGAGGGAGCTTGTGCGCTGTTGAGCACCGCGACATCGGTAGCAGCGATCTGGCTTTCCAGTCGTGACTGGGCTGTACGAGCGAGGGCGGCATCGTAAGCGGCTTGAGCGTTATCGGCTTCCTGTCTGAGCAAATTAAGCTCATTGCGGTTGCGGCTGAGCTGCAAAACGAGATCCTTTTGCGCGGCCAGTTCGGCCGTGAGCTGATCCTCGCGCGCCTGGGATAACTCCACTGACGATTGCAAGCTGCCGCTGATCAGTTCCAACATGCGGTTCATTTGCTGCTTGAGCGCACCCACCTCACTTAATGCCTGACGGTATTGCGGGTGGTTTTGGCCGACCTGAGTGGCTAGTTCGGTGAGGCGTGCCTGCGCTTGCGCCAAGTCAGTAGCCAGTTTCTGCACTTGTGGATTGTCCAGTGCCCGGGTTTCCAGCTGACCGCGCTTGGTGTTGGCGATCTGGTCACTACGGCTCTGGGAGTTCAGCCGCTCGTTCTGTACCGCAATAAGCATGGAAGACAATTCTGCGAGTTTCGCGGACTCCAAATCCAGCCGATCAGAGGATGCCAGAATATTGTGCTCTTCCTGATAACTGGATAGTGCGTTTTGTTTATCAATCAGCTCATTGCGCAACCCGGCCAACTGCTCGTTGTACCACTGGGTAGTCTGTTTAGCTGGCTCGATGCGCAATTCGAGGTTGGTGTACATGTAGGCCTGCGCAAAGGCGTTGGCGAGCTGTGCGGTGAGCGCCGGATCTTGCGCGGTAAACGTGATGGTCAGGATATTGCTGTCGCGCTTTGAAACGACACCCAGACCTCCGGCAAGGAAGCCGAGTATGCGTCGCTGATCAATACTGGCTTCGCCCGTCAGTTTGGCCGCCTTGATCATCGCCGGAGAATTGCCCAACGATAGCTGCTCGATCACCCGGATGGCCACGTTGCGGCTACGAACAATATCGGCTTGGGTGGCGAGATAGCCCCCGGTCATGCGTGTGGGTTGGGACTGGCCACTGATAGGATCGATGCCGCGGCTGTCCACTAGCAAATCCGTGGAGGCCGTGTAGGACTTTGGTGTGATAAGACTAATTACTATCGCCGCAATCAGGGCAATCAAGACGGTTGCGATAATCGCCCATTTGCGCGCTAGCAAAATGCCAATCAAGGTATTCAAATTCATTTATAGCTCCTCTTAAAAGAGACTTTCCTTAACCACCAGTACATCGCCATCCATAACTCTGTCAGCGAGTTTGGCGCGCATTTCTTTCAATGATCCGTCTTCTTGCTGGCGAAAAAGCTTGAAGCTGTTTTCGCTCGCACGAGCCGTCGGACCTCCACCAGAACTGAGCGCCTGCATAACATTTAACGGGCGATCAAGCGGGTACATCCCTGGGGAGTGAACTTCACCATTCAGATAAAAACGTCCGGCATTGGGCACATACAGGGTGTCACCATCTTTAAGCCATACAGGAGGCAGCTCTTCCGCGTCGAAGTTGAGCAATTTCTGCAGATCGTATTCGGTGCGCTCCTGGCGCCCGTTTTTTCCGGTGCGGGTGAGAATCAAGCGCTCCCCGCCATTAGGTGCAATACCGCCTGCCCAGGCCAAGGCTTGAGTCAAGCTGGTTGGCCCCTCTAATACCAATTTGCCGGGGCTATTGACCTTGCCTAATATCGCCACTACCTGGCTGCGGTATTTGGTGATCAACACATTGACCTGCGCATTTTTGAGAAAATTGCCTTGCTGGTAGCGCTCGGCAATAAGATAGGCGGCATCAGCGCTGCTGCGCCCCGCGATTGCCAGATTACCTAGCAATGGCACCATCACTGTACCGCTGGCGCTGATCTGGCCCTCGGCCGTAAGCTCCGGTTGGCCGTACACAGAAATACGGATTTCATCGCCAGCCCCTATGGCATAGCTGCCCTGATTGCCCCCTCCGGTCTGCGCCAGCGCGGGCAAGCCGCTGACCGCCAAGCCAAAACACATTCCCCATGCCCATGTACGAAAACCAAACATCACTTGCATCCTTAATGATCGATAACAACCCGTTAGTGGGTATAAAGCTCAGGTTTGCTTTTGCTGTAGCAAAACTGAGGCCTATTTGGCGGGATTAGGTTGAAAACATCTAAAAATGCGATTTGTTTCATTTTGTGGCAGAAAATTGACTCCTTTTAGGCAATTTACGAGACTGCTCACAGCATGACCGGCGATTGTGTCATTAAGCAGGTGATATTTGTGTTCACATTTGGTGCGCCCATCCCTCTACAGACCACTTTCATCGCCAGCAATATGAATGGAATTGAGGCCCCGCATGAGTTTTTTGCATGGAAGCTTTTTCGGCGCTTGGTGTACAATGCGCGCCTCAATTTCCCCCCTTTCCATCCATAACCTCGGCCAGCTATGCGGCTCGCCGGTCAACTCAGGATCTATCTATGTTTGATAAAAACCAAACTATTGCTTCTTTTGACCCCGAAATCTGGGCCTCCATCCAGAATGAAGGCCAGCGCCAGGAAGAGCATATCGAGTTGATTGCCTCGGAAAACTACACCAGCCCTATGGTGATTGCAGCCCAAGGCTCCAAGTTGACCAACAAGTACGCGGAAGGCTATCCGGGCAAGCGCTACTACGGTGGCTGTGAGTATGTTGATGTGACTGAAGCACTGGCGATTTCCCGCGCGAAGGAGCTGTTCGGCGCCGATTACGCCAACGTGCAACCGCACGCCGGCTCGCAGGCTAACCAAGCGGTTTACGCCGCACTTTGCGCGCCAGGCGATACCATTCTTGGTATGAGTTTGGCGCATGGTGGTCACCTGACTCACGGCGCCAAAGTGAGCTCATCAGGCAAGTACTACAACGCTATCCAGTACGGTCTGAACCCGGCTACTGGTTTGATCGATTACGACGAAGTTGAGCGTTTGGCGCTGGAACACAAACCGAAAGTGGTTGTGGCAGGTTTCTCCGCTTATTCACAAGTCGTGGATTGGCAGCGTTTTCGCGACATCGCCGATAAAGTTGACGCTTACCTGTTTGTGGATATGGCGCACGTTGCTGGTTTGGTTGCTGCTGGTCTGTACCCGAACCCGGTGCAAATTGCTGATGTCACCACCACCACCACACATAAAACCCTGCGCGGTCCACGCGGTGGTTTGATCCTCGCCAAAGCCAACGAAGAAATTGAGAAAAAGTTGAACTCAGCCGTATTCCCCGGCGGTCAAGGCGGCCCGTTGATGCACGTGATTGCTGCAAAAGCGATCAGTTTCAAAGAAGCCATGACGCCTGAATACAAGGCTTACCAGCAACAAGTTGTAAAAAATGCAAAAGCCATGGCAAAAACGTTCATTGAACGCGGCATCAACATCGTATCTGGCGGCACTGAAAACCACCTGATGTTGGTTGACTTGATCGGTAAATCCTACTCAGGTAAAGATGCCGACGAAGCCTTGGGTAAGGCGCATATCACTGTCAACAAAAACGCAGTGCCTAACGATCCGCGTTCACCTTTCGTGACCTCTGGTATCCGCGTTGGTACTCCGGCCGTGACTACTCGAGGTTTCAAAGAGGCTGAGTGTGTGCAACTGACTAACTGGATCTGCGATATTTTTGCCGCGCTGGAAGCGGGCAATGCCGATGAAGTGATTGCCAGTGTGAAAGCACAAGTGTCCGAGCTGTGCAAGAAGTTCCCTGTTTACGCAGAGTAATAAACAACCAGAGAGAAACCCAACCTGTGTTTTTTTGGCGTTTCCCCTGATAACAAAAAGGCAGCCCAAGTGGCTGCCTTTTTGTTTCTGGCGATAATCCCTATACCGCCATCAATCGAGTTTTCGATTAATTGGGCACCACAATAACGGTGTCGCCAGTCTCGCCGGTATCACCTGTTGCGCCAGTATCTCCAGTAGCGCCGGTGTCACCGGTATTTCCGGTATTTCCGGTAGCGCCAGTATCACCCGTTGCACCCATATCCCCAGTTGCGCCAGTGTCGCCCGTATTTCCGGTGTTACCCGTATTACCGGTCGCTCCTTGTACGCCTTCGACGCCAGTAGCGCCTCTGTTACCCGTATTTCCTGTATCACCTGTCGCACCCTTTTCACCGGCTGGGCCGGGAACGGTAAGTACTACTGTGTCTGTTTGACGTTCGCAGGCAGCAAGACCAATGGCGCCGATGAGTGTTAATAAAAGAAGCGAGTGTTTCATAAGATGCCTTTTTAGTGAGTTAGATTTAACCGCAGTTTTCAAGGCAAGAGAACCTGTTGGACGGCGCGGACAAGTAAACAAGGTTCGTTTAAGTTGAGCGCAGTATAGGTAGTAAGACTAGGGAGTGCGGTGCGCCAGCGAACAAACAGGATGGTGCATTATGGAAGCCGCGGGACCCCCCTTATGCCAGAGGGCGATGGCATCGGTTACAACATCTAAAAAAATTCCTCTCAGAACCAACTTTTCTTTTTAATTACTTTATTGACGATATTAAGTTGAAATTAGACTTTGTTTTCACAAAGAGTAATAAAAATTAGATTTTTTGATCGTTTTGGCTTATTTTTAATCAACTTAAGCGGCGTTCTGGTTCAGCTCAATGGCACTTCCTTCCTCGGGTAATATCAAGCGAATCTATCTTGCAGCAAGCGCTGTTTTGATTATCGTACTGGTTTATCAAATCACTCGCGAAGATGCTCTTCTGCAACCCAATCAGCAGTTGGAGCAAATACTCGACGAGCAACCGCGGTTAGTCACAGATCCCGCCGCTAGTTCGGAATTAGCAAAAGCCAGTCGTGAGCTGGTACGGGCCCAGCAAGCCTTGCAAACACCGGCAGCGAAATCGGTGTCCGAGCCAGCAACTGCCAGCCAACCCACGATGATCGTGCCCGACGCTTGGCGCATGGCAGATTCTAGTACTGCCACACCCGCCATGCCGCTGCCGGATGCCGTGTCTATTTATGAGCCGGTTGCGGTTGATATGGAAACCCTTGTCTATCCAGAACCAGGACAGCAAACAAGCGTGACCCTGCCCGGCGGTGAGCGCCTGCAAGTAAACGTTAAACTGGGTACCACTAATCCCAATGGGGATTACACCTGGCGCGGCCATTTGGACGGCCACGGTGATGAGTATCCAGTGGTGATGACCTATGGTGGCAACTCGGTATTTGCAACTGTGACTACACCTACTGGTAGCTACACATTGGAGTCAGTCAATGGCAGCGGGTGGATCTATAAAAATCCATCTGAGTTTGAATTATCCAATCCTGGTGTAAATGATTTTCTGGAAATTCCGCACGATCACCACTGATTTTTTAATGCGGGCAATTTTGTTTATTAGTAAGAGGATGTGCGATGAAAAGTTAACTGGATAATACGTTGGGCTTTAATGGATACGCACAAATTTTTAGATTCGCATCTGAATTTGTTAATCACGGAGGGTTTTAAGTAAAGTCAACTGAGAATATTTTTATGAAAACCTTCGTGCAAAAATTTGTCCGTATTTATGCAATAGCATTCTTATCAGTCACTGCACTACCTGTGTTGGCAGCTACTACCGTAATTGATGTGTTAGTGGTGTATACCAAAGGCGCTGCTGATTTATATGGCGGAAATCCCACCACCCGTATCAATCAAATTTTTCAGGTCACCAATCAAATTTATGCCGACAGTGGTGTGGATTTGGAAATTCGCGTCGCTAATACCCTGCAGGTAAATTACACCGACGACGACGATTCGGCAACGGCGTTAAACAATATCACCTTTAATCAACACGCTGCGTTTAATGGCGTTGCCGCTGCGCGCGAGCAAGGCAAAGCCGACATGGTTATTTTTTATCGCCCGTATATGAGTTCACACGGTAGTTGTGGGGTCGCCTGGGTTGGCGGCGGTGCTAATGGCGTGTTTAGTGCTGGTCATAAAGCCTATATGTTTGCTCACGTCGCGATTAATTCTTGCGGCGATTTTGTAACGGCACACGAGCTGGGCCACAACATGGGTTTAAAACATTCGCGCAAACAAGATGGCGTAGGCGGCACTTTTCATTATGCGTTGGGTCATGGTGTGGTGAATTCATTTGCAACGGTTATGGCTTACCAAAACGAATTCAATGTGGATTACTGGACCGGTAAAGTGTATAAATTTTCTAACCCGGATATCAGCACCTGCAAAAATCAGCCGTGTGGAGTGGTGCGCACTAATACCACCAGTGGAGCCGATGCACGTCACGCCCTCAATGTCGCTGCACCGCAAATCGCCGCTTACTATGCGGGTGTATCAGCTGCAGGAAGTTCCTCATCAAAGGCCAGTTCGAGTGTGGCGATTTCATCGAGCAAATCATCCAGCTCTGCCAGTAGTGTCATCAATGTCAATTTGACTGCGCTAGCGGCAAAAGTAGAAGCCGCACGATTAACGCATGTGGCTGCAGTAGCCGCGGTGAGTGCAAATAAAGTAGCGATCACCGAAAAAACAGCGGCAGAGCGCGCGGCAAAAACTGAACTGGCCACAGCTACCCGGACGCTCGCCACGGCTACCCGAACTTACGAAAGTGCAGCGACTAAATACAACGCGTTGGTGGTTAGAGTAAATGCAATGCAACCCCAATTAAGTGCAGCTCTGGCTGCATACAACAGTGCCACAACTGCCGCAGCTAAATCCGCCAAGCTGACCCAGTACAACAACCTGGTGGCCCGATATAACCTGCTGCTTGAACAGGCCGCTGCTGCACTAAGTGCTAGCGGCGCTGCCCAGCAACAGATTGCTCCTGCAACCAGTGCAGTAACAGCAGCCACTGCAAAATACGATGCTGCGGTTGCAGCCACCGTTGCAGAGAAAGCCAAAACGGTTGGATTAACGGCGGCTGTTACCAACGCCTTGGCCGTGTACAAAGAGTTACAGGCGCAATATAAGACTGCACAGAAGGCCGCGCCTAAATAGTAATGTTTTGATTGTTCTTGGTTAATGTTGTCTTTCCCCGGCTCAGGCCGGGTTTTTTGTTTCTAGCGAAAGGGTAAAGCATCGTAAAAAATTTCAGTTTATCCATTAGCTGCCCTAGGATGCGTTGTACAAAAATGATTGCCTGACATAACAATAATCCAGCTGGGCAGGTTGCAGGTTTTAATCGCCTCCCTGACTAGCAATTTTTTTACACAGGAATCGTCTCAATGAATAAACACTTCTTCGCCTCTGTTGTTTTATTTCTGTCACTGGGTGGGTGTGCTGTCCAGAATTCTGTGCCATCCGTCAAACCCTCCGCCGTGGCTGAAGTCGCCAATCGCGCTGCCGATTGGCAATTAGCGCATATGCAGTCATTTGATTATGTGCGTACCTTTCGCGATCACACGGAAAATCCGCGCGGTTGGGTTCAAGGTGCTTTTTTTGTCGGTTTAAGTCGCTGGGCTGATGAGTCCGCGAATGCGCGATACCTCGCGGCGCTTGTTGAAAAAGGTGAAATGAATCAGTGGCAGCTGGGTGAAAATGACTGGCATGCCGATGATCAGGTAATCGGATTAAGTTATGCGGCGGTGGCGGCGCGCACTGGCAATCTCGAATTGATCGAGCCGATGAAAAAAGTGTTCAAAGATATTATGGCGAATCGCGCAACCCACAGCCTTGATTATGCTACTGATCCAACTGGTCAGGTTGAAGCCACTTGTCAACGTCGCTGGTGTTGGTGTGATGCCTTATTTATGGCGCCGCCGGTCTGGGCAGCAATTGGAAAACAAACGGGCGATCCCGCGTATTTGGATTATGTCGATGAAGAGTATCAGGCAGCTATCGATTATTTATTTGATAAAGATGAGCAGCTGTTTTATCGCGATGACCGCTTTTTTGAACGCCGCAGTAAAAACGGTAAAAAAATATTCTGGAGCCGTGGCAACGGTTGGGTGTTTGCCGGTCTACCTTTGTTCATCGAGCAAATTCCAGCTGGTGATCCGCGCAAACAAAAATACGAAAAACTATTTAAATCCATGGCTGCGCGTTTATTAAAGCTGCAACAACCCAACGGTTTCTGGCCGTCGTCATTGTTAGATAAAGATGAATTCAATGTTCCCGAAACCAGCGGCACCGGATTTATGACGTTCGGTCTCGCTTGGGGAATCAATAATGGTTTGTTATCAAAAGCAGAATATTTACCAGCAGTAAATGCTGGTTGGAATGGGCTCGCAAGCGCGGTCGATAAAACAGGCAAGCTCGGTTGGGTTCAGCAGGTAGGCGCATCGCCAGAAAAAATATTGCCGGAAGATACACAACTCTACGGTGTAGGCGCGTTGTTGTTGGCCGCATCTGAAGTAAGCAAATTATAAAGTGGAAGAAAAACGGAAGGCGGCAAATGCCGCCTTTTTCTATTTCGAGCACTGCCTTCTAAGGTGCCCATCAACCCTGTCAATCACATGCGAAATGCAATTGATCGCTCGCTGCGGTAATGTAACCCGCTCATTAACCTCATCAAACAACACCTCCAACAAACACGCCTGCGCCCACAACTGGTAAACCGCATCCTCATCTGTTTTGCTGGGTAGCGGCTTGCTAATTATGGTGAGCACTTTGCCCGTAGGCGAATGAACTTCAAGGCGGGATTTTTTAAAAAACGTGTATTGCAGTTGGTCAAGTTTAATAACAACGGACGTGGAGAACGGAGGAGGGGGAATTGTATTATCCATAATAAAGATCTCACAGCTAGTTTTGTGAACCGCCTCATGAGGTAGTAATTCATGGAGGCGGACTGAACAGGGTTACTACCACCGGTCTAGCTACTCCGGCCCACCCGAAGGTGGCCCCGCCCAGCCGCCATAACAAAAGGCATAGCTGTTCGAGGACACGAATTGTGTTTAAAAAACACAATGTGCCAGCCAGAATCGGGGGTAGTAGTCCCGGCTGCGGGATTTACCGCAGCGGGGGCAGGTTAGGGGATGAGGGTAGGGTTGTCAACGGAAGTGGGGTAATAGGGTGTAATTCAAATTGGCATTTAATTGGGCGATAGTCTTTAATGGTTTGATGTTGAGGATGAACTGTTTTCGGTTGTGGTATGTTGGATGTTTTTACTTTCGTTAACATCTAGAAAGGGAATATGGTTTTGAGTTTTAAATGGCCATTTTGTGCCCGCCGGTAGGTGCAGGTCGCGTAGATTGAGTTTACGAGTCGTAACCGCTTGAAGGTAAAGCAGAAGTTTGAGCCTAATAAGCGGCTCGTGCCGCGTATCCGCTTTATTGAAACTGTAGCTTCCAATAAATGTTAATAGAAACAATTGATTAAGTTAACTTGGTAAAACCAGATAAAAGTGATACGCCACCAGTGATATGAAGCACCAGTCAGATGATTGATTTTTTAACACACTAAATCAATTTTAACTATTTGATATTTATGCAACTATTGGTCGCCGCAAACTCGCATCAGAAATGACATGTGGCTGGAAGATATGCTGCTGTAGCCGTCCAATAAACTGTTATAAATATGGAGTTAGAGATGAAAGAAGAAATTCGATTTTTTATGATTTTGATAGCCTTGGTGTCGACGAATCTATTTGGTGCTGTTCTACCTGAAACAGGCGTTACCGTAGCAGATGTCTCTAAGTTTAGAGAAGACATAGCTTTAAGAATTAAAGCGGTTCCAGTTGATGAAACTCAAATAATTTTAGAAAGAAATTGGTTGGCAAACGAAATAGGAAATGTCAGGAATTTGATCGGCGGTTTTTCAAACTCCGTAAATCCAGATTTTGAAAATTTCGAAAGCAATTTAAAATCTTCTGCGAAAACTATTGAGGAGTTAAATTGCACAGATTTAGATAAATCTTTGCAAGAACTAAAAAATGTTAAGCGACTGTATTCAAGAACATCTATTAATGAGATTGTTGATCCATTCGAAGAGCCTAAGAGCTGGTCCGAAATATCCGATATATTCTCAGAAATTCATAGTTTTTTCCCATCTTCTTTCGGGCGTCAGGCAGAGCAACTGACAGTTAAATCTTGTGAAAGTCTGAAATTAAGATTCAATGGAATAGACGATAAAATAAACCAGCTCATGATAGATATAAAAAATGAATACAAATCAATTGACGAAAATCGCAAGGCCATTGTTGCAACGCTAAATTTACTGCTCGAGGATCTAAACACCTACAACAAGTCACTTTCTGAGGAATTGAGAAAAGCTAGTACAAAAAATACGCTAGGATCAAATTTGCACCTAATGATTTTAGTTATTGGTGTATTAAGTATTGGCGCAATAGCGTTGGTTAGATGGTTCCCAATAGAGGTTATGAGTGAATGGGTTGAGTCGGGCCAAGTTATCCAGTTCGTTACAGTTATGATTTTATTAAGTGTAATTATGGCATTGGGGTTAGCCGGTTTGTTGAGCGAAAATACCTTAGGTACACTCCTTGGAGGAATAGGGGGCTATGTACTTTCGCAGGGAGTAGGCCGGAGTGCAGCAAGGAGAGCAATCAGAGAGTATGAAAAAAACGAGAAATTATAACAAATCAATGCAGCCGACCGCTAAAGCGGCGGCTGATTGAGTCGTTATGCAAATGCAACAAGGATAAATAAAATTAATATCTGCGATTTAATTCAAGATCCTGAAATTCTTATATATCTTTCGCCGGAAGAGCTCGCATACCATTTGTTGAAAGTTGCAAATTTTAATCTGCAGAGTGGCTTGGTACACAAGGAGAGAATTATTTCTACTGAACCCATTGTCGGTGAAGATCCTAAGTATCTGCCTCAATATTCAGGTGAGGTGCAGCTGGCGCTTTTAGAAGCAATCACTTGGCTTGAAGTAAATGGTTTATTACTTCCTGCTCCTGGTGTGAATGGGCAAAACGGCCATAAGGTATTTGGCCGCAGAGGGAAAACTCTTTTAGAAAAAAGTAATTTTGATTCGTTCGTAAAAGCAGCTGAATTTCCAAAGTCATTACTTCATACGTCAATTGCAAATCGGGCTTGGCTGTCGCTTGCGAGAGGCGAACTCGCTGAAGCAGTTTTCACTTCATTCCGCAGTGTTGAGGAGGCAGTAAGGAATGCAGGGGGTTACCCTGCGGCTGAAATCGGAGTTACACTAATGAGGAAAGCCTTTAATCCAGACTCCGGGCCACTTACTGATATGAATCAACCTGCAGCGGAGCGAGAAGCTCTAATGCAGTTATTTGCCGGAGCAATAGGTTCATATAAAAATCCTCATTCACATCGTACGGTAACTATTTCTGACCCAAGAGAGGCTCAAGAAATGGTATTGCTCGCCTCTCATTTATTAAGAATTGTTGAGCTAAGAGTGCAAAATAGAAATGCATAACAAGCGACTGTGGTAAAAAGCCCCGCCAAATTACTCGATCTGCTAGTTACCTTGGCAGTCGCCAACTTCCGCAATTCACCGCTTGAAGTAATTAGCTTGTCTGGTATTAAAAATGGTTGTTAAAAAGATTCTAGCTCTTGTCTTTCCTTGTCTTACACCTACCGCGTTGTTTGTTTTGTTTTCAATCTATAGTGACGATTGCCTTCATAAAAAAAGCGCTGTGGCGATTAACGAAGTGCTTAATGGTCAATAAAGGCAGCGCTCTCATGCTATGTAGTAAGGGCATTTGATGTGTTCTTGGATGTTGGCTTCCTGATAGGGGTATTGCTCATCAAATAGGATTGCGTACCCGAAAGCCAGCTTGGCCTCCTATCATAATCGCCCCACAAGAGCCCCTGATTCACTCCCCGTTTGCAGCCAGATTCCCTAGATTTTGTGCTAGTATGCGCCCACTTTATCCATCGCTGGGGCCGATGATCATGCATTGTCCGTTTTGTAGTGCGGAAGATACCAAAGTTATCGATTCTCGCCTGGTGGCTGAGGGCGATCAGGTTCGCCGCCGCCGTGAGTGTTTATCCTGCCATGAGCGTTTCACTACCTTTGAAATCGCTGAATTGGTGATGCCTCGCATCATCAAACAAAACGGTACCCGCGAACCCTTCGACGAAAACAAACTGCGCGCCGGTTTATTGCGTGCGCTGGAAAAACGCCCGGTGAGTATCGAGGCGATTGAATCGGCAATTAACCATATCAAACACTTTTTACAGGCGACCGGTGAGCGTGAAGTTAAAGCGCTTTTGGTAGGTGAAAAAGTGATGGAGCAATTGCAAAAGTTGGACGAAGTCGCCTACGTGCGTTTCGCTTCCGTGTATCGCCGCTTTAAAGATCTCAACGAATTCCGTCAGGAAATCGACCGCCTCGAACAGCAACCTGAAAACGACTGATTCCCTCATGACCATCACTGCGGTTGATTTTGAATTTATGGCGCACGCATTCCGTTTAGCGGAGCGCGGCCTCTACACCACCATGCCCAATCCGCGTGTTGGCTGCGTGCTGGTGAAAGACGGGAAGGTTGTAGGCGAGGGTTGGCATATTCGTGCCGGTGAAGCCCACGCCGAAGTCAATGCTTTAAATAGTGCTGGCGACTCTGCAGTTCACGACGGCGCGCGCGGTGCAACGGCTTATGTGAGCCTTGAACCCTGCAGCCATACCGGCAAAACCGGCCCCTGTTCACAAGCCTTGATCGACGCCGGTATCGCGCGTCTGGTTTACGGCATGGAAGATCCTAATCCACTCGTTTCCGGCAATGGCATCGCCATGGTGCGCGCCGCTGGTATTCAAGTTGATGGCCCGGTTTTGGAAGATGATGCGCGTGCGCTCAACCCCGGTTTTGTCCGCCGTATGGAACGCAAGTTGCCCTATGTGCGCTGTAAAATGGCGATGAGTATTGATGGCCGCACGGCGATGGAATCCGGTGAAAGCAAATGGATTACTGGCCCCAAAGCGCGTGCCGATGTACAGCGTTTGCGCGCCCGCTCTTGTGCGATTATTTCCGGTGTCGATTCCATCTTGCAGGACAATGCGTCGCTCACCGTGCGCGTTGATGAATTGGGTTTGCCCAATGCCGAAGACGCCGCAGCAAAACAACCGCTGCGCGTGATTCTGGATTCGCAATTGCGCACGCCGCGCAATGCCCTAATTTTTAAACAAGCCACGCCGATATTGCTCGTCCACAACGGCAAAGTTGAGGATGCGCAGTTAAACGGCTGGCCCGATTTTGTGGAGCTCATTGCCTTGGGCGCGAAGGATGGTCGCATCGATTTAAGCGCGCTCTTGCGTGAACTCGCAAAGCGTCATTGCAATGAAGTATTGGTCGAGGCTGGCGCTACGCTTTCCGGTAGCTTTTTACGTCGCGGTCTGCTTGATGAAATCATTATGTATATGGCGCCGAAACTGCTCGGCAGTAATGCGCTACCACTTTTTGCATTGCCGCTGGATACTATGTCCGCCGCGCTCTCGCTTAACATTAAAGACATTCGCGCCGTCGGGCGGGATTGGCGTATTACTGCCACGCCCGACACTGAATACTAAATAGGTAACTCCGTGAACGACCAGCCCCAATCTCCCGATTTGCAGCCCCAGCCGACCGGCCCAGTGGTTAATAATACGGCGGCACTCAGCAAACGCTTTTGGGCGTTTATGCTCGACGGTTTTTTTATGATGATGGCGCTCATCTTACTCATGCAATCTATGGGATTGCTCGACCCGACCACGTCAAATGATATGCAAACGGCGCAGGCGGAATTACAGGTGCGTGTTAATGCATTGTCCGACTCGCAAAAATCGCTACTGGCTATTTCGCCTTTTATTATCTTTTTTGTGCTGCATGGGTTTCTGCTGCAGCAATACGGGCAAACCATCGGTAAACGCATTATGGGAATAGCGATTGTCACAATGGATAATCAGAAGCCCGCGTTTTTCATGTTGATCGTTCAGCGCTATTTATCGCAATGGGTAATGGGCATGGTGCCAGTAATCGGCATACTGCTGCGCTTGGTCGATATTCTGGCGATTTACCGTCCTGACCGACGCTGCATTCACGATCATCTCGCCAAAACTAAAGTGATTGATTTAAAAATCCCTGTTACTACTCAAGGCAAACCAACCAGCATCATCGTATAAGCCTTTTGACTGCGACGACTCCGAGGTAAATCTATGTTCACCGGTATTATCGAAGCCATCGGCGAAGTGGTGGCATTGCAACCTAAAAATGGCGACCTGCGCCTGCGCATCAAAACGCACAACCTGAATTTGGTCGATGTGCATTTGGGTGATTCCATCGCCACCAACGGCGTCTGTTTGACCGTGGTGGATTTGCCTGGCGATGGCTACTGGGCAGATGTCTCGCGCGAAACCCTGGATAACACCACGCTGCCCGGTTGGAAAGTCGGCCAGCGCGTCAATCTGGAAAAAGCCCTCACGCCGCAAACCCGCTTGGGTGGCCATATCGTCAGCGGCCATGTTGATGGCGTGGGCGAAGTGGTCAGCCGTCATCCCGACGCCCGCTCCGAGCGCTTCCGTATCCGTGCGCCCAAGCCATTGGCAAAATATATCGCGCATAAAGGGTCAATCACGGTAGATGGGACTAGTCTTACCGTTAACAAAGTAGACGGCGCCGAATTCGAACTCAACATAGTTCCGCACACGCTGCAGTGGACCATTATGGATGGCTACCAAACCGGCACTCAGTTGAATCTTGAAGTGGATGTGCTTGCTCGCTACTTAGAGCGCTTGATGCTCGGCGACAAAGCGGCCGAAGGTGAAGGGCAGGGTATTACAATGGAGTTTTTGGCAAAAAATGGATATACGTGAGCTGATAGCGGAGGGCATAGCCGATTTTGAGGCTGGACGTTACCGCAGTTTTGATTCAGCGGAGGAGCTAAGTTCATTTCTTCGGTCTTTGGCTCAAGAGGTTATCGACGAAGCCTCAAACTCCAAGCGGGACACATATACACCTGATGTTCCCAATAAAACGGAATAATTTGTTTTTGAGAATTAACTATGCAACTCAACACAATTGAAGAACTGATCGAAGACCTGCGTCACGGCAAAATGGTCATCCTGATGGATGATGAAGACCGTGAAAATGAAGGTGATCTGATTATGGTCGCCGAGCAAGTGCGCCCGGAAGATATCAATTTCATGGCGACCCATGCGCGCGGGCTGATCTGTTTGACGCTCACGGCTGAGCGCTGCAAACAACTGGATTTGCCGCTGATGGTGAGCGACAACAAATCCCAGCACACCACCAATTTCACCTTATCGATTGAGGCGGCAGAAGGGGTTAGCACCGGTATTTCGGCGGCAGACCGAGCTCTTACTGTACGTGCAGCGGTGAAGGCCAATGCCAAGCCCACCGATATCGTTCAGCCCGGTCACATCTTCCCTCTGATGTCACAGCCAGGCGGTGTGATGAGCCGTGCGGGTCATACCGAGGCGGGTTGCGACCTCGCGCGTCTGGCGGGATTCGAGCCAGCGGCAGTGATTGTCGAGGTGATGAACCCCGATGGCACTATGGCGCGCCGCGCAGATCTTGAGCAATTTGGCGAGCAACACGGGCTGAAAATCGGTACCATTGCCGACCTGATTCACTACCGCGCCACCAAAGAGAAAACCGTAGAGTGCATTAATAGCCGTAAGGTGGATACGCTTTACGGCGAGTTTGACCTGCACACCTATCGCGATACCGCACGCGGCGACCTGCATTTTGTGATGACCAAAGGTGCGATAGACGCCGAGCCAACCCTCGTGCGGGTACATGTCATGGATATCGCCCGCGACGTATTAAGCCTCCAGCGCACCTCGGTTGCCGGTGGCAAAAGTTGGACCTATCAGGATGCGCTGCGCAAAGTGAGCGAAGAAGGCAAAGGCGTTGTGTTGCTGATTTGCCACGATGAATCGACAAAAGAAGTTGAAGACAGCATCGATTGGTTGATCTCTGGCAAACAAATGCGCCGCAGTTCGGAGGTGCTCTACAAACAAGTGGGCACCGGCTCGCAAATTCTACGTGATTTGGGGGTGCGCAAAATGCGCGTAATGTCCGCGCCCATGCGCTACTCGGCTCTCTCGGGTTTTGATTTGGAAGTGGTTGAATATATTTGCCCAGAGGGCGATTAACCCCTCCCCATCATAGGGCGCGAACGATTGTAACCCCACCCTAACCCTCCCCTTCATAAGGGGAGGGGATAAAGGCTCCTCCCCTTGCAAAGGGGGAGGTTGGGAGGGGGTAAACAAATTTAAAATTCAAAGAGAAAAAAGCATGAGCAATATCAAAGTGATCGAAGGTGAATTTTCTGCATCCGCTGGCAAGTACGCATTAATCGTCAGTCGCTGGAATAGCTTTGTGGTAGAAAGTTTAAAAGACGGCGCATTGGACACCTTGCGTCGCCATGGCATCAAAGATGAAAACGTAACCATTTATTACGCACCCGGCGCGTTTGAATTTCCAGTTGTTGCACAAAAAATTGCCGCCAAAAAAGAATTTGATGCAATCATCGCCTTGGGTGCAGTGATTCGCGGAGGTACCCCGCACTTTGATTACGTTGCGGGCGAATGCGTTAAAGGTTTGGCACAGGTTTCGCTGCAATACAGCGTGCCGATAACCTTCGGTGTGCTGACCGTAGATTCAATTGAACAAGCCATCGAGCGGTCTGGTACCAAAGCGGGCAACAAAGGTGTTGAAGCCGCCTCTACTGCGCTGGAAATGGTTTCCCTGTTTGGCAAGATTTAAAGCTCGGCAAGATTTAAAACTGTGTAGGTTGGAAAAGTCGAAGGCACCTTCCGGCATGAATTGGTGATATCGAGATTCATAACGAGTCGGAAGGCGCTGCGCTTAACCTGCGCGGCCCGTTCCAACCTACAGGTGACTACATTTTTTATTTCATGCCCGTGCACGCGGGCATTCAAGTTCTTTATCAGGTAATTGTTCATGACTACTCCTTCAGGTCAAGCCGACGTATCCGCGCAAAAAGGCCACACAGCTGCAACCCGCCGTATGGCTCGTCACTACGCGATGCAGGCGCTGTATCAATGGCATATGACCGGCAACTCGCTCAATTCAATCGAAGCGGAATTTCATACCGATAACGATATGAACAAAGTGGATGTTGAGTATTTCCACGATATTCTCCACGGCGTACCTGAGCATTTAAGTGATCTCGATGCAATCTATGAACCCTTTTTGGTGGAGCGTTCATTGGCGGAGCTGGATGCAATTACTCGCGCGTTATTGCGCCTTGCTACTTACGAATTTAAATTCCGTATCGATGTGCCCTACAAGGTAGTGATTAACGAAGCGGTTGCTCTGGCGAAAAAATTTGGTGCGGAAGATAGCCACAAATTTATCAATGGTGTATTAGATAAAACCGCAGTCGTACTGCGCGCACCTGAAGTTAACGCTGAACGCAAAAGCCGTTAATGATGCGGGCGATTACTACATCGCCCTTCACTTCAAAAAAACAAATTCCCTTTTCTAAAATGGCTTAACCTTTTTAAAATGACTCAAAAGTGCCCAGCGAATTCCAACTGATCCAACAATTTTTCCAGCGCGAGCAAGCCGAGCAGCCTGCCGAAGGAGTGTTGCTGGGTATTGGTGACGACTGTGCAATTCTGCAAATTCCTGCAGGAAAACAATTGGCAGTATCGGTAGATACGCTGGTTGCCGATGTCCATTTCCCAGCAGATGCAGATCCCGAATTAATTGCCGAGCGTGCATTAAGAACCAATTTAAGTGATCTCGCCGCCATGGGCGCAGATCCGCTTTGGTTTACACTTGCATTGACACTGCCTGAAGCAAATGAAGAGTGGTTGCGTCGTTTTAGTCGCGGCTTATTTAAATGCGCGCGCGAATTTGGAATTGCATTGGTGGGTGGTGATACTACGTCTGGTCCTCTGTCGATTACGATTCAGGTGATGGGTGCAACCCAGCCACAACAGACGCTGCGTCGCGACGGCGCCAACGTGGGTGATTTTGTGTTGGTGACTAACTATTTAGGCGATGGTGCAGCCGCGCTGGCCGCAATCCAAAACATCCAGACATTTGCCGATGAGCATGCGGAATATTTGCAGCAACGTTTTTATCGCCCAACACCGCGCTTATTTGAATCCGGGTTAATTCGCGAGATCGCGAGCAGTGCATTGGATATTTCCGATGGCTTGGTCGCCGATTTACAACACATTTGCGATGCGAGTGATTTGGGCGCAGTGATTGATGTAGAAAACATACCCTTGTCGCCAGCTGTAAAATCGTTAAATAATAATTCGCAAGCTTACCAATGGGCACTCAGTGGTGGTGACGACTACGAACTTTGCTTCACTGTGTCACCCGAAAAAATGGCGGACATCGCCATGCTAATTGCGCAGGGAAAATTACACGCGACTGTGATTGGTGAAATGATTCCTGGCCACAAGGTCATTTGCGAATATGAAGGCGAGCCTTTTGCGTTGGCCACAACCGGATATCAACATTTCTCACCATGAAAACGCCCAGCTTTAAAGAAATGCTTTCGAATCCCAACCACTTATTTGCGTTCGGGTTTGGCAGTGGGCTTGCCCCTAAAGCACCGGGTACCTTTGGCACGCTTGCGGCAATTCCGTTTTTCCTGTTGCTGCAGAACTTATCCTGGCCAATCTATTTAAGCTGGCTGCTGGTTACTTTTGCATTGGGTGTAATGTGGTGTGATCGTTCATCCAAAGCGCTAGGTGTACATGACCACGGCGGCATTGTGTGGGATGAGTTTGTGGGCTTCTGGGTCACCATGTTTATGGCGCCCGCCGGTTGGGAGTGGATTCTCATCGGATTCGTGTTATTCCGGTTTTTTGACGTATTGAAACCCTGGCCGATTAACTGGCTGGATAAAAAAGTTCACGGCGGTTTTGGCATCATGATCGACGATGTGCTCGCCGGAATTTATGCGCTGATAGTGCTGCAACTGATTGCGTTTTCTGTGAGGTTCTTGTGACCATTACTTATGTAGAATCATCCAAATTGCCGACCCCGTGGGGCATTTTTGTAATGCACGGTTTTTGCGATGACGAAAATCTCAAAGAGCATGTGGTGCTCACCATGGGCGACCTCAGTGGCGATGAGCCACTGCTTGCGCGTATCCACTCTGAATGTTTAACCGGCGATGCACTGTTTAGTTTGCGCTGCGATTGTGGACCGCAATTACAAGCAGCGATGCACAAAGTGGCATTGGCTGGGCGCGGCGTAATTTTTTATCTGCGTCAGGAAGGGCGGGGAATCGGCTTGCTGAATAAAATCAAAGCCTATCATTTGCAGGATCAAGGTGCCGACACCGTTGAAGCAAACGAGCAATTGGGCTTTGGTGCAGACATGCGTGATTACACCATCCTTACGCCCATGCTCGAACATCTCAATATCAAAGCATTGAAATTACTCACCAATAATCCACGCAAAGTAAAAGCGTTGCAGGATATGGGGATTAATGTGGTGGAGCGTATCCCGCATCAAACTGGCCGCAACCCCCACAATGCCAAATACCTTGAAACTAAAAAAGGTAAACTCGGCCACCTGTTTAACAGTGATGATGACGAATAATTTTTAGATTTTTTTGCAATCATCTTTTATTGAGAGTACGACAATGACAAGAATCGCAATCGCTGGTGCCGCAGGCCGTATGGGCAAGGCGCTGATTGAAGCCACCCAAAAACATCCCCAAACTACATTGGGCGCCGCAACTGTGCGCGTGGGCAGTTCACTGGTGGGTGTTGACGCTGGTGAGTTGGGCAACGTTGGAAAACTCGGCGTGACGTTGGTCGATAATATCGCTGATGTGATCGACCAGTTTGATGTGTTGATTGATTTCAGTTCGCCACTCGCTACACTCGATCATGTAAAAATTTGCGCAGCGCACAACAAGCCAATTGTTATAGGCACAACTGGATTTAGCGCAACGGAAAAAGCGGATCTGCTCTCTTATCAAACCCAAATTCCACTACTGCTCTCGGCTAATTTTTCAACCGGTGTAAACCTGTGTTTTAAATTGCTCGATC
>CAZCJR010000036.1:15452-41063 GCA_964499225.1 uncultured Cellvibrionaceae bacterium | reverse complement strand
GGCGAATTTGAATTCCATATCACCAACTGCGACCGCTCCATCGGTGCGCGAATCAGTGGTGAAATCGCCAAGCGCTATGGCAACCAAGGCATGGCCGACAAGCCGCTGAAGCTCAAGCTTACCGGTATCGCCGGTCAGAGCTTCGGTGTGTGGAACGCTGGTGGTTTGGATATGTATCTTGAAGGTGATGCTAACGACTACGTCGGTAAAGGCATGGCAGGCGGTAAATTAGTGCTTCGCCCTCCGCGCACTTCGACTTTTAAATCGAACAAAACCAGCATTATGGGTAATACCTGTTTGTATGGTGCGACTGGTGGTAAGTTGTTTGCTGCAGGTACCGCAGGCGAGCGCTGTGGGGTACGTAACTCCGGTGCCCATGTGGTAGTGGAAGGTGCGGGCGATCACTGCTGCGAATACATGACTGGCGGCGTCGTCACTGTATTGGGTAAAACCGGAGTGAATTTCGGTGCGGGTATGACCGGTGGTTTCGCTTATGTATTGGATGAAGCTAACGACTTCGTGGATCGCTACAACCACGAGTTGGTGGATATTCATCGCATCAATACTGAAGCACTGGAAGCGCAACGCCATCATTTGCGCACGGTGATTGAAGAATTTGTGCAAGAGACTGAAAGTGCATGGGGCCAACACCTGCTGGAGAATTTCGATGACTACATCGGCAAATTCTGGCTGGTTAAACCCAAGGCCGCGTCTTTGGGTAGTTTGTTGGTCAGTTTCCGCAAGCGCGGCGAATAACTCTTGGTGACGAGTGAGGTCAAGATCATGTCAGCACGTTTAAATAATGACTTTCAGTTTCTCGATGTGGGTCGCCAAGACCCCGCCAAGAAAGATATGGATACCCGCAGACACAAATTTGTGGAGATCTATCAACCTTATGCCAAAGAAGAAGTAGAAGGCCAATCGCATCGCTGTCTGGAATGCGGTAACCCCTATTGCGAGTGGAAGTGCCCGGTGCACAACTTCATCCCCAACTGGTTGAAGCTGATTTCTGAAGGCAATATTTTTGAAGCGGCCGAATTGAGTCATCAGACCAACTCGCTGCCGGAAGTCTGCGGTCGTGTATGTCCGCAAGACCGTCTGTGCGAAGGCGCCTGTACTTTGAATGATGGCTTCGGTGCGGTGACTATCGGCAACGCCGAGAAGTACATCACCGACACCGCGTTCGCCATGGGCTGGAAGCCGGATATGTCCAAAGTAGTTTGGACTGATAAGAAAGTGGCCATCATCGGCGCTGGCCCTGCTGGCATCGGCTGTGCCGATGTATTGGTTCGCAATGGCGTTAAACCAGTGGTATTCGACAAGTATCCTGAAATCGGCGGATTGCTGACCTTTGGTATTCCTGAATTCAAGCTGGAAAAATCAGTGATGAGCCGCCGCCGTGAAATCTTTACCGAAATGGGTATCGAATTCCGCCTGAATACTGAAGTGGGTAAAGACATCACCATGGAAGAATTGCTGCGCGATTACGACGCAGTATTCATGGGTATGGGCACTTACACTTACATGAAAGGTGGCTTCCCCGGCGAAGACCTGCCCGGTGTTTACGATGCGTTACCATTCCTGGTTGCCAACGTAAATCGCAACCTCGGTTTTGAAAAAAGCCCGGAAGATTTCATCAGCGTTAAAGGTAAAAAAGTCGTTGTGCTCGGTGGTGGTGATACCGCCATGGACTGTAACCGCACCTCGATTCGCCAGGGAGCAAGCAGCGTGAGTTGTGCTTATCGCCGCGACGAAGAAAATATGCCCGGCTCCAAGCGCGAAGTGGCTAATGCGAAAGAAGAGGGCGTGCAATTCCTCTACAACCGTCAGCCAGTTGAAGTGGTCGGTAATGGTAAAGTCGAAGGCGTTAAAGTAGTTACTACCCAAATGGGTGAACCTGATGCCAAAGGTCGTCGCAGTCCGGTTGTTATTCCTGGTTCGGAAGAAATTCTGCCTGCCGACGTAGTCTTGATCGCTTTCGGTTTCCGCCCAAGTCCGCAGCCCTGGTTTGAAACCAACGGTGTGAAAACCAACGACTGGGGCGGTGTAGTTGCGCCGGAACAACAGCAATTCAAATTCCAAACCAGCAACCCCAAAGTATTTGCTGGTGGCGATATGGTGCGCGGTTCTGATTTGGTAGTAACCGCGATTTGGGAAGGTCGTGAAGCTGCTGATGGCATTCTGGATTATTTAAACGTTTAATCCCGTAGGGGCGCTGCTTGCCGCGCCCTGATCTTTTGATTATTTTGGGCGCAGCAAACGGCGCTCCTACAACCCCGCCCTTGCGGGGTTTGTTTTATTCATAACACAGCAAGGCTAGCTGCCTGAGGATAAGAGAATGACAGAACTCAAAAACGACCGCTTCCTGCGCGCATTGCTCAAGCAACCCGTCGATGTGACCCCAGTATGGATGATGCGTCAAGCCGGTCGCTATCTACCCGAGTACCGCGCGAGCCGCACAAAAGCGGGCGATTTTATGGGGCTGTGTACCAATCCCGAGATGGCTTGTGAGGTGACGTTGCAGCCGTTGGATCGCTATCCCGGCCTTGATGCGGCGATTCTCTTCTCCGATATTCTCACCATCCCTGACGCTATGGGTTTAGGTCTGTATTTCGAAACCGGCGAAGGCCCCAAATTCAAAAAAGCGGTGCGCACGGAAGCGGACGTTGACGCGCTCAAAGTGATCAAACCTGAGCAAGACTTACCTTATGTGGTGAATGCAGTCAAAACCATTCGCCGCGAATTAAATGGCCGGGTGCCGCTGATTGGTTTTTCCGGCAGCCCTTGGACACTTGCGACTTATATGATCGAAGGTGGCTCCAGCCGCGATTTCCGTCGCGCCAAAGAAATGCTCTACAACCAACCGGAAGTGATGCACCGCCTGTTGGATGTATTGGCTGAATCGGTCACGGTTTATCTCAATGCGCAAATTACCGCTGGTGCGCAAGCGGTGCAGATTTTTGATACCTGGGGTGGCGCGCTGTCGCACTCTGCCTATCAAGAGTTTTCGCTCAAGTACATGCAGAAAATTGTCAGTGGTTTAATTCGTGAACACGATGGTCGCCAAGTGCCGGTTATCCTGTTTACTAAAGGCGGCGGCCAGTGGCTGGAGTCTATGGCAGCAACCGGCGCCACTGCACTAGGGCTGGATTGGACTACCGATATCGCTACTGCGCGCGCGCGCGTTGGCAGCAAAGTAGCGTTACAGGGCAATATGGATCCGACCATTTTGTACGCGTCACCGGAGCGTATCCGCACTGAAGTCGGTACTATTCTCGCCGCTTATGGCGGTGGTTCCGGGCATGTATTCAACCTCGGTCACGGCATTACCCCAGAGGTTGACCCAGCTCATGCGGGCGCGTTTATTAACGCGGTTCATGAGCTGTCGGGGCAATATCACCAATAGCGGCTACCTTGCGGGTTTGTTATCGCGCCTTTAATCTGTTGGGTCTGGCATGGCGCGTCTTTCTTGATTACACTCCACGCAATATCAGGGGTGTTTTTAGGAAGACTTAGTGCCTGAGTCAGGTCGTATGGGCGGGTCATAATTGCCGTAGCCGCCGCGCCAATCTGGGGGTGTCTACCGGAATCCCGATCTAATAAGGTTGATAATTCGCACCTGCGGGTGATGTGGGGAATAGGCGTGGGAATCAAGCAGGTCAAAGTTGACGTCAACGAATTAACCATAGGCATGTATGTTTCGGGGTTAGACCGCCCTTGGTCGCAGACTCCGTTCCCACTGCAGGGGTTTTATTTGCGTGACCTGGGCGAAATTAACCAGCTTAAAGCCCTCTGCAATTACGTATTTATCGACGTGGAAAAAGGCCGTGGTCCGATTGCAGCCAACCTTAAAACAATTGCACCTTCTTCCAAAAAAGCGTCGACACGCGAGCGCGTAAGCTCATTTACCGAAACCGTTGCTCCACTCAAAATCCAGCGCGGCCTCTACCGTGAAGTAGAACCGCTGCAGCGCGAAGTCAAAAAAGCCCGTCAGCTTCATCAGAAGGTTTATGGCGCCGTAGTAGAAGTAATGGAACAACTGGAAAAGAACCAGTTTGATGCCCTGTCGCTGGGCGAAACCAAACGTGTTGCCAGTGAAATGGTGGACAGTGTTCTGCGCAATCCCGATGCCTTTACCTGGTTGTCGCGCGTGCAAGAAAAAGACGAATATACCTATAGCCATGCCGTGCGCTCCTCGGTTTGGGCGATTTTATTTGGTCGCCATATAGGTCTGCCCAAGCGCGATCTGGATGTACTTGCAATGGGCGTGCTGTTGAAAGATGTCGGCAAAGTTATGTTGGATTTAGCGTTACTGTCGAAGGCTGAGCGCACTACCGAGGAGGAGCGCCTTTACGAAACCTTTGTCGAGCTCGGCTGTGAAATTTTGCGCAAAACTCCCGGCGTGGAGCCGCGCGTGATCAGTGTGGTGAAAACCCACTGTGAGCGCTTAAACGGTAGTGGTTTTCCGCAGGGAATCTCGGGCGACAAAATTCCGCTCCTGGGCAAGATTGCCGGCATAGTCACTTATTACGATCACGTCACCAACCCGCGCGGTTCGCGCCACCCGATCGCCCCCTCGAAGGCAGTTGCTAAACTCTATGAGCTGCGCAATATTCAATTTCAAGAAGAGCTAGTAGTTGAGTTTATTCGCGCTATTGGTTTGTACCCTACCGGCACCTTGGTTGAACTGAGTACGGGCGAGGTCGCGGTGGTCGTCGAGCAAAACTTTGAGCGCCGTTTAAAACCGCGGGTGATAGTGGTGTTGGATGCTTATAAACAACCGCTCGGTGAATATTTGTTGTTGGATTTATCGGAAGACGACAAGCGCAAGCAAGAGCTGCTTGATTCCGGCAAAAAGTCCCGCTATGAAATTGAGAAAATTGAAATTGCCCGGGATCTTGAACCCGGCAGTTACGATGTCGATATTGCCAGTATCCGCGATCACTACTTAATGAAACATGAGAAAAAAGGGCTTATGGCGCTGCTTAGTCGTCTTACCACGCGCACCTAAGCCTCCAGCCCGTCAAGTCTTAGTAAAAAAACCGCATCAATGAATGCGGTTTTTTTATGGCTGCGTAGAATGGCTCCCCCACTAAGGTGCATTTGCTGCGTCTCAAATAATGGGTGTCGGTGAGTTAATGAGAACGAATTAAACAGAGAGAGAAATCATGTTTGAATGGTTGGCAAGTCCTGAGGCGTGGGTTGCTCTGGCAACACTGACAGCGCTAGAGATTGTGTTGGGGATCGACAATATTATTTTTATTTCGATTTTGGTGGGGCGCTTACCTGAACATCAGCGCAAATTTGCACGCAACGTGGGTTTGGGTTTGGCGATGGTCACCCGTTTAGCACTGCTTTTTTCGCTGGCGTGGATTATGGGTTTGGTTGATCCTCTTTTCAGTGTGCTGGGAGAAGAAATCTCCGGGCGCGATATTATTTTGATAGGCGGCGGCTTGTTCCTCATCGCCAAGGCGACCCACGAAATTCATAGCAGCCTCGAAGGCGCGGTGGAAAGCGAGCGCAATGTAGCTGCGCACGGTTTAATGGTCGTGTTAGTGCAAATTGCAATTCTGGATATCGTCTTTTCGCTCGACTCGGTTATTACCGCAGTTGGCTTGGTAAGCCAAGTGCCGATTATGGCTACAGCAATTATTATCGCTGTCGGTGTGATGTTGTTCGCCGCGAGACCCATCGGCGATTTTGTCGATGCACATCCCACTATCAAAGTCCTCGCTTTGTCATTTTTGGTCATTGTCGGTTTCACCTTGTTGGTTGAGGGCTTTGATGTGCACGTGCCTAAAGGCTACATCTACTTCGCGATGGCCTTCTCGCTCGGCGTGGAGATGATTAATATTAAACTGCGGAAAGTTGCAGATAAACCCGTGGTGTTGCGCAAGGATTACCCCGGTGAACAGAAGTAAATGTCGCTTTGCTGCGCTTAAAAACAACAAGGCCAATCGCGAGATTGGCCTTGTTAATATGCGGTCATAAAGCGACAACTTACATTTTCGTACCCATGTGCTCGCCCATTTTAGTTGGGGCGCCCGCAAGGAATTTTTCATCCCAGCGTATTTTATCTCGGGCGAATAAGATGATAGCGGTCGAGCCCAATTTGAAGCGGCCCATTTCATCACCTTTGTTCAAATTGATATTTTGGTAAGGGTATAACGAGGTTGCTATATCGCGACTGGCGAAGGGTGCGATTTGTCCGTCCCACACAGTTTCAATGCCCGCCACAATCATCGCGCCGACTAAAACCACGGCCATGGGGCCTATGTCGGTATCAAAAATCGCGACTACGCGCTCGTTGCGTGCAAACAGACGCGGAACATTTTCGGCGGTGACCGTATTAACTGAAAATAATTCACCTGGAATGCTCACCATTGCGCGCAATTTGCCGCCGTAGGGCATGTGTACCCGGTGGTAATCGCGTGGCGATAAATACACTGTGGCAAAGCTGCCATCAGTAAATTCCGCAGCGAGTTGTTCATCGCCGCCAAGTAACTCCAATGCAGTGTAACCCTGACCTTTAGCTTGAAATATACGGCCATCCATAATCTTGCCGACTTGGCTGATAGCGCCATCGGCAGGGCAGACGATTGAATCGGCAGAACCGTCGATTATGCGTGCGCCGGGCTTTAAGGCGCGAGTAAAAAAATCATTGAAGCACTTATAGGCAAGCGGATCCTCTTCGGCTGCAAGGCTCATATCGACGTTGTAACGTTTTACAAACCACTTGATAAACGCATTTTTCAGCAATTTTTTTTCGGTGCTGGCGAGCCAACCGGCGGCGCGAGAGAGGCCGTGTTGTGGAATCAGATGTTGCAAACGGATGAAGAGTTTGTCATTCATGTATTTTTATAATTCCTGCAATGGCAGCGCGCCGGCTCAAAAATCGGATGCCGCAGTTTAGCAAACTCCCTCGCGAATGGGTGAGCTGTGGCGGCAGCTTCTGTAGAATCGATTTCTGGTCGGTTGTGTTATTGTTGCCAAAATTTCATTTCGGATTAAACACCAGAATGACTGAATGGTTTGACTTAAAAAAATCGATACCTGCACCGTCGGAGCTGGGATTTGATTTCACGATCGCCCGCTCACCAAGGCGGCGCAGTATCAGTATCAGTATCGAAATTCGCAAGGCGCAGGTCGTTGTGCGTGCACCGATGGGCGTTGCGCAATCGTTATTGATGAGCTTTTTGCATCAAAAAGCGGCCTGGGTCAGAGCAAAAATCGGCGAGCAGCAGCAAACCTTAGCGGTTCAGCCGGAACCACGCATTTATGAGCAAGGCAGCCAGATCCCGTTTATGGATGAGACATTAACCTTGGTGCTGGGGCGCGGACCGCGAACAGCCATTGCGCGTATTGATCAACATTTGCACCTGATTCTATCGTCAGGCTCGCGGTTGACTGACGATGCACAAATTCGCCAGTTGCTCAGCCGTTGGTATCAACAACAGGCGCTCAATATCCTCACGCGAAAAACTGCCCAATTAACACAGGCGATGGGGTTGGTGTGCACGCAAATCAGCATCAAGGCGACACGCTCAAAGTGGGGGCACTGCACCAGCCGCGGGGCCATCCAATACAACTGGCAGATACTGCTAGCCCCCGAGGCCATAGTCGATTATCTTGTCGCCCACGAAGTCAGTCACCTGCGCCACCATAATCATAGTGCGGACTTTTGGGCGCTGGTCGCCAGTGTCTGTCCAACCTTCAAGGCAGATCGTGCCTGGCTCAAGGCCGAAGGTGCACACCTCAGTTTATAAACTCCAAAGGCTTTTAGCATGAATGACATTATCGCTACCGATCCGCTCAGCGACGACCCCGCTGAAAATCTTGACCGTTTTATAGTAGAGGCCATGGAGTTGGGCTGTGTGTGGGGGCTGGAAGGACCGGATGGCTGGGCGTTGAGCGCCTCTGAAGCTCATGACGATGTGGATGTAATGCCCTTTTGGTCGCAGGAAAGTTTTGCGCAAGCGCACTGCGAGGATGATTGGAAAGATTACAAGCCAGTAGCGATCGATCTGGTTGAATTCCTTGAAGACTGGTTGCCCGGTATGCACGAAGATGTGCTGTTGGTTGGCATTAATTGGAATATTGAATTGGAAGGTGAGGAGCTGGAACCGCTGGATCTACTTGAAGAGTTCGACGCAGAAATGGGTGAGTAGAGAGCTAATTAATAATAACCATTTTGAGTAAACTGGTTGTAATCATCATCTTCGTCGCCAAATAGATGCATGTGCAGGATATCTATCTCATGCCGCTTGGCGTAGTCATTGAGCATTTTCAAGCTGGCTAATCCCGGTGTCATAGCGTACCAATAGTGTGTAGTTTCATCGTGAACTGCTAGTACAAATTCCAGTGCGCCCGGCACCATTTTGCGACTGATATGACTGAAAATTTTGTGCTGCAACTGCAGTACGGAAAAATTAAAGTCAGCACATAACCGCATTAGTTGCGGATACTGGGTTTCACGCCGGTCTTGCAGGCGAAGGTCGCGACTACCGAATAGTTCGTCCGGGTTGATTAATATTTTACAGGGCGGCGTGGGCATAGGCTTGGAGTCAGATAAACATTAATAATACTTACGATCTGGTCGTCAATGGTGGTCTAGCACCAGCAGCGACTCGCTGGCATTTTCCCGAGTTTTCGTTGCGGTATTGATATAGTGCTGATTGATACCGTGCCGTTTTATTATTTTACAGGCCTATTCTCGTTAGGCTAAAGACGAATACTCAGTAAAAAGAGCGCGGATTAGACCACATTGAAGTTAATGTGCAAATGTTTACATTCATATTTCTTGCCGTTGAGGAAGGTTGCTATGAATTTCGTTTTAGTTGTATCAAAAAAAATGCGTCAATTAGTAACAACTGTTTCTATGACAAAAGCCAAATTTCTGGCTCGTGCATTTTTTATAACCGGCAGTTTGATCTTGGCCAGTTGCTCAACGTTGCAGCCGAAGTTGGAACAGCCCACCGTGAAGGTTGCCAATTTGCAATTGTTGCCTGCGCAGGGATTGAGTCAGCCGATAGAAGTGAGTTTGTTGATCTCCAATCCCAACGATCGTGACTTAACCCTGCGCGGAATGTCCTACACTGTCGGCATTGAAAATTTTGATGTATTAAGTGGTGTGAGCGACCAGTTGCCAACATTGACTGCGTATCAGGAAACACCAGTAAAAGTAGTGGTGACTGCAAATGTTTTGCAGCTAGTGCGTTTGATCGAGCACTTTGGGCGAAATGGTGTTAAAGAAAATGTAAATTATAATTTTTCTGCCAAATTAGATTTTAGTGCCTGGCTGCCTGCGCTGCGCGTGAATGAAAAAGGATCGATTCCGCTGGCTGCTAAAAAGCGTTGATGCCATGCGAGCTGCTTTTACAAATTACGTTTTTTGGTAAGCAGTTAATTAGTAGAGTTATCAAACAAATTATTAAAAAACAGCCATCTGAATTTTGTATTTTCAGGATATTCAATGAGTGACGAAATAACCCTGCCCGAGGCCGATGAGCGTATTGCGCTCAAAGATTACACCGAGAAAGCCTATCTCGATTATTCCATGTATGTGATTCTCGATCGCGCCCTGCCGCACATCGGTGACGGCCTTAAACCGGTACAGCGCCGCATCGTCTATGCGATGAGTGAACTGGGTTTAAAAGCGAGTGCGAAATATAAAAAATCCGCGCGTACCGTGGGTGATGTGATCGGTAAATTTCACCCGCACGGCGATTCTGCGTCTTACGAAGCGATGGTGTTAATGGCGCAGCCATTTTCGTATCGCTATACCTTGGTTGACGGTCAGGGGAACTGGGGGTCGCCCGATGATCCTAAATCCTTCGCCGCTATGCGTTATACCGAATCGCGCCTCACCAAATACAGCGAAGTATTGCTCGAAGAATTGGGGCAAGGCACGGTTGATTGGCAGCCTAACTTTGACGGCACACTGGAAGAGCCGATTGTATTACCTGCGCGCGTGCCCAACGTTTTATTAAACGGCACCACCGGTATTGCAGTTGGTATGGCGACGGATATTCCGCCGCACAATTTACGCGAAGTGGTGAATGCCTGTGTGCATATGCTCGATAATCCACAAGCTACCGTGCAGGATTTGTGTCAGTTTATTCAAGGGCCGGATATGCCCACGGAAGCGGAAATTATTTCGCCGCGCGAAGACCTGATCAAAATGTACGAAACCGGGCGCGGCAGTGTTCGTATGCGCGCGGTCTGGCAAAAAGATGAAGACACCGGCGATATTATTATCACTGCACTACCGCATCAGGTTAGCGGTGCAAAAATTCTGGAGCAAATCGCCGCCCAAATGCAGGCGAAGAAATTGCCGATGGTCGCTGATTTGCGCGATGAGTCTGATCATGAAAACCCTACGCGTTTAGTGATTATTCCGCGCTCTAACCGGGTTGATCTCGATCAAGTGATGCAGCATTTATTTGCCACTACCGAGCTTGAGCGCACCTATCGTGTCAATATGAACATGATCGGTATAGATGGCCGCCCAGCAGTGAAATCACTTACCAAAATCTTGAGTGAATGGTTGAGCTTCAGAACCGTCACTACTCGCCGCCGTTTGCAATATCGCTTGGAAAAAGTGGAAGAGCGGTTACTGCGTTTGGCGGCATTGATGATTGTGTTTCTCAATGTTGATGAAGTGATTCGCATCATTCGCGAAGAGGATAATCCCAAGCCAGTATTGATGGCGCGTTTTAATTTAATTGAGATGCAGGCTGAATACATTCTCGAAACCAAATTGCGCCAGTTAGCGCGCTTGGAAGAGATGAAAATTCTCGAAGAGAAAACGGCATTGGAGAAAGAGCGCGATGGTCTGCAAAAAACGCTTGAGTCTGCCGTGAAGTTAAAAAATCTGGTGCGCAAAGAGTTGATCCAAATCGCCGACGCTTTTGGTGATGATCGTCGCTCGCCGATCGTGGCTCGTGCAGAGGCGCAAGCCTTGACCGAAACCGAGCTGCTGAGCGTTGATCCGGTTACGGTGGTGATTTCGGATAAAGGCTGGATTCGCGCCGCCAAGGGCCACGATATCGATCCGGCCGGGTTGAGTTACAAAGCGGGTGACAGCTTTAAATTTGCGCTGCGTGGCAAGAGCAACCAACAAGTTATTTTAATTGATTCGACTGGACGCAGTTACTCGCTGCCTGCGCACAACCTGCCGTCCGCACGCGGACAGGGCGAGCCGTTGAGTGGCCGCATTAGTCCGCCCAGTGGCGCCACATTTGAGGGCGCTTTAATGGGCGCTGATCAGCAGCGCGTATTGCTCGCCTCGGATGCGGGTTACGGTTTTATTGCACGGCTGGAGGATCTCACCAGTAAAAACAAAGCGGGTAAGGCACTTTTGACTCTGCCTGACGCGGCGCTGGTTTTGGCGCCACAATTGCTTGATAATCCCGAGCAGGCGTTGCTAGCTGCGGTCAGTAATGATGGTCGCCTTTTAGTATTTCCCGTTACGGAACTACCCGAGTTGGCGCGCGGCAAAGGCAATAAGATTATGAATATTCCCTCGGCCCGCGCGGCGACCCGCGAAGAGTTTGTGGTGTCGGTGAATGTTATTAGCCCGGGACAATGCCTGACATTGCATTCGGGCAAGCGCCATATCACGTTGAAGATGTCGGATTTGGAGCATTACAAGGGTGAGCGCGGTCGACGCGGTAATAAGCTTCCGCGTGGGTTTCAGAAAGTGGATAAGGCGGAAGTGACAGATAGGTGAGGGTAGGGCGCTTTTAGCGCCCTTATGCTCGCTTAACGGCTAAGCTTGAATGTTTGGATAGGATTCTATTTTGATTGACTATGACTTATTTGGGCTTGATATAGTTGAACCCGACTATCCAGATGTAACGATTTAGACGTAATCTATTCAGGCATTGCTATTTTGGTGTAATAACAATAATGCAGGAACTTTCATGAGCTCGAAAGACAAACGTCGTCATGTGCGCACCTCTTTTGCTTGTCGTATCAAAATTGCTCATGAGTCGGTGGGAGAGTTGTTAGTTAAAACCCGCGATATTTCGGACGGCGGCGTATTTGTAGTGCTTGAGCCAGAGCAAATCCCGCCGATTGGAACGCTGCTCACCGGTCAGGTGCAGGGGTTAATGGATGATGCACCCATATTGCAATTAGAGGTGGTTCGAGTCGAACCGGCGGGCGTTGGACTGCGTTTTGTTCAAGAGTAATGATCTATCACAGTTCTTAGCGTGTGGATTCTTCCTACTACTCTTTATTTTTATTTGATGTCGCTGCGAGGCGCGTTCTTTTTTAGTGCTTTCGGTCGCTGCTGTTTACGGATAAACCCAATAAAATTGGCAACAGCGCACTGAAAACTGAAGGAGTTTTTTGTGTACAAGCTTATTTACAAGCGTCAATTTGTTGCTGGTTTTGATGCGGACCAAGTCGTCGGTAACTTGGCGCAACTGCTGCAGATAAAACCAAAAACAATTCGATTGATGTTTTTATCAGAGCGCCCTAGCGTTCTCAAAATACTTCAGAGCACTGATGAGGTTCAGCAGTGGCGCGCGGCCTTTTTGGAGGCCGGCGTTTACCTGGACGTGGTGACGATGGCGATAGCGGACGCTGATGACATTGCTGACCAGATTGAGCTGGAATTAGAACTGCACAGCATTGAAGATGAGGACGATGAGGTTGAGTCGCCGCGGCAATTAATGGTGCGGAAAGTAATTGCGGCAGAAGAGACGAATGAATCAGCTGCAAGCGAGGTATTGGCTTCATCCCCACAGGTCGGGGTTCCTCAAGACAAACCCGTTGAACAACAGCAGCCTGAAGCAGCTTCGGTTGCGGCTACTCCGGTGGTAGCCCAGTCCTTTGAGAAAGTGAAAACGGAAAAATCAGAAAGTGTAAAAGCAGAGAAGAAAAAAGAAAAAAAACACAAAAAACACAACGAGGCCGCCGCTGCCAATGAATCAGTCGCTGCGAATGAAGCCCATGTAGAAACAATCCGGCAGGGCGATGCGATAAGCCAAAGTGGCGCGCAAACAAAATCGGATTCGCTCCCTTCCTCTACCAGATCTGAACCTATCGTCAAATTGGTGCCGTCCGTCAAGTCGGCTTCGGTCGTTACGCTTATTACAACACCAAAAGCAGAACCCGCCAAATCAGAGCCTGTACCCAAAGTGGAGCCGGCGGTAAAGCTGGTGCCCGCCATTGAGCCAAAACCGGAAATTAAATCAAAGCCTGAAATTAAATCAGAGCCTGAAGTTGAATCAAAGGCTGATGTTAAATCAGAGCCCGAAACTGAGCCAGAATCACAAGTCGGAGCTGGGCAGGGATTTGAATCCAGAATGGAAACTGTGATTGACGCAGCGCCTGCAGCCAAGATGGAATCTGACATTGGAGTTGAGTCCGACGAGTTTGAGCAGCCCGACGATGGAGCGCCGGAAGTTGATTGGCACGGCTCATCATTCTTATTGGGAATGTTGGTTATTGTGTTGGCGATCGCGACGACAGCGGGGATTATTTTGTGGTTGAAACAACCGCTGTGGGCACCCGTCACGGCATCGGCGCAATCTGACAAAGTCGTTAATGCTATAGCGTCAGAAAGTCTCTTCGCGCTGGCGCATGCCGATGTGCCGCGCCTGCAACAACTGCCCAATGTTTTGCGCACGGGTACTGACCTGAGTAACTTCCCTGCACCGGATAAAGATTTTTGGATCAATCTGGAGCGCGCCGGAATCAATATCGCCCAGCAGCTTGATCAAGCCTGGGTTGCCGCTTATCGCGCGGAAAATAAAACGCAAGCACTCTGGGTGCTGACCGGCAACTTCAATGCAGAAAAAATGCGCGCTTGGCTGAAAGACAACTACACGATTGACGAAGAAACACCGCAACAGATTCTTTTTTCCGTTATCGATGAAAATACCTGCGAGGCACAGCCAGCAATGATGGCTGTAATTGAGTCTGACTTGGTTCTGTTGGGCGCACCCGAGCATGTTTCGGCGTTTCGCGGGCGGTTTGACGCGGGCGCACCGGCCGCAAAAAATTTGTCTGATTGGCAAGCGCTGAGTCGCACTCAAATGCTATCGGTCGCGGTATTTAATCCTGCGCAGTTTGCAGAGACTACCACCTTGGTCGCGTTGGGTAGATTGTCGATAGATCCAACACCGGTGCAGGGTATTTATCTCGGCGTCGCTCCGCGTTTATTGCCGCCGGTGCTTGAATTTACGGCGGTTATGGTCGGTGCTAATCAACAGTTTATCAACGGCGCGGAAAGTAAAATTGCACCGGCATTGCTCGAAGCCAAAAATACCATCGGGCAGGACTGGCCGGAAACCGTGTCGATTTATGAGCGCATGAAACTTGATAAAACCGATAATCAATTGCGGGCATCAGTTTTTTTTGATGAGCGCTTGCAATCGCAATTGCAGCTCTGGACAAGTTCATTGTTCGTGCGAACCTTTTCAATGAGTGATACGGGTACCGCCGTTGCTGAGGAGCGGATTGACGAGCAACCTCGTGCGTTTCAATCTTTGCCATCAGCGGAGCTACCGGGTTTCGCCAGCAGTAAACATTTGAACTCTGCATTTGCCGCGCAAACTTCTGCCGGGCCCTTTGGAGTCGGAATCAGCAGTATTGAGGCGACGGATAAAGGGGTGTTGGTCACCTTGGATGTAAATGCATTTAATTTGCCTAATTTAGGTAAAGAGGCGGACAGTATCCAATTTCGCATTACCGACATTGTTGATCATCAGAACCTATCGCTGCTTCCGTCCAGCAAGTGCGATGCCATCGACGTGCGTCAAGCGGCCAGCATCAACACAGTCTATGATGGCGCTTTCCATGATAAGGGGCAGTCAATTCCTTACACCGGTATTCAAGGTAGAAAACAAATCCTGCTTCCCGAAAATATAAATCTTTCCGCTGTCGGCGCAATCAAAGGGGAGATCAGTTATGTTTTGCCGGTGAATGTCGAGCGCGTAAAAGTTGATTTACCCTTGGCTGGCAAAGTGATTAATTCACACGGGCTGCAGCTGCGCTTTCTTTCTGCTAGTGCAAGCCGTGTGTATTTCCAGCACAGCGGCAATAGCGATGCACTGCTGCAAGTCACTGCATTAAATGCGGACGGTAATGTATTGGCTGCAACTAACACTACGCGTGGGGTGAATTTCTTTGCAGCAGGCGGTACGACCAGTATTGATGTGCAGGGTACTATTGCTGCAGTTGAAGTGGTTGTGGCAAGCAAGTTGGAACAACAAACCTATCCATTTAGTTTTGGCCGGATCCAGCCACCCGAACAGACTTTCGCGGTAGAAAAACCAGCCCCCGAAATGTTAACTGCTGCATCCCTCTCAGGTCTCGAAAAGGACACGCCGCCAGTGGATGTGAAATATCCCTACCAAACTCCTCAGCAAACCATAGTGGCGGGCCCTGCGTTAATCGCTGTGAATCAGCTCTCTATTCAAGCACACAAACTTTCCTTGGCAGCGGATATTTATCTGCGTGATAAGCACCCGCTCACGCGTCAACTTAGCGCAGCACGTTTTCTCATAACTGAAGTTGAGGATTCGGCGGGCGATATTCATTCTGTTGTGTATCAGGCACCCGTAGCCTTGGAGCATCAGGGTGGTAACTGGGTTAATGGAGTCTATCAATCCGATCCAACGCAACCCTGGCTGCGCGGCCAGTTGGATTTGCGCGAGCAAGATCTGGGTGTGAGTGATGTGGTAGCATTTTGGGGTAAGTTAGTCTTTCTGGCTGCTGCTGAACCAATCGCCATTCAATTGCCCTTTCAGTTCGGTATGCAGTGGAACGGCGCGGACTCATCATTTAAATTGGCGCGTTGGGAAGCTGGCCGCCTGTTATTTGATATTCATGGCAGTTTCCCCGAATTAATGGCTATTACAGCGCTGGACGATAATGGCCAGCCGGTAAGCCAAGCGGCGGAGTTACGCACCGTTGATGGCGTTAATCAAGTTGAACTCCCTATAAATCAGCGCCCCGCTACTATTGAATTCAGCATTGCGCGCGAGCAAAAAACCGTTGAATTCCCCTTCGAAATTCGTGCACAGCTGTAAGCGCAGCTTGTGCATGCCAGTGTAAAACGGAAACAGAAAATGAACGCGATTGGCCAATTAAGTGCGGCATTTTTTCTTTGCGCCAGTATTTTTCTGGCTGCCGGTTCGCAGGCGGCGGTTGTTCTTCTGTATCATCACGTTAGCGATACTACCCCCCAATCTACTAGCATCAGCCCTGCGCAATTTGAAGCGCAGATGGATTATCTGGAACGGAATAACTTCACGATAGTCCCGCTGCTGGAGCTCACGGAAAAGTTGCGCAAAGGTGAAAACCTTCCCGATAAAACCGTGGCGATTACCTTTGACGATTCCTTCGTATCTGTCTACAACTCCGCATTCCCGCGCTTAAAAAAACGCGGCTGGCCGTTCACTTTTTTTGTAAATACCGATTCGGTAGGTACATCCAAACTGTTTGTCAGTTGGGATCAGCTGCGCGAAATGTCCAAACACAACGTCACTATTGCGAACCACACTACCAAACACGGTCACCTTCCTCGCCGCGAAAAAAATGAATCACTCACCCAGTGGCGCGCGCGTATTACCTCAGAAATTAACAGTGCCCAGAAAAAAATTGCACAGGAAATTGGCGGTGCGCCAGACATCCTGGCCTATCCCTACGGCGAATACGATATTGAAGTACAACAGATTGCCAAAAAACTGGGCTATATCGCATTCGGCCAGCAATCAGGCGCGCTTTATGAAAAGGGTGACTTGCAATCGGTGCCACGTTTTCCGTTCGGGGGTAGTTTTGCCGAGCTCGACGATTTTATTATGAAGGTCAACACACGGCCGATGCCGACCAAAGCAGTGACTTTTTATAGTGATAAAAAAACCAGGCAGAAAAACCTGATCGTAAAAGCGGGCGATAAACCTTGGCTGGTGTTGGAGCTGGCGGATGCGAATCTGTCAGAAAAAATTAATTGCTTTGCCACCGGGCAGGACGCAATCACTACAGAAATTATTGACAATAAACTTTGGGCGCAGGCTAAGCAGGCACTTAAACCCGGACGTGTTCGCTACAACTGCACAGCCACTACTGGCGAAAAGGGCCGATTCTTTTGGTATACACAACAGTGGTTGGTTACTGATAAAACGGGTCAATGGAATTATGGCGACTAACTGAACCTGATTATCCCTCTACTTTTTCAAGATCTTTTGCCCGAAAAAAACGGAACCCGATCGGATTCCGTTTTTTTAATCATCACAATATCAATTACACCACAACCCCAGGAATTGGGCCTTGGGAACTATAGGGTGCAATAATTCCGTAAGCCCCCACTGCGAGTGCAACCGTGTCCATGATTTGGGTGTGCACAGCTGCTCTTAGGACTTGCCCCTTACGAATAGAGCTGCCACCACCGGCGAACATAAACGGCGCGTTGGCAGCGCTGTTATCACTGGTATCGGCCATATTAGTTACCTGCACTACCAAGGTAGAGTCCAGCAAGGGGGCTCCGTTTATATCAGTGGTGGTTTGTAGTTGCTGGATTAAATGGGTGAGTCTTTGGCTAAAATAGGCACGATAAGCCGTATATTCATTCGAGGTAGGAAAGGCGTTTGCCGCAGTCGCATAGGAATAATTAAAGCCAGTTGCAACAAAGTCTTCCTCATCATTACCCATCAACATAGTAACAACATGGGTCAATCCACATTTAATAGCCGTCACTGCGTTATCTGTTTGTAATGCCCATAGGCGGGTGAATTGTTGGCCGTCATTAGGATTAATGCTTTCCGCTGGCCAACTTTGCTGTTGTAGGTCGCAGCCAGGCCCAAAGCCGCCGGGAGAAAGTTCTGCCTGCAATTCGGTTATTGCATTTTGGTTAGCCTGTAAGCGCGTGCTCGCAAAACTACCCAGTTGTTGTTGTAGCTGTTGTACAGCCCTTAAATTAATGTTGAGTTGTTTCTGTTGTTGATCAAAGCCGGTGCCGTACAGCGATGAGCCGGTGCGCAAGATTTCAAATGCGCGCGCCGGATCGGTAATTACCGGTGTTCGAGTCCAGCTGTTGATGGCGGACACGGAGGTGTCACGCGATAGGACGCCTAATTGAATGGATTTAAACGGCGTATTGCCACCCAGTACATCCCCCAAGGCCAAGTCAATTGTTTTTGGTGCATTGGTTAGACCGCCCAGGGCGGTTTGCGCCAGGCCGTGGCCAGCGCCGTTCATATCCGCACCGAAAAACACACACTCATTTTTTACTGGTTCGAGTGGTGCCGACGCGGGTTTTAAATTGAATGCTGCATCAGGCGAGATGCTCGTAGCGCCACGTGGAGCACCACCGGGTATAAAGACAAAAATAACATTTTTAACGGAAGTCGCTGCTCGGGCAGTATGAGCAACTCCGGCGCCTGCGGTGAGCAAACCGGTATTGAGGAGTGGTGCAGAGGCCATCATTTTTAAGAGCTGGCGACGTTTGCTGTGAATATTTTTTTCTTGGGTTTTCATAATTCAAACCTTCCTTAAGTCACAAATGTGAATGTGTGAAAATTATTGGCTGCGATCTTTGCGATAGCGGGCAGCAGGCAAACTGCCTAAACGTTTCAACAGCGGGCGAACGCTGTTGCCGCTGCTGGTTAGCGCGTAATCCAGACGATCTTTTTCACAGACATAATCCGCTTGTTCAGCCGCCGATAATGTTGTTGCTCCCGCTTTGGTTGGATCAAAATACTGTGTTCCCGTGCCAAAGGCTGCGCGGAAATTGTGTTCTGCAAAGCAGTAGCGAACCGCATCCAAGGGAGCGATTTTTTGGGCGAGGTCTTCGGCATTTGCAAACGCGATACTGGCGCCATCGGTTGCGCTGGTAATGCCAGTAAAGACGCCGGTGGAATCAATCGGAAAGTCATACATGTTGTGGGTGCGTCTGCGGCTACCCGCATCCAAATTTTGGTAGGCAAAACCCACTTGCATGAAAGGATCGTCTCGCCACTCTATCGCACTTGGTAAGTTGTAATTGTAGATATTCTGGCACAGGAGTCGGTTGCGGATTGTCAGGACAAGAGGGTGTAGCGATATCTCAGTCAGCGAACTTTTGCTGGCCACAAAAGCGCCGCTGGTTAACAGGCCACCTTGACGAATGTGGCTGGGGAAATTGGTTTTGACGAACTTGTCCTGATTAACGCTAACATTGCCCAAACCATAAAAATTCACCAAGGTTTCGTTCACTATGCTGTAGTTATTCACCAAGAGTTTACTGAATGGCCCGGCACCATCTAATGCAATGTGACTGAAATACTCCTGCATTTCCAAGCGCATGGATTCATCAACCTTAGCGTTGAAACCGCTAACCGTTACCGGGAACAGATTCGTGCTGGTTGCCCCTGATGCCAGCCACTGACTGGCAAATCTACCAAAATGCGCCCGCGCACTGGTTTTACTGAGCAAGCGGTCAACTTCTGCTTCAATCGCGGCGTCTGTCGCCAGTCCGCCGTTTTTGGCGGCGCTGAGCAATTCCAAATCCGGCGTGCTGCCAGTGAAGGTGAATGCGAGAAATGAGGCGAGTTCATAAGGTGTTAAGACATAGCTGTCATTGTCAATCGTTTGGGCTGGTAAGGATGCATTGGTATTGCCCGCGCGAATCTCGCTGACGGCTATACCTGTCTCCTGGCGGTACAGAAATTGTGGCGAAGACAGTGCGGTGCTTAGAGCTAACTGCAGTGCTTGGTTAATCAGCTCACTCGTCGTGGCATCATTAAACAGTGAACGATATTCCTGCATTTCGCTTTCGGTCGCTGGGCGACGGAAAATCTGAGTCAGTTTTTCTTGTGTAAATTTATCGGCGCATTGTTGGGCGGTTAATCCCTCACAATTGATAAACCCTGAAAAATTATTCGCGGCGATGCGGTTTGCAATTCGGTTTGCCAGAGTCACAAAATTTCGCTGCGTGGGTTTACTGATGATTTCCTGAGTGTTGTTTTCAAATCCATTTACGTAAGTGTTCGCCAGCAAAAAATCCATGCTGCCAGGAAAATCGGTAGCGATGTTGATGCCGGTGAGATCGCGAATGCTATTGCTGTACTCTGCGCGGGTTAAAACGCGCAGCAAACGCGGCCCGTAGGTAATGTTATCCGTGCAGTTTGCCAGCGGTGGCACCGATGAAGAACTGGAAGAAAAGCTACTGGATGAACGCATACTGCTGCTGGATGAAAATGCAGAACTGGAAGACCTTACACTGCTGGAAGAAGTAATTGAACTTGAGGATTTAACACTGCTGGAAGAGGCGACTGAACTCGACGATTTAACGCTGCTGGAAGAAGCCACTGAGCTGGATGACCTCACACTGCTAGACGAGCTTCTAACGCTGCTCGAACTTTTATTGCTGGATGCACTGGAGCTGCTTTTACCGAGGCACTGAACGCCATCGAGGAAAAATGTCGTTGGTTTGGTGAGGCTGGTGCCGTTGGGAAAGGAAAGGTTAAAACCAAAGTTAATCGATTGATTGGAATTGATTTTGCCATTCCATGCTGCATTTTTCACCCGTACTGATTGCCCTGTCTGGGAATGGATGCCATTCCAAAGTTGGGAAATTTTTTCAGCATTAGAAAAATTCCAAGCCAGTTCCCACGTGGTTTTTGGGGCGCCGTAGTTAGTGATGTCCACATTGAGTGTGGCGCCATTGCCCCAGTTTGAGTTGATAGAGTATTTGACTTCGCACTGCGCGTTTACATTGACAGTGTATGACATCAATATTCCCGCTGCTGATAAGAGCGATAAACTTTTTAAATTCACAATTAAGCTCCTTGTTGAACTGCAATAAAGAAAGCTATTTTTTGAGATGACGAGATCCCTGCCAGAATTGGCATGGCGTCAAAAAATAGTTAAGTGGTGGTTGATTGGTCGATCTTGTTATAAATGTGATGCAGGTTTTAAAACTGAAAAGTTTTCTCTATTTATTGTTTTTGGTGTGAGTTTGGTAAAATATTTTTTCTTGTTGCGTTCGTATTTCTCAATTAAATTTTGCACATGAAACCGTTGTTTTACCGGTGCTTAAAACAATCGCCGAATTCAACATCTTTTTGCGAAGAACACTGTGTTGATGATTTGTTGAGTGTTTATAGAGGGCGGTGCAGGCGTTGTCAACAGCGGGAGATAGCGGTGAGTTTGATGGAAAAATAAGGGCGACATAAAAGTCGCCCTTATTTTTTAGTTGGGATTAATAGTGATGTTAATTTCGTCTTCGACTGGCTGCCCATCAGGGTTGAGAATGACGTTGCCGCTACCATCACGCACTTCGGCAGTCACATAAATAATTGCGGCAGCGGTAAGATTAAGGTCTGTGTTTACATTGAGTTCACCTGACGAAGAGATGGTAACTTTACTATCGTCAGTAATGTTATTATTGCGGTCATCAATCTGCCACACAACGTTATTCGTGTAATCATCTTTGGTTGAGTTATCAATATACGTAGCAGTGAGATTCAGATTCAATTTGCTGCCTTCCGACATCGACAAATTTGAAGTGCCGCCATTTTCATTTTCAATCTCTACAGATTTAAGTCTGCGTTCCGAGATGGTCAAATCCTTCGTGCCCTCCTCACCTCCGCACGCGCCTTTAAGCGTGACAATCTTGCCCGTGGGGATACCGTTCCTGGCAGTAATTTTGGTGCCCTCTATTAGCAGTAATTCACCAGGTGCAGCAGTAATCGTGGCGTTGTCAGTAATATCTACGGTATTTGTAGAATCGGTGTAAGTGCCGCTTACCGTAACGGTTGCCGTTTCCCCGTCGCGGAGTTCAGTGACTGCAGGGGTTGTTGTGACTGCAATTGTCGCTAAATCGTCTTCGACAGTCACGTTGAACGGGGGAGATGATATCTCCTTATTGTTATTATCAAGGCCAATAGCAACCAATGTAATTGTGCCGTTATTGATCGTGTTCAATATGCCTTTGGCGGGATCTTTAAAGCTACCGAGATTAGCACCGCTGACAATTTTCCACGTGAGTGGATAGGGCAGTACCAATGTGCCATCAAATGTGGCCTTGGCTGCAAGTGTAATATTCTGGCATTCATTAACTACATTGGGCGTTTCTTCTATAGCCACACTGGTGAGATTAGCATCTGATACCGTAATGTCTTTAGGTGTAGCTTTCAGGCCTGCATACTCGGCAACCAACTTGAAATTACCTTTAGTACCGCCAGCGGTAAAATAGCCCTCTTTAATCTTACCGATATTTTCTACATCGGAATCCGTTATTTTCCAGGTGGCCTTATTGGTTAGATTGATTTCTTTCCCATCGTTACCCACACCAATCAGCTCGAACTGATAAAAGCTTTTGTAGTGGACATATCCGGGGTTGTCGGCAAGCGCAATACTGGTTACACCGTTTTTGCTCGCATCAACCGTTTGCGCAATGCGTGCGCTGTCGCCATCACCACCGCCGCCACAACCGCTTAAGCCAAGTGCGCCTATGCTTAACAGCAAGGTGAGCGAATAGTGAATTCCTTTAGAACGCATAAGTAACTCCCAGGCTAAGGCCATCAATACGTAAGTTGTCATCTTTGTAGTAGCGAATGTAGTCGAGCGTCCAAGAAAAGGGTTTGCCTTCAATGATTGGATCTTGCAGCGAGATGCCGTAACTGAAATCAGAAAAGGTGCCTTTGTTGCTGCCAGTGTCGCCGAGGCTAGGTAGCTGAGTTTCGATTTCAGTAGACGCATAGCCGAGCAGGATACTGATTTTCACATCGTCCGGGTGGTGCTCAGGATTGGTGAGCGTGATGTAAGCAGCACTCTGCTCTTTGATTTCCAGCGTCAACCCATTTTCTTCGGCGTCGCTCATGGGCACTGCAACCACACCTTGCATACCAATACCATCCAGGATGCCATCGGTGAATTCAAGACCGCCCTTAAATTGAAACAGGGTAGGCGAGAAACTCTCACTTGAGGCTTTGATCTTGGTGTAGACCGCTTGCCCGGAGGCATGAAATGTTAGTGGGATCTCTGCCTGTGCACCCAGACTGGCAATGCCGCCCAGCGCGCTGATGATTAGTGCCAATCGTTTACACATAAGTATTCCTTGCTGTGTGATGTTGTGGTGATTATTAATTCTGTAGCGGCACATTATTCCAGATTGTTGCCGCGGATAACGGTGCGCAATTCATCAATATAGATACTGCCGCGCCCCGAGTATTTACCCAATTCTGCCACCATGGCGTTACCGGTAAATTGTTCCGGTGCATCGCGCAGCTGTGCGCGTAACTGCCGCCAGGGTCGGTAAGCGTTATGGGTGTTGATGTTGTTGAAGTATGCCGTAATAGACTCTTCAACATTGTTAAATTTCTTAACCTCGTGTTTCGCACCAGCGGGGCGCTTACTGGGGACTATGCCGCAGCCGGGCTTGTAACACCAGTGACCAAACAGATTGTGCGCTTCCTCGGCAAAACGCGATGTTCCCCAGCCGGATTCTACTGCTGCTTGCGCCATTACCATCGCAGGCGGAATGGCATCGACGCGCAGCAACAAAATTTCTACTGCTTTGGCATCGTCCGGATAGGTCTCGTAAGTCACATGAAATTTTTCACGCAATTTTTTGAGGTTGCGTTCATTTACACCAGAGATGGTTTGTGAAGTCTCCCATTCGGCTTTTATTTTTAATAAACGTTCACGGGATTTTAATAATTTTGCATTTTTTTCAGCGATCAACGGGCGCAGCATATCGAGGAATTGTGCTTTGCGCTCGGGTGTCTGGTTGATAGCGCCGAAATCGGGCAGCAGGGTATTGCTAGTCAGCTCGTCCTGATCCAAATCTTGACCAATAAAAAGCTGTTGCGCCGGGATAGTCGCCAGCGCGAGCACCAATACCAAGGTGGCGAGTGGGAAGGCGACCAGTAAAAAGCCCAGCAGCCACTGCGATGTGTTTTTGTTCATAAAACCGTTTGTCCAAAAAATTAATAATAAAATCGCGGGTGAATTACAAATCGAGTTGTTTGCGCAACTCTTCCATACGTTTTGCGTTTTCTTCTTTGCTGAGTGGGCGTTCGATTGTCACAGGCAGTGCGGGCACATTAGGTGCGGGCAGTTCTGCGCCGTTCATCACCCGTTCACACAATTTTAAATAGTGCCGCTCAAAAATCGGGAAAGCGGTTTTCTCGGCGTTGGTCGTTAAAAAATACCAGTCACTCGCACAGCCAGCGTGATATACCGCTGGATGGCTCCATGCAAAGGCCGCTTTGGGGCTGGGCGCGCGGCAGGCTTCTACATAAGCCTGATGTGCATCGACCAAACCGAATTTGCTGGGCTCGCCCTGACAGGCGCGAATCATGCGGTGCAGTGTGGGCAAATACTCTGACTCTTCAATCACTTTGCGCGCGCCGCGCAGAATAGTTTCCGGCGAAAATTGCGCGAGTGAATTCAACCAGAGGCGACGCGCCTGATTGAGCAGTTCATTGTCTTTAAACGCAGCGTAATACTGGTTGTGATAGTTGATGCGAAACAGCGCAAACACCTGATTGATCGCATCTATGTGGCCGTCGCCCGGCGCAGGCTGCTCGCGCTGATGCTGCGCTGAATCAGCTTGCCCAGCTGCGGTCGTTGAGCTGTTCTGCGAGGCTGCTATCTCTTGTGCGACCTGATGAATGAGGGAGTTGCTGTCCTGCATGATTAACCTGCTGCGAATTGACGGTTGTTAATGCGTGTTGTTTGGCCCAGTGAAATTTCACATGCTGCAAAAATTTGGTATTCCAGCTTGCATAAACCTGATTGCTGTCGCGCCAGAATAAAACAAATTCGGTAACTTGCTGCTGCGCAAATTTTAAATCGATATTGGCGAGCTTGAGTACATCGTAAACATCTTTACTTGGCTGCCAATTGTCGGGAATACGTTTGGGTTCAGTGTCGTGTTCCAGTGCCGAGCTGTAGCGCATCCACTGGCGTTTGACATGCTGGATAAATTTACTGTTCCAGGTGCGACCGACATCGCCGCGCTCTTGCCAATAAACCACAAATTCCGGAATGGAATCTTCCACAAACGCGAGGCTGATGCTCGCGTGTTTAACCAGCACTTCAAGCGCATCTTTGCTCGGCCGCCATTGGCTGTGCATCGCCGTTTCCAAATCGCGATTTAAAAATTCCGTATCGCGCTCGCGCACTTGCCGTTCGCTGTCTTCACGTTTTTGGCGGGCGATTTGCGTTTCATAGCTGCGCCATTTATGCAGCACATCTTTTAAAAATTTTGCGCCCCACGAATGACTGCTCTCGCCGCGCTCGCGCCAGTAAGTCACAAACTCGGGCACCTGTTGGCGAACAAATTCAGCGGGGATATTGTGCTGGGCGATCTGCCGCAGCAACTCTTGATCCGGTTGCCAGTAGGGTGCGATCAGGTTGGCACCGGTATTGATCGGCGGTGATGCAACGGCTGCGCTGCTTTGACTAACCTCATCAAACGCCAGCGTCAGACGGCGGCTTTCAACGTAGGGCGCCGAGGCCAGCACAATAATGCCCTTATCTTTCAAGTTGCGGCTGATGCGCTGCACATCGTAATCCGTCCAAAACGGCATGGCGCGGCCGACCCATGTCTCATCCATATCCAGCCACTCGCGACCGTTGGACGCGGTGAGTGGCAAGTAAGCCGCC
>CAZCJR010000036.1:0-15442 GCA_964499225.1 uncultured Cellvibrionaceae bacterium | reverse complement strand
CGATCGCGTGAGCGGTAAATAGACCGCCATATCGCCCAAAATCGACAACATACACGCCTCCTCCAGCCCAATAGTGGCGGCGAGGGAAGGGGAAATCAGCAGTGGGCGTTCAGGAATCAGCGATGAACTCATGGCTCTCAGGTCGCAGTGACCAAGTGACGGCAAAGGTGGGAATTGTAGGCGGATAGGGGGGGAGATGCCAGCGTTACGGCGGCCAGATGCATCCGTCAGGTGGGGCAGGGAATCCCAATACTAAACCCCGCCCCCTGACTCTGATCCGCATCAAGCGCAATTTCCCCACCCAATTTCTGGGTCACCAAATTGTAAACAATCGATAAGCCCAAACCCGAGCCGCCGGTGCGGCGCGCGGTCGTGAAAAAAGGTTCGAAAATTTTCGGGCGAATATCCTCGGCTATGCCACAGCCATTGTCGCGGTAGTTAATCCTTATCTGCTCCGGTGTTTGGCTAAGCTCGATGTGGATTTGTTTTTCTTTAGTGTGAGAGGAGGTGTCAGAGGCGGTTTCAGGGAGGGTGTGATGGAAAGCGTGGTGAATGGAATTGGTGATGAGGTTAGTAATAATTTGGGCGATGGAACCGGGATAGCTGTTGAGTATTATGTCTGAGCCGGGTAGGAGCACACAGGTTATCTGGTTCTTTTTTAGCAGCGGCTGCAAGCTTTTTAGGGTGAGGTCGATACAGCTGCGCAGTTCAAATTGTTCCTCTTCATTGGCGGTGTGAATCGATCCGGATAATTTAAAGTTTTGTACCAGTGTGGCGGCGCGGTTGAGATTGTTGTTAATTAATCCCAGTCCGTCGTCTAATCCAGCTAAAAATTGCGCGAACTCTTCTTCATTGAGCGCCTCATCGTTGTAAAGTTTTTGCACACGTTTTAATTCGCTCGCGCAGTGGCTCGATGAAGTGACGGCAATACCGAGCGGAGTATTAATTTCGTGGGCGAGGCCAGAGACAAGGCGGCCAAGCGAGGCGAGTTTTTCGCTCTCGATGAGTTTTGCCTGGGTGTGATTTAAATTGCGCAAGGCATCTTGCAGTACATTGGTGCGCTCGTTAATTTTTTGTTCGAGCTGTTCATTAATATCTTTCAATTGCCGCTCGTAATCATTGCGTTGGGCGGCGCTGATGGCGCGGCCGTAAGTGTCGGCCAGTGCACTCGCGAAGGCGATTTCTTCATTGCTCCAGGTGCGCGCATCACCTTGATGTTCACAGCAGATAATGCCGAGCATTTCGCCCCGGTGGCGAATCGGGGCATCGAGCATAGAGGTAATACCAAACGGGATTAAGTAACTCTCGCGGAATTCATTGGTGCTGGCATCGTTTTGGGCGTCGTGCGCAACCACGGCGCGCTCGGTGTCGAGGCTGCTGAAGTAGCGGGGAAAATCGGCGCGCGCGAGGCATAAATCGGTGTTGAGTTTGCAGTCGTCACCATCAATTAACATAGTGCCGCAAATGGTTTGTTTGTCCTCGGTGAGCAGCCAGACTCCGGCACGGCTAATCTGCAAACCTTGTGTGGCAGCGCTGAGAATTAATAGCCCCGCAGTTTGTAAATCGCCTTCGTCGATCATCGACGATTTGGAAACATCGAGCAGAATGTCGTAGAGCGTTTTGTCCATAGTCAACGGCTTTTTCAGTGATGAGTGTGGTCGGGAAAGTTGCGGCGAATATCGCGGAAGCTGTCAAATAATGAGAGGGCTGCTTCAACCATCGCCGGATCAAATTGTTTGCCGCTGCGTTCGTTCACATAGCGGATGATGTCATTTTCTTGCCAGGGTTTTTTATAAGCGCGCTCGGAGCCCAATGCATCTATCACATCGATGATGGCGACTATGCGACCTTCCAAGGGAATAGCGTCACCTTGTAATGCATTGGGGTAGCCATTGCCGTCCCAATGTTCGTGATGGCTGAGCGCAATACGCGCGCCCATTTTGGCGATAGTCCGGGTGGAGTTTTTTAACAGGTCGTAACCGATTTGTGCATGGGTTTTCATGATCTCCCATTCGGCATCGTCCAGTTTTCCGGGTTTGTGCAAAATAGTTTCCGGGATGCCGATTTTGCCAATGTCGTGCAGTGGCGATGCATGGCGGAGCATCTCGGCATATTCACTGCTTTGCCCCAATTTCAAGGCCATCAATTCACACATAAGCGCTACGCGTCGCACATGGGAGCCGGTTTCTTCCGAGCGTTGTTCAATGGCGTCGCCCAATACTAGCAACAATTCTTTTTGAGTTTCCTGAATGTGTTCGCGGCTGTGCAAATTTTGAAAAATCAGCGTGATATTAGCTGCAAATAATTTCAATATTTCATCTTGCACCGCATTGTGTTCTTCGTGAAAGCGGGTATAGAGCACACTGCGGGTATTTTCATCGGTGTGGTAATAGCCAATAAATACGTGTTCCGTGACGGTAGATTGCTGGTTTTGCAGCGTCTCAATAATGGTTTGTTTAACGTCGATAGGGAGTATGTCGGTATCCCATTGGTTATTGAGTTTGACTTCGTCGCCGGTCGCAGCGAGTAAAATTAATTCGGCATCGCCAAATAAATCCACATGCTGGCTGACCAAATACATCTCGGCAGTTTTAATGCCGAGTAGTTGTACTGTGTGGCTGAGAATCGCGTTGCCAAATTGATGCAGGGTTTGACTGCGCAAAACCGAGTCGGAGGCGGCGATGACTTTTTGCATGCCGCGTTTACTGGCTTCAATGGTGATGATGTCGCGGTAAGAGCGGATGGAGGAATAGATACAGGTTTTTAATTTGGTGTCGGTTAATTCGGTTTTGCTTTTGTAATCATTAATATCGTAGGAGCGAATCACCGTTTCTTCCGGTGCGGTGCCCGGTTGGCCGGTGCGCAACACAATGCGTGTGGCGTGATTTTGCAAGTCGTTGCGAATTTGGTGAATTAATTCCAGCCCGGCGTTATCGGTTTCCATAATCACATCGATAAACGCCAGCGCAATATCGGGATGGTCCTGAAACAAACGCAGACCTTCCTCGGCGCTGTAGGCGTTGAGAAACTGCAGCGGCTGGTCGTCAACCCGGGTGTTTTTCAGCACCATTTGCGTCACTGCGTGCACCTGCTCTTCGTCATCGATAATCGCGACTTTCCAGGGCTTGATCTGTGTGCTTTTGTGCTGAGCCAAAGGGCTTGCTGGTTTAAGAAAATTCATTGTCATCCTTCCCTATTATTAACAGAGTATAGGTGCTGTCTGAGTTCTGGCCGCCGCTTCTTTAGACCGTTTTGATAATTCCTTTTCAGTATCTACGAATTTTTTGCAATAACTCGATATTCTGTTTGGTTCTTGTTACAGATTGATACAGACGCATGCGCTCTGTTACACCCAAGCTTATCGCCCATGGTTAGGCTATGCGCTCCCTTTATCCTTTCAATAACTGCCGCTATCACATCGCTAAAAGGAAACTGTCATGCGCATTTCGTCGTTCGTCCTTCCGGGCCTACTTTTTTCTTTCGTTGCTTCACCTGCATTAGCCAGCGAGGATGCCGGTTCTAATTCCCCAGACACCAACTTCTCTAGTGCTAATGCCGCTGAGTCCAATACATCCACGCGCAGTGGGCCTGCCGTTGAAGAAATGATGGTGCAGGGGCGTAAAAGTGATTATTCGGTAATTACCGAAAATGCACAAAAAATTATCGATGTGCCCGGTTCACTTGGTGATCCATTGATGGCGGTATTCAGCTTGCCGGGCGTGCTCAGCGAAGGTGATGGTGGTGGAGCGCCCGCAGTGCGGGGTTCGTCGCCAAGTGACAATCGTTATCTGGTTGATGGCGCTCCTGCCGCCTATGTATTCCATGCTTTTTCTACCTCAATCTTTAACGAAAATATCCTTCAGGACTTTGAGTTATTTTCGGCCGGTTTTGGCCCGCGCTACAGCAATGCAATTGGTGGAATATTTGACATCAAGTTGCGCGATCCAAAAGCCCAGGATATTCACACCAAAGTTGATCTTTCCCTGTTGCGAGCCGGTGTGTTTGTTGAAGGCGAGGTGAGTGAAAATTCGGCGTTTTATTTGTCCGGCCGCAGCAGTTTGTTGCAATATTTTTTTGATGGTGATGAGCTCGAAGAGGAGGAGGGCATTAAAGTGCAGGACGCGCCCGAAGACACAGACTATCAGTTTAAATACCAATATCGTTTGGGCGATGACCATAAATTGACATTGAGCGCCAATGGTGCAAGTGACTTGGCCGCCGCCGAATTTACTGAATTTTCCACTGAGGTACTGGAAGAGCCGGATTTTGCCGGTGATGCCAAAATCAAAAACACCTTTAACAACCAAAGCCTACGCTGGCAGATTGCCGCCGGCCAGAGCAGTGAGCTTGATGTCCAGATCGGTCACTACAAAAAAAATGACGACACTTTTTGGGGGGGCGATAAGTATTTTTTTGATAGTACTGCCGAAGATGTTTATGCACTGGCTAATTACAATTTCTTGCTGGGCAAATCCCATAGCATTTCAGTGGGAGCCGAAAACCACAACACTGAATACAGTTACGATGCGCGTTTTATTAATTATGTGTGTACCGAATTTGATCCCGACTGCGAACTACGCCGCGGCGAATTAATTGTTGCTGAAGATACGGTGACGATTAGAGAGCACGCCGCTTATGTAAATGACCATTGGGCAATCACCGATGCACTGGCGCTAGATTATGGAGTACAAGTTCATTACAACGACTATACCGAAGAAACCTTCACTCATCCGCGTATGGCAATTGCCTGGGGATTTATCGACAACTGGACCCTGAGTTCTTCTGCTGGCAGTTACAATCGTCTACCGGATATTGATAAGACCTTTCCGGAAATTGGCAACACCGAATTGGAATCGCCAACCTCCAATCACTACACGCTCGGCATTAGACAGGAGTTAGCCAATGAATGGAGTTGGTCGGTAACCACGTATTACAAAACCATGGACGATTTACCGCTTGCCAGCGATATCAACGATGGTTCCCAGCCCTTTTACACCAACGATATTGAAGGTGAAGCTTACGGTGTAGATTTATTTATTAATAAGGGGCTAACCGACCGCTGGTACGGTTGGTTGGCGATCAGCGCATCGCGCAGTACCCGCACCAATAAACTTACCGATATCAAGCGCGACTATTATCTCGACACGCCCTTAGTCGTGAATTGGGTAATGAATTACCAGATGAACGAATTGTGGACGGTTGGCACTCGTTTGACCGCACAATCCGGCCGCGCGATTACGCCTATTATTGGTATACAGCCCAATCCCTGGTTTGATAATCGTATCTTGCCGGTGTACGGCGAACCCTATTCGGAAAATTTGCCGGTCTATGCACGTCTGGATCTGCGTTTTAAACGCGAAATGACGCTTTGGGGTTACTCAGGTACTTACAATATTGATATTCTCAACGCCCTCAATCGGCGCAATGTCACCGACCGCAATCTGGATTACAAGCGAACCCAATCGCCACAGAATTTCAAGTTGGAAGATGAAGTGGGTATGGGAATTATTCCGTCAGTTGGTATGTCCCTAAGATTTTAAATGTCAGGTTGCTGTTTTATGTGGATTAATTCTTCGCGTGTTGTTTTCTCTCTCTTTTATTGTGCGCTTGCATGTGTGCTGGCGTCATCTGTGTATGCCGGCGATTTATCCAGCGATGTGCGCAAGGGCGCCTCTGGCCCTGATACTGGCAATGGCGGTTATTTTGAAGTGGGCCTTGGCCTTTCGAGTTATACCAATCCTATGGTGGGTGTACCTGAGGGAAATAAAGCAGGCGAAGTGCATACAGATGGTTTTGTGGATATCAGTGCACGTTACCAATATAACGGTTGGTTTATGGAATTGTTTTCGCAAAGCCTTGAACAATTCACCATGGGCTACAACTTTTACAACGGCACTAACGATTACACGAGCGGCAATTGGGCACTTGATTGGGTGGCGCTCGCTCAACATGATGAGATGAGTGAAGATGACGCCGATGATTATCGTGGATTAAAAACCCGGTACGGCGATTTTATGTCGGGCCCGCGCGCAACAGCTTACGTTGGTAATTATATCTTGCAGCTACATGCGCTTACCGATATTAGCCGCACCCATTACGGCGAATTATATTCGCTGAAGCTTGCACGCCATTGGCAATATCGCAACTGGAATTTCCATGGCATAGTTGGTGCAACTTATCGCTCGCAGGAAATTACTGATTACTATTTTTCCGTTGATGCTGATGAAGCATCGGAAATGTTTCCTGAATACAGTGCACCGGCGGGCATGGCTTATGTTACTGAATTGGGGGCAACCTATCCGATCAGCGAAAAGTGGGTGTTTCGTGGTTTTATCCGGCGTATTGATTTAGCGCGGGTCGCCACTAAAAGCCCGCTCATTCTCGATGATCACGGCGAAATGATCGCCACCGCTATCAGTTACGTGTTTTAGTGGTGGTGCTGCAAATGGAGAATTGTGTAATCGACCGGCGTCAACAGACCAGGCGATCGGGTGTGATCAGACGCTGGTTGCTGTCTGTTAGTGCGAGCGTTTTTTTATTTATCGCCCATGCGGTGCGAGCCGATACTGCCGAAGTAGACGCTGTGCAGTTGCAACTAAAACCCAATCGTTGCGTTGCGTTACATCAGGGGCAAGTGTGCTACCAGAATATCCAGCTGTCCTGGAGTGCAAACCAACAGGGCAATTATTGTTTGTACCAACAATACGGTGAGGTGCCCCTGTATTGCTGGCAAAGTGTCGCGGCGGGCCAGTATCAATATGAATTTGCTAGCGATACCCCAATGCACTTGCAGTTAGTCAATATGCATACGAAAACACCGGTCGCAACGGCGACGATTGAAGTGGCATGGGTTTACAAAGCCAACAGCCGCCGCAAAACCCATTGGCGACTTTTTTAGCAACGCAATTATTGCCAGACTAGATTCATATGAATACGGAAACGCAAGCCAGTATTTTATTAGTAGAGGATGACGCCTCGTTGGCGGAGTGGATACTGCAATATTTGCGCAGCCACAATTACCTGCTGCACCACATTGATCGCGGCGATCAAGTGATCGCGAGCGTTAAACAACAATCACCTGATTTAATTATTTTGGATGTGATGCTGCCCTACAAAAACGGTTTTGATCTCTGTCGTGAATTGCGCGGGTTTTATTCGGGGCCGGTATTAATGCTAACCGCCTGTGGTGAAGAGGCTGACGAAATTCTCGGATTGGAGTTGGGTGCTAACGATTATTTAACCAAACCTGTACGCCCACGTGTATTGCTGGCGCGGATTAAGGCTCTACTACGGCGTGAATCACCTGATCCGGTAGAACCTGTTGTGCACGAGGGGCAATTACAGTTTGGTCAATTAAAAATTCTACGCGATGCAAAGAGTGTTTTTTATCGCAGCGAAATGATTCCTGTCACCGCCAATGAATTTGATGTGCTCTGGTTATTGGCGAGCCAAGCTGGGCAGGTGATTCGCCGTGAGGCACTAGTGACGCAATTGCGTGGCATTGAGTACGATGGTTTTGATCGCTCGATTGATATTCGTATATCGCGCTTACGTAAAAAATTGTATGACAACACCGAGCATCCCTTTCGCATTAAAACCATTTGGGCAAAAGGCTATTTGTTTTCGCCAGAGGCCTGGGAATAATTGTGCAGCGTTTAACCCTCTCGCTTTTGTTGGTGGTGCTCACCGCAGTAGTTGGTCTCGGTTGGGGGATTGATCGCTGGTACAATGCGCAGTTTGCCGATGAAGAAGACCCTGCTGTAAGCGCCTATAAAAAAGTGGGGCATGAATTGGCGAAACTGATTGATGTAGGTGTGCAGCCCGATCAATGGCTGTCCAACTCGCACTTGCAACCACAACTCACTCCCTATAGTGATTTTCCGCTGCCGCAAGATGTAAAAAATTACTTTGAAGCCGGTGAGCCGCTGCTGCTGGAGTCTGGCGATCAACTCACGCTACATTTTTATCTTGCACGGCAACAACAAGTGCTGTCATTTACCTTGCCAGCTGAATTGCATCAGGAAAATAATAACGCACTGCGCTGGTTGTTGACGCTACTGTTTTACGGTGGTGTGATTCTGATGGTGTTGATCTGGTTGTATCCCTTGCTAAGTCGTCTCGCGCTCTTGCGAAAATCTGCGCAAGCATTTGGTGCCGGGAATCTGCAGGTGCGTATCGCCGCCGACAAACATTCCTATATCCAGACTATTGAGCAAGATTTTAATCGCATGGCGCAGCGTATCGAGCAGCTGATCGCCGACAATAAATTATTGTCGCGCGGTCTGTCGCACGATTTACGTACACCGCTGGCTCGCCTGCGCTTTGGTTTGGATGTGTTGGAAGAGGCCGACCTAACCACCGGACAACAGCAAAATCTCGCGCACTTAAATCGCGACTTAGTGGCGATGGAGTCGTTGGTTGAAGCGCTGCTGAATTATGCGCGTCTTGAGCAGGCAACGATTACGTTCACGGCGCAGTCAATCCCCCTCGCCTATTTTGTAACCCAAGTGCGCGACGAATTTTATCGCGAGCAAGTTGAATTGTTTATCAGCTCATCGGCTCAGGGTGTGAATGTGCAATGCGAACCTGAATACCTCGCTATGCTTATCCACAATCTGCTCCAAAATGCCCTGCGTTACGGTCGTGGACGGGTGCAGGCTAGTGTGCTGCTAGTGGATGATCAATTGCAGTTGCATGTCGAAGACAACGGTCTTGGCATTCCCCTCGCCGAACGCGATAAAGTACTCAAGCCTTTTTATCGCAGTGCAGACAGCCACCATCAAGGGCGTGGCCACGGTTTGGGGTTGGCGATAGTAGAACGTATTGCACAGTGGCATGGTGCTAAGTTGCTGCTGTCGGAAGCTGAAGAACTTGGCGGCTTAAAAGTCGTCGTTATTTTTGCCGGTGAAAAATAAAATATCGTCTTAGTTAAGATAATTCCACTGTTGGCACCATTATGGTGCTTTCGCGCCAAGGTCTGTTTTCCAATCCCAAAAGCTTTTCTTCCCTGTCGATAATCATTCCTGAAAAAGTCAGGCGTGTAATCGCGAGTAATTAGGATTCATGCTAAATTGCGCTAGGATAATAACAAGTCCCTGAATCGTTTTTGTGCAGCCACACTCTCTGTAAAACCCCACACCCATTGTGCTAATCGTTTACTTACACAATACCAATACAATAATAGGTTAATTGGATATGGAAAAATTCGAGGCGCGCCAGTTTACTGCCCGTTATAACAAGATAATGCTGTACACATTTTTGGCGGTACTGCTTGTCTCCGCGCTACTGATTAGTATTCAGGCAATCAGCGAGGCTAAATATAAAAATAATCAATTAATCGAGCAGTTTAAAACCGAGGCGATTGCCATCGATAATCTAATCGTTCGCGTGACGGTCCTGTTGGACTTAATGCAAAATAATGCACAAGATTTTTTCCACAATCCACGCCCTACATCCAGTATCTATTTTAACGGGCTCTCCGCAACGGGAGCTGCAGAATACGGGCTGGATAATATTCCCTTGCCCTACTCAGTCAACGATGCCGGTAACTTAACCGGAAAAGGCGAGCTGGCCGATTTATCCCCTGGTTTAAAAAATGAATTGGAAATGGCATTCAATTTGAATAGCGATTTCAAATCCACATTGAACAGTGTTCCCAACGCCGCCTGGGTGTATTACACCTCTAAAAATAAATTCATCAACATCTACCCTTGGGTTCACTCTACCGAGTTTAAATTCACCGATAAATTATTTAACAAAGAGTTTTATACGCTAGGTGTTCCCGAGGCTAATCCGGGCAGAAGTATTTTTTGGACCTCGGTTTATCTTGATGAGGCAGGCAAGGGCGTTATGGTGACAGCGGCTAAACCTGTCTATAACGGTGACGAGTTTTTGGGAACTGTGGCGATTGATTTCACCCTGGAAGAGTTGGGGAATTATGTAAAGGTTTTTCGCCCGGAATTGGGCGAGTTATCCATCATCAATTCCGCTGGTCAATTGCTGGCCCATACCAACCTGACACTCACCGAAACCTCGGTGTTTAAGGACGCGATACCCGAAGGGGTAAATATCGATGCTGTTGCACCCGCTTGCGCTGATCTGGAGTTGGTTCAGCTCAATCAAGGTTATCAAACTATTTGTGTGCAGTTAAAAAATGCCCCCTGGAAGCTTATTTATATCGAAAAAAACCAGTCTTTTATCAGTCTGGTGTTTTCGTCCAAGGGAACCTTATTTGTTGTTTTGTTGGCCGCTCTGGGCATCTTGTTATATCTCATTAAAAAAATCACATTCCGCGAGTTTATTTATCCGGCTGAGTCTTTGGTGCGGCATATTTCCAGCCAGGGTGTTGATGAAAAAGCGGCGAGCCGCTCAGTGCCCGCACCTTGGCAGCCCTGGTTTACAAAAATCAGCGAAACCTTCCAGCAGAATAGAAACCTGATTAGTGAAATCAAACAAAAAAACACTGAGCTAACCGATCTCAATATCTCGCTTGAACGCTATATGCCCAAGTTTATTCTGGTGGTGAGTGTCGAGCAGGGCTGCGGTGCTACCACAATAGGAAGTTATTTTGCGGGCAGTTTAGCGAAAAACCACAGCGATAAAAAAACCGTGTACATGGAGTATCCGGCGAAGGGAAAAATCAGCACTGAATTTGGTTATGACGAGAGTGAACCTATCCATAAGCACACTAATGGTTTCGATATTTGGAATGACTTTGATCTGGGCGAAGTACCGGAAGGAGCAGAATCTTCATTGTTGATGACCAAAATACTCAACCAATACGCCAACATCGTTATGCATGCGACGGTTAAGGGTGATATCGATCATTTTATTGATATGTATTTAGAACCGCTGTTTCGTTACACCAAGGCAATTGTGGTGATGGTTCCCAATTCCGATAAAGCGGTGGAGAAGACCGCAGCGGTGGTGAAAAGCATTCAGCGTCACGTGCGCCAGGATCAAACTACGCTTTACACTATAGTAAACAAGGTGAATAAGGATATTAACCTTGATATGAAAGTGAATTTTGATGTTCCCTATATTGCTGATTTGCCCGCCGTTAGCAGTGCAGCCTTTAACGTGCCTGAACCAGCGGCCAAGGTAATTACCGAGATAGTTGAGCGAATCGAGCGCGTTCATCAAATCTGCATTTTTATTCCGACGACTATTAATATTGACCAGCCGTTTGATTCATCTATTTACGTGAATAGAACCATGGTGTTTTTAGGTGAGAAATTTGGTGGAGCAACTTCCTCGCAGGCACGAGGCGTTTGGAATAGCGATGATTCGGGGATCGTCAATGAAGTGGTTCACTTGGTGGTTTCCTATACCACCGAAGATGACCTCAATCGGTTTGCAAATGAAGTAATTGAATTTATCAAGTTACTCAAAGATGAGTTGCAGCAGGAAGCCATGGCGCTCGAAATTAATAAAAAAATGATTCTGGTATAAATTTATGCAGTTAATTTTCCGATTATTTGTTTTTTCCTGGCTGCTCTTCCTCGCGCTCGCTGCGCGCGCGGAAGAGGTTGTGTTTGCCAATGATAAGCGCATTGAAATTCCGGTGGGGATTTACATCACCTCTTTGTATGACCTGGATATCCCGGCGAAAAAATTCACGGTGTCAGCCTGGATCTGGTCAACCTATGACCCGGCATTGATGCCGGAGGATTACAAATTCCACAATAAAATTGAAATAACCAATGCTCGTACCTGGTCGATCATCGAGAACGAAAATTTCTCTATTAAAAACAGCGATGGCACTGTGCACACCATGACCAAGTTTACCGCCGAAATAAATCAGGACTGGGATGTGAAATACTTTCCGTTCGATAAGCAAAACATAACAATTGATATTGAAAGTATCGAACTGGATTCCAAACAAATAAAATTTGTTCCCGATCTGACCAATAGTATTGTGAGCGACGAGCTGCAATTGTCCGGCTGGCAGATATCCCCCATTCAAATCCGCAGTTTGGATTACAAATACCCCACCACCTTTGGCATACAAAGTGGTGCCAAAGGCATCTACCCCAGAATATCGTTTGTTATCCCTATAGAGCGTTATGGAACGCGGATTTTCTGGACTTACTTTCTGGGCTTCTTTGTTTCGTACATTATTATTTGCATATTGTATTTCTTCACCGGTGAATTGATTGAGAGCCGGGTAGGCTTAATCATGACGGCGTTGTTTGCGTGCGTCGGCAATAAATACACTATCGATCTGCTACTACCTTCAAACAATGTGTTTACCTTGTCTGATCTCATTCAGGTGGCGTCATTTATTATCGTGGGCGTCGGCCTGCTGAGCAGTGTGATGTTGGTGGTATTGATGAAGCGGGGTGCAGAACGGCTCGCGCACAAGATAGATTTCGTTATTACCTGGGCAGTCACTCTTGGCTATCCTGCGGCAATTTTCTACGGGGTTTTGGTGGCGCCGCGTTGACAGCGATCCCCTGTGCGAGGGTAACTTTATCGACACTCTCTCCTATCTGCCTTGCCCGCGCTGGTAATTGTTAAGCCTGCGCCTGGGCTTGCTCGCCAGACACGAGTGTCGAGCCTATTTACACTTTGGAATTTTAGGCGCCATCGAATGTGACCTAAATCACTGTTTTTTCTCGATCTTCCCAGAATGGTGCAAAAATTGCTGATTTAAACGTCGCCGTAATGGCCACTACTTATTAAAACAATTTCTCTTACATACAAATATTATAAATACGGCATGAGACCTGACAATCAACCAAAGGTATTCATGTGATTAAACATGCGATTAAATCCGCTGTGGCGACCCTGCTAGTGGCAGCCAACACAGCGTTTGCACTACCCATCGATTTAGGCAATGCCGGTGCTTACACCTTGCTGGCAACAGGCACGTCGATTTGGCACGGCCAACCCATGTGGGGCAATCTCGAACTCGGTTCCGAAGCGCAAATCTATGGCAACCTAGGCGTACGCAATACCTTGAATATGGCGCACTCGGCGGTGATTCATGGCGATGCGGATTTTGGTTCGCTCACTCAAAACCCTGGCGCCAGTATTGAAGGTGCTGAAACACAGCAGGGCGCCGCGTTTTGGGATGCGCTCTATGTTGATCTCAAAGGTGCATCGCAAACAGCCAAAGCACTAACGGGTGTAAGCGCCGGTTATATCAACTCTACCCAAACCTTTAATCGCACTGGCGATGTGTCGGTGTTTAACATTACCGGTTTGAATTTGAGTGCGGGCAACAGCCTCACGCTCAAAGGTTCAGGTGACGATGTGTTTATCGTCAATGTGGACTACTTCGGTTTTATGTTGGGTGGCGGTGCGGCGATTATTTTGGATGGAGTATCTGCAAATAACGTGTTGTTTAATATGCATGGCGCGCTGAATGATGGCCATGTTAATGTGGCGGCAGGCACCATGCAGGGCACCTACATCGCGCCCGACGCCTATATGCAATTGGGCGATGGTTTAAATCTGGACGGCGTGCGCTTTTTGGGCGCGGGTATCTCCGGTAATTTACAGGCTGTGTACGGTATTACCCCACCAACAGTCAGCGTTCCTGAACCATCTGCTTTGCTGCTGCTTGGGTTTGGTTTGATTGGTTTGGGATTGGCGCGTCGTCGCGTTTAATTCTAAATCCCCCCTTTGAAAAAGGGGGGCTAGGGGGATTTGCTGTGCAGTCCCCCCTTTGAAAAAGGGGGCTAGGGGGATTTGCTGTGCAATTCCCCCTCAGAAAAAAGTGCCGAGGGAATTTAGTGTTATTGCGCAACCGGCGTAGTCGGGTGATTACCCCACTCAGCCCATGAACCGTGATAACCGCGAATATTTAATCCTACCGCTTTGCCCACTAAATAAGTAAAACCTGAACGGTGATGGCTTTGGCAATGAGTGACAATTCTTTTGTCTGCGGTTAAACCCAGCTTCGCTAAATAGTCGCGCGCATCGGTGCGAATACGCCGTGCGTTATCGCGATCCATTAAATTCGTCCACTCGCAATTAATTGCGCCGGGAATGTGGCCATTTTTTTGTGCAGTCATACGCTCACCGGAAAATTCTGCCGGGCTGCGTGCATCCCACACCACAAAATCGGCCCGATCCAGTTCACCCAGAATATCCGTAATTTCAATCACGACCAGCGGGTCAATTTTTAAATCGACTTTGGTCGGTGTCAGTACTGGAACTTCTTTGGTGAGCGATTGGCCTGATGCAATCCATGCATGCAATCCGCCATTCAAATAGGAATAATGTTTGTGGCCGATGGCATCGAGCGTCCAGATCATTCTGCCCGCCCAACCACCGCCTTCATCGTCATACACCACAACGTGGGTGTCGGGCGTTAATCCCAAAAAAGAAAATACGCGATTGAGTGTTTCAATCGGCGCGATTTTCCCCGGCGCTGGCGGTTGGCCGCTGAGGATTTTGTGCGGCGGTACATGAATCGCGCCGTCAATATGGCCCTGCAAATAAGTCTGCTCGGCGCACATATCAATAACTAATAACTTACTCGTTGGCTGTGCTAACAGTGCTGCGAGTTGCGTGGGTTCGATGACAAAAGGTAGTGCCATTTTTTATTCCTTTGGAAAAGTGTAAAAAAATCCCCCCGGCTGCGCCGACCCCCTTTATAAAGTGGGTTATTGCTCTCTCCCAGTGTTAATCGGAGGGCTGGAGTCCGGTGCTTTAACTCTCGTTAATCGTACGCAAAATATAACGGTAAGAATCCATACGGGTTGCACTGATTGTGCCATCTTCCAGTGCGGTTAAAATCGCGCAGCCGGGTTCGTGGCGATGGGAGCAGTCGCGGAATTTACAGTGGCCGATAAAGGGTTTGAATTCGATAAACCCTTCCAGCACTTCATTTTCCTCCATGTGCCACAGACCAAATTCGCGGATACCGGGCGAATCGATCAAATGGCCGCCGCCGGGGAAGTGCAACAGCGTGGCGCTGGTGGTGGTATGTGTGCCCTGTTGTCGTTCCGACAAATCACCCACACGTAAATTCGATTCCGGCAAGAGCGCATTCACCAGCGATGATTTACCCACGCCCGATTGCCCCACAAATACGCTGGTGTAATGCGCCAGATATTCGCGCAATTCATCCAAACCGGTTTCGGTTTTGGTCGAGACCATCAAAACCGTGTAACCAAGCTTGCGATAAGTCGTTTCAAGATAAGTAACTTTTTCGCGTGTCGTTTCATCAATGCGGTCAGTTTTATTGATCACCAATACCGGCTCGATGTCGATGGCATTGGCGGCGACCAGATAGCGGTCGATTAAATTCGCGTGAGGTTCAGGGTAGGGCGCGACCACAATCATAATGCGGTCGATATTGGCGGCCACGGTTTTCATATCGCCGTGCGGATCGGGGCGTTGCAGGGCGGAATCGCGCGGCATAACCGCAACCACTACACCCATCGGGTTACCCGTACGCCAGACGACTCTGTCGCCAGTCACTAATGAG
>CAZCJR010000035.1:0-41121 GCA_964499225.1 uncultured Cellvibrionaceae bacterium | reverse complement strand
AGGTATTGACCCAGGTCGCGCGTGAGTGCTACCCACAGCGACCTGGGTCAATACCTCAATGGCGGCAGCCGCATCGCCACAGTTTATGACGCCGCCGCTGCGCTGGTGCGTTTGCCGCTTACCGATTTGCAGGCCTCGCTGATTGATCTGCCGCTCGCCTTTGGCAAACCGCAACAGCAGTTGCCCGATGTCACGCTGCGCGGCGTTGTCGCGGGTCAGCCATACGAGTGGCAAGGCAAGGTGATGCGCACCGAGGCGGGTCTGGATCCGCAATCCCGTCTGTATTATGCCGTGGTGGAAATTCCCGATCCGTTCGATCCCGTCAAAAACAAATTGCCGCTGTTGATGGGCATGTATGTGACCGCTGAAATTAGCGGCAAACCTATCGAGCAGGTGATTCATTTACCCAAGTCGGTCATCTTCCGCCGCGATAAAGTCTATCTGCTCGACGCGGAAAACCGCGTGCAGGAACAGACCGTCAAAATCCTGCGTATGGACGACACCCATGTATGGTTTACCGGCCAGATTAGTGCCGGACAGCAAATCGTGCTGGAACGTCAGGGCTATTTAATACCGGGCACACAAGTCGAAACCCAGTTGTTTGAAACACCACAAACATCAGTTCCGCAAATAGTAGCTCCGCAAACGGAAAGCGGAGCAGCCCAACCATGAGCCGGACAATCCAATGGTTTATTGAAAATAAAGTCGCCGCCAATTTATTAATGGTGCTCATTTTTGCGGGCTGTTTCTTCAGTTTTAGCGACCTCGATAAGGAAGTATTTCCGGTAATTGAGCGCAATATAATTCAAGTAAACATGAACTACCCCGGAGCCGGCCCCACGGAAGTGGAGCAGCTGGTGGCGATTCGTATTGAAGAGGCAGTGGCCGATTTAGAGGGCGTTTACGCACTCAGCTCCAAATCTCGCCAAGGATATGCGCAGGTATTTATTGAAGTCGCCGAAGGTTACGACCCGCAACAATTATTAAACGATGTCAAAACCCGCATCGATGCCATCAACAGTTTTCCCGCCGATGTAGAGCGACCCGTCGCCAGCCGCCAAATTTCCCGCAGCCAGTTAATGAGCATCGCCCTGTACGGTAATGTGGACGAGGCCGCGCTCAAAGAAACCGGCATGAATTTGCGCAACGAACTGGCGCTGCTGCCGGGCATTTCCATGGTGCAGTTGAATGGCACGCGCCCCTATGAAATGGGCATTGAAATCTCCGAGCACAACCTGCGTCGCTACCAGCTCAGTTTTGATCAAGTCGCGCAAGCAATTCGCAACGCCTCGGTGAATATTCCGGCGGGCACCATTCGCACGGTCGATGGTGACATCCAACTGCAAGCACGCAGTCAGGCTTACACCGCCGAGGACTACGCCCGCATCCCCGTGCTCACGCGCCGGGACGGCTCCAAAGTATTGCTGGGCGATATCGCTACCATCGACGACGGCTTTTCCGATTGGACACTGCTCGCGCAGTACAACGGTTTTCCGTCGGTATTTTTAGAGTTATTTATCTCTGAAGATCCGGATATTCTCGCTGCCACTAAAACCGCTAAAGACTACCTAGAGCAGATTCGCCCGGTGTTGCCCGCCGGAGTCCAGATCGATATTTGGCGCGATATGTCCACGCTGTTTCAGGCGCGGCTGGATTTGCTGCTGAGCAATGCGATCAGCGGTTTGATTCTGGTGTTGATTGTATTGATGCTGTTCCTGCGCCCGCAGATTGCCATCTGGGTAGCAGTGGGGATTGCCACCGCATTTGCCGGTGCGATTTGGATGCTGCCCTACGTCGGCGTGAGCATTAACATGATCTCGCTGTTCGCCTTTCTGCTGGTACTTGGCATAGTTGTGGACGATGCCATTATCGTCGGCGAGAGCATTTACACCCGCCAGCAGAATGGCTTGCGCGGCGCGGCCAGTGCCGCAAGCGGCGCCAAAATGGTGAGCGTGCCGGTGTTTTTCTCGGTCGCCAGTACCATGATCTTTTTTGCGCCCATGCTCGATGTACCGGGCAATATGGCGGTTTTGGCGCGCGCCATTGGCATAGTAGTGCTGCTGTGTTTGCTGTTCTCGCTGATTGAATCCCTGCTGATTCTGCCTTCGCATTTATCCCATATGCAGCCCGAACAACCCTCCCGCTTTGCGGTGTTGAAAGGATTGGATTGGCTGCGCGAGCGGGTGTCCCATCACCTCAACCGGTTTATTGAGCTGCGCTACACGCCAGTGCTCGAGCGGCTATTGGCGTACAAGGGTGCGACGATTTTGGGTTTTGTGATGGCCTTTGCGCTTTCCCTCTCGCTGTTTGCTGGCGGGTGGCTCAAAAGCAGCTTTATGCCCAAAGTACCGGGTGATGTGGTGGAAGCGCGCTTGGTTATGCCCGAGGGCACATCTTTTAATGAAACCCAGCGGATCATGCGTAAAGTGCAAGACGCCGCCTTGAAGCTGCGCGAAGACGAAGCCCTGCGCGACGAGAATGGCGGCGACTTTGTGCGCGCGGTACAGACCTGGGCTAACGGTGTGAATATTTACATGGCAGTCGCGCTGCAGGATTCGGAGCTGCGTATTGTCGGCGTTGATGAAGTATCGCGGCGCTGGCAGGAGTTGATCGGGGATGTACCCGAGGCCAAAGAATTCCGCCTGGATTTCACCCTGAACGCCTCGGGCGATGACATCCGCCTTAACCTGAGCATCAACAGTAACCGCTTTGAGGATCAACAAGCCGTAGCCGAAGCGGTGCGCTCCACGCTCGCGTCTTATCCCCACGTATTTGATGCAAAAACCAGTCTGGAAGCCTCGCGCCCGGAAATCGATTTGCGCCTGAAACCCAATGCGGAAATGTTGGGTGTCACCCTCAATCAGGTGGCGCGGCAGGTGCGCCAGGCGTTTTATGGCGAAGAGGCGCAACGTATCCCGCGCGGCAGCGAAGATGTGCGCGTACTGGTGCGCTACCCGGTGGAAGATCGCCGCCAGCTGGATCAACTCAACCACATGCGTATTCGCACCGCCACCGGAGTGGAAGTACCGCTGCTGGAAGTGGCGGAGATAGTGTTTGTGCCCGGCTATACCGTTATCGACCGGCGCGACCGCAAGCGGAATATCACCGTCACCGCCCGCGTAGGTGCCGAGGGTGATGCGCAAGCCATAGTGAGGGCGATGAACGAGCAGTTTTATCTGGACTGGCAGCGGCAGCATTCGGGTTTTAGCTTGCAGCCCGACGGCAATATGCGCGATCAAGCCGATTTCCAAAAATCCCTGCTCGCCAATTTTTTGCTGGCGCTGCTCGTTATCTACATGATGATGGCGGTTAACTTCCGCTCCTACAGCCAGCCGCTGATTGTGCTCACTGCGGTGCCTTTTGGTTTTATGGGCGCAGTGATTGGGCACTTGGTAATGGACCGCGAAATCAGCATGCTTTCCATGCTCGGGTTTATCGCCTGCGCGGGTGTGGTGGTGAATGATAATTTGGTGCTGTTGGATCGCATTAATCAATTGCGTGCACAAGGGTTGGAAATTCACGACGCCGTAGTCCAAGCCGGCCGCGACCGATTCCGCGCGATTTTGCTTACCTCGCTCACCACCTTTGTTGGCCTGATGCCGATTATGGCTGAGCAGAGTGTGCAGGCGCGTTTTCTGATTCCGATGGTAATTTCCCTGGCGTTCGGCGTGCTCTTTGCCACCTTGGTCACCCTGCTTTTGGTGCCCTGCCTGAATGTGTTGGTAGCGGATACCAGCCAACGCTTGCAACACCTGCGCAGGCATATAATTGAGCAAAAGTCCTCACCATGAAACCCGGGCTGCGACAAGCGCGTCGTCAGTGAGGAACGAAAACGACCAACCATTACGCTCACACAGCCGCTGAACAATACCCAGCCCCAGACCATAGCCGTGAAACGACGACGCCCCGGTCTGCGTGTATCGTCCGTCAGCGGCACTGTTCATTTGGTTGGTGATTAATAGCTCATGTTCTTGGATGAGAATCCTGATCGGCCCCTGCCCGGCGAGTGTGTGCTCGAATGCATTTCGCACCAGATTGGTGACCGCGATGGAAAAAGCCTGCGGATGTCCGCGGACACTGGGTTTTGCGAGTTGGTCGATTTCAACGTCGACCATCTTGCCGTTCAGCAAGTGGCGCTGCTGTTCTATCGCCTGGCTCACCAGCGGCACCACTAAAAACTGCTCGTCATACAGCCCGTCGTCGGTCTCGCGAGCAAGGCATAAGAACATTTCAATCGTGGTTTTCATGTCCAGTGTCGCACGCCTCACTCGATTCAGCGCCTTCACGTCGGTCGCTGACAGATCGCTCTGTTCAAGCAGCTCCAGCGCGCCGGTTATCACCGTGATCGGCGTCCGCAACTCATGACTGACTGAACTGGTAAAGTATCGCTCCCTCTCAACAAAGGCGCTGATACGCTCAAGAGTCTTCTCAATAGTCCCAGCGAGCAGGCCAACCTCATCATCCCCGAACCGGCTGGACTCGATGCGTTTATGATCTTCAGCCGAGAGATGTTCTACGTCAATGTCCGCGACTACTTTGGCGAGGTGCGCGACAGGGGCGATAGCGCGGCGCATCACAACATTCCCGAGCACGAAACCGAGAGCACCGAGCGTACCCACGATACCGGTGATACCGGCCAGCCACCACCAATCCTCTGACGATTCAGCTTCAATCCCGGCAACGTCGAAAACCACAAATGCTTTTCGCTGTTCATTGTTGGAAGCCGCCTGTTCATGGTCAGTAAACAGGACTGCGACATGTAACTCGTCGGCTTCGAATTCGTATATCCCTTCAGCGGGATTTGTCTGCGCCCATTCCCTGAGTGATTCCGGCAAACTCCCAATCTCATCGTATCCGCGAAGGTTCGTCGTCAGCGCGGGATAGCTTTCGGCAGCATGCTGCAGCTGACGCACCATCACACGGTCTTCGCTCAACTTGATCGCCGCGAAGAAAGCGAGTCCCCAGGCCACGCTAAGCACAGCAACACATATCGCAAACGCAATGGCAACACGCGCACGCAAACTGTGCCGGTACATTAGTGACGGTCCTCTTCAATACTGGGCCCTGCGTTACTGGCTTCGGCAATTCGGTACCCGATGCGATGCACGGTATGAATTAACGGGCTATCAAACGGCCGATCAATAGCCTGCCGCAGCTTGTACAAATGCGAGCGCAGCACATCACCATCGGGGGGCTCGTCAGCCCACAACAAGGTTTCGAGATCTTCGCGAGCCACCACAGACGGTGCCACTTCCATCAGTCGTTGCAGTAGTCTCATACCGGCCGGGTTAAGATCGACGCGGCGCCCCGCGCGATGCACTTGCAGCGTGGATTTATTCAACGTCAGATCGCCAACCCTTAACAGGTTATCGATCTTTCCGCGGCTACGTTTTTGCAGCGCCTGCAGGCGCGCATGCAACTCTTGCAATGCGAACGGCTTAACCAAATAGTCATCGGCTCCAGCCGCAAAACCCTTAAGTTTATCGTCAAGCGTGTCTCGCGCCGTTAGCATCAGCACGGGTGTTTCTACGTCGGCATCAGCGCGCAATTTTCGGCAGAAACTTAAGCCATCCATCCCTGGCAGCATCAGGTCTAAAACGATCACGTCGAACCGATTCGTTAACGCCAGGTGCATCGCGCTGATACCGTCATAGGCAAAATCCAACACATAGCTATGCTTTTCAAGGTACTCGGAAATATTCGCGCTGATGTCGCGGTTGTCTTCGACAATCAACACTCTAATCGGCGTTGCACCAAGTACCCGTACCATCTGTTGCTCCCCTTTTACCACGCATAGTCTAGTCGCAAACCAATCAGCGGCTCGGCTTCGTTACTGTCTTTCACTACAACGCCTCGGCGGTAGTCAAACTCGCTCTCGTCGGTCGACGACGCTGCCGTCACGTTAATAACGTCGAGAAACGTTGTGAGATCGATGGGGCCAAATGCGCGCCGATAGTCAACGCGAATATTCACCAAACTATATGCGCTTTTGCGACCAACATTGCTCTCTGTGATCTCCTTCGAGTAGCGCAGCGGTTGTCCGGGGCCCAACACGTCTGAGTGAATAATAAATTCTTCGCCTGGCCTACCGGACAGATATTTATAGCGCCCAGCGATCTTCCAGCGGTCGTTGATTTCCCACGTCAGGCCGAGGGTCGCGACATGCTCGCGGCTGAAGTCGGCGGCCAGATCGCCGCGTCCGTCCTTCTGGTCGATGACGATATCGTTGTAAGAATAGGTTGCGGTAGCGTAAAGGCCTTCGCGAATTGTCCCATTAGCCACGACATCAACGCCGTAGGATGTGCCGTCGCCCCTGTTGGCAAAGGTACCGCTGGCTCGATCAAGATCGACCACCAGGTCGTCGAGGTTTTGATAGTAGGCTTCCGTTAACAGCGACCAATTGTTGTTCAGGAAATATTGAAAACCTAAACTGCCATGTGTAATTTTTTCGTTCTTGAGGTCGTTTGACTCGTTCGCGGCAAGCTCTAAAAACCGGGGCGATTGATGAAACAGCCCTGCGGTCGCAAAATATCTAACCCTGTTACTCGGCTTCCAGTTGACATTGAACCTGGGCGACGCAAAGCTCTCGTCGGCAAACCCATCCTGCTCGAAGCGTAAGCCAGTGCCAAAATCCCAATCACCGCGCTGAAAAACTTGTTCTACGTAACCAGCATAGCTCGTTTCTTTCCGGCTTATTAAAGCGTTAATTTTCTCGGGCGTCAGCACAATAAAACGCTGGTCGGGGTCTGCTCTAAAATCATCGCTGTCGTAAATAAAGCGATTCCAATCGCCATCCAAAACCGTGTTGTAGTCCAGTTCAATTTGCGTTACGCGAACACCGGCGGTGAACACACCCCATTGATTCAATGTCTCTAGGTCGCTGCGCCAGCCGGTCTCGGTTTCATCTTCACCGATGGTAATAATATTCTCCCGCACAGGGAAACTGGACGCAGGTGATCCCGCAGGGACGAGATCAGGAAATGCTTCACCCTCTGAACTGATCTTATCGCTGGTGCGGTGGTAAACCCTATTGGTCCAAACCGCTTTTTCACCGAGCAATGTTCGCAAGGTCAAACCAAACAAATCGCTATCTTGCTCAGAATCTTGCAGTGCAGCATCTTCGAAATTGGGCGAGGCAAAAACGTGAGTCACGCCGCGGGTGTAATCTTCGTGGGTATCTATCAGTAGCACTTCGACCGTGTTGTTCTCGTTGATGGGTATAACTGACTTTACGATGATGTCTCGTAAGACAGGCTCACCAATGTCGAGCTCTTCGATAGTTTCAAATAACGCGCCGAAATCCAAACGTCGAGCAGAGACGAGTATTGTTGAATCTTCCGTGAGGCCGGTCGGGCCGTCGTAACCCATTTCATAACCCGCAAGGTCGTAGCGCAAACTTGCCGAAGGGCTCGGGTTGCCATCGGCGACTTTCAGTTTGAGTAGCGATGCCGACCGGCCGCCGTAAGCCGCACCCCAACCACCAGGGGAAAACTCTGCGCCGCTGATAACATTGGGGGCGAAAATCGAGAAGCGGCCGCCACCGCCGACATCCTCTTGTTCACCGAGTGATGCATCAAAGTGCACCGCTTTATCAAAGGGAAAATCATCAACAAATAACAAGTTATCCCGGGGGCCACGGCCGCGTACGCTAAAGTTCGCGAATTCTCCGGTGGCTGCCAAGCCAGGTAAACCGTCCAGCGAGAGAAGTGGATCTGAGCCACCGCCAACGGCATTTGCCAAGGCTTCTCTATCGAGATAGGTGCCGTTAACGGATGCAATGGCTTCAGTTTGTTTTCCGAGAACGAGCACCTCCTCAATTGCCTGGGCTCTTACTCGCTCTCTCAGCTCGAATTCAATCCTGATATTTTTGCGCGTAACGACTCTTAGGCTTGGCTCATTTAATGCGGTAAAACCGCTTTTGGCCAGGTTCACCGAGTAGAGCCCGGGGTCGAGCTGTCCAACGACGATGCGACCTTGTGCGTCGGTTTCTACAGTTTGCGTGGAATTGTTTTCCCGTTTCGTGATGGTGACCTGCACGCTTGGGAGTGGCCGGTTAGTAGCCTGATCTTTGACAACAACAGTAAGCGCACCGGGCGCCTCTGCTGCATGGATAGAAAGTGAAAAGCCAAAAAGTGGAAAGCCAATCAGGAGCGCCGACAGAGTCAACCACGAGACCTGTCTCAAATACCTGCTCAAATTGCGTAATTGCCTGCTCATACTGCTCTTCCTCCAAGAATCAACCGTGTTTGTTTGATTAACGCAGGGAGGTTAACAACGCGAATGTGACTAAAATGTCGCTGCAATGTGAAAGCGAGGTTATACCGCGCATGGGTTATCCAACACTTTCATGGTGTTGAGTGTAATGGGTATCTATAAAATTTATGATAACGGCGGGATGGGGCGGCGCGTATAACGCCGCATCTGGTGTGTGTCATTGAATTGAGCTCAGCGTCACTCTCCAGACTCGGCTCGATCGTACGTGTGTTACTGTTCTATTTTCCGGCGCTTGCCGGTGACCATGGATAAGGGAAGATTTTCTTTAAGACGATAGCTTTCAAACAGCGCCGCAAACAGGTGGATTGCCACCAATGCCATCAGTGAATTGGCAATCCATGAGTGGGCATTTTCAACCCAATCTTCACCCCAGAAATAATCGATTTCTTGCATCATAAAGCCGGTAATACCCAGCGATAAAATACACAGCATCATCAAAATCATTACCAGTCCACCCAAAGGCGAGTGTCCCATCCGATGATAATGCTCACCTCGTACCACAGCGCCAATATGTGCAGCCACGTTAGCGCGAGTCGGAAAAAAATCCGACCATCGCGCTGCACCAGTACCGAAAAAACCCCAGAAAAATCGCACCACTAGCCAGGTGACAGCAATGTATCCCAGCCATTGATGCCAGTCCTCGCCCTCCTCATTGAAAAAATAATTGGCCAAAACTATCACAGCAATTGACCAATGGAACAGGCGTATCAGTGGATCCCAGAGTTTTACGGTTTGCGGTGGCATTAGTCTTCAATTTCCTCTTTGACAGATTTGCCGGTAACCGGGTCAAAATAAATCTCTACTTTTTGTTTCTCTTTATTCCAGCCATATATTTCATAGCAATTGCCGTCAGTCACTTTAAACTTTTTGATGTCGTAGCCTTGCTCTTTCAAATCAGCTTGAAATTTTGTTTGATCAAGCCATTCTGATTTGTCGGTGGTGGTGCATTGCGGGCCAGCAAAAGCTGCCGTGCTGAACAAAGCGGTTGCGAGAATAATAGCGCGCATAAAAATCTCCTCAGTGGATTAACGTTAGTCAGGTAGTAAGTAAAAATTCCAGGCCAAACCTATCCTAGTTACCTTAAGTGAATATTAATTATCTGCGCGCAAACGTGGAACCCAGCTCACGAAATGCCGTGTTGAATCGAATTTGAGCGCTAACATTGGACAACAAAGTGTTAATTAATGTTCACAAGGGTCAATTTGCACGCGAACATTCGCCGGGTCACCTATAATTTGAGCGGACTAAAAAGCTCGCCCCGTGCGATCAATAACCATAAATAGCTGTGAGCAGACCATGAAACAATCTCCGCTGAAACAATCTACGCTGAAACAATGCCCACTTGGAATTCCTTTATCCCTTTGTCTTATTGCCCCACTTGTCGGCTCGCTGTTGCTTATCAGCGGTTGTTCCAAAGAAGCGCCCACTGCATCTGACGCGCCGCAAACGCAAACCAGTGCCGCCGCGAGCCGTGCTGCACTCGACATCACTCGCATCACACCTGAGGAAGCCAAACAAACGGCGAGCACTATTGAGCAGCAGGTGCCGATGACTTTGGCTGACGGTATTACGCGGGAGCTATGGGCATCAGAAAAATTATTGGGCGATACCGTGGCCATCCATGTGGATGATAAAGGGCGGATTTGGGCGGGCATTACCCAGCGTAGCAACAATTCTGAATTTGATATTCGCAACTATGCCGATTGGGAACATCCTTCAGTTGCCTTCACGACAGTTGAAGATCGCCGCCAATTTTTACACACCGAACTCGCACCGGAAAAAAGCGCACAAAATACCCGTATTCCCGACCGCAACAACGATGGCAGCCACGATTGGCGCGATCTTGCCGTAGTAAAAGAAAAAGTGATTCGCCTCGAAGACACCCAGGGCACCGGCAAAGCGGACTTCGCACAAACGGCAGTGGAAGATTTTAATACCGAAGTGACCGATGTCATTGGCGGAATGTTTTATAACGATCAAAGCGACGAATTGTTCGTAAATGTCGCACCGGATTTTTGGCGTTTGAAAGACACCGACGGCGACGGTGTTATGGATAGCAAAACATCCCTCGCCCATGGCTACGGTGTACACATTGGTTTTAGCGGCCACGGCCTTTCCGGCGCACTACTCGGGCCCGATGGAAAAATGTATTACAGCATGGGCGACATAGGCACCAGCGTTACCGATAGCACGGGAAAAAAATGGCACTACCCCAATCAGGGTGTAGTTGTGCGCAGCGAAGTCGATGGCAGTAACTTTGAAGTGTTTGCCGCAGGTTTGCGTAATATTTATGAATTTTCATTCGATAAATACGGCAACTTTATCAGTGTGGATAACGACGGCGATCACGTCGGCGAGTACGAGCGCGTGGTGCATTTGATCGAAGGTTCAGATACAGGCTGGCGAATTAATTGGCAACTCGGAAAATACAAAGACCCAAAAAACAATAACTACAAAGTCTGGATGGATGAAGAATATTACAAACCGCAATTCAAAGGCCAAGCTGCCCATGTGTTGCCGCCGGTAGCGCCCTACCACGCAGGCCCAGCGGGCATGACCTACAACCCCGGCACCGCTTTTAATGAGCAATGGCAAGACCATTTTTTTGTGGTGGAATTTGTTGGCTCAGCCACACGCGCCGGAGTCAACGCATTTACGCTTAAACCGAAAGGTGCAAGTTTCGAACTGGCGAGCGACAAAAATGTATTTCGCGGGATATTAGCGACCGGTTTGGATTTTGGTCCGGACGGCGCGCTTTACATGAGCGATTGGATCGAAGGTTGGGGTTTAAAACAAAAAGGCCGCGTGTGGAAATTGGATACGCCGGACACCGCTGGCAACGCTATCCGCACCGAAACCAAAGCCTTGCTTGGCGCAGATTTGCGGAAAGAAACCACGGAAAAGTTAGTCGAACTTCTAAGCCATGTTGATATGCGTGTTCGCCAAAAAGCGCAGTTTGCGCTGGTAGAAAATCAACAATTAAAACCACTGCAAAATGTCGCTATTTCATCCAGCAATCAATTTGCCCGCATTCACGCCATTTGGGGCTTGGGCCAAATCCTGCGCAAAAATCCCACTGGGCACGCAGTATTAATTAATCTTTTGCAAGACGCCGATTCGGAAATTCGCGCGCAAGCTGCCAAAGTATTGGGTGATGCTAACACTAGCGAAGCGACTGAAAAACTAATCCCCTTGCTTGCTGATAAAGATCCGCGCGCACAACTCTACGCCGCGCAGGCCTTGGGTCGTATCCGCGCCGAGTCAGCAATTGCACCGCTAGTGGATATGTTGGAAGCCAACAACGAACAGGATGTTTATCTACGCCACGCGGGTGCAATTGCGTTGGGAAGAATTGGCAATGAGGAAGCGCTCGGCAAACTCGCAACCCATCCGTCAGAACCTGTGCGTATCGCTGCCGTAGTTGCATTAAGACAAATGGAGAGCTCTGCCCTCGCGTTATTTTTAAATGATAAAAGCGAATTTGTCGTCACCAACGCCGCACGCGCGATCACCGATGACAATTTGGTAGTAGATGCCTTGCCAGCACTGGCCGCACTAGTTGACCAGTCGCGTTTCACCAATGAGGCCTTATTGCGCCGCGTAATCAACGCTAATGTCTATGCCAACGACAACAGCGCACACAATGCGCAGCGATTGATCCAATTTGCCCAACGCAATGCACTACCAGGAAAACTGCGCGCCGAAGCCATTCAGGCCGTATCTGTCTGGTCTGAGTCATCTAATTACGATCGTGTTACCGGTGTACATCGCGGCCCGGTCACGCGCCCCCAAGGTGAATCCGTCGCGGCATTTACTGCGGGCTACTCCAAACTGCTAGCCGATAAAGATATCGATGTTCGCTCCGCGACTGTGCGCGCCTTGGGTGAATTAAATATCACCGCCGCCAAAGATAAGCTCGTTGCCATGCTTGGCAATGACTCATCTGCGGCGGTGCGCATTGCCGCACTGCAAACGCTCAAGAAATTTAATCCGGCGGATATGGGCGATTTGGTTTTCACTGCATTAAAAGACCGAAATCAATCGGTGCGTATGGCCGCGCTAGCAATGGTGCCGGAATTGAATTTACCCGTACCACAAGTGGTGGAGATGCACAGCATACTGCTTAAAAATGGCACTACCGGCGAACAACAAGCGGCGCTTCTTTCTCTCGCGAATGTAAAAGCACCCGAAGCTGAAGCGGTATTCGGTGAACAAATGGCATTGTTGATCGATGGAAAAATTGCACCGGAAGTTCAGTTGGAATTAATTACCGCCGTAGAAAAAATTGGCACACCGGAATTTAAACAGCTACTTGCATCCTATGAAGATAAAAAAGATAAAAATAATCCACTCGATGTTTACCGCGAAGCCATTTACGGTGGCGATGCTAACGAAGGTGTCAAACTATTTCGCTACAGTAATACCACGCAATGTGTGCGCTGCCATATGGTGGGCTCGCGCGGCAATAAAGTGGGGCCGGATCTAACCACCATTGCGCTGCGCATCACACCCGAACAAATGTTGGAGTCACTGGTCGCACCTGCAGCACGTATTGCCCCCGGTTTTGGTCGCGTCACAGTGGTATTAAAAAATGGCGAGCGTATAGAAGGTTCATTTGATGCCGAAACAAAAACTGAGGTCACCATTACGGCAAACAATGCAGCGAAAACTATCGCCCGTTCAGAAATTGAAAAGCTCGAATTCGGCGGCATTTCACCCATGCCAGCGATGGGTTTGGGTTTAACCAAAGCGGAGTTGCGCGATTTGGTGGCTTACTTGTCCACGCTAAAAGAAGAAGAGCATGAGGGGCATTAAAGTAACTGTTTAATTCATTACACAAAATAATCCCCGCATTGGCGTAATGCCAGTCATTTAACCTTTTTTAAATCCCTCCCGGCCTCCCTTTTTCAAAGGGAGGAGCCTGCTCCCCTCTTTGGCAAAGAGGGGCTGGGGGAGATTAAACGTCTTAACTGACAGGCATTACGCAAGTTGCGGGGATTTTTTTATCTGGCGTGCAATTAAAACTTACACGCCTTCGGATTATCTTTTACAAAATAGCTTTTATAATTTTTCGCTTTTTTATTCATGCACCCCTCCAGATTTAACAGACGCACTTTGCGAAAATCGGTTGGATGACTCTCGGCTTGCAAGGCAATAAATCCGCCGCTATTAGGCGTGCGGTCGTCCCATTGCAGATCGGTATATTCCAATACTTTTTTGCCGTTAATAAAATGTTCCGCCTTTTCACTGCCGTGCACAGTTAACTCCGCCGTGACCCATTGGTCGCCATGAAAAGTATCGCTGTTCGAATTGATAATATGATCTTCAGTGAATTTTCCGTTGAACACCACGTGTGTACCCGGCGTACAAAGGTTGCCGGTAGTGCGTGGATCTTTGCCGTTACCCCCTAAAAATTGATATTCCATACTACCGGGAAAATCCTGCTCCACCGTCATGGTCTTCGGATCTTGCGTGTGATACATGATGCCGTTATTACGCAATGCCCACGCAGGGCCGCCCTTCACTTGCTCACCCACAAAACGATATTCCACCAGCATTTTGTAATGCGAAAATGGCCCGGCATTGGAAAAAATGTGGCCAAAACGCGTATCAAACTCTTTGTACTCGTCATAGCGCGCCTGCATGACTCCGTCTTCCACGCGAAAGGTATTAAACGCATTTTCACCGAGTGGAAAGCCGCGAATTTTAACCGACCAATTGCTCAAGTCTTTGCCATTAAACAAATCGATCCATTCTTCCTGATCGGGGTTCGGCGCAGCGGTTGTTGGCGGTGTCGTTGTGCAGGCCACTGAGCTCAACAACAGCGAAGCAATAAGTAGATTACGGGGAAAGCAGATGTTAGCCATGAAGCAGTCGTCCTGTTATTGGAATTTATCGGCTAAATCTAACTTAATTATCAGATAAATGGCACCCCCTTTACAAAAAGAACCTCACACCAAATCTCCCCCGGCCCCTCTTTGCCAAAGAGGGGGGAGTAAAAACAGGTTAACTGACTGGCTTTATCCCAATTTTCCCACCTACTGCGCCCAACGCTGTATAAAAATCGATTCGGGATCATAAGTCTCGCGCTGTTTTTCAATATTAAAATGCCGCCGTCCACGGGGATCTGTACCTACTCCCGCAAGGTATTGCCAGTTACCCCAGTTTGCGGCAACGTCATAATCAATTAGCTGCTGCTCAAACCAGGCGGCACCGTAACGCCAATCAACACCTAGTTCGTTAATTAAATAGCTAGCGACTATCTGACGGCCGCGATTTGACATCCAGCCGGTGTGTAACAACTGCTGCATAAATGCATTCACAAAATCGCTTTCGGTATTGCCGTAACACCAGGCAGTAAATTCGGCAGAATAAAAACTCAGCAGCGGATTCTTATTTTGTATTCCACGCAGCGCGAACATTTTTTTGCCATAGCGAAAAGCCAACCACTGAAAATATTCGCGCCACAGCAATTCAAAATAGAGCCAGTAAGTCGATTCATTCGCTTGATGCTCGAACTCATAGCGGCGAATCGCCTCCGCAACTTGCCGAGCAGAGATGCAACCAAACGCCAACCAGGGCGATAATTTGGACGAGAAATTCCAACCGTCGAGCTGGTTGCGCGTCTCTTTGTAAGATGCAATAGAGTGCGACTCTGATAAAAAATAATTAATTTGCTTTAAACCCGCAGCGGAACCACCGGTAAATGCCAATGCATGCGGGTGTACTCGGGTCCCCATTGCCTGTGCCGATAAAATGGCCCGCCACTTATCCAGTTCGCAGGGTGATTGATCCAACTGAATACCTTGCCGCAAGCGCGGTGGCATTGGCAGTGAGCGGCTTGGGATTTGTTTTTCTACGCGCTTGCGAAATTGGGAAAAAATATCAGGCAAATCCTGCAATTCAAAAGGCAATTCAGCTCGATCAAACAGGGTGAAATTTTCATAAACGGTTACGGGAATATCGAGCGCACTTTTTACCTTGGCAAGGTCATCACACTCGTCGCTACCCGGATGCTCACCAACGGCGAGTGTGTGAACATTCAAACGCTCCGCCCAGGCAACTACTTCCCTAGCCGGGTCGCCATTGAGCACCAGCAATTCACTCCCACAATTGCGCAGCTGGGTTCGCAAATCATTGAGCGACTCTAGCAAGAACTTCAGGCGGTAAAACTCAATACCCTTACTTTGGTAGCGCCCCTGCAAAAACCAGCGCTGTGGCAGCACAAAAACGCCAATTGCAGCTTCATGGGAGGCAACCAACTGCGTCCAACCGGGGTTGTCATGCAAGCGCAAATCGTACCGAAACCAATAGATTGCTGTTTTCATTGGGTTATCCAGAAAAGCCAAGTAAGCAATTAGTTACGATTTCAATCCCGCTTTGTATCACTTCTTTCTATAGCTTAACCAAACGGATTGCCCAAAAAGTGATCTTATTATGCAAATCTAATCTAGCGATTTAAGGGGAAAGTGCTGCGACTTTTCTTTATGCAGGCGATACTTGAATCGCACTGCGCAACAGTCAGGCAGTGCGGCTGTCACACGGAGATTTTCATTAACAAGGGGGTAGTAAGATGGACTTGGTAACAAAAGATATTGAGTTGATTCGCGAAGTAAGATGTTTGTGTTTAAAACACGATTTTGACCGGGCGATTGACCTTGCCCGAAAGGTAGATGACCCCAACACCCGCAATACACTGATGTTTATCTGTAGATCATTTAAAACGTCGCAAATTAGTATGCATGCGGCTTAGCGTTATCTTCAGGATCAAAGGATTGATCTGCTATGCCCCCTAATGGATGCAATGAGGGTTGCTCACATTCCTGCGCTCACGGTACAGATAAGATGGCAATTGCACGTGAGCAAGCGCTTTGTCTCTGTCTGAGCTAGCAACTGGCTGATCGCTAAGGGTTAACTTTTTTGCACGCTCATCATAATGTGCGATAGCCACTCCCTCATTAGGTCTTAGTACAATTATTTTTTCTGCCTCCATCAACGCAAAATAATCCTCAAATTGTAAAAATGCTCTGCCTGGGCTCGATTCATCCAAAGTGAAATCACGTCCGATCATAGTGTGACAACTAGACACACCAATTAAAGAGAGGAGTGTTGGGGCCAAGTCTATTTGACTCGCGATGGCAGATATTTCTTTTGCCTGGATAGCCCCACCCAATATCAATCCCGGAATTTGAAATTTTTCGACTGGTATAAGATTATCGCCGTAAACACGATTGTCGTGATCAGCCACGATTAAAAATACAGTATCCTTCCAATAGTCGCTTTGTTTTGCCATTGTAAAAAACGTTCCCATCGCCCAATCCGCATATTTAACAGCGTTATTTACCGTGTTTTTTGGTTGCTCATGTAAGGCTATTCGGTTGTCAGGAAATTCAAACGGCTCATGATTGCTCGATGTAAAAATCAGACTGAAAAAAGGTTTATCGCCGCGATGGAGCAATTGCAGTTCTCTATGAGCTGTAGTAAATAAGTCCTCATCGCTTGCTCCCCAGCTTCCGACAAATGACGGATTTTTTATTTTCGGCAAATCAACGATATCGTTAAATCCGTTATTGGTAAAAAATCCGCGCATGTTGTCAAAATGCGCTTCGCCACCATAAATAAATTGGGTGGCATAACCCGCTGAGTGGAGCACCGAGCCGAGCGTTGTGAAATTACTCTGGCTATTGGAGAGTTTTACAACACTTTGCGCTGGCGTTGGCAGGTAACCGGCAATGACCGCCTCAATACCTCTAACCGATCGAGTACCCGTTGAAAATAATCGATTAAACCAAATACCTTCCGCTTTTAATTTCTCCAATTCGGGCGTTACCGCGACGCCTCCCAGAGATTTAACGAATGTGGCCCCCATACTCTCTTGCAAAATAATCACTAAATTCAGTGGCCGTTCGCGCGGGGTTGTGGCGGCTTGAAAATGCAAAGTCGGGTAGGCCGGATCGTTGAATTGATAGCCTTTTAGCCAAGGCCAATCCAGGCTGTGCTGGAGCATTTCGTCATGTGCAAGCTTGCCGTAAATCTCACTGGAATGCGCTTCGTGTTTCATACTGTAAAGCGCGTAAAGAACCGAGTAAGTTGAGTTGATTACCAGTGAATTAACCATCGCATCGCCGGTAATAGCAAACAAAGCCGGATTGGCAGGCCGGTGCCCAGTGGTGGACCTAATACCGATAGCGACCATTCCAACCATTAGAGGCCACAGCAACAAATTTCGCCGAGGCGACCACATAGTTAGCGCCGATTTAGGCACGCACAATAACCTGTTGAGAAAAAAACCAACGAATACTGTTAGTAATATCCCGCCTAAAAAGGACAACCTGAATCCATTCCAGAGCGTCGAAAGCACTTCTTTCGGATAACGCAGATACTCAATAAAAAGCCGATTAGGTCTCACATCGTACTGAAGTAGGAATGTAGGTGTTGCTAACTCCATGAATAAAAACAGGATGAGGCCGCAGAGCGACCAGTAATAGGTGAATCTGAACCAGCCAAATCGAAATCGTTTGTACGCCAGGATGGGTACACACAGAATAGGTAAAAAGATCCAAATGCTCACAAGAATAATATCGGCTCTTATTCCCTGTAAAAATATACTCGATAGGTCCCCTACCGCTGCGCGATCAAAATTCCACAATACCAATCCCGCGCGACTGAGACTTAAAATAATCAGGGATAACAGCGCCATCCTTAGTAAATAAGTATAAGGGCCAGACGTAATCACTCTAGGAGGGGCAATCTGATGGTTATTTTTTATATTCAATTGACTCTTGACCCCCATGGTAATTCGCATGAGCAGCCTAGAGTAAGAAACTTAAGGTTTTCTTAATGTTCGTGACAATCCATAAAGTTACGTTGCTATTACACTTAGGAGAATGACCAAGCATCTCCATAAAGTGCATCGTAACTTTCTTCTTTAATAATCTCACAACCCACACTTTTCAAAAAAATCCTTTGACCCTGCGATAAATCACGCCCTGCATGAATGTAATAGGCCTTTTTTTCGCGTTCAGGAAATGTTTTGAAATACTTTGCGCGCTCAATCAGTAACCAGCGCAAGAAAATTTCCGAGGTATCCAACCCCAAACCAATAAACAACAAGTCGTTATTAAAAATACTATGCAGCCAGGTATCACGGCCATTCCATTTGCCTTTATTGGATTCAGCAAATAAACGCCCTTCCCCGCCTTTATGAATTAATGCGCGTGCGCGCTCAACCGAACCCATGTAATGACTCAAACCCAAACGGATACTGCGTGAATAACGTTTAATCCCGTTGATATGCCAGATCGCAAATTCCTGTGCAGGGCGTTGAATTTTCGAGGACGCAAAATAGCTGGCCCAAGGATAATAATCAGTAAAGCGCACAGCATCGGCATGGCGTAATTCCAAGCCGATGCAATCAGATAGTGTCTCGTCAAAATTGGTAGTTAACACGGGGACTGAGTGGCGTTTTGCCCAGTTCATCATCGCTTGATGGTGCGGCTTTGCATTCCAGCCGACCAGAAAATCGCAGAATTCTTTTTGCAGGTTTTTGGTTTTGGATGTGCTGCTTAAATCCAGCGCATCATAAAATTCAGTGAGCGATATTCCGAGCGGAATATCTTTGGGGTCATCATCGGTGTGCTTTATCCATAAATCCAGCAACATCGAATCCCATGAGTTAAGACCACTGTCACTGTTGTAGCGGTTAATGCCATTGCCGATAACCAAGGCAAGATCTTGATGCTGTGCAGTTAAAATCGTTTTTAGATTCATTATCGTTTTTGTCTGCATTGAAAACTCCTGTTTACTTTGAACTCAAACTACCCGGCAACAAACGCTCGTACTCATCCCTAACTGCCGCATAACATTCACAGGCACGCTTTTCCAATTTAACACGATCCAAAATTCTAATGCGGCCACGGCCACGCTCAATCAATTCGTCTTTCTGTAGAAGACTCACTACCTGGGTAACACTTTCTCGTCTTACCCCCAACAATCTGCCAACAGCTTCCTGCGTGATTAACAATTCATCCGTCTTTAATCTATCTAAGGACATCAGCATCCAGCGGCACATTTGTTGATCGACTGAGTGATGTTGATTGCACACGGCCGTTTGCGATGTTTGGCAGATTAACGCTTGAGCAAATAACAACGACAAATGTTGCAATTTTCCGCCCAAGGCGAATTCCCGTTTCATCAATTTACGACTGAGGCGATAAGCCTGCCCCGCGGTCTGCACTTCGGTGCTGGACGGCATGCTCTCGCCGCCCATGTAAATCGAAATACCAATCATCCCTTCGCTACCCACCAGCGCCGTTTCACTGGTTGAGCCATCCTCAAGTGAATACATTAAAGAGACAATGCCGGAAATCGGAAAATCCAAATAATTGATATGGTCACCGGATTCAGACATAGTCCATCCGAGCGGCATATCTATAAGCTTAAGGTCGGGCAAAATCCGCTCGTAGTCTGCGGCAGGGAGCGAGGCGAGTATGTGGTTTAATTTTGGGCTGGGCAGTTGCGCGTCTTTCTGGGTTTTTGGCATAAGTGGCTTTGGTAAGACGGATTTAACCGCGTGACTGATAACTATCGTGATTTAGCAGCCGAAGCTGCTATGACTTTCTGTGATTTGATTAAAGCAGTTAGCGCAGGGAATACCAATGTATTTCTATGGGAATCGACTAAATACATAAGATTCACCGCTACCAGAGATTCGAGCGACCGCGCTAACGCTCACTTCATCCGGACTTGCTTTATTTGCATGGAGCGTCTTTGGTGGCCTTATCTAAACTTTTAAGTAAATGACCATCACTCAACATTTTATTTATAAGATTCTCAGCGGATTTTTTCTCATCTGCAGATAATTGCTCCATAAAATATTTTGCTTTACGCGTCATCAATTTTTCAGTGCTGCCAACCATTTTACTGCGTTTAACGGCGACGCCATATAAAGCTGCTGATGCGATAGCGTGCGAACGCGGTGCTCCTTTTTCCTCAAAACAATAGCCGTTCAGCAGATAAAGGCCGTCGGCATCGTATTGCTGGGCGGCTTTACGTAACCAGGGCACGGCTAATTCGCGGTCATTGGTGTACACATTACTGTTATTCATATAAAACATTCCCAAACTGGATTGGGAGGTAGCATCGCCTTGCTCCGCTGCTTTTATTGCCCAGTATTCCGCCTTTTTTAAATCCAGTTTCGTTCCAATGGCATTCCGGTAGTACCGAGAGGTTTCTTTTTGGCCTTTCAAATCATTTTGGTTAGCGGCTTTCTCATACCAGTACAATGATTTTGCCGGATCACGCAACGTGCGCTCGGCATCGTAGTAAAAGTATTCGCCCAGTTTAAGCTGGCTATTCAAGTCCCCAGCCTCACCTTTTTTCATTATTTCCTGAATACGTTCGGGGTGTGTCGGTTTTGCATCTTCTGCAAAACTTAATGGTACACAAACCAATGAGCTGATTAAAAAAGCACACTTAAATATATTTTTCATTTCTATCTCCTTGTTGGGTTTTCTTCATTTCACATGCTGGGATACATCTCTATTGGCGGTATGCTCCCAACCTTCCGGTTTACTGGTTATGTTAACCAGCGCGTGTTGCCAATATCGCGCTAATATCCAAGGGTTCGCGATATAGCGCAAATTCAGTTTCGCGGGATTGAATAGCGAGAATGGACATGCGGTCGGCGAGTTCGTTGCCTTGTACGCCGACGTGACCATTGACATGCAGGACTTGCACTTTGTCTTTCAGGGTTTGGTGCAGTGCATAAATTTCTTTAATCAGCTCAAGGTTTTTAATCTCGCCACCTTTCTTTTTCCAACCCGCTTTTTCCCAGCCAATTGCCCATTGGATAACGCATTGGATTGAGTATTGGGAGTCAGAAAAAACCGCGGCGGTTTTGCCTTTGGCAATTTCATCTTTTGCAAGCAAAAGGCCTTGGTGCAATGCATTTAATTCAGCGGTGTTGTTAGTGCCCATGGGGTTGTACAAACCATACCAAAGCTCAGCCACTCTATTTTCGCGATAAACCGCCAAACCCGAACCCGCTTCGCCGGGGTTTGGTTCGCAGCCGCCGTCGGTAAATATTTTTACATCAACGGGTAATGCGTTTACTTCAGCGGCATTATAGGTTTTGATTTTTGCACCGCTCGCAGCAGCAGCACGTCCGGTTCCGGCGGTTGGTTTTGCACCACCAAAAGCGGCCTCTGCTTCCTCACGCGTTGCAAATGATTTATAACGCGCACCATTAAAACCATCGACATTTTTTTTGCAGGTAGCCCAATCGGTAAAAATCCCCGTCTCCCGCCCTGCCCATACCACATAAAATTTTGAAGCCATTACACTCTCTTTCTATTTTGTAAACGTAGGGCGCGCTTCGCGAAGCAAGCCGCCGTAATATACGGAAATCAATTTTGAGGTTTTGTTTTGCCCAACTCCAAACCCGGTTTAGTAGTAATCAGAACCTGCGCCTTACCCATATCATTATCTTTAGGCATTACTACCTTCAACAAATTGACATGCTTGCCACTTACTTTTTGGCTCAACCGCATAAATTCCGTAAGCTCAGCATTAGAAGTGAATTCATAGTCAATTAAAGTCTCCCCATCTTTGCGTGAAATGTTGGTAATTTTTGATTTACCAGGAGCCAAGGCTTTCAGCTGATCATCCAAAGACGTTTCTTTGTATTCAATTTTTTCAGCAGCAGATTTAGGGCATTTTTTATCCGAATACGCCTGCTTCCCATTTTCATCAACGCATTTGTACATATCCGCAGAAAAGCTGCTTGGGGATATCAGAATCATAAGTACAAAAAAGTATTTTTTCATGCTCTAACGCTCTTTGATTATTTTTCTCATCGGTATGTTTTTATGTCTAGCACAATCTGCAAAAATCTCCGTCTCCCGCCCTGCCCATACCATATAAAATTTTTAAGCCATTAGACGATCTTTTTAGAATAAAAAAATGAATAACTCATACACTATTTGGTTATTTCGTACGACCCATGAATTAAATTTTGCTAATCAATCGACCAGCCTGAGTGATCAGAAAAAAATAATCCGATAAACTAAACATTCCATTCATACCCTCAGATTTTCCGTCTCTCTCCTTTTTGAGTTCTTTCAGTATTTCCTCTTGAAATATATATTCGGGATTCATCTTAAGAATGTCACCAAAGGTCTTTCCCCTTAGCCTTGAGTAAAAATTAACCACATCCGCGAGATCTAAATTCTTGGGGTTTTCGAGTCTACGAAAGCGATAATCATCGCGATCTGACATTAATCCAACAATAGAGTAACCTCCTCCAGCTCCTTTCTGATTCATGAAAGTATCATACTCCTTTGAGTCATTATCCTGCATAAGGCTCAAGTATATATTTTCATGTTTTAACTTAAGAGATAAAAGAAATAAAATATAAACGTAATGGACTATTTTAATTTCTGCAGATAAAACACAGTTTTTAAAGTTGACAAACAATTGCTCTTGCTCTCTTGGCGTCAACTGAAAAAATCTGGCATTTTTAGAAAAATAACCATCAAAACCAAAGCTTTTAACATACGATTGCGGTAAAAAAACTTTCTCATTTAATTCAAATCCAGAGAGCAATTGTTTTGCCATTTCTTCGTAATCGACGGTTGATAACGAATACTCTGTGTAGAAAAAGCGCTTCAAATATGCAGACGAATCAAATTTTTGCCCATAAACAGCATTTATTGAATGTGCTAGCTGCTTTGAGTCTGTTGCGATAATAAAAAATAAGCCACCAATGCTGAAAATATGTTTCACTGCTTCAAGCAGCTCAATGGCGTAGGTCGGCCTACATCTATCAAGCTCATCAATAAAAATACAAATAGGTAGATAGCCATTTTTATCGGTCGTACTAAGGTGATCAACAAAAGATTTCACAGCATCGATAAATTCATCAATGCCCTTCTTTTGCTTATAGAAGCTATTCATTGCCTCGGATGCAGCAATTTTGGTAAGCGTGGAGGAAATATCTTGTAGTGGAGAATTACTATTGATTGAGATTGCTTCATCACCTTCTCCTTCCGTTATATCCTCCGCTACAGTAACTCCAGTGTAGTGCTTCACAAGAGCTGCGAGAAGAACAGGGAGTGATGGTTTAATAAATTTAAGGGCACTCTTTTTTACCAAAGCAACTTTTCGCTTTGCCTTTGAATCACCGGAGAATTGCTCCTCCATATTCTGGCATATAACGGCAATTAATGATGTCAAAGGATCTTTAGTAAAATCGTTTTTCCACGCATCAAAGTATACGACTGGGTGATTTTGTTTAAGTTGCTTCGCAAAGCGCTCAAGAAACCAAGTTTTACCTGATCCCCACTCTGAGTTTATATTTAAAACAAATGAATTTTTATGGGCTGTATCCATTCGATATGAGTTTTCAATGAAACGCTGTAGGTAGATACCGTCATCCTCCCTGCCGAGTAAATCACCTTTCCAAATACCTTCTATATCCTTCCCTGACATTATTTATTCTCCTTAGATTTTTCAGAAGTCATCTGCCCCATCAACCGAACCGCAACCCCCACCAAAACCGCCACAGCCAACAACAAAATCCCCCAAAACAACAACGTCTTCCAACTCACCTGCATTCCATGACGAGCAAATGAGTTTATATTCGGCTTCAACTCTGTAAACGCCACCTGCCCCCACTGCAAATCCTTACCACTAACCAACTGCGAAAAAATCTGCGTGCTGGTTTGTTGGTTATTGGGTGCGGCTTGATCATCAATGGCTATTTTGTAAGGCGGTGCGTTGTTGGCAATAAATTGCAATGTTTGTGGTTGGCGATGGAAAAACAGCGTGGGATTAAGCGTGGTGCGAACCAGTTCATTGAGTTCAACGCGCCAGTAGATATCGCTATTGCTGTAGATATTAATAGCGTCGCTCTGCTGCCAATCACTGCCGACCTGCGCGTTAAACCAAATACCTTGATGCAGTAATTGCCATGGCTGTTTTTCAGTGTTGCGCGAAAACACTTTGATGTTATCGCCATACATAATGGTGCCAAGATTAAGGCTGATGTTAGTGGTTGGGGCAATATCGTCGCGCGTGAATTCCCATGCGGCGACGGGCATTGCGGCGGTGTGGTTATCTGACCGGAGCGCAGAATCCTGATCTTCTGCGAGTGCGCCTTTTACCTCCCAAGTATCGACTACGGGAGCATTGGCGATTTTATCGGTGTTTTCGATCTGGATTTTGCTGAGCTGCAAATTCTCGTTACCACGTGTGAATTTCAAGCGCAGATAGGCGTATTGCATTTCACTCAGATTAACCGCGATTTTATTGCGCGTTAGTAACTGCCCTTCTTTATGCAATTGCACCAAGGTGTTTTGCGCAATGTTCGACCAAGTGGTTAAATCATTAGTGCCGCTGACTTGTACTTCTAAATATTGGTTAGTGTCTGTTACTTGCCAATCCACCACTAATTTATCAATACGGGTTTTTACATCACTCAAATCCACCACATAAAAATCAACCGGTACACTTTGGTCTTGCAGTGGATCCTTGTTGGTTTTTTCTACGCTTACCGATATTTCATTATCATCCAAGCGAATCGACGCACTACTTAACGCGATTAACGCCTCCGGCGGCGCACCTACCGCAACCGGGAAAAAGCGCGCATCAGTTAGCTGAGATTGTTCGCTCACTTGCGTGCTGGGAGCAGTAATGCGATATGGCAGTTTATTGCCTTGCTGATCGGTCACCACCAGATCATTCAATTGGCTATCGGCGCTGTAGCGATAAATATCGTGGGTGAGAGTGGTTTGCACATAAGTGCCGGGGGCGTCATCGATTTGGTAAACGGGGATGACTTCGGCATTGGCCGTCATGCCCAGCAAGCACGAGAAAAATAGAAACCGTTTTTTAATGACTTGCATAACTAACTCCACAATCAAACCTTTTCTTCTGTTGTTGATTTGGCTTTTGCCGGAATCGGCGATAAATAGCCGATCAACAACATCAAACCGCCTACGACCATAAACGAGACAATTCTTGCGAGTGTGCCTGTGCCGGTTAAATCTTTAGTAAACAGTTTTAATAATACCAAACCTAATAAACCAGCACCGAGCATCCAGAGTTTGCGCTCTTGCCAGCGGCGCGACAGGTTCATGACGACCAATGCACAAATCGCCCAGAGAATCGACAGCGCCATTTGCACGGTGATTGAATCCCACATCACATGGGATACGTACTCGACACCGGTGTATTGATGAATCGCACGCAGCAGTACCACGTTAATCCACGCAAAACCTAACAGGCCGATCACACCATAACGCAACTCTGCGGGCGCTGAATGTAAACCGATAAAACCGCGTTTAATGGCGTAACCGAAAATAATTAATACGGCGGCTTGCGCTAAATCGAGCGGGTTCAGAATGGGGAGATAGAATTGATCGGTAATACCGGAATAGCGGCAGGCATAAATAAACCACAGCAATAAACCAAACATCAGCGGTGCGGGAATTAAATTCTTGTAATCCGCCGGATACTGCGCAAACGGCCAAATGGGTTTATTAGTGAGATTCAACAGTGCAACCAAAGGCACAACTAAACAGGCAAACCACAATACCGCCGCGCTGGTGCCGTACCATTGCAATTCGCTTTGCCAATGCGCCGCTTCCCAATACACCAGGCTAAACAAAAACCACGCCGTTAAAACATGGAATACGCTAAGCAAACCAGAGGATGTACTTTCGCGTTGGCGCCACAAAAAGCGGTATTGCACAACCACAAATGCCAGCAGTGCAAGCAAACCCCAACCTTGCGATGGATAAACGTCGTAACCGATAAATAGGCCTTCGCCAAAATTGCGCATGGCCAATACGCATGTTAAGGGCAATAACCAGAAGCCGACGCGGGCTAATTGTGGCCACTGTATTTTTGTACTTAACAACACAAACGCGGCAACGGAGAGCGTGAAAAACAGAATCAGTGACGGGAAATGTTGTTCACCCGGGATATGCGCCTCTATCTCGATGTAACCCGCAAGCAGCCACCACAACCAACCCAGAATAAATGTGAGTTGGGTAAGAGGTTTTTCAAAACGTTTACTGTGCTCGGCAAAGCGCGTCAGCAAATAAGAAATACACACGGAGGATGCGGCCAAAATAAACAGGCTAATAAAATCGCCCGCTATTAGCGGAATCGCTCCTGCATCAATGCCGTGGATTGCCAACGAACACGCTGCAGCGATATGCAATAAATAACCCGCAAAACGTGGGAGAAAACGCTGCTGGCGCAATCCGATCCAAATCAAACCCGTTGCTTCCAGCGACCAAGTGGCAGATGTCCACTGCGCATCCAACGCGAGTGGAATCGTTAGCGTCGCGAAAGTAACGCCGAGCGCGATAAAAGACTCAATCAATACGCGATGCGTGGTTTGGTATTTCGCCCAGAGCACACGCGCCAGAGCGATATAAATCGCCGCGAGAATTAATGCGCTTATCGCCAAACCATATTCAGTGTGTTTGAGCAGCGCAGTTTGCAAACCGAAACCGACAATAGGTAAACCAAATACCAAACTACCATCTACCAAGCCTTTTAAATTCGGAGGCTGTTTAAGTGAGAACAATACAGATACGGTTAAATAGAGCGCAAAAAACGCGAGCAAAAACGGTTGTGTGCTTGCATATAAATGCGGCTCGTATTTGAGCACACCCCATGCAGAGGTGATAACAAACGTAAAAACAAAACCGACCCAGTTGAGTAAACGCCAGGTTTTAAACCAGGCGATGGCGAGAATGCCGATATTGAGTACCAGATAAAAACCGAACAAGCCGACATGATTGCCAGAGCCGTCCGAGGTAAGAATCGGTGCAAGAAAACCACCGGCAGTGGCCATGAGTGCGAGCACTTGTGCATTTTGCAAAATGGCGAGCAGTGCGCCGAGCATCACAATAATAAACATCAGCGCAAAGGCAGCTCCGGTCGGCATAAGTGAATACATTTTTGCCGCCGCAAATACCGTGAGATAAAGCGCTGCGATACCACCGCCTTGCAAAACCAAACCATAACCGCCCTCTTTCGCACGGGTTTTCCAGCCTAAGCCGATTAATGCAATCGCCACGGCGGCAACCGCCGCCATGCGCAACTCAATTGGAAACATGCCTTGGTTGGATGCGTATTTCACTAAAAAACTTAACCCGAAAAACATCACCACCATACCGATGCGCACAATGGGATTGCCTTCGGTAAAAAAGCGATTCAAATAGGCAATGCCTTTTTCGATGGGATTAGGGGCCGACGGCTCTGTTGGCCAAGGCTGGGGTTTTGTAACGGCCTTAACTGGTTGAGCCTGTGCTGCAACGGGTTGTGACGTTGCCATTGCGATATTTTCAAGTTCGACATCGCTAACAGGAAGATTGTTATCGGTGTGCTGTATTTCTGGCTGATGCGCCCCTGACTGAGGCGTCCCCGACTGAACTACTTCAGGTGGTAGCTCAATGCCGTGTGCTTTGAGGCGTTCAGCGAGAGGAATTTTTTGTGCGGCGGGTTCTTTAACCACCGGGGTAATCGGCGCAGCTTGAGTGGCTGGCTGTTGTATTGGCGGCGCGGCTTGTTGAGTTTGCGTTTGCAGCAGTTTCACATCGCGCTCAAGAAGTTTGACAGTGTGGGCCAGCTGAAAAATTTTGGTGATTAAAAAACCCAGCGCGCCGCCGATGAGCCAACCGTTGCTGTAAAAAATCGCTTGGCCGAAACCCATGCCGAGGATGGTGAAAATAATAAGTAGTGCCATGTGAAGTCCTTGTTTTTATCGTTGCAAACCAATTCGGTGGGTATCGCTCAAGTTCCACCTCAAGGATCACGTCATTTGTCAGTCTCGCCGGGTATAACCTGTACTGTTTTGAGTGGCTCCAATACTTTTTCATACTCCAGCTGCCAGCCTACTGAGGCGCAGAGTTGTTGCATCATAAAATCCACTTGTTTTTGCGCGATTTCCGGTAGCTCGCTCGCTTGGGCTTTGTCCTGCATCAGCTTTTTAGCTTCAACGAGAATTGCGGTGTAATCCTCGTTATCGAATTTATTGAGGATGCCCTGGTTGATATCGTAGAACTTGTAGTCGGTATCGATGGAGATAATTTCCGGGTCGGCGAAATGCTCGATCACTAATGTGCGGGTGTTGTGATCGCGGCGAAAACGCATTTTGGCAAAATCGTAGCCCACGGATACTTTCGCCTTGGCGACAACCAATGCTTTGCTGTTGGTTTTGAAAATGCCGAAGAAATCTTTTTTGGTGTTGTGGTCGTAAATCTCGGTGAAATAACCTTCAGCCAATACCACTTTAAATACTTTCTCGATCCGCTCGAGTAAAACGAAGGATTCGGTGGCGACGTCCTGTTTGGGAGCTTTGAATTTTTTGGCGTAGTACCAGTTAAAGATTTGCCAGGCGGCAATTCCGCCAAGCGCCATTGCGAGAATAAAGACGAGCACATCCATCGTGGAATCCTTACTGGGTCAAAAGTAGCAATCGTGCGGCTAGGCAGATAAAAAGTGCGGTCAGCTTAAACGGGCTTGGCACCAAAGTCTATTTGCCGCAGGCCGCAGTTGATGGGGTAGAATACAGGCCCCGCAACGGCACTGCCCGACGAGATTCCATGCCCGAATTCACTGCTGCCACTCCAGGCTTTGCTACTGAAGAGCCCCGCATTATTCCGCTTGTTTATCAGCCAGATTCCGCACACTGGTTCGCTGCTGTACGCCATTTACCCAATGCCATCTGGCTGGATTCCGGTCACCCCGGCAGCAGTTATGGCCGCTTCGATATCATCGCCGCCGCACCGCAATGCCTGCTGGAAACGCGCGGAGCGAATACATCCATCCGCTATTGCGATGGGCGCACCGACGAATCTGCACAAGATCCGTTTTATCTGTTTAAACAATTACTTCCAACTGATCAGCCATCCCAAGACAAACAACTCCCGTTCATCGGCGGCGCGCTCGGCTATTTTGGCTATGACCTTGGGCGCCGCTTGGAAACCATGCCGAATCTGGCGCTGGATGATATAGCGCTGCCGGATATGTCGGTCGGCATCTATCCCTGGGCAATTGTGCAGGATCACACCCAGCTGCAGAGTTGGCTGGTGACCAATAAAAGCCTCAGCCAAAAGATTGGCGGGGCTTATAACTTTTTGGAAATCGAGCAGTTGTGCGCAGCGCAGGGTAACAATTCGGCGTTCCACGACTTAAAGCAAGACCTTAGGAGTAGCAATAAATCATTTAAAATCAGTAACTTCAAGAGCAATCTTAATGTGGCCGACTACCGTGGTGCGCTGGAAAAAATCCAGCACTATATCCGCGCTGGTGATTGCTATCAGGTGAATTTTGCGCAGCGCTTCACTGCGGACTTCAGTGGTGACCCGTTTATCGCCTATCGATTACTGCGCGATGCACTGCCCTCGCCTTTCTCCGGTTTTATGCAGTTGGAGACCGGCGCGGTGCTGAGTTTATCGCCCGAGCGGTTTATTCAGGTGCGCGGTAGCGACGTAGAAACCAAGCCGATTAAAGGTACGATCAAGCGTGGTGCCACCCCTGAGGAAGATATGGTCAATGCCGAATGGCTACAAAACAGCCTGAAGAACCGTTCTGAGAACGTGATGATTGTGGATTTGTTGCGCAACGATTTAAGTAAACATTGCGCCAATGTGCGCGTACCCAAACTTTGTGAACTGCAGACCTTTGCCAATGTCCATCATTTGGTCAGCACCGTGACCGGTGAGCTAAAAGAAAACGCGAGCGCAGTTGATGTGCTGCGCGATGCCTTCCCCGGCGGCAGCATTACCGGTGCACCGAAAATTCGCGCTATGGAAATTATCGAAGAATTGGAACCCACTCGCCGCTCGCTTTACTGCGGCAGCTTGGGGTACATCAGCGCCGATGGCCAAATGGATACCAGCATCGCCATACGTACACTGGTATGCGATGGCGATAAGATTCATTGCTGGGGTGGCGGCGGCATAATCGCCGATTCGGAAACAGAGCAGGAATATCGCGAGTCCATCGCCAAAGTAAAAGTGCTGATGGATACGCTTGAGCGGGAATTTATAGCGGATTAGTAGGCTTCACCCACCTGGTTGGCGCCCTGCATCATCGACTGTATTTCGTGCTCTTCCAGAGCCACTAGTTGCTTAAGCAGTTCAGTCATCTCTGGAATCGGCGCTTTGACAAGCAGGGTTTTGTAAAGGTCAATGATTTGCGAGTGGTGAAAAGTGACGTACTCAAGCAATTCATCAGGTGTCAATTCCGCTAAAGGTCTGTCATTGAGGCTGTGCTGGATAACGGGTTTCTTTTCAAAGTGCTCTCGACACCAGGTGTTTAACGCATGGGTATCGCCCTGCTGTTTAAAGCTTGTGATCAGGCGGGCCAATTTTTCTTCGTGCTTTGCCAGATAATCCAACAGCATTGAAGATCGCTCGTTGGTTGTCTGCTCGCTGCACCGTACCATGCAGTCATGTAAATCGGAGTGAAATTTAGATGTCCAATCCAACGCATCGCGTAAGGTTTCTGTGTGCATATTGTGCCCCCTGATTACATCAGTCGTTGTGAGTTATTCGCTATCCATGTTTTGGTGACAGTAGACTAAATCCTGCAATGACTGTATTAATTACTGTTTTAACCAATAGGTCTGTTCGTCAACCAACATTACTCACTGAACCCGATATCACTATCCAATCATTTATCTGTAAAGAGAAATAAAATGCTGATTCAAAACCATCAGGTAGATTTACCCACTCCCACCGGCATCATGCGTTGCTATGTGTACCACCCGAAAGACAGCGCTGAAACTGCTGGTAAAAAATTCCCCGCGATTATTCTCTACTCCGAAATATTCCAACAGACATCACCGATTCGCCGCAGCGCACAAATTATGGCCGGGCATGGTTTCATCGTGATTGTTCCGGAAGTATTCCATGAATTAAATCCGATTGGCACCGTGTTGGGTTATGACGATGCCGGTCGCGATAAAGGCAATGCCGATAAAATCGCTAAAACATTGGAAGCACACGATACCGATACGCAAGCGATGATCGACTACGCACAAACACTCGCGTATTACTCCGGCAAAATTGGCGCTATGGGTTTTTGTTTGGGCGGTGGCTTGGCGTATCGCGCGGCAATTAATCCTGCCATCAGCGCAACCAGCTGTTTTTACGCTACCGACATCCACTCAGGTTTAACTCCATCCAACCCAAGTAATGAAAGTTTGACGCGCACCGGTGAGATCAAAGGCGAATTGCAAATGATCTGGGGCAAACAAGATCCGCATATTCCGCCGGAAGGTCGTGCAAAAGTCTATGCCAATCTTGTTGCCTGCAACGTCAATTTCACCTGGCACGAAGTGAATGGCGTGCACGCGTTTATGCGCGATGAAGGTGATCGCTACGATGCGGAATTGCAGTTGTGGGGCTACCAAACTGCATTAGGAATGTTTAAGCGAGTGCTCTACTAATCCACTTTGAATCAAAAAAACTCAAGGAAATCGCAATGAAAAAAATGACCGCAATTGCATTGGGTATTTCTCTGGCGCTGGGGGTTAGCTCCTGCAGCAATAACACCGTGCCCAAAAAAGAAACTGATGCAGCGCAAAAAGGCGCTGCACTCGGCTCAGGTATTGATCTGGCCAGTATGGATACCAGTGTCGCACCGCAGCAGGATTTTTTCCGCTATGTGAACGGCAAGTGGATAGACAATACACAAATTCCCGGCGACAAAGCGCGCTGGGGCAGCTTTGATGAGCTGCGCGAAAATGCCGAAAAAGATGTATTGGTATTGATTCAGGAGTTGTCTGCCACTGAGCACCCACTGAATTCAGACGAACAAAAAATCGCGGATTTATATAAATCGTTTCTCGACGAAACCTTGATTGAGCGACTTGGTTTGACACCGCTCAATGACGACCTCGCGCGCATCGATAAAATTAAAACCCATGCCGATTTGGCGCAACTCTGGGGCGAATGGCAAGCCTATGGCATTGGTATACCGGTTGAGCTTTATGTCAGTCAGGATCAGAAAAAATCTGACCAATACATTACCGGCGCCTATCAGGCAGGATTGGGTTTGCCGGATCGCGACTATTATTTAAAAGACGACGCGCGCTCGCTCGAACTAGTGAGCAAGTATCAAGCTTACATTGCCAAGTTGTTAACGCTCGCCGGTGTAGCAAAAGCTGAACAGGCTGCGACTAATATAGTTGCGATAGAGAAGAAAATCGCCGCGCTGCACTGGAGCCGCGTAGAAAACCGCGACCGCACCAAAACCTACAATAAACTCACGCTGGCCGAATTAAATACACTGGCGCCAGGTTTACAGTGGAATCGTTTTTTTGCAGCGGCTGAGTTGGGTGATATAGAAGCCGTAATCGTTAATCAGCCCACCTACGTTACTGCCTTGGCAAAAATGCAGGCACAAGTGCCTGTGGCGCAATGGCAGCAGTATTTGAAATTCCATTTAATCAGTAGCAATGCGGGCAACTTAAGCAAAGCCTTTGTCGATGAAAATTTCGATTTTTATGGCAAGACGTTAAGTGGCGTTGAAGAACAGCGCACCCGCGAAAAACGCGCCATGGCAATTGCCAATACCAACCTCGGCTTTTTGGTTGGCAAAAAGTATGTAGCAAAGCATTTCAAACCTGAAGCGAAAGCGCGCATGGATCTGATGATTGAAAATCTGCGCGCAGCGTTTGGCGAGTCGATCAACGAACTGACCTGGATGAGCGAAGACACCAAAAAACAAGCACAAGTTAAGCTCGCAAAGTTCAATAATAAAATCGGCTATCCCGACAAATGGCGCGACTACGACTGCGTCACTATTGCACCCAACGACCTAATCGGCAATTTACGCCGCAGCGCCGTTTGCGAACACCAACGCGCCGTTGCGCGCTTGGGCAAACCAGTAGATCGCACCGAATGGGGCATGACACCACAAACCGTGAACGCCTATTACAGCTCTACTATGAATGAAATTGTGTTTCCCGCAGCAATATTACAAGCACCTTTCTTTAATGTGGAAGCTGACGATGCCGTGAACTACGGAGCAATCGGCGCGGTAATCGGCCACGAATTCACGCACGGTTTTGACGACCAAGGCCGCCACTCGGATGGCGATGGCAACTTGCGCGATTGGTGGACAGAAGAAGACGCCGCACAATTTAAATCCCGCGCACAGTTAATGGTTGATCAATACAGCGCCTTTAACCCGATTGATGATTTACATCTGCAAGGTGCACTCGGTCTAGGTGAAAACATCGCCGATCTCGGCGGCGTCACCCTCGCCTACCGGGCCTATAAAAATTCACAAGCGGGTAAATCTGGCAAAACCATCGATGGCTTTACACCCGAGCAGCGCTTTTTTATGGGCTGGTCGCAAGTATGGCGAATTAAATATCGCGACGAAGCCTTACGCCAACAAGTGATCAACGGACCGCACTCACCCGGCATGTATCGCGTGTTGGGGCCACTCTCGAATATGCCAGAGTTCTATGAAGTCTATGGCGTGAAACCGGGCGATGGGATGTATCGTGAGGAGAAAGTGCGGGTGAAGATTTGGTAGAAACCCGGGCGGATTTCTACCTGACAGTTCATACCAATAAAGGGCCAAACCATTGGCCCTTTTTTATAGGGTCATTTTGCTTGCCGGGACACTTTTGGCGTTATTCAGGAGTGTCACTCATGTTTTGCACCTGATTAGCGTAGGTGGCCCCATGCTTTTCAAGGTATTCACGGATTAACTGACGCACCACCTGGGATGGAGTTACATCTTGGGTCGCACAAAGCTGCTCGAAGGCATTCTTCTTTGTGGGGTCAATCAGCACTGTAAGCCGCGCTGTTTTCTGTTCCATATCCTCTCGCCTCGTCAAAGCCTGTTGTTGGACCCCGTAAGAGCCACATAATACCCAAATTATAACCACATTATAATGTTATTAGCATAGTATGTTAATGGCAGCTATACTAACCTAGCCAGCGCCCCCTTCAGATGGGCATATGCCATATGCGCTCCATTAGAAGTATCTTTTGCACACCACCTTGGTGCTGCTAACGCTTTTGCCATCCGCTTTTACCTGTTTTTTACCGAGTTCTACTACCCATGAAAACATCTGCAGTAAGAGAAAAAATTCTCGCCAATGAGACTGTTGTGATTGAAATAATGCGCAACCCCGGCGAATTATCAGAATGGGTAGTCTGGATTAGAGAAAGTGATGGGAAGAGCTTTTTGCTGATGAATGAATTTGACGTGGCGATTGCCACTACCGATGCCGATCAACTGCTGCTGTTACTACGCACGCTGGGCGTCAAGCACGCCACCATCGCGCTTTAAAGTCTTCTATGAAACTTAAATTTTTATTCACCGGCACATCAGCAATGCCGGAAGGAAAAGTCGTACACAGTACTAGCGATACCTACGGCAATATTTTAGTAGTGGATTATCCTCGCTATCGAGTATTAAGTTTTGATTCCATTTATGAGCAAAGTGGATTTTATTTAGAAAGACCCTATGCGCTCGTACACGAATACACCCGCATCATGATGCTGGTGTTGGGGTTTACGGAGCCACGCCATACCACATTGTTGGGGCTCGGCGGTGGCAGCTTGCTGCGTAGCTTGCATCATTATTTATCGCACTGTGATTTTCATGTGGTAGAACTGCGCCCCAAGGTCTATGAAATTGCCCGGGATTATTTTGATATTCCCGATGACCAACGCGTATGGGTTTCTATTGAAGACGCCGAATTAAAAATCAAGTCCGGTAAGGACGCCAGCACCGATATTATTTTTGCCGATATGTATGATGCTTACCATATGAGCCCCATGCAGGGACAACAGCAATTTGTAGAGCAATGCTGTCGAGCATTAACCAAAAATGGCTGGTTAGTGATTAATTATCATCGTTTGCCCGATCCAAAGTCGCCGTTTTTCAAATGCCTGACCGATTATTTCAGCACCCTTATGGTGTGTTCCGGCGAGAACGGCAATCACATTCTTTTTGCCTGCAAATCACCCAGTGTCGATTATGAGCGCGCCCCACTGAAACTTAAAAAAATGGAAAAGATATTGAATGAAAACTTTATGCCATTATTCAAACGCCTCGAGCACATCACCGCGTAGTTAAGTTGATTTTTGACACTCGCCTCATGGCAACAATCATTACTGTTATCGACAGGTTATAAAATGTTAACGACCGAACAAATTCTCAACTTTAAGAAAAATGGCTATGTGGTATTGCCCGGTTTTTCCGAGCAGGCCTTTTGCGAAGCGGTTATTGCTATTGCGGAGCAAGCCATCGATAAGCTCATTATGCCGATAGAATATGAAGCGGATACTCACTATCCAGGCGCGCCACTATCACGCGCGGCAGAGGGTGGCGGAACAGCACGGCGGTTGTTGGGTGCCGCCACACGTCATCCGCTTTTAGCGGATTGGGCAACCAATGATTCATTGCGCGGGATTTTATTTCAATTGCTGGGGCGCAGTGTGTATCTGTCCCAAGCGCATCACAATTGCATCATGACCAAACAACCAAAATATTCCAGCACTACTGGCTGGCATCGCGACAACCGTTACTGGAGTTTTGAGCGTGAGGATTTAGTATCAGCCTGGCTGGCTTTGGGCGATGAAACGCCAGAGAATGGTTGCCTCTGGGTAGTACCAAATTCACAGCGCTGGGAAATTGAACCGCATCAACTCGATAACAATCAGTTTCTCAATATGGACTCGGCCAAGAATAAAGATTTATTAGCGCGCGCAACGCCCGTCGCACTTAATCAGGGTGATTTACTATTATTTCACAGCAATCTTTTTCATGCGGCCGGGCGCAACACTACGGATAACACCAAATTCTCGTTGGTGTTTACTTATCATGCGGGTGACAATCCACCGATACGCGGCAGCCGCTCCGCATTAAAAGAGGGAATTCCGCTCGTCTAAAAATGATCGCGACAACGGATTGTCGCCTTATCCATCCCGTAAAGCCTGCTCGATAAAAACAATACTCTTTCGTGATAATTTCGTGATGATTGCAAGCGCCCGCGAGCGCACTCTTCCTGTGTCAATAACACCACAGGAGCAACATCATGAAAAAGAACTTATTCGCTGGTTTAATCGCGTTAACACTTATCCCTTATACGTTCGCTGCCGAGTACAGCGTCAAAATTGAAAACTTGACCCACGGCACCTACTTCACCCCGCTTTTAGTTTCCGCACATCCTGCAGCCGCAACACTATTTACCAGCGGTATGCCAGCCTCTACAAGCCTACAGGCTATGGCAGAAGGGGGCGATATCAGCGGCATTGAAGCAGACCTTATGGCAGTCGGTGCGAAAAACGTCGCCAATCCGGCGGCTGGTTTACTCATGCCAGGTAAATACACCATGGCTGATTTGGGTGACCCCGGCGCTGCTAATACCCAGTTGTCGATTGCGGCGATGCTGCTACCGACCAACGATGGCTTTGTCACACTCAACAACCTAACACTGCCCACCATGCCCGGTACCTATACCTATTTGCTTAATGCTTATGATGCGGGCACAGAAGCAAACGATGAGATTCGTGGCAGCGGCGCAAGCGGTATGGCAGGAATGCCAGTCCCACCACCACTCGAGGCATTGGTGGGTAATGGCGGCACAGGCGTCACTGCCACGGCGGAAGGTTTCGTTCATATCCATCGCGGTGTATTGGGCGATCACAGTGCCACCGGCGGCACAAGTGATATAGATGCATCCAGCCAACGCTGGTTAAACCCGGTTGCACGCGTAACCCTCACCGTTAAATAAGGAGCACCACCATGAACTATCAATGGTTTGGTTTTATCGGCATGGCACTGGTGTTGAGCGGTTGCGGTGGAAGTGATTCAAAACCCACGAACACGACATCTTCCAGCTCCCGTGCGATGAGCAGTATGATGGTCGCCAGTAGCAGCACAGCAGTAATGAGCAGTAGCTCGGCGATGACAAGCAGTGAAATGACAAGCTCCAGCATGGCTGCTATGACCGAGCGAAAATACTCGGTAACAGTGACCAACCTTACTGCCGGCCAACCTTTTTCACCACTCGCTTATAGCATTCACTATTCTGGATTTAGCCCCTTCGCCATAGGTATGCCAGCAACAGGCGGCATCGAAAAAATAGCTGAATCCGGTGCAACAGAAGACTATACAAATGAAGCAATGGCAAACCCAGACGTCGTATTAGCTGATCACGCCATGGGGCTAACCCTACCGGGCGAATCAAAAATAGTGAGCCTGAATGTGAGTGTTGAAATGGCTAACGCTGACCAACTGCTTTTTAGTCTGGTCAATATGTTGGGTAATACCAACGATGGTTTTGCGGGAATAAATAGTGTCGCAATTGGCAAGCTTGCGGTTGGCGAAAACCTCACGCTGAATGCACTGAGCTATGACGCAGGTACTGAAATGAATACTGAAACCCAGGCTACTATTCCCGGCCCTGCTGGTGGTGGAGAAGGCTTCAATGCGGTGCGTGACGATATGGCTGACCAAGTCACTATGCACCCGGGAGCAGTTACCCGGGACGATGGGAAAATGGATTCAGCACTGACGCAAATGCATCGTTGGGACAATCCTACTGCACGCATTACGATTACTCGTTTAGCGCCTTAAACGAGCTGCTTAGCTGAAGTTATTACTTGAATTCGCGGGTTAATAGCTTCAGATTTTTATTTTTTTAACATCAGTGAAACAAACACCTGGTTTACGCGTCACTGTCAGAATATTCGTACAGCACAACGACGACAATTCAATGCAAATCAGAGGATTGATTATGTTCGCCTCCAAGGTCACTGCACTACACCCTGCTGTTACACGCCGATTTTTAGTGGTAGAAGATGAAACCGATCTGGGCAATTTGATCAAATTATATTTGCAGGATTTTCATGCCGAGATTGTAGTAGTCGAGCGCGGCGACCTCGGCCTTCAAAAAGCATTACATGAACACTGGGATCTAATGATTCTCGATTTACGCTTGCCGGGCATGGATGGCTTGGAAGTGTGCCGCGCGATGCGCAGTAAAGGCGTAGAGTTGCCGCTCATTATGCTAACCGCACGCTCGACGGAATTGGATCGCGTGCTCGGCTTGGAGTTGGGAGCAGATGATTACTTAACGAAACCCTTCAGTTCATTGGAATTAGCCGCACGCGTACGCGCATTGCTGCGCCGTAGCAGCCGACCACAACAAGCAGACACACAACCCGACACTATCAAGATCAAAGAATTATTACTCGATAAACTACAGCATCGCGTACTGCTTAATAATGTCGATATTGAATTAACCGCGCGCGAATTTGACTTGCTGTGGTTTTTCGCCAGCCATCCTGGCCGCGTATTTAATCGCAGCGAATTATTAGACAAGGTGTGGGGATATGGGCACGAGGGTTATGAGCACACAGTCAACAGCCATATCAATCGCCTGCGCGCCAAAATAGAACGCAACCCATCAGCACCGGAATATCTACTCACAGTCTGGGGTGTAGGCTACAAATTTTGCGAGCATCAACTCTCATGAATCGCTTAGCCCCCGGTTTATTTTCGAATTTATGCGTGCGCCTTGCGTTGGCATTCGTCGCGTTATTTTTTGTATTAGGTATCGCATTTTTAGCGCTCACCAATTGGAGTAATAACCGCTACTACCAAGAGGTTACGCAAAACCTGAATGAAAGTTTGGCGATGTATATTGTGCAGCGTGAACCCTTAATTCAGGCGGGTGTCGTCAATAAAACAGCGATGACGGAATTGGCCACACTGGTGATGACCGTCAACCCTATAGTGGAAGTTTATTTGCTCGATCCCTCGGGCAAAGTCCTCACACACACGCTGCCACCCGACGCACTTATTCGCCCGGAAATCTCCATTCAACCGCTGCAGGATTGGCTCAACAAATCGAAACCATTTCCTATCCTTGGTGACAATCCCCGCGCAGGCCAAGGAGAGCGGACATTTTCTGTGTGGCCGGTGATGGACGATGAACAGCTGGCGGGTTATCTCTACGTCATTCTCGGTGGGCAAAATGTACAAAGCCTTAGTGACTCGCTGCATGGAAGTTATATTTTGAAACAAAGTTTCACCGGGCTGGCGGTCATCTTATTGTTTGCCATTATTAGCGCCCTATTGATTTTTGCGGTGCTCACTAACCCACTGCGAAAACTAGCCCGGCAAATGGATAACTTTCAGCAACAGGAATTACATTTACACACCTCCGCTACCCAAGAGCCTATTGTTGGCACCCGCGATGAAATTGCCTATTTAAGTTCGGCTTTTGCCGCCATGCGCTCGCGCATTCGTGAGCAAATGCAAAAATTGGAAGAGACGGATCGATTACGGCGCGAGCTTATCTCCAACGTATCCCATGATTTACGCACTCCGCTCTCTTCCATGCAGGGCTATTTGGAAATGATTACCCGCCCTTCCATCACCCAGGAAGAGCGTCAGACGTACATGGATATCGCCTTCAAACACTGCCGCCGCTTAACTCAATTGGTAAAAGAATTATTTGAATTGAGTAAGTTAGACGCAGGGCGTGTGATGCCGGAACTGGAAAACTTTTCACTCGCGGAACTACTGCAGGATGTAGTGCAAAAATATTCGTTGCCGGCCCAACAAAAACAGATTTCGCTAAGCACACCAAAAACGGATCAGTTGTATATGGTCAACGCCGATATTGCCTTGATCGAGCGAGTGCTGGAAAACCTTATCGATAACGCACTCCGGTACACGCCCGAGAATGGCAGCATAGAGTTAACCCTGACGCATAAATCCAGTAACGTAGTGATAGGAGTACAAGACACCGGTATTGGTTTGGCAGAAGAAGATATCCCCCATATTTTTGAACGCTACTACTGCGCGCAAAAAACCTCTGAGTTTCATCAACAAAGTACCGGTTTAGGTTTGGCTATTGTAAAACGGATTTTGGAACTGCACGGTAGTGTGATCCACGTCGAATCAAAACAGCACAAAGGAACACATTTTAAGTTTCCTCTACCACTTGCTCGACCAAGCAACCTACAATCAGAGAAAGCAGCTTGATTAATGCAATAGCAAATATTCATTTTCACTGAAGATTTAAGGAGGCCATATGAAAATGTCACTTCAAACTTCCAATGAACTACTTTACTACATGGCAGTTGGGGCACTTATTGTTATTGCTATGAAAGGATTTGTTGGCTAGCGCCTTATTTATCCAATCTGATTTGGCCATGATCTTAAAATTCATCACGTCAGTTTCAAAAAATGAAAAAGGCAGAGGGTTAGTCTGCCTTTTTAGAACCTGATTGCACTTAAGATCTACAAACTCAATTCACGATTACTCGCTTTAATAAATTCTTTCTTCAAATCCTCGTAAGTGTGCACTGCAGGGAATTGCGGGAATTGCTCGATCACATTTTGCGGTGCATGGAACAGAATACCCTGATCCGCTTCGCCCAGCATGGTGGTGTCGTTGTAGGAATCGCCAGCAGCAATTACGCGGTAATAAAGGGTTTTCAGAGCCAATACTGATTGGCGCTTTGGATCGCGTTGACGCAGGGTGTAGCCCACTACCATACCGCGCTCATCCACATTCAAACGGTGGCACAACAGGGTTGGGAAACCGAGTTGGCGCATCAGTGGCTGGGAGAATTCATAAAATGTATCTGACAGGATGATGACCTGAAAGCGTTCGCGCAGCCAATCTACAAATTCTACCGCGCCGTCGAGTGGTTTAAGGGTCGCGATTACGTCCTGGATTTCCTTCAAGCCCAGCTTGTGTTGTTCCAGAATGCGCAGGCGCTGCTTCATCAATACATCGTAATCGGGGATGTCACGGGTGGTGGCTTTGAGTTC
>CAZCJR010000034.1:0-41609 GCA_964499225.1 uncultured Cellvibrionaceae bacterium | reverse complement strand
CACCCGCCGCGAGGCTCACATAACCGGTGCTGGCTTTGAATGGAATATCGCTAAATGCTGGGGTTGCGGTGACAATACCGGCGCCGGGCGCAGTGACATAGATGTCCACGTTACCCGCAAGGGTAGAACCGTGTACCAAACGCACTTTTGCTTCAGTCGCAACTGAGCGGTTGTCATCGGTCAGGAGCAGCGGCTCGATATTGGCCAAAGCACCCAGAGCGATCAGCGTGTAAGCACTGCCGTTCATCAGCGGCACATCGGCATTAATTACGACCGGCATAGTTGCCGCATTAGGAGTCACTTTAAAGTTGTAAGTCGCACCGGGCAGATTCAGATATCCGGTCGCGTCGGGGAAGGCGAGATTGGCGATTGCGGGGGTTGCACCGTCGTTAGCTGTGACATCGACCGCAGGCGCATCGGCAGAGTTGTGCACTACACGCAAATCTGCACCGGCATTTTTATCGCTGATAATTGCGACTGCATTGCCGTCCAGCACTGCAAGGCTGATGGGCGATGAGCCGGTGCCCACATTGGGTACAGCACCGACGAGGAGATCTTTACCGGCCGCAAGATTTACAGTGCCGGAATCGAATACAACCGTGTTGTCCGCCAAGGTCACACGAATTTGATAGTCACCGGCAGCAACTTCAACAGCGCCCAAGGTCTCTTTAAATGAAAAACTGCCCAGCTCAGCGGAAGCGGCAAGGTCAGCGCCCGGAGCCGTCACGAATACTTTCACCGCAGGTGCAGCAGCAGCCAGATGCGCTACGCGCACACGTACTTTGGTAGTGTCGCTAAGGCTACCGGTATCGCTAATAACCAACGGCTCGATGCTGGCAACGCTATTCACAGCAATCACGTCGTAATCAGTATTACCCGCTAACGGCAAATTGACCGGGCCGATCACGACCGCGTTGCCACCGGGGATTACACCTTCAACGGCGACTTTATAAGTACCTTCGTCCAGCGCGAGATAGCCAGTGGACTTTTGATAATCCAAACCTGATGCAGCAACGGCATCGTTCACCCACAGATTCACTTTGGGCGCATCAGGCGATGCATGGAAAACGCGAACCATGGTTTTGTCGAGCGGCGTTACGGTGATAGTCGCCGTTGCGCTTTTTTTACTGTCCGCAGCGCTGGTCGCCGTCACCGTGTAGTTACCCGCTGTCAACGGTGCGGTGTAAACACCTGCTGAAGTCACGCTACCACCGTTGGCTTGGTCAACTTTCCAAGTAACAGCAGTATTACTACTGCCAGTAACGCTCGCCATAAACGTCTGTGTCGTACCGGCTTTAATAGTGGCCGTCATTGGAGTAACCGAAACGCTCACGTTCTTTTTGTCATCGCTCCCACAGGCGACGAGCACCAGACTGAGCAATGCGAGAAAAATACCTCTGATTAGCTTCATTTCCTTACCCTCTTGTTGACCAAATCAACATGTAATTAATGTTTGAAAAAAGGTAAAACCCGTCGTGCCGGGTCGATAACAGCGAGATCAGATACGCCGCATTTTTTTTCAGCGATCAAAAAACGGGGTTAAAAAATGACGGTCAATGCCAAAAAAGCTACTCGATCTGCAAAGTGAAACAACCGTGTCAACATAAATGATCTGTAGCAAAACCCGCTTCGTAAAAGGTTGTTCGAGGGCTATCTAAAAATCACGGGTAAGCGATAATGAGACTTCACATGACGACTACAAAGGCTGTGTCGATGAATGACTCTACCGCCGCAAATGACGCGCCCGACTGGGGTGCGCTGCTGGCACGTGTTGCAGAAAATGATGACAAGGCGGCATTCCGTGCGATCTATCAACACTTCGCACCGCGTATAAAAGCCTATGCAATCAACCAGGGCTTCAGCCAGCACGCCGAAGTATTGGTGCAGGAAGTGATGACCAGCGTATGGCGCAATGCGGGTAAATACACCGAATCGCTTGCGTCCGTTTCGACCTGGATCTTTACCATCACACGCAACCAGCGCATCGATATTTTACGTAAGTTGAACCGTACTCGTGCGGAGATTGTGATCGAGACAGAAGATTTGTGGCAGATTCCGACCGAGGACACCACTATCTGCTCGATCCAAAATTTATCGACAGAAAAATTTGTAAAAGCAGCTATCGACAAACTGCCAGAAGAGCAAATGATTGCTCTGCGGAAAGTCTATTACGAAGGTAAAACCCACGAGGAAGTGGCAGAGGAGTTGAATATTCCTTTGGGTACAGTGAAGGGGCGTCTGCGCCTGTCGCTGCAAAAATTACGTGTTATGTTTGAGGCTAAAGAAATATGAGTGCCTATCATCCTGATGATATGACCTTAATGAATTATGCAGCGGGAAGCTGCAGCGTTCCTGAATCACTTGCGGTGGCGATGCATTTGTGTTTTTGTCACGACTGCCGCCAGCACGTGAAGAATTTAAATCACCTCGGTGGGGCGCTGTTGGAAACCATCAAACCGGCAAGTACTGAGGAGGACGCATTCGACGCATTGATGGCATCGCTGGAACCGCACGACCGCATCGAGCCCGTACGCGTAAAAATGGAATCCACACCAAGTGACAGAATTACCCAGCATTTCACTAACCCACTGCTGCGCTACTTGCCTACATCACTCGCGGAGTTACCCTGGCAACGCCAAACGAAAGAAATCAGCAAGTTTGATTTAACCTCGCTGATCAACGTCAAAGGTTTTCAGGTTGCGCTACAAAAAATCAGTGCTGGGGCAAAAGTTCCCAAGCACACACACAAAGGTTTTGAGTACACGGTTATTTTGAGTGGAGGCTATTCTGACGAGCTGGGCGTATATCACGAAGGCGATTTTATCGCGCGCGATGCGAGCCACAAGCACAGCCCGACCGCGTTGCAAAACGAAGATTGTATTTGTTTAACGGTGTTAAACGCGCCGCTAAAATTTACTGGCTGGTACCGCGTGTTGAATCCGTTTATGGCGTGGAGCTAACCGAAGTTCTCGCTGCAAGAAGTCTCGCTACAAAGCCGTTCACTGATCTCAGTGAACGGCGCGAGATGTAAGCGACTCGTTAATTATTTGCAGGTAATGTTTGATACGATCATCCGGCATCGACACAGCCTGAAGCAGATCACGCTCTTGAGCGAGCGCATCCCACTCCCCCAAATCTAACAACACCAACGCATAATCCACTCGCGCATTACTATCGTCAGGCCGCACGCCCACCAGCGCTCTAAAATAACTTGCTGCTGCGGCTTTATCGCCCAAGGTTAATTCCACCAAACCCAAGTGCCGCAACAGCGACGCATCTTTAGGATTAAAGGGAAAGGCACGCAATAATATGTGGCGAGCACTGTCATAATTTTTCATCAACAATTGGCAAATTCCCAACTGCAAGAGCGCGTTAAAATGTTGCGGATGCTGCACAACAACTGCTTGATAAATTTTTTCTGCCTCGGCGAACCGGTTCTGGGCCGCCACCGCAATGCCCATGTTCACCACATAATCAGCCAGTTCGGGGCGCAGATTATGTGCGCGCCACCAGGCGTATTCTGCGCGCTGAACATTACCCACCAAAAGCGAAATGCGCGCAAGGTTGTGCCAGTTTTGCGCATCCTCTGCACCTAACACCACCGCCCTCTCCAAGAATTCAAATGCCTTTTCACCTTCGCCGAGTGAAAAATAAATTTGCCCGAGATTGGAAATTGCAGTGGCGTAATCAGGACTAATCTCTACTGCGGTTTGCAAATGTTCCAGCGCTGCCGACAAGTCGCCTTGCTGCCCGTAAATAAAACCCAGATTGTTGTGCGCGATGGCATTTTCATCATCCAAATTCAACACCGCTTTGTAGGCATTTTCTGCCGCGAGCAAATTGCCGCGCACATGAGCCTCAACTCCAGCGCAAAGTTGGAGCTGGATTTTATTATCAGTCGCTGATTGATTCATCATCACGCAATCCTCTCTATCAGGCCACTCAGTAATTGCTCGGTATCTATATCCGGCACTTCAAATTCAATATCATCGGTTGAGACTTCAAAAGGTTCACCTTCGTGATAATGGATTGGTAATCGAATACCAAATCGGTAATCAGAACCAAAAGTGTATGAAGCAAATTCCCAACGATTATCATAAACTTCAAAACCCAGCGCACGCACACTTACATAACCACCAATATCAAAAGTGAAACTAGGTTGGGCATGTACGCCAAGTACTGCAGAGATATCCAAACCAGTTGCCGGTGTCCAATCCACATGCACTCCGGCCTCGGCCGCGCCTTCAATACCGAGTGTACCGCCAATATCCAAACCGCCTGTGGCGCTGGCACCGGTAATTCCCAAACCTATTCCCGCACGCACCGATAAACGCAAACCGGCATTAGCCGGAATATTTAAATGCGCATCGCCGGTAATATGTGTGTCGTCTTCATGCGCGGGGTTGTATTCAATTTGCAACGCCAACTGATCGATCACACCGGGGCCAATGCCCGCGGTCGCACTCAAACCGCCGCCAATTTCAGCAACAACGCCGGGGAAAATGGGCGCTTGCACGGCAATATTAAAAATCGAACGATTAATTTCCTGCCGCGCGAAAATCTCCAAATCACCCGGCAATTCAATTCGACCAATGACTGTTATTTCTCCATTTGGAGCAAAACGAACACCCGCTGTACCTTGTAACCAAGGCGCAATTTGAATCGTTAATTCACCATCACCAAACACAACCAATTCATTATTGTCTGATGCTGTTTCTGCGAGTGTTCCATCTTCATTCACTGTGCGATTGGTGACACCTGCATGAATTTGTCCGGATAACATTCCTCGCGAATAATCTGCCGACACTTCAGCGGTGAAAGCGCCATCGTTGTAATCCACAATTAAATTGGAATTAATTCCGGGAATATCGGGTTGCGCTTCACCGTGTGCTGAAACAGCATAACCACTACCATCCGGTTTTTCTTGCACGCGCGCGCTGATCTGTCCGCCGCGAATACCGCGACCTTGTGAGAGATTAAATTGGCCACCAATTACAAAGCCTTCTTCTTCGTTGTAGGTGATTTCGAGAGTTCCACTTTCCACACCCGGAACACTAAGCTGTGCTTCACCTCGCGCTGAAAATCTACTTCCTTGCGAATAATCTACATTGATTGTTGCGGTTCTTATTCCAGGTACCTTTCCTTCGGGTATTGTAATAGTACCTCCCATACTCCATTCGTCATCACGATACCCCATTCGAACTTGAGCATTTGTGCCTTCGCCAAAAATTCTATCGTCAAAATTGAATTCGCCCGCAACTGCAAATTCACCCAATGCGTTGACTGAGCCACTTACACTACCGTTCCCGAGTTGCTCAATGCCAAAATCAACAGCTCCGTCAACTTGCAAACCATTTGCGGTATTTATTGATACAGTAAGACTTGAGTTACTAATGCTAAATGGGCTGGGAATAGTTAAATCATCTGCTCTGAAGGTGCGATATACATATAGCTCGCCCTCGGCAAACCTGAAGTTCAAATTAGCATTCTGCAAAAATGGAATTGTCGGAATTACTTCACCAGCCATGACAAATCCACTTCCATCCTCAAAACCCACATCGTTCATCTGAATAGGGCTAGCTGCCTTAACCTCAAGCCGTTCGACGGAGCGTCTTACTTGTGTCTGGCTTAACCTTCCCGCCAAATTGGTTCCCGGAATTCGATCAACATAAATTGTTTTAGTAACGGGCTTAAATCTGGGATGTTGGGCAGGAATTTGTAGATCAAATTCACCGAACCACAGATTCATTTGATCGGAATTGGTATAAAATCTTTTGGCAATTACAGTAAAGGGTTTAAACCACTCTCGCTCACTTGCATCGGCCGGAGAGGTTCTACTGCCATCCCATGCGAAATGCTTACCAATTCCACCAGCAGTAGTTGGAAAAACCAAAGCGTGTCCGTCTCGGCCCAATTCGGCGAAACTAGCTGGCTCCATAGGGTTTAGGTGCTGGCCAGCTTCAATTTCAGATCTCGCCCAGAAACTTTGTTCGTTAACATGAAAACCTCCTCGTGCTTCATACCCGGAAAATATCAAATCATAATTTGATCGAACCAAATTGTACTTTCTATCTAGATTCGCCTGATCTTTTAAGCTGGGAATCGAATATTCGAGAATATTTTTCTTTTCCGCATTGCCCAGAATTTGCGTTATTTTCTCGTTTATATCTGTGGTAATGATATTGCCTGAATCTCTATTTGGTCTCCGTTCCAGCAACTCCATATTCTCAATCTCATGGACACGATCGCGTCCACCTTCTGGAAACCCAGAAATTTGCATTTCTACAATATGATCCACTTCCATACTGGCAGTTGCACTGGCGCGGCGGTTCCATGCGGGAGCGCTGGAAGCTTGAGCAATTTCGCGCAATGTGCCGATATAAAAATGTCGCTGTCCCCTTGCTACGTGAGCGCTTCCTGTCGTTATTGGTCGCGCTGGCGCGCTGAATAGATACTGCCCCGATACTGGTGTCATATTTCTGGCATCAGCTTTCTGGCGCAATTGCTCTTCAATTTGGGCAGTGGCTATACCGCGTTGCCAAACCGCTTGCTGATCAGATGGTCTCGATCCAGTGTAATTTTTAGAACGTCTCAATTCCCATCCATCATAAATTTCACCTCTATGAGCGTCACCCTTAAATGCAGGAATTCTTACCGATTCAAAGTTAATAGTTTTAGATGTTCTATTTACCAACCCATCCGCAGGTGTTCCAGATGATTCTGCTGGTGCAGCTACTTCATCCCGCATAATCTTCCTCGTAACCCCACTGCCCTGCTGCACCACATGCGTCAATTCATGCGCGAGCAAACGTTTTCCCTCCTGCGAATCCGGTGCATATTCGCCAGAGGCGAAAAATATATCGCTACCAACAGTAAACGCGCGCGCACTTAATTGTTTGCAGAGTGCATCGGCGGTGCTGTCGTTGTGAATGGAAACTGAGGAAAAATCGTGATTGAACTGGCTTTCCATTTCTGTGCGTACGTGCTCGGGTAACTGCTCGCCCTGTCCGCGCAAACCGGCGATTTGCTGCTCCACTTCCGCGCTCACACCCTGCTCATTATCGGCAGCTGTTTCCGCTGGCGATGATTCTGTTTGTGGAATTTCTGTTGCGGCTGGCGCAGGTTCTACCATGCGTGAAATTTTGGTTTGTAAGGATTGCGGATTGCTCGCATTATTTTCCGGTTTGGTGCTGCCGGGATTGAGTTTATTTTCTTGCTGCGCAGGCGCCGCACTGCGGCTCACCACTTCGTCGGCTACGCGATCGGCTTCCTGTTCGTGGCTGTCGCCGGGGGTACTGACACTGAGTTTGGTTTGCAAACGCGGCTCGTCTTGCACGGCTGATTGCCCTGAAGAAAGTGCAGAGCGATAGGCCTTTTTTTGCAGCGGTGCATTATCTTGTTGAGCGGCGCTCGCGGCTTTTTTATCGAGTGCCTCACTGTTATTTTTTGTGCCGCTGCGCTGTAGTGGCTGCGTCGAATTATCCGCTGAATTTTTTTTCCGTAGCGATTGGGTCTGGCTCATGACAGCACCGCCTTAACCAAAGGCATGTCGCCCGTTAAGACTTGATCAGGCACACCTTGATCGGGTACAACTTGATTTAATTGGTTGAGCAACTTGGGAGGCAAAGGTTTTCCCGATTTGCGATACTCGCGCGCTATAGCCTGCAGCAGAACCACAAAAGTCAGGCGCGGCTGCTGCTGATTCGGAATATCTGCCGCTGCAGCAAGCACCGCGTTGCGAATAAAACCGCCACTTAAATCGCACAGGCTCGCCAGTTGTTTACAGGCTTGCTCGCCGGGGCTACGCGCGCCTAAATGGTTTTGCCAGAGCCGCGTCCGCTCATCCAATGTGGGTGGATGAAATTCAATGACGCGATCAAATCTGCGCATAAAAGCGCTGTCGATACGCCCCAAGCCATTCGTCGTCATCAAGACTATGCCGGGATGTTGCTCGATGCGTGCGAGTAAATAATTGGTAAGCATATTGGCAAAACGTTCGCCACCACTGTCGCCGTCACCGCGCTTGGCAAAAAGTGCATCGGCCTCGTCAATTAACAAAATAAAATCACCTTCTGCTGCTTCCAGCATTAACTGGTGAATATTTTTTTCGGTTTCGCCCACATATTTATTTAATACCGCACCTAAATCCAAGCGATACAGTGGTGCTGCCAATTGACTCGCGAGATACAGCGCCGCAAGCGTTTTACCGGTTCCACTCTCGCCATACAAAAGCGCTTTAACACCGCCGTGTCCAGCACCCGCCAGCGCCGGGCCTAATGCGTGAAATACTTCTTCACGCTGTTCGCAACGCATTTGCAGCGCCGTTAACTCACTGTGAATTTTCGGGCTGAGTACCAGCGCCTGATCAGTTACCACTTGGGGCACTAAAAAAGCGAGATTTTGCAAATGACTTGGCGCTAATTTCCTACGCGCGTTAGCAATTCCTGTACACATATCAGAGGGGGACTGTTGCCAGTGGGCGCGAGGCAGGCTGGCGGCGAGCGGATGTATCTCATCAGGCGCGATCAACCAACGCCGCGCAAATTCTTCTGCTTGCACCGGAGTAACCCAGCGTTGCCAGGCGATGATCCGTTCCTGGCGTGCACTGACCGGTAAGTGATAGACGAGTGCGCCCGGCTGTTGCTGCAATTGCGCCAATTGCGCAACGCCCAGCGGCGATGCATGCAGAATCACCCGTGGCGATATTTCATCGGCTCTTTCATCAACCCTATTCGAACTAACGCCATCGTTGATCTCAATAACAGGCAGCCATTGATGCGCAATGCAGAGTAAATCCAAATGACCGGGCAGGCTATCGCCAACGGGTAACACCAACGTTTTATCCAGCGACAGCGCCAGATGTTGTAACCAGCCAAGTGCAGCACAGCGGCTGCCACATAGATGCAACTGCCGCAACTCACCCAAACGCATCGCCACCGCCATGTCGGCGCCGATGTTGGTTTCGTTGTTGGAATGCGGGCTTGGTGTTGTCGTTTTATTAGCAAACGCTGTTAAGTCATTCGCGAGCGTTAAAGATGCGCGTGCCTGATGTTCATCCAGCAAATCCTGCCAATAATGCGTATTGAGTTGCACACTGGCGAGTGCTAATGGCCCGTTGCCGTGCAGCTGCAGCAGACCGCAGCGCACTAACGGCCATTGCGCCATAACCGATGGCGAAATCTCCGCACCACAAATAACCCGCAACAGATCACACAGCAAATACAAACGCGGCCAACCCTGCCCTTGCGCACTGGAATTCTGCTCGCCTTGCAATTCCTGCAGCGCAAGATTGAGTTCATAGTGATTATTCAATGCCGCACAAAAAGCCACGACAAATAACTGCGATTTATTTAACAACTCTTGCGCAATCAGCCGCTGCACACTCACTGGCAGCGCCAGCTCCGCGACCGACAATTGCGGCAAGCGAGATGCGAGGAAAGACAGAGTAGATTCATCTATTGAATGCGGGGAACGCTCCATCTTCCCCGCGAATTGTTGCGGTGAGGGTGGTGTAAATTGTTGCGTGTAGTGCGGTGTAAGTTGTCGTGCGAGTTGTTGCGCCCAAGGCGCGGGAAGATAATCAGCGGGCGCTTGTAGTTGCGATTGCATAAACCAGGTGATACTGCCACACACCCAAAGTTCCAAATCGATAGGTGCCACCGCTGGTTGTAAAATTTGAGCGTGTTCCTTCAGGCTAGTCATCTATAAATGCTCCCGCTGAGATTCAGGATACTGACCAAAATGAAAATAAATTACCCGCCCCAACCAGGGCACCCAGCCGGGATTAAGGTCCAAGCCTGCAAGGCGTAAATCCAAACGCACAGCGGATTCATGCAGATAGACTTGCAGATAGGCCTGCTCCAGTTGTACGCGCGCTGGCACCGCTAGCCAGTCGTAGTCCTCCAAATGAAAATCACGCATGCGGCGCTGCAAAAATTCGCGCGCTGAATGCAAACTTGCAACAACAAATTCATCCGTACTTTCATGTAAATCCTGCTCACCCAAGCCGCCAACCTCTAACAACAATGCCTGCAAAGATTCATCGACAGGCACTTGCCAAACACGGCAGCAATCGCGCTGCAGTAATGCCAACCACAACCAGGGCGAGAAAGGTGCAGACACGTTACTGATGCCGTCGAAATCGCGCAGCCAATTAATGAAATATAAAAATCCGACCTGCTGGATGTAGCGATAATGCGCCCCTGCAGATCCATCCACCGCTTCGCTATCGTTAAAAACCTCTGTCACAACTTGCAGCGATGCTGCTGATGAAGAGTTGTCGTTTTCGACTGGCCCCGTTGCTCGAATCAAACCATTGGTTGCACTGGTTGTGAGCGCGTCATATGGCACAAAATTATCTGCTGCTGCAGATGTGAGCGAAGATGGATGCGGAATACTTAATGGGCTGGCGTGATCTGCACCGGCAATTGGAAAATTCATTTCACTGGCTTTATCCGTCAATGCACCCAACCACAGCGACCAGGCCGCCGGAGTGCGCAACTGCTGCGGTGAAAAACGCCACAACCCCAAACAGGCAATTAATTGCAGCACGAGTTGTTGTGCGTTTTTGTTTTGCGCGTGTGTCAGCAATAGCGGCAACCAATTGCCAGCCCAGTATAATTGCACCAGCGGCAAGTTTTTTTTGCTATCGCGCGCAGAAGAGTTGCTCGATGCAGTTGTCGTATTAACACTCATGGAAGAAACCGGCAGACCAACAGCTAAAAAGCCCTGCAAGCTCGTTAATAATTTTTGCAAATCCGTTTCCGAACAGCGCACAAAAAAATCCGCCAGCATTTGCCGCTGATTTAGTTGCTGTAATACTTCCGGAACCAATACCGGCCGATGCAACAATACCGCCATAGGTTCAGCGGCAAGCTGTGTCTGCGCCAGCCAGGTTTGCTGATACCAGGGAGATTGATTGCGGGATAAATTCACCAGTATCTGCACAACCAAATTGGCTTCGCTCGTAAATACAATCGCATTACTGGCCGCGTTCGCCTGCAGCACCGTCACGGCGGTGCGATACTCCACTTCACTTTGTTGCGCCAATTCGCGCGCGAACATCCACCACGGCGATTTCACTTGTACGCGGTTGATAAAAATAATGCGTGGGTCGTCTTCACCCGGCCAGCGCTGTGAATCCAGTGATGCAAGCAATGACGTTTTAGCGCGCGTATCGCCGCGCAGACGCAACTGATTGATCTGCACACTGGCCAGACTCATACAAAACTCCGCAGTGCCTGCTTAACGCCTACCAACGCAAATTGCGCATCGGCTTGCACAGTTTCGGTGTTGTACACCTGCGCGATGCGCAATACCGCACCGCGCTCGTCCGCATCTTCCACATGCAGTTTTCCGACTAATTGATCGCGTTCATTGACCAATTGCAATTCGGTGCCTATCGCCGCGTGGCGATTCAAAGTAGCGCGCACCAATTCGCCCGCGCGAAAGCGCACCGGGATTGCCTGTAAATAGCCGTGCAGCATTTCTTTGGGGTCATCCCCCACCGACACCATGAGTGCAGCGCGCAATAGATTGCGCAGCGCTGTAACGGCGGCGCTGGTGGCATTTTCATTTAATTGCCGCCACCACCAGCTCACCAATTCCACCAGCGTGCGCATTTCACTCAGGTCGCTTAGCTTGGCTTGCTGCATACCCGGCCAACTGTTGGGCTGGCGTAAATCCAACTGATCCAACTCGGCGGCGGTGGCCCAATCCAAACGCAAACTGGGCGTTACTGATTGCAAGCTGCTGAGCAATAAATGTGTAGCCTGATCCAACTGATTGCGAAAATGTTGGGCGCGCCCGCGCAATTGGTGCGGCGTGCCAGTGAGCAAATCTTCCAGCGAAATGATCTGTACCGCCTCGCGATAAAACGTTTGCAGAGTCTTGTCACCCTGAATAGTAAAACGCGCGTAGTCTTGCAAAATGGCCTGATGGGATTGCATCAGCCCGTTAAATTTGCTGGCGACCTGGCGCGGCTGCTGCGCGAGATAACCCAAGCGCATGCGGCGGTTGTCCAACCATTTCAACACGGTTAGGCGCGCGGGCAATTGGTTCCAGTAGGAATTAAAAAACTTCCAATTGACGATAGGCATATCGGCAATGGTTTCAATGTAGGGTTCTACATCATCGGGCAATTCCAAATGGCTGATTGCCGTGCCGGGCACCAAATCTTCCAAACGCCCGTAACGCAGATCGACATCTAATAACGTAGATTTACCTACGGGTGTTTCACTCGCGCGCGCAAAATAAATACCGCGATGATTAGTGAGAATTTTTTCGCGTCTACGATAATCCGCTTCCACTTTGCGCCAGTTTTCTTCCACCAACGCAGCCACCATTTTGCTCTCGCCCAGCGCTTTCAACCGCGCCTGATCCAGATTGGCCAATTCGCGCTGGCGCTCGGGTATTTCCTGGTCGAGTTTGGTTAATTTATTTTTTTTAGCAGCTAACGCGCGACTTAAATTTTCCTGCAGCCGCATCAACATGCCGTGCAGGCTATCTACCTCGCGAAGATCGTTGCGCATATTATTGCCCACCGAAAAAAGTGCAGCAGAATAAAGAGATGCATTCTGGACTTTTGGGTTTTGATCCACTTCCAAGGGAATATCCGCAATTCTTGACAAATTAATACTTGCAGGTTGTGCATCGGCTCCTTGATAAGTAACTGTTGCCAATGGAACGCCTAGCTTATTAAAAGAGGCCCAATAACTTGCCTTTATGCCAAGGTCTTCGACATCATTGCGTTGATAAATCTCGTCTACCAGCTTCTTGGCCTTGGTAATAACCGTATTCGCTTCATTTTCAGCATTATTCCCGGCAAGTTTGAGTTGGTCGCGCAGACTGGCAATGCCTGCCAGCGCATCCACCAACAACTGGCGTGAGGGATCAATATGCCCCAACACGCCAAACTTATCAGGGACAATTTTTTCGATTTCTTTAACTGGAAGGGTTTCATTTTTGTTAAATATATCCTGCACCTGTGGACGGATATTTATTAGCGCTTCTACCTGACGCGCTGGCTGGATATTGACGAAGTTTTTTTCGAGGAAGGTTGCGTTAATTGGGGCTACCGATAACGCCGTTATTTGGCCAAGATTTCCAAACGCACCAACTGCACTGAAATCTGTTTTGAATTTGTCCGCCATTTTACTAGCCCCCTATACCGGTTTCGCTATTGCAGAGAATGAAAGTTTGTCAGACCAGCGCATCAGCTTAAGACCAGTACCATCGCCAGGAATACCTCCTGTCAAGGTGGAGAAAGACACTGTAATAGAATCCAGCTGCTGCCGCTGCGCACTCATTAAATCGCGCACTTCATCAATGAGCTGATTAGTGCGCAAAATAAATTTTTCAATTTCTTCGATATCTTCACGAGTATCTATACGCTCAGCAATTAAGCCATCGCCTTCCGGCTTTTCCACTTCTTCATAAACGGGCTCTTCCATAGCTTTTAGCAAGGGCTCCAGTAAACTCCAGGGGCGCGGGAGATCGGCTGTACTTGCGGGCGGATTACCTTGTGCACGCAATTCTTCACTGCGACGAGTTTGTAACTCGCCGAGGATTTGCGCCGCTTTTTTGGGTGCGGGTGAATAATCGGGAATTGCCAGCTCACGTCTTAGGGCCCGCTGGTTTTTTAAGTCTGCAAAAGCGCCCTCCGGAATATGGGTTAAATACAGTCCGGAAAAAATCGCGCGTGTTTTCAGGGTTAAATTCGGTACTATTTTGGGCGCCCGCACTTCAATTTTATGGTAGAGATTCCAGTAGGCTTCCGCCCAAGCCTTATAGGCGAGATAGGCTTGGTATTGCGTGTTAACCAAATCCTCCATCACCAATTTTTTATCGACTTCCGGCAAATCTAACAACTGCGGATGATAGTCATCGGGATTCACCGCGACCATCAAACGCAGGCGATCCATTTCCACACCGCTTAAATCAATTAGCCCGCGTGACAATTCCTGACGGATAACACCCATCACACTATTGGCGGGGACAGGCACCAATTCAATTTGCAAACCATAGGCAAAAAAATCCAATTCCGGGCGCTGCCACTGCAGGTGATTTTTTCCCACCTTGCCCGCCACATTGCTAATAAGCTGCTCGGGGAATTTTCCAGCGGCAGGCAAATAATCCACATCCAATAATTGCTGCAAATTTTTTTTCTTATCCAGTTCAACTGGTTCGCCGTCCAATCTAAATCGCGCGGGCGCACTGATAATACTGTGCCAATAATCCAGCATTGCCATTTGCACGGCGTTGTCGCGTGCAAGTAAGCGGCCGACTTGTGGGTCTACCCACTGCGGGATATTGTCTACGACTTTAATTAAAGCCAGTTTTATTTCGTGCGGATTTTCTGCCAGCAAGCCGCCAGTTTCTTCATCATCCGCCGTATATTCCGGAGGGGATTTTTCCCAAGATACCGGCTGTGTTAACGGGTGGCTGCCGAGCAACAGTTTAAACACCTGCATGGCCACACGCTGGCGGCTGTAGTCCAGCCAAGTGCTTTCAAAAGGTAGCGGCTGCAAATTTAATTGTGCCAAGGTGGCGACGCGGGTATCGCGTAGTGGATCTAATTCCGTGCGGGTACAGGGATCGGTTTTTTTGATTTCATCGAGAATGCGAACTTGCCGCCGCAGGGTGAGGAAATAAAATCCGTCGGGCAATTTTGCTGGAGGCTCATCGCCTTCCGCTACTTGCCGCGCAAGATGCTCCTGCCGCAGTTCATCCCATTTGACATGCAGCGGCAGGCGAATACTGACCACGCGCCCCGACCAGCTCACCCCCACACCGGGATTAATACGCACACTAGTATTGCTAAATTCTTCTTTGGTTTGCGGGGCTTGCACATCCAACCCATACACAATACCCGGCTGGCGCGCGACTAATAAATCTTCGCAGCGCTCATCCACATAGCGCTGCATAAGTGCAAATTCCTGCTGCGACAAACTGCGCCCGGCGATGAAATTCAACCGCTGCATATCGGCACTGCCATATACCGGAGAAATCACAATCGATTGATCCGCCATGATTAACCTCCTCTGCGCCGCAATTGTGACGCGAGTTTTTTCCAGGCACCTTGTAACTCCACCGGAAAAGGTGCATTTTCGGCAAATTTCAACATCAGCGCCGGGTAGCTGGTAGGCTCAGCGACGCGCAGATGTTCGCGTAAATCTTTGAATTGTTTTTGTTCGAAGGTAACGAGCAAACTCGGCCAATTGAGCGAATCGTAGCGCGCGGGCATGAGTGTGAGCAGCTGCACTAGCAGCTGTTGGTTATCGCTGTCTGCGCTGAGCACTTCCAGCAATTTTTTCATCGCCTCCTGTGCCTCGCCATCATCGGAGGAGCGCAGTTTGGCGAGCAACTCCAAACTCTCCCACTTGATTGGCTGCGGTTCCAGAATGCCAACGATAAACTGCTGCAACTGATGAAATTCCGCGTGAGCTGTTTGTACTTGCGTTTGCGCGTTAGTTAATTGTTTTTGTGCGGTTTCAAACTCTTTTTGCACAGCTGCCAGCTGCTGGGTTAGCGTTTCTACTTCCTCACTTGATGCGCCGCTCTCCTTGAGCGCTGTTACTTCGGCACGGACTTTTTCCAGATCAGCATTGAGGGTATCGACTTGTTTTTGTAATAACGCCCCCGCAGCAAGCGCTGTCTCTCTTTCATTAATCGTGTTGGCGAGATTTTTTTCCATCTTCACGATGCTGGCTTTTGCATCATTTATTTGTTGCTGCATAACACTCGAATTTTTTAATTCTTCATAGTCACCCGTGGCGAGCACTACGGCGCTCACTTGGGTTTCTGCTACGCGAATCGGACGGCGCACATAAAATACACGGCGCGTTTTTTCCCACATATTTTTCCACAGTGATGGATTGTCGGAGGCGGCACTGTTGAGGCTGGCATTACCGAGAAAAAATTCATCCAGATGCGGTGGATGAACAAAATCCTTTTTATCGCTATTCAGGTGTTGCAACTGACGCGCGACAAACGCGAAGTCCAGATCGTCCAACACCACAGCGATCATGATGTCGACATCCCTGTCGCGCTGCAGATCAATCGGCTCCAACGCCATGCTCTGCTGCACTACCGCCGCGACATCATCTTCGCGCAGCGGCGAAATACTCACTTCATAACCTGCGGGGAAAAAATGCTGGTAGCCGTTGACTGGATCGAGCGCACCTTTGGGAATAGCGCCCACGGGTGGCAATACCGAAAAATACCGCGCCGCCAAAAACTGGTCGCGGTTGGGCAAGGGTTGGCGCTGCTCCAGTAGCGCGCGCAGCAATTCGTCGTAGTGGTTATACAAATCGATTTGCAGATAATTCTGTATTTGGGCACTGCGGAAAGGGCGGCGTAACAAACCCTGGTCAAACCACTGGGGCACACCCTGCTCCACTGCCAATAATCCCAACGCGACCGAATTTTCATCCAACCCCACTGGCTGGCCGGGGTTATTCACCAGCAGCGGGCGCACCAGTTGCGCGCGCGCATAGAGCGAGAACTCATCGGAAAGCATTTGCTGTAATTGCTCTGACGGCAGCGGTTGCGCCAATTTTTGCAGCGCAAATTCAACGCCTTCTTCATAGGCGTTGAAATAAAAACCGCGCTTGCTCTCCAGATCTTTGGGGAACACTTCGGCGCTGCCCACACCTTTTTGCGCGTAGCGAATCACTAACGCATAAAGCCCGGCGGCGAGGGAGCGATAGTTGGGATTGTTGCTATTGATCAGCGCATCGTCGGTGAGGTTTAGCCGCTCAACTTTTTGCTCCAGTTCCAGCACCCGCCCGGAGGGCGCAATCGCCAAACCTGTCGCAATCGTCAGGCTGCGGTCGGGATTGAGTGTGACCTGCAGCCCGCGCACGACGCCCTGCCCTAGCACCCGCCCGACTTCATTCAAACGCTCGTCTAAATAAAATTGGTCGCGGGTTAGATCCGAGGCTTTGAGCAAGCGGCCATCGTAGTAGTGGGTGCGCGATAATTTGGGATCAAGGTGCGCGGTACTGCTCAGCGTCGCCTGGGTTTCAAAGGTCGCCATGGGATTAAACGGGCTTTCGAGAAAACTCATGATGCATTCTCCTGCAGGTACAGCCAGCGCAACTGGTCGGGCGTGGTGATAAAGGGACGAATCAGGTTGTTAATGCGAATCGATGCGGGGTGCAAAATCGGGCTAAGTGCGGGAAGCAACCCGGGGCGCAGCGGAATTTCGATGACCGCTAGCAGCACCCGCGCCAACTCCTCGTACTGCCCCTCCAGTTCCAGGGCGCCTACATCGCTACGCGGACCGTAGAGCAATTGCAATTGCAGGCGCGCCAGTTGTCGTTCGCGCTCGGATTCCAATGCGGCGATATGGTCTTGTTCGGTTTTACTAAGCCAGGTTTCCGGTGCTTCAGTATCGAGCGGCTGCTGCGCCAAACCGGCACGCCGGAAGACGGTGCTGGTCGCGGGCGGTTCATCGGCAGCGGGCAGCTCTTCATCGGGTGATTCATCGTCTGGCGCTGCGGTTGGGAAGCGCACCTGATTGCTGAGCGGCAAAATTTCCAGCAACAGCGCATCTTTTACGCGGCTGGGCTGCACCGGATCGATACCGCCGTTGATGGTGCGCGCCAGTACCGGTTGTAAGCCGGATGAAGAGGCTTGGTAGCGGATGGTGACGCTGAATTGAATCGCGCTTTTATCCAGCGTCAGGGCATTTTGCAAAAAGGCGCTGTCGCTGGCTTTCTGCGCCTCCAGCCAATCGCGCAGGTTCACGCAGTAGGGCTCATGGCATAAGAGTTCGCGCCCCAGTCCATCGATGGCGATACCCGGCGAAACCACCAGACGCAGACTTTGATCTTCACCTGCCTCGGCAGTGACGGCGGCGACTTGCTTTACCGCCAAGCCCAGTAGCGTGCCCGCGCCCTGAAACCAATATTGCAGGCGATTCACCCGCTGGCGGTGATAGCGCTGCTCGGCATTGATGGCGGGCAAACTGAGCATCATCCCTGCGGTGTAATTCACCCGCTCCAGTGGCTGCGCCAACTGGGCATCCAGCTCCACGCGTTCACTCAAGCTGTGTTCAGCATTGTATTGGCTCATGCAGTTCCTCCTGTGCTGACGGGCGCAGCAACTAATTGATCGCGCGGTGAAAAGCTGGCGTTGTTGCGCACCAGGCCTTCGCGGCCCAGCGAGGTATCGTCCAACACCACGCGGCGCGCTTCGCGGGCGGGTTCAAGGTAAGTGTCTATGCCCAACAGGGGCGATAAGCCAAGCACAAAGGGCTTGTCGGTTCGGATGATTTTTATTTTCACAGCAGCGGGGACAAAATCGGCCAGTACCCGCTCGATGCTATCCAGATGCATAAACGCATCACGGTGGACGAGCACACTCAGCCGCTGTGCGTAGTCATCGATAAACTTGCGCGCCGTTTCCCTGTCGCTTTGGCTCAATAATTCCGGTGCGAGCAGGGCGACAAAATCACGCGAGTGTTCATCGCTCAACATCAGCGTTTCACCGACCCGTGAATTGCCGCTCTGGCGAGTGCCCAAGGTGAGCGGATGAGCGGCATCGTCCATGTCGATACCGAGAATGGTGGCGAGGGTGCGGCGCATAAAATAATTTTCCAGCGGGATCACCTGCCCGCTTGCCAGGGCGCCATCGGTGGCGATATCCAGTGCGAGACAAAGCGCGCGTAATGTTCCCTTCCAGCGCTGCAATTCACTGATGCACGCGAGCCAGATGCGCTGGCGCCTGTCCGGCCAATGGCTGGGCAAACGCTCGCCAAGCATGGCGGCCAATGCAGGCAACTGCGTGCCGGGAGAGCCTTGAGGTAAAAGCCAGGATTCAGAGCTAGCGATGCGCCGCTCCAAGGGGCTGAACATGCCATCGAGGGAGCTGAGCAAGCGCTCGCGAAAATCGGCGCCGTTGGCGGGCACCGGGTCTGGCTCATCCTTAGTCACCTTGGGCGCTGGCAGGGATACCGATTCCTGCTGGCGAAACAGCGGCGGCAGAAACTGCTCTTGCCAGGACTGGCGCGGATAGCAAACGCGCAAGCATTCAATCACTGGCGTGTGGCGACCATCGCCGTGCAGTTCAATTTCAAGCTGGAGATAACGGCCGCGAATATCGCGCACGGCGCCGGTTTCGCGCTGCAGTAAAATTTCAAACACACCCTGATGGCTTACCTGCGCATCAAAGCGGCTTTGGTAAAACGGCAATTCGCTGGTGATGGGCAACTTCAAGGGCGCCGCCTGTAGCTGCCAGTCGCTAGCGGGCTTGGCGAAATCTTCGTAGGCGTTGACGCGGATGCGCAAACAGCAGCCACTGGGGATACTCGCATCCAGATAAATCCGGTCCCACCAGGTATCGGGTGCGCCGCTGTCCAGCACGCGGGTGAGGCGCGCGCGACCGGCACTGCGGTAGCGGGTTTGCGGTAGCGGCAAAACCCGGGTGGGCCCAGTGCGGGTGAGATAGCGAATGGTTTTGGTATCGCCCTGCACAAAACGCACGCTGAGCTGGCTGTCCATGGGATAAGCGCGCGCCTCAATGCGCAATTGCTTGCCTTCGTCCTGATCGCTCTCGATCAGCAGACAAACAAAATCGCAGTGCTTCACTTCCTCGGGCGGGGTAAAAAATTGCGCAAATAGCCGGTCTTTTTCCACTGAGGCGATATCGGTCACCAGCGGCAATTCGGGCAGCGGGCGTCGCTGCGGCTGGGCATGGTAGTGGACGAGATCCAGCGTCAACAACTCCTGGGTTTGCGCGGCGCTGTGCAGCAGCAACAGATGCAATTGCTGCGCATTGGCACAGAGCGCCATCACTTCATGGCCGGGCGGCAGCGGCAGATTGTCGATCAGCCGCAACGGATGGGGGTTGATAAACAGTGGCTCGAACCTATCCACCCAGGGGCGATAATCCTGCGGCAGCGGTTCGCCTTCGAATAACAGCAGTCGCACATCGCTCGCCACCCAGATACGATTTTGCTGATCCACCCAACAGCGCTTGGGCACGCCCCAATCAGCCAGCGGCCAATGCAAGCTAAGCTGCCAGCGCTTGGCCAGATGCACCACGCGCAGACCCACAGTCGTTGCACCATCACTTTCGATCAGCGCGACACGACCATCGCCACCCAGATGCAGATCAGTAAACTTGCTGCCCTCAGTGGCAGTCACTGGCTCCAGCAGCAGTGCAGCGATGCTATCGGCTTGCAATTGTTCGCTGCTGACCAGCACCGGCCCGCAGCCGTCCAACTTTGGCAGGGTTGCCTGATCTGCATCGCTGAGTGCTTGGCGGCGATCAAACTCCAGCTTCTGTTGCCAGCTGCGTGCGTAGTAAAGCTGGTCGCGCTCAGGAGATAGGAAACCGAGCTGCTGGAATTGATCCATCGCCAGGGGTTGGGCGTTTTTCCATTGATCAAACGCGGGCCAGTCGTCGCCATTTTTTTGCCCTTGGCCAGGCAGGCGCGGCTGGTGGTTGATCGCCAGATGAAATAATTGTTCGCGACTATTCCACACACAGCGATGGCGCTGGCGCGTGCGAAAATCGTTCAGGCTGTTCAACACAAAATAGCGACTGTGATTCATAGCGCGACTCAATAACCGATTGGATTTAACAACTCTTAATCTCAACAAAAGTCGGGAATTACCGGCACCGCAATACCGGTTTCCGGTGGCGGCTGTTCTACGCGTTGCGGCGGCTTGGGTATTTGCTCGCCCTCTTCAATGTGCACCTCAGCCAACTCGGGCAATTGATAAGGTTCAAGCCGCAACTTGGTCGCCGTTTGCCACTTGCCATCGCGCTGCTGGAAATACAGTTGCAACTCATTGATGGCCAAGACGCCCGGCGTGCGCCCGGCCAGAGTGCGCAATTCATTCACATCCAGTTCGCGCCCCAAAGGCCAACCTTTGCCGTTAAATCCGCCGGGCGCGAGCGGCCACAAACTGTTGAGCAGATTTTTTTCCACGGCGTGGATAATGCTGGTGAGATTGCTGCGGTCCATGACTTCCAGACTGAGTGAGATCGCCACCGGCACAAATTGCGGGCTGAGCACATAGAGCTCGGTGCCGAGCAAAGTGCGTAGGGCGAGGTAGCGGAACAAATCATTTAATAACCCGGCGCTGGGTTTGGGCGCAGCACCCAGCGCTGGCTCTGCTGGCGGCATCACCAGCAAGCTCACCACACCGGGCACCTCGGTTTGGATGGAATCGAGCGAGATGCCTGGCATCAAACCCGGAATAAGTTCGGCGCGGCCCACCGGCACTAGCGGGTTGTCTTGCGCCAGTTGGATAAAATCTTCACGGGTGACGGCGCGGTCGCGATGGCGCAATTCGGCCGGAATTCGCTGCTCCGCTTGCGCGACCGACTCGGCCTCTTGCCCGCCACTTAAAGGCCAATCTTGTTGTACTTGCAGTTCAGTCGCATTAGCCGAGAGCAATTGCTTCACACTGCCTGCAGGCAAGTTGCCGCTGCTGCCACCTCCGGCACAGAAGCGCGCCGCGCGAATGCGTTCACCCGGTGCCGGACGTTTGCCGCGAATACCATCGCCAAAAATCACGCTGCCGGAACTGGCATCGAACTGATAGACGCGATCATTCAAGCCGCTGCCGGAAAAATTGGCTACCTGCTGCCAGGCTACATAAATACCGTTTTCGCTCACTTCTATTTGCACGCTGGCGGCATCCACATCGGTGCGACCTATGTACACAACTTGTCCGGCGCGGCCATCGCCCTGGCCAATCACCTGATCCAGCACTACCTCCTGCGCCACCACATCCACCGCATTCACCGCCATAAAGCCGAGCGAGAATTCCGTATCCTCCGGCGCACTCAGGCACAGCCAGCCGATAATCGTTTGCGGGTCTACATCCACCGGCGCTTCCGGTGGGGTGTTATTCATGCCTGCGTATTTCGGGTCCTGGGTAAATTCAGAATTAAATGCTTGAAAATTGTTGGGAATTTTCAACCGCACCACACCGCTTTGGCGTGCACCGCGCGATGAATCATCCAACACTTCCAGCGGCAATAATTCCGCGCGCTGACTATCGGCCGACTGCTGCCAAAGCAGTTGCCATTGCAACCTGCGCGGCGGCAATTCGCGCGCAATATCTGCCGGTAAATGGGTCACGGGCGCGAGGCCAATATTGAGCGTTTTGCCTGCCAGTTGTGCGCGCAATTTATCTTTGTGCGCGACCAATTTTTTATCGTTGAGATGCAGCAGTAGATAATATTTTTTATCCAGCGATTGCTGCAGGCTGAGTGTGTCAGTACCGGGATTAAAACTGCGCGGCCGAAATGGCGCCGCCGCCTGCGCGCCAAAGTGATACAGCTCGCGCAATTGATTTTGGGTAACGCCCATGGCATTGAGATCGCTAATACTCAACCGCTCTTTGATCATCAACCGCAGCGCTAATGGAGTGGGCTGTAATTCGCCGCGGGTGGAGAGCATCACTTTGCCCGCACTCAGGCGCGTTGCATCCGGTAAAAGTTTGGGTAATTGCGGTTGTTTACTGCTGGAGTGAATCGCCACCAAACCCTGTGCTGGTTGCGCCGGGCGCAGTGGAATTTGCAATAAATTTAAAAATGCCTGCCGCTGGCGCTCGGGAATTAAATTCGCGCGATAAATAATCGTTTCGGTCATCCACGCCATTAAATCGGTAATGGCATAGAGCGGATCGCCCTCGACCACTTGCGCCAGTTCCGGCAATTGCGATACCAAACGCTGGCGCGCCTCGGCCACCAAATCATCAAAGCGGCGGTCATCCAATTGAGTAATAGGTAACGGCATAATCCAGAAACCCTCTGAAAAAAATTAGCTTGTTTGCTATTTCCCTAGCTCTGCAATTGCAGCCCCAGTTGTAAGCTGTGATGTTCACCGCTGTGCGGCAGCTGATACAAAATGCGCAGTGCAACTTCGTTGAGCGATTGCGCTACTGTGTCGACACGAATTTCCAAGACCTGAATACGCGGCTCCCAGCGCTGAATAGCGGTGAGCGCCTGATCGGCAATTAACCGTCGTGTGGTTTCATTGTTGGGTTGGTGGATAAATTGTTTAAGCCCCGCACCAAATTCCGGGCGCATCACCCGTTCACCCGGCGAGGTGAGCAAAATATTCCAGAGCACATCGCGCACGCTGTCGTTGCCGGTCGCCCACTGAAAACGCCCTGCTGTTATTCCGCCTAATGAAAAACCCGGTGTCATTGCCATAGTCGCGCTCCGCTAGTTATCGCTATTGACGTTGATACGGGGCATACACAAACGCGGCAAAATTAAAATCGCGTAGGGCAACCAACGGAAAATTAAATTGAGCAAATTGAGCACAATCATCAATAAAATCATCGCGCAAATAGTGATGATGGGAATGCTGAAACTAATACTGAAGCCCAGACAAGCATCGAGCGGTGAACGCGACTTTTGTTCTTTCATATCCATGGTCGGTGCGATCTTTAACATTAAATCGGCGACTGATTTTGGCGTAAGAAAAGTAACCCCCTTGGCCATGCCTTTTTTAATATCGCGCAGCTCCGGCAACTGAATCACACTTGGGCGCGCCGTTTGTGTATCAAAGGGGCTGGCGACCGCAAATTCAAAACTCGGCTGACCCCAACACATTTTTTCGCAATCACACTCATCGTGATAACGAATAAACGGCTGCACAAAATAACTTTCGTCTTTGCCCTGTGTGTAGCGCGGCAGTGGTAAGACCGCCTCGACCAAGGTGTTGACCTGCTCGGCGCGCGCGAGCATCTGTGCGCGCCAGGCTTGCGCTTGCGCTTCAGTGATATAGAGATGACCGGGGAAATTTTTTAAGGCTGCAAACGATGGAGTTCCATCTAGTGCCATTAATGGTTCGTGCAGGGAATACCATGCAGAAACCTCTTCACTCTGCGCCACCAGATAATCCCACAGGCTACCGCGCTCAATATTTTGTTCACGTATGCGACGCAAAAATTCCGCCGGGTTTTGCCGCATCAAATCCAACTCTGGTGAACTTAGTCCACGGGACACAATCGGCATGCGTTGTAGCAGCTCGCGCAGATCATCATTGCCATCAATTTCTTGATCGGTCACTTGATAACGATTGATCAACATGCCCAGCAAACGTCCGAACGCACGTGTGGGAATTCCATTCGTTATTTGCAGCTGCAAATTTTCTGCCCACTGGAATTTATCGCACAACTTTTGAATCACTTCCTGCACACTGCCACTGCAAGTACAGGTGGTCACGCCGTCGTTATTGCCATCCCAACTACCAAACGGCCATTCCAATTCCGCCAAATATCCCGCCGCCGATACTTCTTGCTGCGCAGAATTATTTGCCGCGACTTCATCCTGCTCGCGCTGGCCATTTAACGGAAGATAACCAAAGAGCAAGGTGCGTGGGCCTTTATCGGTAGTCACCACCCTCCGCTGCAATGGATAAGTTTGCTCACCCGTAAAGCCAGTGGACGTATTTGCGATGGGTTTGATACCGCGAATTTTTAAGCTGGGGTTTAACGCATTGCGTTTGGCAAGATCCGGATCTTGCGTCATATCCAGTGCATTGGGTTGTTGCCACCCGATTGCTTTGCCGTTGCGCAAACGCCAGATCTGCAAACCGGCAGCATTTTTTTTACGCACCACAAAACCGGCGGCAATAATTTTTTGCGGTGCAAACGCGGGCTGCCAAGGTAAATCGCACACGACTTCCGTGGCTACCATATAAAAAGCGCGCTGCAGGGGCAGACGTAAACGGGTGCGCTGCCCGCCGAATTTATCTTGCGCAATCCATTCCTGGTTACGATTGGCTTTGAGTTGATCCTGATTGCATTCAGCAATAAAGGTTTCAACAAAATCATCTTGCATATAGCGATGCAAAAGTGTGCCGTCGCTGGCATCGGCGTACCAGGGCGCGCGCAATAGTGGCTGATGATTTACCATAAATTTCCCGCTCCCGGCGTGTAACTGGTGCCCACCACTGAAGTAGCAATCAAGGTGTCGCATTTGACTACGCCTGAAAATTGGCTCATGCCTGCATCCACTTTTACCATGGCCGCACTCACCTCCACTTGCGTCGCTTCCACTTTCACTTTGAGTGAACTGGTGATGGTGATTCCGTCGGCCGATAATTTCACTTGATCACCGCCGCGCTCGATAATGACTTCACCTGCGCCTGTGTCATCAATCGTAATTTTGTGTCCGCCCGGTGTTTCAATCTGCACGCGCGGCGCTGCCGATTCATCCATTACTAATTTGGTGCCACCCGGCGTGACCAGCGCATACACATCTTCAACCGCTTGCGCTTCTTGCGGGTGCGAGTCATTGCCACTCCACACCGCGCCTAACACCACAGCTTGATCTGGCCCCATAAAAGCGAGCACCACCATTTCATTTTTGCGCGGCAGACAGCTGAGTCCGTAATTTTGCCCTGCACTATTGCTCATGCAGCTGGCCCATAAATTCAATTCAGTCGACACCAGCTGCACTTGCAATCGGCCGCGCCCCTGTGGATCCTGATTTTCCAGTACTCGCGCCAAATGCAATTGTTGAAAGAGCGGGCTATGCTCCATGGCTACAGATTCCAACTAGCGCGCGCGATTTTCACGCGGGTCTGATAGCCGTTCGCCGTATCAAATACATGTTGCGCCTGCAGGATTTGATATTTGCCATTCAAACGCGCCGAAGCGCCGCTCAAATCAATTTGTTTACCAGTGCGCAATTGCGCATTACCACTGGCAATTAATTCGCCGTGCAAAAATGTTTGCGCTTTGCTGCGCATGGCGGCGCGCGCCCAAGCATCCGCTTCCGCTTGGTGGCGCGCCGGTGGATAAGCGAGTATTTCATCGCCGCCCCAACTTAATTGCGCTAATGTTTGGCGCGCGTCTGTGCCACCACTTGAACCAGAGCTGTCTGAATTGCCGCTGGCATTTTCATCGGCATCCAAATTAAAACCCTGCACTGTCACCGCGCGCGGCTGACGATTCACATCCGCAACAATGCGCAGTGAGGTAACGCCGCTCTGCGTATCTATCGCCACCGGTTGTGTATCTTCTTCATCGGCTTTTACGCGCGCACTGTTCGCGCTGTAGCGCAAAGGAATTCCGTAGGGCGCAAGTACACGCAGCAAAAAACCTAACCCGGTTTCGTTCAATTGATGCCAGACACCGCGATCAGTGCTCACGTGAATATCGCCCGTTAAATTCGCATCGCTCAATAAGGTTTGCACCAACTCATTCACACTCACCGATTCAAACACGCGGTTGTTGCGCAACTTGGCAAGGCGGTGCAATTTATCCTCCAGCAATAACACCAAACGCGGCGCCCCTTGTCCGTACACTTCTTCAATGGCAGTGACCTCGCCGGTGAAGAGCAGCGGCGATTGTGTATCGCCCGCGCCAATTTCCAAACGGTCACCCAGTGCTATCTGTTGAAAGGCGTAGCCAGCTTCACCGTTGCTCTCGCTGTTTGTGCCCCAATTCACCAAACGCACTTCCGCGTGCGCCATGCCACTAAACGGCATATTCACGCGCATAAATAACACTGCCGCTTGCAGGTCGGCGCGCGTCTCGCCATTTACCGCAATACGCGGGCGGGCGGAAATAAAACTCGCTGGCTCAGTCAAGTTGTAACCTCTTGCTGCGCTCGTCGGCAATTTCCAGATCGCTGATTAATTTCTGCAGCGGTTCTTCGCCTTGCAGCCCGTAATCGGCAAAGGCAGCCACTGGCTCAGCGTTTTCAATTTCGACGATTAATTCATTAATCACCAAAGGCATAACCAAAAATCCTGTTCAGTGAATCGTTAATTATTTTCCATCGCTACTTTTTGTTTTCGTCCGTTACATTTATCGCCACGACTTTTTTCTACTTCCATTACTCTTTATCTACTTCCATTACTCTTTATCTACTTCCACTGCTCTTTATTTACTACCACTGCTCTTTATTTACTTCCATTTAAAGGCACCGGGAATTGTGGAGCCCAAATTGGCCGAGGCGCCAACACTAAACCCGGTTGCAGGAGAACCCATGCGGCTGGCAATTTTGTCCAGCCCCACCTGCGGAACAGCCAGTGCGTCGCGCACTTGCGCGCGCACATCTTCAATGCCGTTTAACATCGCAATGTCACGCCAGTCTTTAGGATTTTTACCCGCCGCTGCAGCAGCGGTGGCGGGTGCTGCCGAAGCAGGTGCTGTTGCCGTTTGTGAATTGGCAGCATTGGAGAAACCAACAGCGGCGCGCTGTTTGGCGGCGATATTTAATTGCTCAAATTGAAACGAATCTTCCTTTAAGGTGAGCGCGACTGTAGCGCGCAGCGGAATTCCCTCGGGTGAGAAGAAATCCAGAGTTTCGCTGTAGCTGCTGATCATGCCGCGAAAAATAAACGCGCCCCATTCAAACTGGCATTTGCGCGGCACACTGTGGCCATTGGATTGGGGAGACTTGCTCGGATCAATAAATTGGTCGGTGATTTTTTTGGTCAGATTGCGCACATCCGTATTGGCTTGATGAGTGGCCTCGCCTGTTTTTTCCTGATTCAGATAACTGCTGTTGTTATTTACCGATTCTTTAGTCCAACTAAACTCACCCTGCGCAGGTCCAGGCACAGTGGTGTCGTAAATTAATTGCACCGAAAAAGTGGATTCGCTTTTATCGATGTACTGGGGCGCGGGCGATGCATTCCTGCCCGTTGAACGTTCAGCAGCCATAGTGTTGGAATAATTAATGCGTAAACTGTTGGGATTGAATTGCACGGGAATCCACTCAGCTTCTGCGACTCGTTCGCCATTGTTAATGGGCACCAGACGCGCGCGTAAAATTTGCAGGCTGCTCATTCGTTGCTACCCTCGGGTTCAATTTTTAACTCCAAACCTTCGTGCACCAGTTGCAATTCTTCTACAGCGACTTGACTGGAGGTGGCCGATAAATCCGGCCCTTTAAATTTCACTGCCATGGCCCGCACCAGTGTCCAACGCAGTGCCGGTTTAGCAGGCTCACCCTTGCTATTGACTGAGCGATCAAACACATCAATTTGCCCGGAGAGACGCAGCGCATAATTCGCCTGACGCGAACTGACATCAAACCATTGGTATAAATCGGTGAGCGAGGTGATGCCGCGTTTTAAGGTGATAGGTGCAAATTTGGTATTGCCCGCCAATTGCACCTCGCCCCAGTTGCGCCCACCTTCCTGAATATTTTTTGCTGTCATTGTGAACTCAAAACCACTGACCTCACTAAAGGCTCCAGCGCAGAGTGCATTAGTGGCCGACCCACCTTCAGGAAATAAAGTCACCACAAAACGAAACGGAATAAATTCGCGCAGCGCGAGAGCATCAGCCATTGCGCACCTCCGCACTCAGTGCATTGTTGTGACTGCGCAGATCCAGTTGAATATGGTCAATCACAATCGCCGGTGCCAATTCTATTTCCACTATGACCAGCCCTGCGTCATTGCTCTGGCGACGAATACTGAAGGCATCCTCCGGACGACTGCCGCGCAGCGCACCCTGTGCATGTAAGCGCGTAAAAAAATCGCGCAACACAATTTCGCCTTGATCTATCGCGAGCTGATTTTCAAAAACCCAATTCGCACCCAATTTTTCCAACGCGCGTAGCAAGCCGCCCATAAAACGCGCCAGTTCACCGGAATTTGTTGAGGCTTGGCTTGCGACATAGGGCACCGGCAAGCGCTCATCATCTAATTGCACTTGCGCATTTTCTTCAAACAATAAAGCCAAGCCGGTTTGATCACGCAATTGCGTGACAAGCTTGAGTGAAAAAGACGGAAAAATGCGTTTTTGCGTGGGCAATGCAATGCCAGCAATTGAGCGCCACTCGCCGCGCGTCGATGCAGACGCAAGCGTTTTACCTGCCAGCAGCGCACAGGGCGAACTTAAATTGCCGCGCGCATCTTGTAAGTAGGGAAATACCAATTGCACATGGCGCAGCAAGTGCGCGTCGGCACCCCGTTTCCACTGTTCCAATTGCGTTACCGCCAGTTGTGAATACTGGGGCACCTCCGCGTTGCGATTGACATCAAACGGAAACGCGAGCAATAAATTAACATCGCGCCGGTAAGCTGCAATCACACGCAATAGTCGTTGTAAATGCGTTACGAAATTAATCGACTCATCGGGCTGTGCCGTTTTGATCGGGCCAACTTCGGCGATACCATCGTTAGTATTAGTGCCGCAAGGTAAAAACGCGGGCACCGGATTAGCAACACGTAAGCGCGGAATATGTTTGAGCGACGGTGGAATATGCACACGTTCAAAATCCGGCAAACACAGCAGGCCGAGATTGGGTAAATCCAATGCGCGCAATAATGCGGGCTGACGCTGCAACAATTCAGCAATTTGCTCAGCGCGCGCGCGCGATCGCAAAACCGAATCAGGTTGCGCATTACTCGCAGGCGGCACGGCTGAATCCGGGGTTAGAAAAGCGGCTGAACCCTGGGCTTGCGGCACCACAACTATCCACAGTCGCCGTGGCAGCTGCATAACCTCTGCCTGAAAAAAATCATCAATGGCGATGGGTAACCAGGGATAATTGCCACCTAGACGACTGACAAATTTTTCGTCTGCAGGCGCAGTACCCGGCAGCGAAAATAATTGTTGAAACTCTTCCAAACTGCGCAGTGGAATCGGCAACCCTTGCAATGGATGTGCGCGCAATGGCTGCGCTGTGTTTTCATATTCGGCGCGCAATAAATCGAGCAGATCGCTGTAACCTGCCATGCGCATATCATCGAGCATCGCCGAATTACTGAATAAGTAATCCAGCGATGCATCGCGCTCCACATGCCCAATCATCGCTACATCAAATAAGGGTGTGCGATGTAAACGCGTCTCGGGCAAGAGGCTGACTCGGCCGAAATGAAATTTCATCATCAGGCGCCCGATTGCTCGATGTATTCCACCGAAAGAACCAACTCTTCCATGGCTACATCGCCGCCGCCTTTGGCGGTGAGTGTGGGACCAGTCCATTTAATCGGCGTGACACCTTTTAACGTCCAGGTCACTACCGGTGTTTCATCGCGCTGTTCGTTGAGTAATTTAATAGTGACAGAATCTTTTTTAGCATTCAGATCACCACTGCGCGCGAGGTTCAACCATTTAAAAATATTATCGCTGCCGATCACGCCGCGCTTTAAAGTGACGTCGCCACTTTTGTTAACGCCGGGCACTTTGGATACGTAATTTACTTTGGCATTTCCAGCGCGATATTCGGCCATAGTGACTTCAGCATTCAAACCGGACACTTCTGAGAATCCGCCGACATAATCCATTTCGTCGATGCCATCTATGCCCACCAAAAAGTTAAACGCGGAATAGGGAGTAGGACGTGGTTTTGACATGAAATTTCTCCGTTAATCAGGCATCTGCTGTTTTTTGGCCGATTCTGAATACTACAAACTCAGCCGGGGTTAATGCCGCTACGCCCACTTCGCAGACCAGGCGGCCATTGTCCAAATCGTTTTGGCTCATGGTGGTGCGATCACAGCGAACGAAATAAGCCGCAGCCGGTTGCGCGCCGAGCAAACGACCATTTTTCCATTCGTTGAATAAAAAACTTTCCACGGTGGTAACCAGATTGGCCCAGAGACGTTCACCGTTGGGTTCAAACACCGCCCACTGCGAACCTTTTTCGATGGAGCGTTCGAGGTAGAGGAAATAGCGGCGGACGTTAACGTATTTCCATTCCGGATCGCTGGAGAGTGTGCGACCGCCCCAGACTTGATGACCGCGCCCACTGAAGGATCGCAACGCATTAATACCTTTGGGATTAAGCAATTCTTGTTGGAATTTATTGATGTCTTGCGAGAAGCGCAGTGCCCCCAACACCGGCGTATTAGCAGGTGCTTTGTGCACACCGCGATCCACATCGGTGCGCGCATAAATGCCAGCAATAAAACCGGACGGCGGCACCGCGATATTGTCCTGCGCACCAGTCGGGTCTGAGGCTATAACCCAGGGGGCGTAAAGCGCTAAACGGGAATTATCGAAATTATTGCGGAAGGCTTGTATCTCACCGAGCGACGCATCTTGCGGGCTATCGATCAGACCAAAACGGTAGCGCATTTTGACGCAGTGTTTTTCCATCTCGACCGCAATTGCCTGATGTTGCGATGGATCTATTACAGCAGCGGGAGTTGCTACTATGGAAACATCTTCAACATTCTCCAGTGCTGCAAAACCCGTCGGTCCCTGCTCGTCGCTTTCACCGGCGTAATCAAGCGCCTGCGGAAATTCGCCGTCGCTACCGCCCGTCAGTGCAATTATGTGGCGCGGCTCTTCTAACAAATCCTTAGGATCAAGCACTTCCGTATCAAAGAGTTTGTATAAATCCTTAAATAAATTCGCCGCGCTAGTGCCGGGGGTTGCATGGCTTACCAGCGGCAGCGTTAGTTGATCTACTTTCTTCTGCGGAGCCCGTTCTAACACCTTGCCGATAAAATTGCTTTGCTTCTCATCCAACGACATGAGTGGTGATGCATAAACTGTTTCGCCCACACCGATTTTTCCATCGGGCTCTTTCAAGGTTTTTTTGCGCCGAATAGCAATCAGCGAAAAATCACGCTGCAATTTCAATGACTTTACTGAACCGGGGAAAGCGGCAAAGACTGCGAGCGGAATATCTTTTAACTCGGGCGTCTCAGGCGCTGCGCCCTTTGCTAACACCTTGAGCGAGAGCCCACCCTCATTCAAAGTGCCGCGCAACAGCTGTTTACTAATCGGTTCCGGCGTAATAAAACGCGTCACATCCAGCGCAGAATTCAACACCAATTCAAAATCACTGCCCGTGGCAGCTGCGCCACCGGCGGGAGTATTAATCCATACCTGTTTAAACTCGAACGCTAGTACGGCCAGTGATGCTTTTTCAATACCCGTGGTCAATTCATCGGTCAAAGTGGCCTTAACATCGTCTTTATCGATCACTTCTATTTTACTGCCCGATAAAAACTCAAAACCCGTGTCGTTTTTTTTCACCAAGGCAGTGAGCTGAAGCGGAAACCTATTGGCAGTAAAGCTGGGATCGCTAATAAAATCAGTGGCGGCAATCGACTTTATTGAGACAACACCTTCAGCACCAGCGGGAATCAAATCAAAATTGACAAAGCTGCGGCTGCGAAATAAATTTTCCTGATCCTGCCAAATAATTTGCACATCCAAATTGCCGCCGCCACCTGGGTAGCGAGCTTCAAAACTGATATTGCCGCCCGCTGTCGCTTTAGCCACCGCTGCCGAACCTCCGGTGCCATAAGCGTTGGTATCATTACCACCGGCAAGAATGCGGGTGAAATATAATTGCTTACCGCTATTTTCAAAAAACGCGCGCGCTGCCAGTGCAGAATAATTAGGTACCGTGACGTCACCCGTTTCGGTTTTAAATTGCAAGGGCGCAGGATCACCAAATACTTTTTCAAATTCACCGTAGCTGGTGACGACTTCCGGCGTGCCACGCACCGGGCCAAACCGCGTAGGTCCCACCATGCCACACACACTGGTGCCGACGCCTTCAATCGACTTGGACCTGAAACTCACCTCTTCAACAAACACACCTGGCGCTAGATATTCAGACATTTGTTGTCTCCCTCAATGGGCTGAAAAATTCAAAAAATAAACACAACGATGCAATCGAAAAAAATTATCTGCACGACAATTGTTATCCACTGGGTTTCACTAGAAGTGCAGATTGTTGGTGACTGTGTAATTGTCGATGTTCGCCGGGCCGCACTTGAAAACTAATGCCGGCTGAAAAAGTGGCCGCATCGCCTTCGGGTACCAGTGCTAATACATTCAGATTTTGTAGATCATCCGGATCGGGCAAAGCGGATTTGATTGCACATCGCTGTACGCGCAACTGCGCGCCGTAAATCGGTACCGGCATATCAAATTCCGCGGCAGGCAGTTCATTTAACGGCAACACAAAATCGCCAAACTGATTGGCCTGCGCTTGCACCAACACTATTTGCGCGGGTGGAGCTGGCTCTTCGCCGTCTTCCGGTGGCGGTGCTTGCAACTGCAAGCTCAGACTTACTATCGCCCAGGGCACTGCCTCACCCGATTCCCATTGCAGATTACCGCGCAAACTGCCGCCAACACTCAGAGCTGTTGCTTGGGTGTGGCGAAATAAACCGATTGCATTTTGTTCAAGGTGTGCTGCATCCAGCGCGAGCAGATCGCGGCCGAACCAGCGCGAATTAAATTGGCGAGAGGGATCAATCAAGGTGCCTTCGATACGCGTTAATAACGCAGCACCCTGCTGTAATTCAGCGGGCGTGACCGGCAATTGTTCAGCAGTAATAGGTAAACCAGGATTGCTCGCGCGCAGGGTGTCTTTACTTTTTTCTTTATTGCGCCCGATGTGTTGCGGCAACATGATCGCAATACGATGACCTTTATTGATCAAGGAAAAATGTAACTTGGGCAGGGTGCGCAGGATATTGATCGTCAATTGTTTTTGAATGCCCGGCTTGTGCAGCGCAGCCGCACCGGTTGCATCAAATAACCAGAGGCAGTTTTCAGCCTGATACCAGCGCGTCTCCAACAGTTGCGCATTAACGTCCATGGGGAAGCTCTCCACGGCTGAAATAGGGTGTGATGACGCTAGTAACAGGCGTGCCGTTTTCAACTTCGGGTACGGGCAACAGACGCAGGGTTTTTACAATATAAGGGACAGATAAAATGTAATTGCCGGGCAGCGAATCCCAAATGCGCAATAGATCTTCTGTGCTCATTTCTTCCGGCTGGATTTGAATCACATCCTCCACACTCCAGCTCGCATCGTAACTGTGTAAGTGGGAGTAACCCAATTCCAACGCAGAGCCCAGTTGCTGCATCGCCCAGGTAGTCAGTACAGCCTCGCTTTCACCATGAGTGGTCCAGGCGAGTAAAAATAAATGCAAATTAATGGCGAGTTCGGGCTGCGGAGCGGCATTAGGTAGGCGCGACTGCAAATACCGGTTGCGACCAAACGGATCAACCGACACACGGTGCAAGTAAATTCCAATACTATTTAATTTCGGCGCGCTTTCGCCACTGGATTCGGTGGGCGGTTTGCGCAAATCAACGGTGCCCAAAATGCTCACGCTAGGTGATTCGAGCACTTTGTCCAAATCGTCCTGCATGCGCAATTTTAAAAAATCGCGCAGTGCATACAGAACGCCTTGTACCGCTTTATAGGAAGCCAAGCATTTATCTCCTTATTGCGAAATTATTTACATCCAGCGCTATTTATCGTATGCGCGAACTTATCTTCTACAAGAGTTAGCAAGCCTTATGCCAGTGAGTTTTAGCTTCACAAAATGAGCAATTGGTTTTTAAGCGTGACGCTTTACCACTGAATAATTTTCGGTAGTTATGACGATGTGATCTGGTGAGGACGCGGCTAAAGACTTGGGGCAAGAATCTATGGCGAGGAGTAGGCCGCTTGTTTTTTATTGCAGGGTTGGCAAATAAACGGGATCGCGGATACGGGTAAAAAAATACCCGGCGGGTTAAAAAGATCCCGAATGCGGGTGAAAAATCACCCAGCTACAGGCGTAAAAAAAGCGCTCGAGGCGCCGCTATAATTTACAGTACATATTCTAAATTGGGATGATAGGGCGCTAGCGATACCGGGATTTATCAATCGCATATTTCTGTAACAATTTTCCCAGTGCGCGTCGCTCTTTGCCCGCAATTTTTGCCGCAAGCGTGACATTGCCGTGGGTTATCTGCATGACCTCGCGCAGGTAGTGTTGTTCAAAATCTACTATCGCTTGTGCTTTTGCATCCTGAAAACTCATAGGAGCGTATTGGTTAGCAGTTTCTATATCTGGCTCTGCGTCGGCTGCCGGGGCATGAAAGGCTGGGACTACACCGTCATCAATCTCGATATAGCTACCCGTTGATAACAGATAAGAGCGCAACAATGTGTTTTCAAATTCGCGTACATTGCCGGGCCAGTCTTGCTGCTGCAAATACCGCAAGCTCTGCTGCGATAGGAGTCTAGTAGGCAGCTCATAATCGCGGGAAAAGCGCTGCAACAGACTCTCGGCAATAATCGCCATATCCGCTTTGCGCTCGCGCAACGGCGGCATCGTCAGATTTAAAACATTCAAGCGAAAAAATAAATCTTCGCGGAATTTTTTATGCTGCACCAATTGCTTTAAATCAGTATTAGTGGCCGCAATTACTCGCACGTTTGCGCGCAATATTTTTTTTGAACCTACAGGCCGATACTCTTGGGTTTGTAAAAAACGCAATAGGGATGCTTGTGCTTTGGAGCTTAAACTATCGATTTCATCCAGAAATAAACTGCCGCCATTAGCCACCACCACTAAACCCTCTTTGGTTTGGTGCGCATCGGTAAAGGCGCCCTTTTCATGGCCAAACAATTCGCTTTCCAATAAATCGTCGGCAATGGTTGCGCAGTTGATCGGCACAAAAGGACAGGTAACGCGCGCGCCCAAGTAGTGAATTGCGCGTGCTGCATTTTCTTTGCCAGTGCCAGTTTCACCCTGAATCAGTACGGTAGCCTGGTGCTTTGAAAGCTGTTTAATCAATTCCAGTACCTGCAGAAATTTGTCGCAGTTACCGCACAGGTTTAACTTATAAAATTCAGCATGCAATTCTGGAGATATCGATAGGCCAGCCCGATTCATAATAAATTATCCTTTTAAACAACTATTTTTTAATGCAATTAAGTAAGAGCCACTACGAATAATGGCTCTTACTTTGGCGTCCTGCCGGTTTATTGAAGCTAATTTACTGAAAAACTATCACAGGATAGTGGCGGCTCGTAGGTATTTTTTGCGTGAGGTGTGTGACTTTTTCACCTTCCTCCAAACAGCTGTAAAAGCCAAGATAATCCGGCAAATTTCGATGACAATTTATTTTTATCACGCCCACCTAAGATGAAGTTTTTTGCTTGGCATAGGATTTGCGTTGGCTGAATACACCCAGGGTTTCATCAATGAGGGAAATAACCGATGACCCAAAAACCAACTCAAGATGAGCAACTCGAAAAAGTTGCCGACGAAATAATCCGCTATCTGCAGCAGCATCAATTCGCGGCAGATACCTTGGAAGGAATTTCTCACTGGTGGATCACTCGCCAGCGCATCGAAGAAGATAAACAACGCGTGCTTGCCGCGCTGGAATATTTGGTAGAGCGCAGGCAACTTCACTGCCGACAATTACCCGATGGCTCGGTGCTTTATTCCGGCACGACGAATACCGATTCTAAATCCGATGAACCACTGCACTAGCAACAAGGTTTACCCGTAAATTAATTTCGTTTCAATCAATTGAATCAGTCAAGGAGCTAAAAATGGAAAGCACACATGGTATGGGTTTGGGTTGGCACCGCGATTTGCCGGACATTCGCGACCGCACCGAGGAGTCAGTTTCCGTCAATGAAATACTGATGAAATCGGATCGACTTACCGCAGTAGTAAAAAAGAAGCTGCCTAAAAAAGTCGACTTGCGCAAATGGTGCTCGCCTATCGAAGATCAAGGCAGTATTGGCTCCTGCACCGCACACGCAGGTGTAGGGTTAATCGAGTACTACGAGCGTCGCACCACGGGGAAACACCTGGATGCTTCCCGCCTGTTCCTGTACAAGGTCACCCGCCAATTGCTTGGCTTTAAAGGCGACGACGGCGCCTACCTGCGCTCAACCATGAAAGCTATGGTGTTATTCGGTGTGCCTCCAGAAAAATACTGGCCATACAAAACCGATAAGTTCAACGCAGACCCCGACAATTTCTGCTTTGCCTTTGCGCAGAGTTATAAAGCCATTCAGTACTACCGACTCGATCCCGCAGGGCGCACCCCCGCCGCTATCCTTGCAGAAGTGAAGAAAAGCCTCGCTGCCGAGTTGCCTGCTATGTTCGGGTTCTCCGTTTACAGCTCTATTCCGCCCATCGGGGAAGGTACTGGCCAGATTCCCTTCCCGGGACGTGGCGACAGCTTGGATGGCGGCCACGCGGTAATCGCCATCGGCTATGACGATGACAAAAAGATTGGCAGTGAGACCGGCGCACTGCTAATCCGCAACTCATGGGGCACGCGATGGGGTGAAGATGGCTACGGCTGGCTGCCCTATAAATATGTATTGAGTGGTCTGGCAGATGATTTCTGGACGCTGGTGAAGAAGGATTTTGTAAATACCGAGTTGTTTAATTAGTCGACATTTTTTTGGCACTAATTCAACCCAAAAACACAGCGCTCAAGATTGGAAACGAGCGCTGCGTTTTTTAAACGAAATCATGCACAGCATAGGTGTTATTAATGGTTTCCTATTTACAGAAAATCATCAGTGAAGTTCCTGCCTATTTGAGCCAGTTTGTCAGCTGCTTGATGCATCCAAAGATATTTATCGCCAAGCAGCTTGAAGTCGAAAATCAAACGAGTATGTTGGAAAAGTCCGTTAGCTTTCTTATTCTTTCTTTTCTCATATCCTTGTTTCTTTCAGTGGCATTACCCGAGGTGACCAGCCCAATCCAGCTTCCCTCCAACGATACAGAATTTATTCGTAAGGGCAGCGGGGCTTTGTTACAACTGTTCTATTTATTAGGCGCTTGTTGCATCGCCATTGGATTGCTTCGCTCATTCGGCATTAAGGCCAGCACCAACGGATTTATGGCACTGGTTTTTTATTTTTGCGGTGCAAGCCTCGTCTTGTTGGTGTTTGCCAATGCAATCAGCAGCATTGCAATGGCAGATCCTTTTTTCGCAAAATCCTGGGTTACCTTGGAAAACCTCGCAAACACTATGCATCCTCAACTCACTCACCTCTTATGCACTATCGACACGCAGACAGGAGAACTTCCCGCGGGTAGCAACCCCATCGAACTGCTACCCGACTTCGATAAATATCAAGAAATTTACAATCAGGCTACCCAACGCACACTTTATAAAATCGCCATAGGTATTCAGATAGCCATCGCATTTGCTGTCATTATTTGGTTGTTTATCGCTTGGGTAACCTATACAAAAACCATAGGGGCAGATCTTGCAAAATCACTCACCGCTGCCTTCATCACATTTGTAATCGTGATCGGCTTGGCATTGATTGTCGAGTTGATCGCCGCCGGCTCAATGATGGCGGACATTTACCGAAGCTGCCCGCAATAAACTATTCCTTTAGCTCAGCTGCAGACGTCATTCATCGCTACAACAAATCTCCCCCTATGCCCTGTAGCGGACAGACAGGGAAAAAACCATCCAGTAGACTCTGACTCCAAGACTTGTGGTTGCTTAAGGTAATTTCCACAAGCCTATTTTGTTATAGGACGCTCGATGCCAGCCCTCACTACCGCTCCCGTGGTCAATCGCCTTATCGAAAGTTTATCACCCAAGGCGCGCCAACAAATTTTGCACAGCTGTGAACACGTAGAGCTAAGCTCCGGCACGGTGCTTTGCGAACCCGACCAACCCTTTCGCTATGTTTATTTCCCGCTTACCAGTTTTATCACTCTGGTCACTACGCTGCGCGATCATCAACCGCTGGAAATGGGTTTGATTGGTAACGAAGGCATGCTCGGTGCAACAGTCGCACTTGGAATAAACAGCGCCCCCATGCGCGCGATGGTGCAAGGCTCGGGCACTGCGCTGCGTATGACAGCTGAACAATTGCAGCTAGATTTACAAAATAACGTCGCACTCACCAGCACGTTTAATCGCTACTTATATGTATTGATGGCCCAACTCGCCCAAACCGCCGCCTGCGCGCACTTTCATGCAATCGAGCCACGCTTGGCCCGCTGGCTCCTCATGACCCACGACCGAGCCCACGCTGATTATTTTCATCTGACGCAAGAGTTTCTCGCTAACATGCTCGGCGTGCGCCGCAGTGGAATTACTGTCGCCGCTGGCGCATTACAGGAACGAAAATTAATTCAATACGCGCGCGGAAAAATCAGCATTTTGGATCGAGTAGGATTGGAAGCAGTTGCGTGTGAATGTTATGAAGCGGTGACTAAGGATTATGCGCGGTTGTTTGAGTGATTTGTTTTCTGTCGTAAATAATGAACCATTAATAACTCATATGTACTGCCTCATCTTCCTACCGCCAACCGGTATTAATCCATTGCATTCATAAAATGCTAGTGTTCGCTCAAACTCCGGCAGTGGTGGCGTACACAATTCAATACATGACCATCCATGATTGCGACCATAGTCTTTTACAGCCGAAATCAATTTAGCGCCGACACCGGAAGATCTATGGGCGGGTTCAACATAAAATTCGGGAATAATCCCTATCTTGCCACCAGCATAAAGCGCGTAGGACTCCGTAAAAGTTGCCATGGCAATTGGCTGATCTGCAATGTAGCCAATAATAGCCCCATAATTTTCATCTCGAATCAATTCGCGACACCGTTCAACACTTTCCTCCAAATTAATCGAAAACAATGTCGCATTGGTTTTTAAACAAATTTCTTCTGTTAATTTGATAACAAACTTCGCTATTACTTCGGCATCGCTCTCAGTTGCGATAACAAATTTAATGCTCATCAATTATTCCTTCTAATATTCGTACTACTGGCGAGTATCGTTGCACTCCACCACCCTACGCACAAAACACCTAAAAAAACGCCCGCATCTTTCGAGGCGGGCGTTTTTATTTAGCTCAGTACAGAGAAAAATTACTCTTCAGTTGATTCCGCTGCTGGTGCTGCACCTGACTCTTCGGCCAAAGCTTCTTTGATCGAGAGTTTGATGCGGCCGCGTTGGTCTACGTCGAGGCATTTTACTCTTACGACTTGGCCTTCTTTCAAATAATCGCTCACGCTGTTTACGCGCTCGTCGGCGATTTGAGAGATGTGCACCAAGCCGTCTTTGCCGGGCAGGAAGTTAATGAATGCACCGAAGTCTACGATACGCACTACAGTACCTTCGTAGATCGCACCGATTTCCGCTTCAGCAACAATACCCATTACGCGCAGAATTGCTGCTTGCAATGCGTCGTTGTTGTCGGCGTAAATTTTAACGGTACCGTCATCATCAATATCGATTGAAGATTGAGTCTCTTCGGTGATTGCACGAATAGTCGCGCCGCCTTTACCGATGATGTCGCGAATCTTGTCTGGATGGATTTTGATGGTTTCAAAACGCGGTGCATTTTCGCTAACCGCTGAACGCGATTTGGCGAGAACTTGATTCATCTCGGCGAGAATGTGTAAACGCGCGGCCAGGGCTTGCTCCAGTGCGATTTCCATAATCTCTTCGGTAATGCCTTCGATTTTGATATCCATTTGCAGTGCAGTTACACCGCTAGTGGTACCGGCAACTTTAAAGTCCATATCGCCGAGGTGATCTTCGTCGCCGAGGATGTCGGTCAATACGGCAAAGCCGTTAGCTTCTTTTACGAGGCCCATAGCAATACCGGCTACTGGTGCTTTAAGTGGAACACCGGCATCCATCAACGCCAGACTCGCACCACACACAGAAGCCATTGAGCTTGAACCGTTAGATTCAGTAATTTCGCTCACTACACGCAGGGTGTAGGGGAAATCAGATTCTTTAGGCAATACAGAAGTCACACTGCGACGCGCCAAACGGCCGTGACCGATTTCGCGACGACCAGTAGCGCCCATACGACCACACTCACCTACCGAGAAAGGAGGGAAGTTGTAGTGCAGCATGAATGCGTCTTTTTTGGAGCCTTCGAGGAAATCGATAATTTGTGCATCGCGCGCGTTGCCCAAGGTCGCTACTACCAGCGCTTGTGTTTCACCGCGAGTGAACAATGCAGAACCGTGCGCTTTGCCCAACACGCCAACTTCGACTTGAATTGGACGAACGGTTTTGTTGTCGCGGCCATCGATACGTGGCTCGCCCGCTACGATGCGTGAACGCACCAAACGGTATTCAACCATGCCGAACTCGCCTTTCACTTCATCGCTAGAGAAACCAGTGGCTTCTGTCGCCAATTCAGCAACGGCTTGGTTGCGCAATTCGCCCAAACGATTGTAGCGTTCGGCTTTGTCGGTGATGCGGTAAGCAGCACCAATAGCATCGCCAAAACCATTAATAATTGCGTCAGTCAAACCGGTTTTAACAGCAACTGGCTGCCAATCCCAACGCGGTTTGCCCGCATCGCGCGCCAATTCAGCACAAGCTTGTACTGCTGCTTGCATCTCTTGATGAGCGTAAAGAACAGCGCCGAGCATAATATCTTCAGGCAATTCTTTTGCTTCAGATTCAACCATCAACACTGCGTCTTTAGTACCGGCAACAACCATGTCCAACTCGGAAGTTGCAAGTTGGGCAAAGCTTGGGTTGAGGATGTAGCCTTCTTCTTGCGTGTAAGCAACACGAGCGCAACCGATAGGGCCGTTAAACGGAATACCGGAAATAGCCAATGCGGCTGAGGTGCCAATCATGGCAATGATATCGGGATCGTATTGTTTGTCGGTTGATACAACAGTACAAACAACTTGTACTTCGTTGAGGAAACCTTCGGGGAACAATGGACGAATCGGACGATCGATCAGACGTGAGGTCAGGGTTTCTTTTTCGGAAGGACGGCCTTCACGCTTCAAATAACCACCGGGGATACGGCCAGCGGCATAACTTTTTTCTTGATAATGCACAGACTGTGGGAAGAAATCTTGGCCAGCTTTGGCGTCTTTGGAACCAACAACAGTACAAAGTACGCTGACTTCGCCC
>CAZCJR010000033.1:0-41680 GCA_964499225.1 uncultured Cellvibrionaceae bacterium | reverse complement strand
CCAGCTGGATGCTGCGCCCCTCTTCATTCCAAATGCCGTCGTTGTTGCTGGCTTTGACACGGAATTGATAAGTGCCCGCGGGCAAGTTGGTGTAAAGCGCAGTGCGTTGGTTGCCCACTTCGCGCCATTGGTTGTCAAACCCCTCCAGCTTGTAGGCATAAAGGTTTTTTTCAGTATCGCGATAATTCAGCGCGGCAAAGCTGAATGAAATCATCGACTGGGTGTAATCTAAAGTGATGGCGTCGGTTTGGGTGATAACTTTATCGAGTAAGTTGTCTGGCCCGTGAATAGGCACTTTTTGGGTAAAGAGGCGGAAGTCGGTAATGGCGACGGCAGGCGCAATTTTGTTTTGATTGCTTTCCAGTTTGTCGGTGTCAAACACGTATAGCCCGCTGCGCGAACCGAACATTATTTCGCCCGAATGCGTAATCAGGGCAGCACCGGTAGTAATGCCCCCAATCAATTCGCCGTTAAAGCGCGTGAAGTTTTTTACTATCAGGGAGTCTGGATTAAATCGCACTACACCATTATTAGTCCCAAGCCAAAGGTTGCCCTGCACATCTTGGGTAATCGCACGGATGCCCTGGTCGGCAAATCCGTGCTCAGTGCCAAAATGCGTAAAGTCGTCAGTATCCGGGTGGTAGAGATGCAGACCCATGTCGGTTCCAAACCACAGGCGGTTTTTACTGTCCTCGTGGATGGCGAGTACCGAGCCATTGGCAAGGCTGCGCGGATTGTCTGCATCGGGCAGGTAGCGTTTAAATTTGTTGGTCTCCCGGTCCAACAGGTTCAGTCCATAGGCTGTACCTACCCAGAAGCGCCCCTGGGTATCCTCGTAAGACACCCAGGCCACTGCGCTGGACAAGCTGTGGTCTCCGTCTTCGCTGTGCGAATAAAAAGAATACAAACCGCTGGTGGGATCAAGTTTCGTAAGGCCGTTGTAGTGAGTGCTAAACCATAGGTTGTGTTGCCGGTCTTCAAAAATATTCCACACCATCAGGTCATTTAATGTGCGACCGGTCTGCTCTCCGCGTCTGCTTTGATCGGGATCCACCGGGAGCGTGTCGAAGCGATCAGTCGTGGGGTTATATATTTGCACTCCAGCCCCCCAAGTGCCGAACAGAATCCGCCCCTGTGAATCCATAGTGCCATAGAGCATGGTGGGCGCCGCCACCTTGGAATCGGCGTCTTTGGTGTGCGCGTAATGGGTGAATAAATCCGTCTTGGGATCGAAGCGTGAAACGCCGTTGGAGCCGATCCAGATGTAACCCTCCTTGTCTTCCATCACCGCCTCAACGTTGTTGTCCATCGGACCCTGGTTGGCGATGGCGGACTTTTGATAGGCCTTTATGCCAACGCTGGATCGATCGTAGAGATGCACCCCGGAAGGATAGGTGCCAACCCAGATGTCACCAGTGCGGTCTTGATAAACGCGCCGCACGATATTGCTGACTAATCGCCCCGAGCCGCCATCACCGCGGTTGAAACTGAGCCAGTTGTCCTGGCTTTCATTGTAAAGACCTACGCCCGCGCCATCGCTGCCCACCCAAATCCAGCCATCGTTATCAACATATACGTTCCACAGAAAATTTATCGGCAGACTAGTTGGATCATTTGCGTCGTGTTGGTAGTGTTTGAAAATATTCGACGTGCGATCAAGTCGGAAAATACCTATATCGCCGCCCGCCCAGACTCTGCCTGAACGATCCACCGCAACAGTCCTGATGGTGTTTTCCAGTGTGGACTTTGAGTTGTCAGGACGGGGAATGTGCAGAGTGATCTGTTTTGTCACCAAGTTCAGCTCAGCTAATCCGGTATCCAGCCCGAGCCAGACGATATTGTTTTTATCCATCACAATGTCAGCGACCAAGTTGCTGGGCAGGCCGCCATTTTGTTGATTCAAGATTTCTACTGCACTGGTGATTGGGTTGAGTATGCCAAAGCCGGTAGCGGTGCCAATTAAAATCTCGCCGGTGGGGCTTTCGGCGATGGCATTGATCGCGCCCCCTCCTCTCAATAGTTCATTGGGAATTTCAACCGGCAGTAAAATTTCATGATCCCGATCATAGCGAAACAAGCCGGAGCGAGTAGCCGCCCACAGGTTGTGTTGTTTATCTTCGAGTAATTCCAGTACCTGATTAACCGCCTCGGTTTGGCTCAAATCGGCCGGGTCTTTTGCGGCGGGAATGGGTAAGAACTCCTGTCCGTCATAACGCAAGAGTGCGTTGCGCCCACCGAGCCACATAAAACCCTGATAATCCTGCAAGATAGATTCAACTTCACCCAGCGCGATATCCTGATTTTGCATGATATTGCGGAAATGGATTTTCTTGGGGTAGTCAGCGTCTGCGACAGCAGTCTCCGCATAGCTGGCAGGCGTCAACGCAAACTGCGTGACGGCAATCGTCAGTAGTAGAAATAAACGTTTTTTCATCGTTATATCGTTAGCTGTAGTGGTGGGTATCCTTTCAGTCTCCGCACCTATTACTATCCGGGCGTGTTTCTGTCTGGCTGAACTGACTTAGTTATAGCAGGTGATGGCGGGATTGTTGAATTTTGTGTCGTGCTCGGGGTTGTTTTGCCGCCCCCGAGTCGCACAGAACCTAACTGCGTAGGGCTAGTCTGGAGCGAGCAGGTCAATTTGCTACTGTTTTAACCCCAGTCGTTTTATTCTGGACGCCAAGGTGGTCGGCTTTAGTTTTAGCAAAGCCGCGGCCCCGTCATCGCCAAACAATTTCCAATCGCATTGCTCCAATGCTGCAAGCATGTTGCGTTTGACGCGCTCCTGCATTTCATCGTCGGCGATAATGCCGATGTCAGTCGGCAATTCTTTAGCTGTGGCAATTGCAGTAGTAATGGCCGTGAGTGGTAAGTCGATGGTGACGCGACCTTGATGCGACGTGATTGCCGCTCGTTCCATCACATTTTGCAGCTCGCGAATATTGCCCGGCCAGTGGTAAGTCTGCAGGGGTTTGAGATCGCTCTGCCGCAGCTTGCACTCTTTCTTGCTGAACTTTTGGCTAGCCTGTTCGAGAAAGTGAGTTGCAAGCAGGGTGATGTCGTTACCGCGCTCGCGCAAAGGTGGTGAGTGAATGGGGAATACATTCAGGCGAAAATATAAATCCTCGCGAAAGTGATGCGCCTCGGCTTCTTTTTTCAAATCTTTATTGGTGGCGGCGATGATGCGCACATCCACGTTGCGGGTTTTTTCTTCGCCCACACGTTCAAGTTGCCCCTCCTGTAATACGCGCAATAATTTACTTTGTAATTCGAGTGGGATCTCGCCGACTTCATCCAAAAACAAAGTCCCGCCATTGGCCAATTCAAAACGGCCAATGCGGTCGCGCACTGCGCCGGTAAATGCACCGCGAATATGGCCAAAAAATTCACTTTCAAACAGTTCGTGCGGAATCGCAGCGCAGTTAACCCGAATCATGGGTTTGTCTTTGCGATTGCTGGCATCGTGAATAGCGCGCGCAATTAATTCTTTACCGGTTCCCGATTCACCGGTAATTAATACGTTGGCTTCCGTTTGCGCCACCAATTCGATCTGTTGGTGGATGCGTTTGATGGCGGTGCTTTCGCCGATAATGCCGTGGTAGCGCTGCTCGATTAAGATTTCCTGCTGCAAGTAGGCATTTTCATCTTCAAGGCGGGCTTTTAATTCGCTCACTTCTTTTAATGCATCGCGCAGTTGTTTTTCTGTTTCCATGCGCTGGCTAATATCGCGAAATACCACCACGGCTCCAATAATGCTACCGCCAGAAATAATCGGTGTGCTGGTGAACTCAACCGGGAATGGTGTGCCGTCGTGTTTCCAAAATACTTCCTGTATTCCTTCGTGTACTACGCCATCGCGAATGGCGGCGTAAATGGGGCATTCTTCAACGGGATAATGAGTTCCATCGTCGTGGGTGTGATGGTGTACGTAGTGAATATTTTGCCCGAGCACATCGCCATCAGTGCGGCCAAGCAAACGTTTCGCGGCGGGGTTAATAAAAGTGCAGAGGCCGTTGGTGTCCACACAATAAATTCCATCGCCGACTGACGTGAGCATTAATAAATTATCGCGCTCGCCTTGCTGAAAAATCGATTGCAAATGTTTCCATTCCAGAATGCCGTTGCGGGCGAGGCGATCAGCATCGGCCTTATCGCGCCGGCGCTCTTCTGAATCAATATCTTTAATCGACACCACCAAATATTCGCGCCCCTTAATCACGGTGCGCGACGCGGATAACTCCACCGGGATATGCATATCGTTTTTTAAACGGCAGGAAATGCGTTTGCTTTTAGCGTGACCTCGCTGCAGTGCCTCCTGGGTGAACACAATCAATTGACCCAGCTCGCGTCCGTGGATGTAAGAGATGGGCATTTTCAGAATGTCTTGCCGATCAAACCCCAGCATCTGCGTGGCCGCAATATTGCAGTCGATGTATTTGTTTTCCTGCGGGTCGAGCAGCATCAATGGCTCGGGGCACTGCTCAAAGGCGGCGTTGCGCATCCAGTAGGCGAGGCGGCCCCACTCTTCAGATGAGTCAGTATCAAACATGAGGGTTTTCTCTTGGGTGAAGTGGCATATGGTTCTACTCAAGTGCGTAATTCAATGCTACGCACTTGAGTATTACTATGCAATTGCGTCGTGAGTTTTTAAGCCCGCGCATTCTCAAATTCTTCAATGGCTACAATTTTTCAGCTTTAACTCATTGAATTGATTCAATAAAAAAATTAGCTGTCCGATGCGCGGGGCTTTCTTTCAAATCTGGTACGCCTATCGCAATAGGGGTAGTACGACTTAACCGAAGTCGCTCAACCTAACCGCGTCTATCGCACTACCAACTATTGAGGAAACAGCTATGCCAGTCGTGGATATCCCCCATTATCAAACCGGTGACTTTCTGGTCGATTACGAAGAAAAAGTGTTTGAGGATGTGCAAGCTGAGCCCGGCGCAAAAGCGCTACTGACCTTTCATACCGTGGCCTTTGAAGGCTCGATTGGCTTGGTGAATTTGCTGCAAGCCAAACGTATTTTGCGCAAAGGTTTTGAAACCAAAATCCTGTTGTACGGCCCAGGTGTGTTGTTGGGTGTGCAGCGCGGTTTTCCAACGCTGGGCGCGGAAGCCTTTCCTGGCCACCTTGCCTACAACGCGCAACTGAAAGCTTTTATGGCAGAAGGTGGCGAGGTTTACGCCTGCCGTTTTGCGCTGCAAGCACTTTACGGGCAAACCGAAAAAGCCTTGATCGAAGGCATCCGTCCTATTAATCCGCTTGATGTGATGGATCTGCAATTGTTGATGCGACGTGAAAATGCGTTTGTTGTTCACACCTGGACGACCTGATTTTTTTGCCGATGTTTAACCTGTTCTTTCATTAACACTCAACACAATCAGGGTTACCTATGAACAAAGTCGTGGCTGCTGCCGTCCAGTGCAGCCCGGTGCTTTACTCCTGCGCCGGCACTGTAAATAAAATTTGCGAATTAATTGCAGATCTCGGCAAGCAAGGTGTTGAGCTGGCGGTGTTCGCAGAAACCCTGGTGCCTTACTACCCGTATTTTTCATTTATTCAGGCTCCCTGCGCGATGGGCGCACAGCATTTACTGCTGATGCAAGAATCGGTAGAGGTGCCCTCCATTTACACGCAACAAATTTCTGCTGCTGCCAAAGCAGCAAAGATGGTGGTGTCCGTCGGCATCAACGAGCGCGACGGCGGTTCGATTTACAACGCGCAATTGTTGTTTGATGCCGATGGCGAGCTTGTACAGCACCGCCGAAAAATTACACCGACTTTTCATGAACGCATGGTGTGGGGGCAGGGCGATGGCTCTGGTTTATGCGCAGTGGATACCGCCGTTGGCCGCGTGGGTTCGCTTGCGTGTTGGGAGCATTACAACCCGCTCGCGCGTTACGCACTGATGGCGGACCGCGAACAAATTCACGTAAGCATGTTTCCCGGTTCATTAGTCGGTGAAATTTTTGCCGAGCAAATTGAAGCTACGATTCGCCATCACGCGTTGGAGTCCGGCTGTTTTGTGGTGAATGCCACCGGTTGGTTAACGCCGGAGCAGCAAGCGCAAATTGTTGCGGATACCGGCGGGCCAATCGCTGCAATTAGTGGCGGCTGTTTTACCGCGATTGTTTCACCGGAAGGAAAATTACTCGGTACGCCCTTGCGCAGTGATTCAGGTGAAGGCGCATGCATTGCTGAATTGGATTTTAATCTCATCAACAAACGCAAACGCATGATGGATTCCGTGGGCCATTACAGCCGCCCCGAATTACTTAGTTTACTAATCGATAAAACACCCACAAGTCACACCCATCCACTGAAAAAGCCCAGCGCAGCGAATGAAAAAAAATCGCCGGATGAAAGCGCTACGGCTTTAACGCTGGTGTCCGCTGTTGCAAATCCCCACCTTTCCAGCGCAAGCAATTAGAGGATTCTGGTCATGGCACTGAGCAGTCAGCAATTAACGCAAATTCAAACTCAGGGGTTGCGTTGGGTCGATGAAAACAATCTCGGTTTGACGCGCACCGGCGGTGCCGGGCCGACGGATCACAAGGCGTTCGATTTTGTCAGCCAGACCAGCATGATTCCGGTGTTTAACGAGCAAGTGCGGCGCTCTCCGTTTAGTGCCAAAGCGGATGCGAATCACGAACAGGTATTGATATTTGAACACGAAAAATTAATTGCCAAAGCGGCCATGCCGGGGCGCCCGAAATTTTATGAATTAACAACGAGCGACGGTATTCCGTACTGGCAGATCGCCACTTTGCACAGTAAAGATGTACTCGCGACTACCGTGTTGCAAGAGTGCGTGCGCTATCGCAATCGCGATACCTCCTGTCAATTTTGTGCGATTGAGGAATCGCTAAAAAATGGAAAAACCATCTCACATAAAACACCAGAGCAATTGGCCGAAGTTGCGCGTGCAGCGGTGGAGTTGGATGGTGTTACGCAAATGATTATGACCACCGGCACACCCAAAACATTGGATCGCGGTGCGGCAGTATTAGTCGAATCTGCACGAGCGGTGCGTGCAGTTGTGAATATTCCGATTCAAGCGCAATGCGAGCCGCCCGATGATGATGTGTGGTTTCAGCGATTAAAAGATGCGGGTGTAGATGCGCTTGGAATGCATCTTGAAGCGGTTAGCGACCATGTGCGCAAAAATATTATGCCGGGCAAGGCAACAGTGCCACTCAGCCGTTACATGTCTGCCTTTAAAGCGGCGGTTGCGGTATTTGGTCGCGGTAATGTCAGCACTTATATTCTCGCGGGCTTGGGCGATACCGAAGACGAAATTATTGCGATGAGCAAACAATTAATTGAACTCGGTGTATATCCCTTCGTGGTGCCGTTTGTGCCCGTCGCGGGTACGCCGCTGGAACATCACCCTATGCCCAGTGCAGAAATGCTTGATCGATTATTTCGCGAGCTGGGTCCAGCACTTGTGCGCGCCGGTATTCAATCAGATTCCCTTAAAGCAGGTTGCGCGAAATGCGGTGCCTGCTCATCACTCAAAAGTTACGAACAGGAGGTGGCTCATGGCCCGGCTGCAGTATGCATTTGATGATCAACAATTTACCGATTTTCGCTCGCAACATATTCAAGTGAAAGTCGCGGAAAGCTCATGGGAAAAGCAGCGCTATTTTGCGCTGCGTAAATCGGTGTTCGCGCAGGAGCAACAAATCCTGCCGGACAATGAGCAAGACGGGCAGGATTTTCGCGCAATCGCCATTGTGGCACTCGCAACTAACTGTGCAGTGGCCGATGACGTTGTGGGAGCGGTGCGCATTTATCAAGTCGATGATGAACACGACAATCTCTGGTTCGGCGGGCGTTTGTGTGTTGCACGCGCCTATCGCGGTCATCAATCCATTGGCAAAGCCTTAATAAATGAAGCGGTCTCGCGGGCGAAAGATTCAGGTTGCACACGTTTTCTCGCCAACGTGCAGCCACAAAATGAAACTTATTTTCGCTCAGTACATTGGCAAACCCTGGGCACTATTGAAGTTGCAGGTCGGCCGCATGTGCGTATGCAGGCAGAGTTGGAACACTATCCATTTATGCCAAGGCATTTGAGTTGAGGTGATGGTGATGAATAATCTTGCAGCCGTTAAAAATAAAAAATCCTCGTGCAGTAGTTGGGGGCATCACCAACAAAGTGAGTTGGATTCGCTGTGCAACGAGCTGCGCGCACTACCTGAAATTGCTGCAAAAACGGCGATTAAATTGGCTGCCAGTTTTTGTAGCGACACAGCCGATTTAACGCTTGAACAACGCTATGCAATGCCGGGTGATGATTGCGCTGCATTTAAAACCGCAGAGGGTTTTCAACTGCTGGCGATGGAAGGCATGTTACCGGATTTTGTGCGCAATGATCCGCGCGCGGCAGGTTGGTCGTCGGTGATGGTCAATATCAGCGATATAGCCGCAATGGGCGGCAGGCCAACCGCAATCGTCAACGCCTATTGGCATAGCGATGAAGAAGCCAGCGCAATGTTATTAAAACATATGAAACGCGCATGCGATGTTTTTGGAATTCATTTTGCGGGCGGGCACAGCAGCATCCAGCCGGGTTTTACGCCGCATCTGGCGGTGGCGATTATCGGGCAGGCGAAAACATTGTTGTCCTGCCATCACATCAAACCCGGTCAGCGTTTATTCATGTTGACAGATTTAACCGGCAGTTGGCACGGTGATTTGCCCTACTGGGGTTGCGTGCAAGGTAAAACACCGGAACAGATTCGCGCGCAGTGGAATGTACCGGCGGAATTGGCAGAAGCGGATTTAGCCGTTGCTGCAAAAGATATCAGCAACGGTGGTTTGCTCGGCACCTTGATCATGATGTTGGAATTAACCGGTTGTGGTGCGCTGTTGGATTTAAGTGCAATCCCGCGCCCTGAAGGGGATTTGCTGCGTTGGCTGCGCGCGTTTCAAAGCTTCGGTTTTTTGCTCGCGGTCGAGCCAGACAAAGTGTCTGCACTGCTGAATTATTTTCAACATTCGCCTTTAAGTTGCGCGCCCATTGGCAGCTTCACTGGCGATGGAAAAATTCAGCTCGACTACCTCGGCGCCACCGCCGAATTTTGGAATGTTAACCAACAACCACTGACCTCCATGGGAGGCAAGCATGCCCTCGGTTAATTTTAATGTGATCTGGCCTGACGGCGATAAAGTCACTTACTACTCGCCCTCCACCATAGTACGTGAACATTTAACGGCAGGCAGCGAATACAGTCAGCGCGAATTTGATGAGCGCATTCAAGCTGCGCTCAACGCGGCTTCCGAGCGAGTATATCAACGCTTTGGTTATTACTGCACTGCCGCCAGCGGTGAGCTGGAAAGAATCCAGTGCAAATTGCAATTTTTACGCGAGCAAGAAATTGCTGGCGCTGTACGCGTCTCGCACGTTAATTAAATTATTGTTATAGGAAATAGTATGAACATGGCAGCAAATATTCACTCATCCCCACTGCGCAAACATCACAGCGCGATTGTTATAGGTGCTGGTCAGGCGGGGCTGTCCATGAGCTACTGTCTCTCACAGCAGGGAATCGACAATATTATTTTGGAAAAATCCAGTCAGGTTGCCGATAACTGGCGCAACCAGCGCTGGGATACCTTTTGCCTGGTAACACCCAATTGGCAATGCCAGTTGCCGGGTTTTCCTTATCAAGGAAATGATCCCGATGGATTTATGGTGAAAGATGAAATCGTAGATTATTTGGAAAGCTATCGCGCTTTTTTTAATCCACAGATTATGTTTAATAGCCCGGTTATTTCGCTCAGTAAAAATGGCGAATTGTTTACCCTTGTTACGGCTGACACTATTTACACTGCTAACCAGGTGGTAATCGCTTGTGGCAGTTACCACGAGCCGCGTATTCCTGCTCTCGCCAAAAAAATGCCAGCGCACATTGCCCATGTGCATTCCAATTTTTATAAAAATCCCGCGCAACTTCCACCGGGTGAGGTAATGGTAGTGGGCACTGGTCAATCCGGCTGCCAAATCGCTGAAGATTTGCATTTGGCCGGGCGCAAAGTGCATTTGTGCGTTGGCCCTGCGCCGCGCGTCAACCGTCGCTATCGCGGCCGGGACGTGGTGAATTGGCTGGATGACATGGGTTATTACAACACCACATTGGAGACCCATCCCGATGGAAAAAATGCAGTTCACTCCACCAATCACTATGTCACCGGCCGCGATGGTGGCCGCGATTTGAATCTGCGTATTTTTGCAGAGCAGGGTATGAAACTGTACGGCGTGTTAAAAGATGCCGATGGCGAGCGCTTGTTTTTTAAAGACGATTTAAAACAAAACCTGGATTACGCCGATCAAGTCGCTGCGCGCATCGTAAAAAGCATTGAAGAATATATCCAAAAAAATGGCATCGCGGCCCCCGAGGACGACAATGTTCACAGCGAATACTTACCAGACATCGTGACCGAACTTGAACTCGCATCATCCGGTATTAACTCAGTGGTATGGTCGACCGGTTTCGCAATGCGTTTTGATTGGATTAATCTCCCCGTCTTTGAAGAAACGGGTCACCCCAAACAAAAACGCGGCGTCACCGATACAGCTGGCTTATATTTTATCGGTTTGAATTGGATGCACACTTGGGGTTCTGGCCGTTTTTATCAGGTAGGGCGCGATGCAGAATATTTAAGTGAAGTGATGGTTACGCAACACAAGGATATGAAAGTCAGTGCGTGATTATTTAGTGGGCTTTCTGAAAAAAATCCGAATCATTGCTGATTCGGATTTCGTTTTCTTGCGACCTTCAAGCATCTATAGGTTGTAATCGATGACTCCGTTTCAGTCGGGTACATGACCAAAACCTAATAACTTATCTAAACGACTGAGCACATAATTAAATCCCTGAACTTTTGAACTTTTATTACCTTCAATAGTGTAAAGAAAGCCATTTTCAACGTGATGCACTAAACCAACATGTCCTTTGCCTGACGGCAAGGATTCGCGCCACCAAAATACTAAATCACCTGGTTGTGGGACGTAGCCGCTAGCGGGCGGGTGCGCCCAGCCTTTGGCTTTAAACTGATTTAAAATATTGCGTGCGCCCAATGTGTATTTGAACGGGATTCCGCTGGGATCTTGTGCAAAACAATAACTGACAAAACCGGCGCACCAAGGATTTCCTTCGGGCAAGATATCGTTTAAGTATTTTTTTACAAATGGCCCACGATTATTGCCGCCCACTTCACCTGCACCGGCCTTTAATTCATCAATTGCCACCTGCAAGGCAGCCCGCCCGCGTTTACTGCCACCGAAGTTTGCTGAAGGCAGCTGGGTGTAATTAACGTTTCCAGATTGCTGGATAACCGGCTTGGGGTTATGCAAGCTCCACCAAGTTAACTCGCCGACTTTGCCGTCCACCGTCAGCGGCTGCCCCTGTTGATCAAGGTTTTGCGACTGAAACGTTCTCACCGCACGGAAGGTTTCGTTGTCAAAAACGCCACTTATTTCTTCATTGGTGAGTAACCCTTTTTCTGTCAATAAAGTTTGGATTTGCTTAACCTCGTCGCCTTGGTCGCCCTTCTTAATGAGTCTGCTCATAGCATTTACCTTTAGTTCATAATGGATGTCCCTACATGCCCGACAGGGTTTACCTACTGCGCAGGGCTTAACTATGCTCACAGGTTGTGCAATCCGAAGGCACCCCCTATTTGGGTGGGAAAGTTGCGCTAAAGAGAGGCAAACTTTTCACAGAGGTTAAAAGCGGGTTTATTAAATTATCTGGCGTGCTGCTAAGGCGTGAGCTACTAATCAGTAGTTTAGGTGCGTTTTATTTCTGTTGTGTGGCCTTATGTGAGTTGGTTATGACGGCTCATCAGGTATTCCAGATTCTTTTTAACGCAAGGCCATCCCTGATCAATAATCGAGAAGACCACGGTATCCCGGTAAACCCCTTCCGCATTTTTCTGATGGTTGCGCAAAATCCCATCCTGCTTTGCGCCCAGCCGCGCAATCGCCGTGCGCGATGCTTGATTGTGCCAGTGAGTGCGAAACTCGACCGCAATTGAGTTTAGCGCTTCAAAAGCGTGACCCAGCAATAAATATTTGCATTCGGTATTGATGCCAGTTCTATGAAATGATTTTGCGTACCAGGTATAACCAATCTCAACTCGTTTATTCAGCAAGTCCGCATTGCAATAGCGAGTGCTGCCGATGATTTTTTGCGTGGCATTATCAATCACCACAAATAATAACGCGCGCCCCTCGTTCTGATCTTTAAGTGCTTGATCAAGATAAGCATCAATGGTTTTGATGTTGGGAACAGATGTGTACCAGAGGTCCCATAACTCGCCATCCGCTGCGGCTTCGATGAGTGCATCGGCATGTTCGCGTTTTAGCGGGTCGAGGGTGACGAGTTTGCCTTTGAGTGTTGTTTCGTAAAGCCAGTGGTTGTTCATGGTATTCCTTTCGTTGGAAAGTTCTTATCCAGGTTAGGCGTGTGAGCATTGTGATGCAATGCCAGAAAGATGTTGACTAAGTTTATAGGATTGCTGGGATTTTTTGTCCTTAACTTTTATGCCTTTTAATTAACAGGGAATTTTTCCATGAATAAATGTTTGTTTCTTTTAACCGGGATGGTCTTGAGTGTTGGGTTGTCAGGTTGTGCTGAAAATAAGGGAGTTACAAATGATTTTCAGGCAGTCTGCACATATTTCCAAGAGTTGGAGCGGTTGGAAAATGTTGGCTTGTTGACAGCAGGAGAACGTAATAACTTTATTGTTGCGCTCATTGAGAAGAACATTCCCGCAAGTGCAGCAAGCGCCTCATGGGAAGCTGTTAGTTACGCTGTTGCTGAACAGCGTTATGAAATATTCAAGATGGGTGCTGAGTCAGAATTAAGAGAAACTTGGAGCTGTCCTGCAATGGAAAAGCTTGCTCCATTAACAGGTGCCTTTGAATAATTAACCTACAGTGTTCCCCGCTCTATTAGAAATTTGCGCAAGCTACGCTCTTCGCGGCATACATGCATAATATGAATGGTGTTTTTGTCCGTGCGGTAAAGTACCCGACAGGGTGATGCCGTCAGTTCTCGATAATTCAGCTCAGGAATGGCTAAAGGAACCTTCCTCGACTTGGGGAATTGTTCAAGGCGCTCAACTTTAGCAAGAATATCCGCTACCAGTTCAGCAGCTGCAATGGGGTTGCTTAGGGCAATGTATTCAGCGATTTCATTGAGGTCGTGAGTTGCGGAGTTCGTCCATATTATTTCAGCCATTTCTTCAGCTTTTCCTTAGCTTGTGCGTGTGTTAATACTCGCCCTTCTAAAATATCTTTTTCACCTCGTGCTATTCCTTCTAATAGCTTCATGCGGTCAACCATAAACTCATAATCTTGGACATCAACTAGATAAGCTGAAGGTAAGCCATGCTCGGTGATAAGCACTGGCTCTTTAGTATCATGAAGTTCAGCCAAAATTTTGGTGGCTTCACGTTTCAATGTGGTGACGAGTTCGGTTTTCATGATGGCACCCATTAAGTGAGAGTGCCACTATAGTATCACTCTGATTTTGGGTGGGGCAAGTGTAGGTTAATGATCAGTGATGTGCATGTTCTGTGTTACCTGACGCTGGCACAATTATATAAGCGGTGTGCGTTCCGCCGGAGTAGCCATCATAAATAAATGGTAGTGAATGGTCGTTGCGTAATGCCTCGTCATTCACTCCAAGATCATCGTTGCTGACGCCGGGCGCGTAGAACATGTAGTGTGGAGGAAAAAGTGTGTCGGATACTTGCTGTTTCTTTTCATCAAACGCCAAGTCACCTTTGAGCATGTAGGCGATACCTGTTTTTTTAGGGCTGACAAACCGTTTGCTATGAAATCCGGAGTCAATATCTTTTTTAATATCCGCTGCAGACTTTCCTTGTGCGATCAATTCACCTACACGCAACATCACCGGAACAATAGTTGCGCTGCCCTCTCGATCCCAGCAGGTCGGCCTGAGTACGGGCTCGCCATGTTGATGCCCGTCGCGATTAACAAAACAGGTAAAACCATTTTTCCCTTCGCGCACTTTTTCATAGCCAGCTTTTCCAAAAATATACACAGCGGCTTCTGGCTGTATATGTTTTGGGCCAGCGGCCAACGCCAGCTCAATTTCCTGCTCACGCGGGAGATAGTGCAAACTATTTTCTGGTTTTGCATTTTTCTCATCAGCAATTGCGAAGTTCGGAATTGCTGCGATCAATATGAGGGCAAGCCAGTGGATTCTATTCATGATGTTTCCTTATTTGGTCCTTGAGTAAGTTGGGCGTTGTACTGCATACGGCTGACCTAAAGCCACACCAACCCGTTGTAAGGTTTTTCTTTCAATGCCGCCAAACGTGTTTGCAAATTTCCGCAGTGAATTTCCAATTTGTGTCCATCAGGATCAAGGAAATACAAAGAATCGCCTTCACTGGTATTTTTCTTCCATTCAGTAACATTGGCTTCAAGCAATTGCGCTGCGACTGCATTGAATTTATCTACTTCGCAGTCGAACGCTATATGCGAATAGTCTTGGCTGGGGATTACTGTGTCGCAGGATAAACAGAGCCATAAATCCCCCAGGCTTAAATAAGCGCCTGCATCCCAGCGAGCGTGTGGCTTAAAGCCCAGTAGATTAGTGTAAAAATCAAAAGATGCATCAAGGTCGCTGACTGCGATAGTGATGTGATTCAAGCCGCGTAGCATGATGTTGAATTTCCGTATCTTTTTGTGAGTGGGTTAATCATCAAATGGGCATTCGGTGTGCTTAATCATCTCAAAGTGATGAGGTTTGCAGTAGATGCTTAAGCTTATCGCTCCCCTATTGCATCCAGGTTTTTTGCAAGCAACATTTGTGCGTTCTGGTCCCAGGATTTCATAGAATTTCCTGGCTTCATTTTGCATGGACACTTCTCCCGAGGGAGGCTCTGGTGCTCCTGGCTCTGGTAGCCATGCATCAAATCGCCAGTAGTAGATAAATGATTCTACAAGTAGTTCGTCTGATGGAGGATTTTGAAATTGGGCAGCACAAAGCGCTACGCCTTCCAGTAGTTGGGTATCTAATCCTTCTTGATTAAACCCTAATGATTTGGCTATCTCTTCACTGAAATATTCCGAGTCTCTGACTAATAGGCAAATTGTGCTAGCTGTTGGTGTGCTGTCATCTTTAAGGTATAGCCATACATCTTCAAGTTTGTTCTTCAATGCTGAGCGAAGGGCTAGCGCCAAAGTGGTTTGGCGTGTTTGATTCATTTATCTATGATCCTATGTAATTTTTTTACTGAAACAAAAAACCCGAACCATTTCTGATTCGGGTTTTCGTTTTTCTCTCACCACATCCAAAAACTTACACGTTGTAAGTCGATGATGAGGTGTGGCCGCCGCGGCCGGTCCAGTTGGTGTGGAAGAACTCACCGCGTGGTTTGTCGGTGCGCTCGTAGGTGTGCGCGCCGAAGTAATCGCGTTGGGCTTGCAGCAGGTTTGCTGGCAAACGCGCAGTGCGATAGCCGTCGAAGTAGGTCAGGGCGGAGGTGATGGTTGGAGCAGGGATGCCGTTTACAATCGCCGCTGCAGCAACACGACGCCAGCCAGCTTGCGCTGCTTCAACGGTGTTTCTGAAATAGTCGTCGAGCAACAAGTTGTTCAACTCAGGATTCTTGTCAAAAGCGTCTTTGATATTGCTCAGGAATGATGAGCGAATAATACAGCCGCCGCGCCACATCATGGCAATGCCGCCGTAGTTCAGATGCCAGCCGTATTCTTTACCGGCTTCGCGCATTAACAAATAACCCTGGGTGTAAGAAATAATTTTTGATGCGAACAATGCATTGCGCAAATCGTTGATGAACGCTTGTTTGTCGCCGTCAAATTTAACCGCTGGGCCGCTGATTAATTTGGATGCTTGAACGCGCTCGTCTTTTTGTGATGACAAGCAGCGTGCAAATACCGCTTCAGAAATCAACGTGAGTGGCACGCCTAAATCCAGTGCGATAACGCCAGTCCACTTACCGGTACCTTTTTGGCCAGCGGTGTCGAGGATCTTCTCAACCAAGGCTTCGCCATTTTCTTTGTAGCCGAGAATGTCGCGGGTAATTTCAACCAAATAACTTTCGAGTTCGCCTTTGTTCCACTCGGCAAATACATCGTGCATTTCGTCGGTGCTCATGCCGAGCACTTCTTTCATGATTTGGTAGGCTTCGCAAATCAATTGCATATCGCCGTATTCAATACCGTTGTGGACCATTTTCACAAAGTGGCCAGCGCCTTTCTCGCCTACCCAATCACAGCATGGGCTGTTGTCGGCAACTTTGGCAGAGATGTTTTGGAAAATGTCTTTTACGTGTGGCCATGCCGCTGGTGAACCGCCGGGCATAATCGATGGGCCAGTCAATGCGCCTTCTTCACCGCCAGAAACGCCGGTGCCGATAAACAACAGGCCTTTGCTTTCAAGGTAAGCAGTGCGACGGTCGGTATCGGGGAAGTGGGTGTTGCCGCCGTCGATAATAATATCGCCTGCTTCAAGGTACGGAATAAGTTGTTCGATGAAATCGTCTACTGCTTTACCGGCTTTAACCATCAGCATAATTTTGCGTGGTTTGGCGAGTGATGCCACCAGCTCTTCAATCGAGCGTGCGCCGCGAATAGTTTTACCTGCAGCGCGGCCAGCGATGAAGCTGTCTACTTTTTCTACGGAGCGGTTGTAAGCGGTAACTGTATAGCCTTTGCTGGCCATATTAAGGATGAGGTTTTCACCCATCACAGCCAAGCCAACCAAGCCTATATCGGAAAGTGGTTTCATAGTAGTAATAGCCTATCGTTGTGGTTGATGTCCTGACCCGCACGGACAATTCAACAGGGCGGTTCCGGTCTTTATCACCCGTTAACCTTCCTGAGAATTCCAGGGAGCAGAGATTGACCGATTTCTATCTAACGGCGCTGCTCTATTGGCTGCGCTCTTGGAGGGGTGCGTATTATTCCCGTTTGTGGCGCAAAAAAACAGCCGAGGCGAGAAAACTTCTGGCTATTTAGGTCATTGTTTGTGGCAATGTTCTTTTCCTCACTAAAACCCCGATGGGTGACAAGGCGCGAAGAAGTGGATTATAGTAGAGGTTGCATGAGAACCTCGGAGAATCAAATGGGCTTAAAAGCAACCTCAGTCAGGCTTGACGACGAAACCCTTGATCGGGTCGGAAAAATGGCAGATGCCATGGACAGGCCGCGCGCCTGGTTGATGGCACACGCAATCAAGCAGTTTGTAGAGCGTGAAGATTGGTTTATTCGCGAAGTAGAAAAAGGTGTGAGCGCAGCTGACCAAGGTCAGCTGGTTGAGCATGCAGAGCTCAAGGCTAAATGGGAGGCCAAGCGTGCAACTTAAATGGACTGATCTCGCCGCAAAGGATTTGGACAGCATTGAAACCTACATCGCCACCGAAAATAGCCCTCATGTTGCAGTGGATGTTGTGCTCAAGGTGATCAACAGCAGTGAATTGATTTTATCCAATCACCCTCAAGCAGGTCGCCCCGGCCGTGTCTGTGGTACTCGCGAGCTGGTTATTGATGGCATACCATTTATTCTTATATACCGCATTGTTGATCGTTTGGGGCAGCTGCAAATTTTGCGTGTGCTGCATGATGCACAGCAGTGGCCAGCGGAACTTTGATTTGAGATATCTAAAATTTATCAAGGAGCTAGTGTTTAATGCGTCGTTTTTTCGAATTGAAGTCGATTTCATTTGTTTTTTTCACATTGGTTTCTCCGTTAGGGATTGCGGCGAGTTTTGATTGCGCTAAAGCAGCTACATCAGTGGAAAAATTAATTTGCTCCAATGAGTATGTATCAGGATTGGATGAAGAGCTTGGGCAAGTTTACAAAGAGGCGTTGGTGATATACGCCGATAAAAAAGACATGATCGTCCGTCAGCAACGTAATTGGATTAAATGGATACGTAGTCAATGCAGTGACCCTTCATGTTTAGCAACTTTGTATGAAGCGCGGATCGGGGAATTGGTGGATGGAAATAATGTGGCTGCTTTGAATGGTCCTGATAAACCGAATTTTATTTTAACGAGTGGCAGAGGGCACCCATTGTGTGAGGAGTATTTGGGTGTACTCAACGACACTCCAAGGGAGGAGCTACGTGCCTGTAAATTACCTGATTTTTCTAAATCAAAAATTAAACCTGTTGAATTCAAACAGTTAACTGGTAAAGAGTTGAAGGCGATAGATAGGATTATTTATGAGCAAAATAGCGGGGGGCCTAGGACCGATTGGGAACAGAAATGGCCAGAACGTGAAAGGGAGTACGCAGTGGGATATAGATTGTTGGGTGTTTCCTATTGGGATTTGAACAATGACGGTGAATCTGATGAGATTTTTGAGGAAAGTATTCCTTATTCAAGATGTATTCTGCCGAATAATGGACTGATTGAAGATGAGCGGAAGAGAATTGATGAAAAGTGGAAGGTATTAAATACTAGTGAAAAAATTATTAAGGCAGAAAAATATGGATTTAAAAAATTTTATTCAACTGTTAAGGCTGGAAAATTAATTAGAATTGACTCCGACATGTTTTTATTTTTTGATGGGGCCCATTTATCTACAAATCACGCACAATTGAATCGTATTAATACAACAACTGAATGGGCTGATAAAAATTTGATCGAAATAACTAGGATAGATAACAAGCTTGATCGGAGTGGCAAGAGATATTCTCGTTTATCTACAGAATGTAAGTTTTGGTTTAACAAATAGTGGTTAAAAGTGATTTTTGATTTTCCGCTTCCGTCGCCTATCAGCATTCGCCTGTTGTACCAACGCCCAATCAATATGCTCCTGCACCAGCGCTGAAGTTAATTCGCGCTTTTGCTGTAGCGCTTTAATCACCCGCGCATCGCTCGGCGCATTGCCCAATCCCACCGCTAAATTCCTGAGCCATCCCTCGTAACCAATCCGGCGAATGGCTGAGCCTTCGGTTCTGGCCAGAAACTCTTCCTCCGTCCAATTAAACAGATCGACCAAATCGCTATCAGCCAAACCATGGCGCGGTAAAAAATCCGTCTCGCCGGTGAATTGCGCGTATTTATTCCAAGGGCAGATGGCTTGGCAATCGTCGCAGCCGAATACGCGGTTGCCCATGGGCTCGCGGAATTCTTCGGGAATGCTGCCTTTGTTTTCGATGGTGAGATAGGAGATGCAGCGGCGGGCATCCAGTTCATAGGGGTGTGGAAACGCATCAGTGGGGCAAACTTTCAAGCAAGCGGTGCATTCGCCGCATTGATTTATTTGTTCTGGCTGATCAATCGGTAATGGCACAAAGGTGAACATCTCGCCGAGGAAAAACCAGCTGCCCACGCCGCTGTTAATGATCAGTGTGTGTTTGCCCGTCCAGCCCAAGCCCGCTTTTTCGGCGAGCGGACGTTCCATTACCGGGGCGCTGTCGACAAAAGCGCGGTTTTGGCCTTTGAAGGGATAGTCCTCCGGCAGTGCATCATCGATTTTTTGCGCAAGTAGGCTCAGGCGTTTACGGATGAGTTTGTGGTAATCGCGCCCCAGCGCATAGCGCGAAATATAGGCCTTGGTGGGGGCTTTGAGGATTTTGATCTGCTGGGTATCGCTCGGTAAATAATCCATCCGCACTGAAATTACCCGTACCGTGCCGGGTAGCAACTCCGCCGGGCGCGAGCGTTTATTGCCGTGCGCGGCGAGCCATTCCATGCTGCCGTGGTAACCCTTGGCAAGCCATTCACGCAGACGTGTTTCGGCATCGCCCAGTTCGATATCAGTAATGCCAACTTGCTGAAAGCCAAGTTCGCGCCCCCAGCGTTTGATATCGGCGGCGAGTTGGTGGAGGTCGGGATGGGTCATGAGTGGTTACGCAGAAATTCAGATGCATGCATTTTGCCAGAAAACCCCTTGCGTTACATTTTTAAACATTTGAGTTGGGTGATATTCAGTTGCGGGCGCTATAGTGAGGCGGTTTTTCCACCCTGAGGGAGTTGCTATGAAAGTGTTTACCCGTTTTGTTGTACCCGTATTGCTATCAGCGGCTGTTAGTGTGAGTGCCTTTGCCACTCCACTGCCCGCGCAACCGCACGTGTATGTTGAGGGTTCGGCTGAAATCGAAGTTGAGCCGGATATGATGACGTTTACGCTCAGCATCCAGACAGTTGATATAGATCTGGCCAAAGCTAAAGCGGATGTCGATGCACGCTCGCGTTTGTTGATCGAGGCAAGCAAAAAATTTGGTATCAAAGCGGAGGATATCGCCACTACCGCTCTAAATATTCGCCCGGAATATGAATACAAAGACAATCAGCGCGTGTTGACTGGTAATAACGTGTCTCGCCAAGTGGATATCAATCTGCGCGATTTGAAAAAATATCCGGAGATGATGAAGGCATTGGTCGATGCCAAAATCTCTGAAACCATCAATACCAATTTAACGCTTGCCGATAAAAAAGCCGTTGAAGAAAAAGTGCAAACTGCCGCAATGGATGATGCCAAGGCCCGTGCCGGTCGTTTGGCAAAATCACAAGGGCAAGCATTAGGTGCGCCTTGGTCAATTTCAGAATTTAATAATCGCGGCAATGAGCGTTGGGAATTGACCCCTAATCGGGAATTAATGGGTAATTCTGCGTCGATGAAAGCGGATGCCATGTCATTGCAGCGCGTTGCAAATGAACCTTTTGAACCGGGCGTGATGAAAATCACCGCGCAAGTGTATGTGGTTTATCTGTTGAAATAAATTTTGCGAGTCACCGTTTAAAATTCCATTCTCTGTTTCAGCTCGCGTGCTTGTCGGCGCGAGCTGATCACTTCAGTTTTATCCTGCATTACAATCATCAATCCATCGCCAATCCAGGGTTCGATGCGATCAATGAAATTTAAATTAATAATGTCCTGTCGGTTTGCACGAAAAAATGTGTTGGTGTCAAGGCGCGCCTCTACGTAATTAAGCGAGCGTGGTAAGAGTGCGCTCTGGGTATGGAAAAATACGCGCACGTAGTTTCCCTCAACGGCTATGCGGCTGATATCGCGGAATTTCACAAAGTGGCAGCGTTCGCCCTCGCGGATAAATACATGCTCCGCTGAATGTTGGTTAGGTGCAGAAGTTGATTCTGTTTGATTTTGCGGTGCCGATTCGCGCTGCGCGATTTTATCCAGCGCCGATGTCAATCGCTCCTGCGTCACTGGTTTTAATAAGTAATCCAACGCATTCACCTCAAAGGCGCGCAGTGCGTGTTGTTCGTATGCCGTGGTGAAGATGACCTTGGGGGTGTAGTCGCATTGTTCAAGCAGATCAAACCCGCTGCCGTCGGGCAGGTGAATATCCAGCAGTAATAATTCCGGCTGCAACTGGTTGACGAGCGCGACTGCAGATTGAACATCGCCCGCTTCACCTGCTATCACGCAAGCTGGATGTTCAGTTAATAAACCGCACAATTCTTTGCGCGCGAGTCTTGAGTCATCAACAATAATTATATTCATACTATCTATTCCAATTGTAAAACTAGCCGCTTTTTAAAGCGGCAAACACACGCGGGCAACGACGCTTGCACCCAACTGCAATTCAAGTTTCGCTTGCTCGCCAAATGCCATTGCCAGACGCTCGCGTGCATTCGCGAGGCCAATGCCGTTACCCTGATGGAGTGCCGGTAATTCTGCAGCGGGATTCTCCACTTCCAATTGCCACTCACGGTTATTGAGCCTCCGTGCACACAGGCTCACCAATCCACCGGCGCGACGACCTGCAATGCCGTGTTTGATCGCATTTTCCACCAGCGTTTGCACCAGCAGTGGCGGCACTTTGGCATCCAGTAGTGAATCATCAATCAGAAATTCATATTGCAAGCGCTGTTCAAATTGCAATGCTTCCAGTGCGAGATAACCGCGCACCCAATCCAGCTCCTCGCGCAGCGGCACAGTGACATGCGCTTCCGCTTGCAACAATCCGCGCAGCAAGGTCGCTAAATCGGCCAACCCTTGGCGCGCCGCCTGCGGATCTTCCAGAATTAATGAGCGTAAATTATTAAGCGAATTAAATAAAAAATGGGAGTTAATTTGGCTACGTAAAAACTGCAATTCAATTTCGCGCAATTTTGCCTGGTCGCGCCAATGGGCGATTTCAGTTTCGCGGCGTTTTTTAAATTCGGTGCGCAATAAATACAGCATCGACCAGAGCGCCAACATGAATGCGGTATTAAATGTGTATAAAACAAAACTGCTGGTGCTGAACGGGTGAATGCCAGAGCTATGTTCCGGCGCCAGAGTGACAACTGCATAAATCAGTAGATGCAATAATGTTTGAATAGCCAGTGCCGAAAACGGTATAAGCCAGCCTAAATGCAGGCAGGTGCGCAAAAAAGTGAGCTGCTGTTGTGCGCGCAAATGTAGCGCGCGTAATTGGTGGCTGGTGAGTAACAGCATGGACGACAGGGTGACAAAAATGCCGATTGCCGCAGTGGAAAAACTATTCCAGATCGTGGCAAAAATAATATTTAGCAACAGATAGCTGCCCCAAAAAAAACCTTGCGCCAGCAGATACTGGCGCGAGTAGTTGGTGCAATGCTCTTGATTCATTTTGTGCTCAAAAATTCGTTTATTTGTCGGTTAACCCAGTCGCCATCGTCCCAGGTTAAAAAGTGGTAGCCAGTGGCAGACATGCGTATATCAACATTCTTCAGTTTTTCATACTGCAGTTTATAAATGCTCTCAGTACTGTCTTTGGTTGAACCGTAGGCTTTATAAGCTGCCCATGCCCCTAACACCAATGTGGGTTGTTTGATTGCGGCTATATCGTCGCGAAGATCGGTGGTAATTAGTGCGACCATCGCCTGCGTAGTGGTTGTGCGGTCACTGCTTTTGCTCCACTCGATTAGCAGCGGCATGTGCGCAGGATTGTTGCTCATACCTTGCATATTGGCCACCGCATTTTTTTCATAATCCGCTTGGCTTTGGTTGTTCATCATAGCGCGCATTTGTTCCGCTTGCGGGCGCATCAACTCGGCGGTCAGCGCTGGATTTTGGATCGCCGGATAAAACGGCAGCGCATCAACAATCACCAGCCTATCAACCAGATCCGGCGCTTTCAGCGCAAGCATCAAACTGAGTGTGCCGCCTAGACTGTGTCCCACCAGTGTGACCTTGTGTAGTTTATGTGTGTTGATATAAGCCAGAACGTTATCGCGCATGGCGACTAAAAAATCCTGTTGTAAACCAGGTATGGCAGGATGCCCCGCAAAGCCGGGCAACTGCAACAAATGGCACTGATAGTTTTTTTGAATATAATCACAGGTAGCACGAAAAGTTTCTTTGCCGCTGTTCAGCCCGGGAATAAAAATCACCGCCGGGCCATTGCCTTTGGTTTCAACCGACAATGCATTCTTGGTGTTATTGGAAGAAATGGTTTCGCCGTAACTTTGGTTGGCCGATGAGAGGGACACCAATACAGCGATGAAAATTACTATCAGCCCACCATTTTTTTTGCACAACATACTTTACTCCTTAACCTTGAGGTTGATTTGATTAACTCAACATCACTGTATAAGTAGTGCAAACGCCGTGGGGCAGGTTTCGTGAGAGCGGTTGTGGGTTCGGGTGGGTGGTCAAAAATGCGGGTTAATGGCGGTGTTTATCAGTTAATGTATTCATGGTCGCTCCCGGTAGCGGGAGTCCAGCTGTTGACGTTAAAACCTATGGATCCCCGCGCGCGGGGATGACGACACTACCTTCGACATAGATTGTTAGCCCGCACAGCTCTGCGCAATATATTCCTTCCATTTCACTATGTCGGTGCCGTCGGAATCGAACAGGCTGAGGCCGATTAAATAATCACCCTCGCTTTCATGTGGGCGACACCATTTGACTTCGGTGACGAGTAAAAACTGGCGGTCGCTGGCTTCATCGCGAATGCAGCAGCGCAGAATAATATCGGTAGCCACTGCTTCGTGGGCGATCACCCGCAAACCGTTAGCAGAAATATCCAAGCTTTTGCTGACCACCAAGGTCGGTTCGCCGTTGGCAGATGAGTCGAGTTCGATAATCACGGTGAGTTGATTATCGAGCCGGTACTCTTGGCGTTGATCATTATTATTCATCGATTTTTCCATCACACTGCTTACCTGAATGGGTGCCCGGTTTTTTTGTTTAAGCGTGTTGTATAGTTGCTTTAAGAGATGTCGCGGCGCAAACCGCGAATCACTTTGGCCAGTTGGTCTTCAAAATTGTCGCCGTTGCGCAAGATTTTTAGCTGGTCTTCCACCATCATTGCAATTAATTGTTCGCGCGTATATTCAGCGAGTTTGCGCCCGAATTGATCGGCAAATATATATTTTCCGGTGGAGCTGATAATCACCGATAGTTTTGCGCGCAACTTTTCTGCTGTATTGACTTCGCTATTGATCTCCAACCATGCGCCGACCTGCAATTCGCTAATATTTTTAGTGGCTTGCTGATGTTTGGCGACTGTCTCGACCGCCTGGGTCGCCGCTTGTTCGATGCGCAAGCGCTCGGCTTCAACAGCTTGCTCTGCATCGCGCCGCATTTTGTCATCGGCCAGTGCGCGTGCTTCCTGCATGGCTTTGCGTGCGGCGGTACGGCGTGCTTCCAGCTGTTGTTCTAAGCGCGCCTGTGCAGCAACGCGCTCGCGCTCGGCAGATTCGGCGGCAGCTTGTTGCTGGGCGATAAGTGCGCGCACCACTTGCTCGGCTTTGTTTTTTTGTAGCAATAATTGCGCCTTTACGCTGCGATTGGCGCGTTCGATCAAGGGCGGCAAGAGTGAGTTTATGATCGCGGCAACTTTTTGCTGCTGCAGCGGGCGCGCAATACCGGTGGATAGGCACAAGGCAAAATCCTTGGTGTTTTTGTTCATCACTTTGCGCCCGGTGTGATCGACAAACAGGAGTTGGTCGATAGCCGGATTTTTCAGCGCGAGCTTGCAGCGAATGCTCTCAGCACCATCACCATTAAAGATAATCCAATCGCCAACGCTGATGCTTTCTGTTTGTTGCAGCAGGGTTTTGGGGATGTGGGTGTTGTGATCGCTTTGCCCACCGGCGCAATTGAGCTCCGGGAATAGGGCGCATTCTTGCGGCTGTTTTTGGATCGCACACATCAGGCAGCGATTTAACTGTTCAACCAGCTGCGCGTAGGCTTGGGCGTTGCTGTTCGGATGTTGCAAGCTGCGCTCCAACTCAGCGAGCACCAGCGGGATTTGCTCATAGAGCCGCTGATCGTCTACTTCAATATCCTCGCCCGGAAATAGCTGCCCGAGTGCGGGCAAGAGGCGCTGCCAACTTTTCCACAAAGGTAGCTGCGGCAACTCAGCGGGATCCGTATTAAACGCCCAATATTGCAGTTCGCTTTTGAGTGTGGCGGCGATGGTGTTATGCAATTCGGTGGGCAACGGGCGCTCGGCGAGACTGTGGTTGATGGCCTCAGCCACGCGTGTCTCAGCGCTGATTAATTTCAAGTTGGCCAATTCAGTTTCGCACAGGCGGGATTCAAGCATGGCGGCGCGTTTGTCTTCTGCGGCGATCCAGCTGGTAAATTCATCGAGCTGTTGTTTCAGGTTGGCGGCACCGGCGATTTGCTCCTCTTCGCTGCCTGACCAATAGGCTGTGGCGAGTGCAAACAGTGCGCTGAGTTTATCGAACAGTTGCTGGTTGGGCTTTGAATCCCGCGCGCACCAATGGCTTGCGGGTGGAGTGATGATGGAAAAGAACACACGCATTGGGTGTTGTTCGCCGCAGTAGAATTCGTCGTCACCGGCGATCTGTTTTAACGCGGCGGATTTGAATTGGTCGAGCAAAGGTTGCAGGCGTGCATCCCACTGATTGGTGTGGGTAAAACCGGAAAAAAATTCCGCCGCCAGTTGCTGGCGCAGGCCAGTGGGATCGACCGACTCGGCCGCAGCGATACTGGCAAACACTTCGCTGAGTTGCAGCGAATCGCCGTCGATAATAGCTTGCAAGACAAATTCAGACATGCAGTTCCATTACTGTAAAAGAGGGTGGTAACGATCGTTATAAAGAGGGCGACAAGAAGCGGCGCCAATGAAATCGTTAAACAGAAGCTCCTGCTCAATATAGTCAACTTGGCTGGGGACTGCTGCATTTTCTCTGCCATTCCGGCGAAGCCCCTCTTGACCAATAAGGCGAAGCCCCTCTCCAATGCGGCGAAGCCTTAACGTCATTCCAGCAAGTTGCGTATAATCGCGCCCCAATCCTGCCCCTATTGGTTGCGCTCCATGAAAATTACCGCTTCGTCCCCTTTCCTCTACACCGCCAGCGAAGCCTACGCGCTGGATGCAGCCGCTATCGCCAGTGGCATTCCCTCGATTCAATTGATGAAACGTGCGGCGCGTGCGGCATTTGATCTGCTACTGGAGCACTACCCTGCGCCGGAGTTGATTAGCGTTTATTGCGGTGCGGGCAATAACGGCGGCGACGGTTATGTGCTTGCGGCTCTGGCGGCGCAACGCAAGTTGCCGGTGCAGGTGATCCAGTTGACGGCGGCTGAAAAGCTCACCGGCGAAGCGCGGCAAGCTTATGATTTTGCTGTGCAGGAAGGTGTGAGCATGCTTTCCTTTGCGCAGGCCGCTGCACCATCGAGCGGCGTAGTCGTGGATGCATTGCTGGGTATTGGTTTGCGCGGCGCGCCAACGGGCGAGTTTGCGGCGGCGATTGAACAGATCAACCAATGCCGTCTGCCAGTAATCGCGCTCGATATTCCCTCCGGCCTGAATGCCGATACCGGCGCTGTTGCTGGAGCTGTGGTGCAGGCAAATCTCACCATCACCTTTATCGCCAGCAAGCGCGGATTATTGACCGGTCGCGGACCGGCAGTTTGTGGTGAGTTAGTACTTGCTAATCTGGATGTGCCTGCTGGCACTTACGATGAAATAACGGCTAGTGTCGAACGTCTATCCCCTAATGAGCTGATAAACCTGCTTGCGCCACGTGCCGCAGATGCCCATAAAGGCGACTTCGGCCATGTGATGGTGATTGGCGGCGATACCGGCTACGGCGGTGCTGCGTTGATGGCAGCAGAGGCGGCGGCGCGCACTGGCGCTGGCAAAGTGAGTGTCGCTACTCGGCCTGAACATGTGGCGGCGATCCTCGCGCGGCGCCCGGAAATTATGGCTTGCGGCGTGGTCTCTGGTCAGGAATTGGAGCCCCTGTTGGCGCGTCCGACGCTGTTGGTCGTTGGCCCGGGTTTGGGGCGCACACCTTGGTCGGAGCAGATGCTACAACAGGCAATTAAGTCCGGCTTGCCTTTGGTGCTGGATGCGGACGCATTGAATATCCTCGCCGAAGGTCGTGTAGTTCCGGTCGCTGGTCATCAACAACACAGCCCCTGGCTATTGACTCCTCATCCGGCAGAAGCTGCGCGTTTATTGGGTATCACCACGGCTGAGGTGCAGGCTGATCGGTTTGCCGCCGTGCGGGCGATTGGCGTGCGTTACAACGCCAGTGTGATTTTAAAAGGTGCAGGCAGTCTGGTGGCTTCGGTTGATGGGCTTATCGGCGTAGTTACCGATGGCAATCCAGGCATGGCCAGCGGCGGTATGGGCGATGTGCTTTCCGGTATTCTGGGCGGCTTGATGGCGCAGGGGTTGAGTGCACATGACGCAGCGCGTTTGGGTGCCGTCGTTCATGCCTGTGCTGCGGATCTGGCCGCAGAAGATCTTGGTCAGCGCAGTCTGCTGGCGACCGATTTAATTCCCTACCTTGGGCAATTGCTCTAAGGTCGAAACCATCTATGACAACCTTTCTCGCCATGCAGACTTATCTCGCACATAACGAAACTGAAATGGTCGCTTTGGGCGAGCAGCTAGGGCGCGCTTTTAATCAGTATTCCGGTGCGCTTACAGTGCATTTGCTCGGTGATCTCGGCGCAGGCAAAACAACGCTGACACGTGGAATTCTGCGCGCCTTTGGTCACACGGGCGCGGTGAAAAGCCCGACTTACACCTTGGTCGAAGCCTATGAATTTCCGGCGCGCACTGTGTATCACTTCGATCTTTATCGCCTCGGCGATCCAGAAGAATTGGAATACATGGGTATCCGCGATTATTTCGCCGATAACACACTCTGTTTGATTGAGTGGCCGGCGCGCGGTGAAGGTGTTTTGCCGGTGCCTGATCTGGTCATTGATATCAGTGTCGCTGGTGAAGGGCGCCGTCTTGACCTGCACGCTCACTCTGCTGCGCTCGCTGCATTACTTCTTCCTGCCCGATAGGCTATATCCCGCCTCAACTTCAGTCGATTGTCCCATTGGTGAAAAGCGCATTCATGCCCTAGGCTTAACGGATCTTTTGACCGTACGGATCTATCGACTGTACAGACCTCTCGACCGTTGCAGAGTCGGATTGCCATTCATTGAGTGTTTAAGGATGTACCTGAGTTATCGATTCCCCGCAGGCAGCGCCAGTACTTTTCTCGGGTTTTGTTGCTGCGTTTTAGGTCTGTGGCTGTCGCGCCCCGTCTACGCCTATGAGCCGCCCGCGCAAATTTTATTTGGCGGTGATCTTGCCTATCCGCCATTAGAGTGGATGGAAAAAAATCAGATCCAGGGCTTTAACGTCGAGCTTGCGCGCGAGGTGGCCAGCATCGGTGGCAGCAAAGCAGAGCATCGCTTGGGCAATTGGCCGGACACCGTTCACGCGCTTGAACAAGGGCGCCTCGATGTGGTGCCCATGTACTATTCGCTGGAGCGCTCGCGCCGGTTTATTTTCACTCAATCCTACCTTTATTCCTCGCATGCGATTTATGCGTTGCCCAATGCTACGCGCGTGTCGTCCGTTGCTGATCTCACTGACAAAACAGTTGCGGTGGAAGAGGAATCTTTCGCCCATCAACAACTGCGCCAGCAGGCTAAAAAACCCGATCTGGTACTCACCGCAAATACGCTCTCGGCGATAGAAGCAGTACTGCAGGGCAAATCCGATTATGCGGTACTGGCCAGTCTTGCAGCCGATAATTTATTACGCCAGCACGAATGGGAATTGGTGCGTATGGGACCCCCATTTTGGTCGCGCGGTTATGCATTTGCGGTCAATAAAAACAAACCGGAATTAGCGGAATGGCTGCAGGATTCTTTGAGCACCGCAATCGCAAACGGCAAATACCAAACTCTCTACCAGAAATGGCAACACAAATTGGAACCGGCGCAGACTGACAATAGTTGGCTCCATTTTTTCTCCACCGGTTTTGTTATTTTGCTCGCGCTACTGGCGCTCGGTGGCAGTTGGTATTGGAGCTTGAAACGCCGCGTTGAACAGCGCACTCATGAGTTGAGCGAAGCGCTGGCACAACGTGAAATCGCCGAACTGGAATTGCGCCGTGTACTTAATTTTGATGCGCAGACCGGCCTTGCGAAGTTGCCATTTTTTATCGAACACCTGGATGATTATTTTCATTCACATCAACAACCAGTGAAACAAGAAAAAGAAATTCTGGTGATAAAACTCGCCGATCTAGATGTCATTGTGCGCACCTTCGGTTTTGCGCGCGCGGAAATGATCGTCAGCGCATTTGCGGCGCATCTGCTCAAGTTGGACGATACCTTTTCCGCTTATTTAGGTCGCGGTGTATTTGCGTTGTTTATTAACAAATCCAATGCACTGGAATTATTTGAGCGTTTGGGCAGCGCCATGGCGGAATCCGATCCCGGCTTGAATTCCCAATTTGTCGGTGGCTCTTCCTATTGGCCGGAGCAGGGGCGCTCAGCGGGAAAATTAATGCGGCACGCGGAAACGGCGCTGGCGATGAGCGAGCTGCGTCGCCGTCGCTGGTTGGCGTATGAGTCGGCGATGGAACCTAGCCGTGTCGATCTGGATATTATTTCGATTTTTATCGACGGCAATGTGCAGGGAATTTTCCCCGTATTCCAACCGCAATTGGATTTGCGCTCCGGCAAAATTACCTCGGCCGAAATTTTGGTGCGTTGGCAGCATCCGCGTTTAGGTTTGGTGCCGCCCAATGTATTTATTCCGCTGTTAGAAAATTCCGGATTGATCGAACAAGTTACTGAACAGATGATTGATGAGGCCGTGCGCGTGGCGGTATTGTTGCGCAAACGGGATTTACCCTGCAGCATCAGCATCAACATCGCCGCCTACGATTTAATTGAAACCAATCTCTCCGATATTGTGAGCCAGGCGCTGGTGCGCTACCAGGGTTTGCCCAGTGATATTAAATTGGAACTCACCGAAACCTCGGTTGCATCCGATCCGCAGCGCGTAAAAAAAGTGCTGACGCAATTGAGCGAGTTGGGTATCTACGCTTCGGTCGATGATTTTGGCACAGGTTATTCATCGCTCTCTTATCTAAGTATGTTTCCCATTCGCGAATTAAAAATTGATCGTACCTTTGTGGGTGATATGCTCGCCAATCCGCGCAATCACAGCATAGTGCGCTCGACGATTTTAATGGCGCGCGAGCTGGGTTTGGTCACGGTTGCTGAAGGTGTAGAAGATGACCAGACATTACAAATGCTGAAAAAAGACGGCTGTGATATCGCCCAGGGTTATGTGATCGCGCGGCCATTACCGGAAGCAGAATTTATTGAATTTATGCGCGCACATGCGGCGCAGGTGTTTGATATCAGCCAATTTATGAAATAGCTTTTTATCAGTAATCCTTGGCGTGCATTTGCTCGAAAAGTTTTGTTAAACCTCCGTATGGCAAATTCATGCTCCCTATAATCCTCCGCTCCAACCCCATCATTAATAAGCAGAGAAATAATCATGACCACCGAATTTCAAGCATTGTGTAATAGCATCGGCAATGAGGTGGCGCGTTTGCTGCCGGAAATTTTACAGGTACCGGAGGATTTCAATATCGCCCGTGGCAATTGTGCGCTAGCCATTATGAATGCTGCTGGCGAATCATACGGGCGCCTGTTTGGTGATCATCCGCCGCGCCAGCGTGAGTCCGCAATGGTGGTGTGGAAAAAAGCCAACCAAGTCTGGCTCACCGGTTTTGCTACCGGTACTTTTGAAAAGCTGGCTTATACTGGTCAAATCGATGAAGAAAAATATGGTTTGGCGCGGCCGGAATATATTGGCTGGCTCGGCGGACTCGAAGCGCGCACCGCAAGTGGTGAACGCTTGGTGGTGGCCTTCAGCGGTGTGCGAGGGGAGCAGGATCAGGGGATTTTGCGCAAAGCGGCAGAAAATTTAAAAAGTTTTTCGATAGTGGATTGCTAAAAAACGAATCGCTTGCGAGTATCTGCGTGCTACTTGCAAGCGGTTGTAATCTAATTTTTTTACTTAATCTTGTTGCTCAGATTTCCTGCTTAGGCTTTTTGTCTAGAAAACCCAGCCCAGTTGCAAGCCGCCGCCGCGATAATCACCACCACTTACGTAGGCGACATCCACTACAAAACGTTTCCACTGATAACCAATGCCGCCGCTGATTAAATTATCGCGCAGGCCGGTTTGGTCGTTGCGATAACCGGCGCGCAGTGCGAGCGTATCAAATACTACATATTCAGCGCCCAGACTTAATTCCTGCGTGCCCGCTTCATTGGCCATAGGTTTTGCTTCGCCCAGATCGTAATCCAATCCCACGCTGAATTTTTCATGCACATAGCCGACACCGAACCGCGCACGCGAACTGAGCGTCACTTTGAGTTCGGGCGCCTCTTCGCCAGTGATGGGATCGGGTTCTTGTGTTGTGGTAAAACTTTTTTCAAACGCGTCTTTAAGTGTAAGACTGACGCGGTAGTGTTCTTTAATAGTGGCAGCTACACCGAAATCGGCGTTGAGGGTGATGTGGGTTGCCTGGGTATCCGAGAAATCATCGACACCTTCTTCAGCTGAATCCAGGCTCTCATTAAAGTCGGCGGTATCGCGAAAGGCATCGACGCGCATTAACTTCGGCGTTACGCCCAGGGCAATTGTGTAATCGCGCCATTCAAATTGTTTTGCCAGCGCCATGCCCCATTCGCTAATGGCAAGTGCGCTGATATCGGCGTTGGAGGTGAGCGTGCTGGTCGGGTCGATCAACTGGCCATTGGTGTTAATCAGTTGCGGATACTGTGCGGCGACTACCGCGGGATCGACCCCGGCGGCGACTTGGCTCATTGAATCGATATAGTCATCAAGCAGGGCGCTATCGGCGTCGGTCACATTGGCGAGGCCGCCACCGATTAGACGTGTCCCGAAATAAAATGCACCGCCTTCGCGATTGCTGGGTTCGCTGATGGTGAAGCCGATAAAACTGTCGATGTTCAACTCCTGATTGGCGATATCGTCCAGCGCATCGCTTAAGTCTTGCGCTGAAACGGCGACTTGTCCGGCGCTCTCTGCAGTGGCGGCGGCGTTGAAGGCGTTAATCGCGCCGCTGAGTTGAGTGTCGAGCTCATCATCAATCGCATTGATGGCCGATTCGGTTGCATCGGACACCTGAACCACAATACTGGGCAAGTAAACGCGGCCATCGCGCCCGGCTTCCTCTTCTTTATCATGAAAGGCAAGCAGGGCTGGATTGTAAAATGCCGCCTGCGCATGGCTGCCAATTGCTGTGGCCGAACCGCCCATGGCGAGTGCGCGTGAATCATATACGCCATAGCTGATCGCCATGCCGGGCATACTCATCAAGGTTAAACAGACGGCTGCAAGTGGACGACGAAGCAAATTAATACGAGTGGTTGATGGCATGGCGGACACCGTTAAAAGTTTTTGTAGTTGTCATGATGCAGAGGCTGGATTGAGTATAGCCGTGCCGGGTTCACAGATTAGGGAGAAATTTGGCGCTGCTTTTCGCCGCTCAAATAATGAGCTTGTTGGCAATTGTGCTAGAGGAAAAACGGGGTTTTGCGGTAGAGTGCGAACTTGTGCAGGTTAGGGTGCTCTTATATGCAGCGCGTGTGCTAGCGAATGCGTAGCCCGCCCTATACTTACTCTTTTAATCACCATCAATTTGCTGTTGACGTTATTGAGATTGCTTATGTTTTTTTCCCGCTGGCTGAGTGCTATTTGCTGCTTGGGCATTGTGTTGTTCGCCCAGGTCGCCCAGTCGGCGACGGTCAATGGTGTGCGTGTTTGGCGTGCGCCCGACCACACTCGTATCGTGTTGGATCTGGATGCACCCGTGCAGCACAGTCTCACTCTCGCGGCCAATCCTGAACGTATTATTCTCGATGTTCCAAACAGTAAGTTACTGGGCGATTTAACCAAGCTGCCTCTCGCCGATACACCGGTGCTGGTCATTCGCAGTTACGTGCACAATAAAACCGATTTGCGCTTGGTGCTGGATTTAAAATCCAAAGTCGCACCCAATAGTTTTTCGCTTAAAGCCCATGCCGGTATGCACGACCGCTTGGTAATCGATTTGTACGATGAGGTCATTCCTGCCGTTACAGCAACCTTGCCCGCAGCACCCGTCAACACCGCTCCAGCAGCGACCAATAAACCAGTCGCGAATCTTCCCGTCGCCAATCCCGTCGTCAAGCCAGCTGTTCCCGCAACCGCTGCACCGGCCGCGACAGCCGCCGCACAGCCAGCGATCAAGTCAGATTTGAGCGGTAAACGTTTTATCGTGATCGCAGTAGATGCTGGCCACGGTGGTGAAGATCCCGGCGCTATGGGGCCGAATCGTCTGCGCGAAAAAGAAGTCACCCTTTCCATCGCCAAAGAATTAGTCGCGGCGATTAATGCGCAGCCAGGGTTCACCGGAAAATTAACCCGCACCGGCGATTACTTTATTCCTCTCAAAAAACGCCGCGATCTGGCGCGCAACATGAAGGCCGATTTGTTTGTCTCCATTCACGCTGATGCTTTTACCAAAGCGAGCGCGCGTGGTGCCTCGGTTTTTGCGCTCTCGCAAAATGGTGCAACCTCTGAAACGGCGCGCTTTTTAGCGCAGCGCGAAAACGAATCGGATTTAATCGGCGGTGTTGGCGATATCAGTCTCGGTGATAAAGATCAGGTGTTGGCCGGTGTGTTGGTGGATTTGTCGATGACGGCAACGCTGAACTCCAGCTTGCAAGTGGGCCATCATGTATTGAATTCCATGGGCGGTATTGCGCACTTGCACAAACGTCATGTAGAGCAAGCAGGGTTTTTGGTATTGAAATCGCCGGATGTGCCTTCGATTTTGGTGGAGACAGGATTTATCTCCAACCCGCAAGAAGCACGCAAATTAGCGACGCTTGCCTATCGCAAACAAATGGCGCAATCCGTATTTAAAGGTATTAAGCAACACTTTTACCAGCATCCGCCTTCAGGCACTTATGTTGCCGCGCAAGTAGAGTCAGGTGCGCTTAAGGATTTTGAGCGGCAGCACACGGTATCAGCGGGCGATAGTTTGTCGGCCATTGCCACGCGTTACGGTGTGAGCATGCAACGCTTGAAGCAATACAATAATTTGCGCGATACCAATGTCAAAATTGGCCAAACTTTGAAAATTCCCGGCACCGCCAGCGCGATTACTGCGCAGCCTGCCGCGCGTCCAACCTACACACCGCCGCCCGCTTTGCCCCGTCAGCATAAAGTGGTCGCGGGCGATACCTTATCGCGCATCGCCTCGCGTTATGGTGTGAGTGCCAGTGCTATCCAGCGTCACAACAAAATGAAAGGCACCACCGTTAAGCTCGGCCAAACGCTCAAAATTCCCACCTCCTGATCTACTCACGCCCGGTTTCTTGCATGCGAAAAATTAAATTACTCAGCCCGCGCCTCGCCAACCAGATTGCCGCTGGCGAAGTGGTCGAGCGTCCTTCTTCAGTGATTAAAGAATTGCTGGAGAATTCGCTCGACGCCGGTGCAACGCGCCTGGAAATCGATGTTGAGGAGGGAGGCATCAAATTAATGCGCGTGCGCGACAACGGCGGCGGTATTGATAAAGACGATTTGCCGCTCGCGCTCAGCCGTCACGCCACCAGCAAAATTTATGAATTGGATGATCTCGAAGCGGTTGCGACTTTGGGTTTTCGCGGCGAAGCGCTGGCGAGTATCAGCTCGGTTGCGCGTCTTGCATTGATCAGCAGCACCAACGAAGAAAGTGCCGGCTGGCAGGTTGTTGCTGAAGGGCGCGATATGGAGACACAATTATCGCCCGCACCGCATCCGCGCGGTACTACCGTTGAGGTGCGCGATTTATTTTTTAACACACCTGCGCGGCGTAAATTTTTGCGCACTGATAAAACCGAATACACCCATCTCGAAGATGTTGTAAAACGTTTGGCATTATCGCGCTTTGACGTTGCGTTTAATTTGCGTCACAACGGTCGCGCTATTTATTCCTGGCGCGCAGGCGATTCGCAATTAGAACAAGAGCGACGTGTTGCACAAGTTTGTGGTCCGGCGTTTATGGAAAATGCCGTACATATTGAAATGGAGCGTAATGGTTTGCGTTTGTGGGGGTGGGTGGCGCAACCGACTTTTTCGCGCAGCCAGGCCGACTTGCAACATTTTTATGTGAATGGCCGCGCGATTCGCGACAAGCTCGTCAGTCACGCCGTGCGCCAAGCGTATCAAGATGTTTTATATCACGGCCGCCATCCAGCGTTTGTATTGTATTTGGAAGTGGATCCATCGACCGTTGATGTAAATGTGCATCCCACCAAACACGAAGTGCGCTTTCGCGATAATCGTAGCGTGCATGATTTTATTTATTCCAGCTTGCATCATGCCCTTGCGAAAGTTCGCCCGGAAGATACCTTGGCAAAGCGCGAATTGGGCGAGGGCGAAGATGACGCTGTCGGAGTAAATCCGTTTGCACTTTCATCGGCTCGACCAATTCAAGGCATTGCCGCAGGTGAATTTAACGGGCAGGAGAGCATGGGCTTTCGTGCAGCATCCGTTAGCAATAATTCTTCATCCGGTTATCAATCCAATTACCATCCTGCATCAATTAATCCCGGCGCCGTGCGTGAGCAAATGGCGAGCTATGGTGAATTGCATCGTCCGGTAAATCCTTCAGTAACCTATGCGATGCCGGAATCCGGTAGCGATGATATTCCTCCTCTGGGTTATGCCATCGCCCAGCTCAAAGGTATTTATATACTCGCTGAAAATGCGCAGGGTTTAATTGTGGTGGATATGCACGCAGCGCACGAGCGCATCACCTATGAGCGCATGAAAGAATCTTTTGCCTGCGGTGGTATCCAAACCCAGCCGCTGTTAGTGCCAGAGAGTATTGCTGTCAGCGAAAAAGAAGCCGACTGCGCGGAAAATTTTTACGAAATTTTTAAATCGCTCGGTTTCGAATTGCAGCGGGCCGGACCAGAGACTTTGTTGATCCGCCAACTGCCAGTGATTTTAAATCGCGCGAAAGTGGAGCAATTGGTGCGCGATGTGTTATCCGATTTGATTGAGCACGGCAGCAGTGAGCGTATCCAACATCACATTAACGAAATTCTCGGCACTATGGCCTGCCACGGATCAGTGCGCGCCAATCGCAAATTGACGATTCCCGAAATGAATGCGCTCTTGCGCGATATGGAGGCGACCGAACGCAGCGGCCAATGCAATCACGGTCGTCCAACCTGGTTGCTGCAATCGCTCGATGAACTTGACAAAATGTTTATGCGCGGACAATAGCGACTGTGAGTAGTAGTGATATGAACAATCCTGCGCAAAAACTACCGGTGATTTTTTTGATGGGGCCAACCGCCTCAGGCAAAACCGATCTCGCTATTTCTTTGCGGCAACATTTACCGGTTGAATTGATCAGTGTCGATTCCGCATTGGTTTATCGCGGTATGGATATAGGCTCCGCAAAACCGTCGGCGGAGGAGCAGGCGTTGGCACCGCATCGCCTTATCGATATTCGCGATCCTGCTGAACCTTATTCGGTGGCGGATTTTTTAGCAGATGTCGAGCGTGAAATTGCCGCGATTCATGCACAAGGAAAAATCCCGCTGTTGGTCGGTGGCACCATGCTCTATTTTCGCGCACTGCTGGATGGTTTGGCTGAAATGCCCGCAGCCGATGCGGAGGTGCGCGCGCAGATCGAACGCGAGGCAGAGGAGTTTGGTTGGCCCCATATTCATGCGCAGCTCGCACAAGTCGACCCGGAAACGGCGGCGGAGATTCACCCTAACCATTCGCAGCGTTTAAGTCGTGCGCTGGAGGTATATCGGGTAAGTAGTAAAACCATGGCGCAGTTGCGTCATCTCCAGCGCCAGCCTTCAGAGCAGCAATCATTCTGTGATCGTTTCAACGTTTGCCAAATCGCTATTGCGCCGCGTGATCGCTCAATCCTGCATCAGCGTATTGCCATTCGTTTTGAAAAAATGCTCACTAGTGGATTGATCGATGAAGTAAAAGGTCTGTATGCGCGAGGTGATTTGCATTCGGACTTGCCCGCGATTCGCGCGGTAGGTTATCGCCAAGTGTGGGATTATTTGGATGGTCGTTTGGATTACAGCGAGATGACAGAGCGGGGAATTATCGCTACGCGACAGTTGGCTAAGCGTCAACTCACCTGGCTGCGAGGTTGGTCGACAACATCAAATAGTGAACTACACTGGTTATACACTGAGACTGAGCAGGGAATTTCGCTGACAAAGGAAGAAATTGTGCGTTGCGCCTTGAATTTTATAGGCGGCGAAGCCATATAATGCCTACGTGAGAACCCTAGTCAGATTTTCATGCTTTCTTCCACCCCCTCCTTACTGGATGTATTAGGTGCTTTGGGTGGGTAATTACTATAATTTTTATTGTCCCTAGGAGATAAACATGTCAAAAGGGCATAGCTTACAAGACCCTTACCTGAACGTTCTGCGCAAAGAACGTGTGCCTGTGTCCATTTATTTGGTAAATGGAATTAAGTTACAAGGCCAGGTTGAGTCATTTGATCAGTTTGTCGTGCTGTTGAAAAACACCGTAAGCCAAATGGTTTACAAGCACGCGATCTCCACTGTTGTGCCATCACGTGCAGTACGCGTACCTCTGCTGAACGAAGCAGGTGGTATCGAAGGCGAAGAAGACGAGCAAGCCGAGTAATTTATCAAATCATTGATACAACCTCGAGGACGCTAATTGTTTTTTGATCGCCCTGAATCGGGTGAACTGGCTGTGCTGGTTCACCTGAATTTATCTCACGGCCAAGATGCCGAAGATCCCCGCGAATTTGAAGAGCTGGTATTGTCCGCAGGCGGTGACCCTGTTGCCTTTCTCACCAGCGGCTCTCGTATTACTCCTACGGCCAAATTTCTGATCAGCACCGGCAAGCTCCAAGAGCTGGCAGATTTGGTTGCTGATCATGAGGCTGAACTGGTGATTTTCAATCACACCTTAACTCCCAGCCAAGAACGCAATCTGGAAAAGGTGCTCCAGTGCCGTGTGCTTGATCGTACCGGTTTAATTCTGGATATTTTCGCCCAGCGTGCACGTACCTTTGAAGGCAAGTTGCAGGTGGAGTTGGCGCAGTTGCGTCATACCGCCACACGCTTGATTCGTGGTTGGACGCATCTTGAGCGCCAAAAAGGCGGTATAGGTCTACGCGGCCCTGGTGAAACCCAGCTGGAAACTGATCGCCGTTTGCTGCGTAATCGCATTAGTATGATTGAGCAGCGCTTGGAAAAAGTGCGCTCGCAGCGCGAGCAGGGGCGCCGCTCGCGTCAGCGTGCTGCCATCCCTACAGTGTCTTTGGTTGGCTATACCAATGCTGGCAAGTCGACCCTGTTTAATCGCATCACCGGCTCAGATGTTTATGCTGTGGATAAATTATTCGCCACGCTCGACCCGACCATGCGCCGTATTGAGTTATCCGATATAGGTGCCGTGGTCATGGCGGATACGGTAGGCTTTATCAGTCATCTGCCTCACAAGCTAGTCGAGGCTTTCCGCGCGACATTGGAAGAGGCAAGTAACTCCACATTGTTGCTGCATGTGATAGATTCTGCGGCAGAAGAGCGCATGCGCAATACCGAGCAAGTTGAGTTGGTATTGGAAGAAATAGGGGCAGCAGATTTGCCGCAGTTGCGCGTGTACAACAAAATCGATTTGCTCAATGATGCAGAGCCGCAGATTGATCGTGACGAGACAGGCAAGCCTATTGCGGTCTGGTTATCCGCGCAAACCGGTGTAGGTTGCGAGCTGCTTGCCGAGGTTATCTCCGAGCTGCTCGGCAAAGAAGTTATCAACGGGTGTCTGGTGTTAACTCCCACGCAGGGGCGTTTGCGCGCTATGCTCTACACCCAGCAGGCGGTAGTAGAGGAAAATTATCGCGCAGATGGCGCAATTCTCCTGCAGATACGTATACCTAAAAACGATTTATTACGGATTCTCAGCGCTGAGTCTTTGGCTTATGAGGATCTGTTGTGGGACGATCAGACTTTACCGATACCCGATGAGTTATCCGGGGAGTTGTAAATCTTTTATTCATCCCCAATACAGCTTTACTTTCTACGTGGAGAAAAACTATGGCCTGGAATGAACCGGGAAAAGATAAAGACCCTTGGGGCGGACGCGATAGCGGCAAGAATAATGATGGCCCGCCCGATCTCGATGAGGCTTTTAAAAAGCTGCAAGACAAATTAAACGGAATGTTTGGTGGTGGATCAGGTGGTGGTAGATCATCTGGAGGAGCCAATTTCGGACCTTTATTTGCCATCGCGGCGGTTATTGCTGTCGTTTTTTATCTGGGCGCCGGTGTGTATCAGGTCGATGCGAAAGAGCGCGCGGTCGTTCTTAAATTTGGCGCTTTTTCTGAAATCAAAACGGAAGGTCTTAACTGGAACGCACCGTTGATTACAGAGGTTTACATAGTCAACGTGACCGGTGAGCGCCAATATCCCTCTCGGGGCTTGATGCTGACCGAGGATGAAAGCATTGTTGAGTTGCCGATTACAGTGCAATTTAATGTTTCAGATGTGCGCGCCTATGTGCTTAACGTGAAAGATCCAGAAACCAGTTTGCGTCATGCGACTGATTCCGCTGTGCGTCATGTAATTGGGTCTACCGAGTTGAATCAGGTTCTGTCGGAAGGTCGTCAGGCAATTGCAGCAGAAGTGAAGCAGCGGTTGCAGACTTACATGGATTCTTACGGTGCCGGGATTCAGGTTATCAACGTCAATATTCAGGACGCCCGCCCGCCGGAAGAAGTGCGCTCTGCTTTTGACGATGTAATTCGGGCAAAAGAAGACGAGGCTCGTCTGAAAAATCAAGCGCAGGCTTATGCTAACGGCATCATTCCTGAGGCGCGTGGTCGCTCGCAGCGTTTAATTGAGGAGGCGGAAGCCTACAAGGCTGAAGTCGTCGCTCGGGCAGAAGGTGAAACTGATCGTTTCGAAAACCTGTTAACCGAGTACAAGCGTGCGCCGGAAGTAACTCGTCAGCGCCTCTATCTGGAAACTATGGAAAGTGTGATGAAAAATTCGTCCAAAGTGATGGTGGATGTTGAGGGCGGCAATAACATGTTGTATCTGCCGCTGGATCGTATGGGCTCTCGTTCCACCGTGGCTGAGCCGCAAGCACAAACAGACAGTTTTAATAGTCGGGCTAACCAGACGATCGAGTCACCCAAGCCCTTGGTCCGTAGGGAGGTCCGCTAATGTCTACTAAAGGTTTTGTTTCCCTCATCGCATTGATCGTTGGGTTGTTACTTGCATTCAATTCGATTTACGTAGTGACAGAGTATCAGCGCGCCATCAAGCTCGAATTTGGTCGCTTGGTTGAGGCCGATATTCAGCCCGGTTTGCATTTTAAAAAGCCTTGGGCAAAAGTCAGTAAATTTGATGGTCGTATACTGACTGCTGATATGACTCCCGAAAGCTTCTTTACTGTCGAGAACAAGCGTTTGGTTGTAGATTCTTACATTAAGTGGCAAGTAAAAGATGTTGAGACCTATTACAAGGCAACCAACGGTGATGAAGCCACTGCAGAGAACCGTTTGGCGCAGCGTGTGGCTGATGGTTTGCGTAATCAGTTCGGTCGCCGCACTCTGCATGATGTGGTCTCGGGGAAGCGCGATGAATTGATGAGCGAAATTACAGCCAGTATTAATGTCGATGCCATTAAATTGCTTGGTATTGAAGTTAAAGATATTCGTGTTAAGCGTATCGATTTTCCGCCAGAAGCTAGCCAGTCAGTCTTTGCGCGTATGGCCGCAGATCGCGAAAAAGAAGCGCGCGAATATCGCGCTCAGGGTAAAGAGCAGGCTGAAGTCATTGCCGCAGATGCAGACAGGCAGCGTGCAGTGCTAGAGGCTAACGCCTATCGTGATGCCGAACGTATTCGTGGTGACGGCGATGCAAAAGCAGCAGCAATTTTTGCTGAGGCCTACAGCAAGGATCCCGAGTTCTACGCTTTCGTGCGCAGCCTCAATGCTTATCGTCTGAGCTTCAGTGGTAAGGATGATTTGATGGTTGTTGATCCCAACAGTGATTTCTTCCGCTACCTGAAAGACCCCAAGGGTAAAAATTAGTTTACGGGTTTTCTTGCAATCGTCCGCCTTGCGGGCGATTTTCTTGTGGCGCCGATCTTATTGCAATTGACCTACAAATCCCCAAGCAAACAGTGTTAAAATGCCGCAACCGAGCCAGACGCTCGGTTTTTTTATGTGTGCTTGCCGGATTCTTTACCTCTAAATCGCGCATTTAACCCTGCTTCTAACCTAGAGTCGCTTATGACCTACGCTGATCGTTGGCTATTACCGGACGGAGTGGAGGAAATTCTCCCCGCCGAAGCCAAAGCCATAGATAGTTTGCGTCGCCGCCTG
>CAZCJR010000032.1:0-43581 GCA_964499225.1 uncultured Cellvibrionaceae bacterium | reverse complement strand
CATCAGCCCTGACCTGTGGTTTTTTGATTGCCGGGCATTACCGGGTCGCCGGGAAAGTGGCAATCAAAAAACCACAGGTCAGGGCTGATGTCCAGCTCGGCAATAATCTCCCCTTTGCCAAATTCACCGCCGGATTGGGCGATATGCACCACGCGGTCAAGCATCAGCATATTGGGTTTGGGCAGTTGGGCGTTGCCCGGGCCGAACAGGAGTCCATCACCGCATTTGAGCAGGTCTTCACGGCTATAGGAGCTTTGGGGTTCAAATGTGGTCATGGAATTTACTCTGCTAGTGATCGTCGAGTGCCAGCTGGGCCAGCGCAAAAGTGCGCCATTCTAACCGCTGTAGCTCAGTTGTCCAGTTTGAAGGCGTCAGCAGTTGTGCCGCTTGCACTGGTTGGCGCGGATGTATTCAATACGAATAGATGTTGTTAGAAGCTACGCGCTAGCGAGAACTCTGCCAATTGTTTCATCGCCGTGGTGTAAGTGTTATCTGGCAATTGTTGCAATTGAATGAGCGCTTGCTGCACTTGCTGGCGCGCGCAATCCAGGGTGTAGGTCATGCCGCCGGTGGCTTGAACGATTTCCAGCACTGCAGGCAGCAGACTGGCATCGCCAGTGCGAATGGCATTTGCGACCAACTCCGCCTGCGCGGGCGTGCCGGTGCGCATGGCGTGGATTAGCGGCAGGGTAGGTTTTCCTTCGGCCAGATCATCGCCGACATTTTTGCCGAGGGTGGCGGCATCGCCGGTGTAATCCAATGCGTCGTCTACCAATTGAAAGGCGACGCCGACATGGCGGCCGTATAATCGCAACGCTTCACGCTGTAAAGTGCTAGCGCCACATTGCACGGCTGCGACTTCACAAGCTGCAGCAAACAGAATGGCGGTTTTTTTATCGATTACGCGGAAGTAGTTTTCTTCATTTACGTTAGGATCTTTGGCATTCACCAGCTGCTGCACTTCACCTTCAGCGATGATATTGGTGGTATCGCTCAGGATCGCCATTACATCCATGCTGCCAATCGCCACCATCATTTGGAAAGCGCGCGAGTAGAGAAAATCGCCGACCAATACACTCGGCGCATTGCCCCACTGGGCGTTGGCGGTAGGGCGACCACGGCGCAGGTTGGACATATCCACTACGTCGTCATGTAGCAAGGTAGCGGTGTGGATAAATTCGATAATCGCCGCGAGCGATAAATGATCCTTACCCTTGTAGCCCAGCGCATTAGCGGTGAGTAGTACCAGCAGCGGGCGCAAGCGCTTGCCACCGGCCTCGACCAGGTATTGGCCAATATTTTCAACCAAACCGACCTCCGAGTGGAGTTTGTCGATAATCAGTTGGTTGACTGCGCTGAAGTCGTCTTTAACGACCTGGTGAAATGGCAACATGGTGGTTTCTTTTTATCTTGGGTTAGCGGACGGAGTTAGGTTGTCTAGTAGCGTCGGGTCATTTATTGATGTTGACTAGATGGCAGGCCGCAATGCTAGCAGTGGAGTTTTGAGAGTCAAGAAAAAGCTGGCGCCGAAAGCGCATCAAACCATCGTACTGCTAAAGGATGCTCACTCTGGCTTGCCAGTGCGCAGTAAACCTGTGCTGATAGTGCCCATTGGTGAAATTGCCATTCATCGGTGTTGCTGCAGAGTTCGGCGGCGATTTGTGAGCATATTCTATCGCCCGCCAGTTCAAATGCGATTTTTTCCAGCCCGCCCGAAATCCCGTTGCCTGTAGCCTTGAAGAAAGCTTCTTTTAATGTCCACAGGCGAAAAAAATAGTCGGCTTGAACTTCACCTTTCAGGTTCCGCAATCGGGCAAATTCCTGAGGGTGATAATAGCTTTCAGCGATGCCGCATAAATCGCGCGTTGCGCTTACCATCTCTACATCTACGCCGATCAGTTCAACTGTCGCCACCGCTATAAGTGCCCAATCACCGCTGTGACTTAGGCTGAAGTAGACATTGCTGTGCGGCAGATAAGGTTTACCTTTACCAGTGCGCAAAAATTCTACTGAATGAGGTGCGGTCCCGGTATAACGCGCGAGCACCCTGCGCAGCAGCCAGCGGCTGGCGATATAACTTTCTTTGCCGCGGATAAATTTTTGCGCCCGCTCGCGCTCCGCCGTGTTCATGACGCGCTCTGCATCAACGTAGTGATCGGCCGTGAATTTACGGATGTCCAGACTGTGAATATGCACATCCTGCGCGCCCAATTTACAATCCCGCTGGGGTTGGCTGAAGATGGGAGCGGAAAGCGATTTTAGCAATAGGGTCATAATGGAAGGCTTGGCTGACGACTAAGGTGCCCATAATACGCGTTTTGCTGCGAGTATTTGCAGTTGTGCAACGCCAGCTTTGCGTGCGCATCATAAATCAGCGACAATTCGCGCCCTCAAAAAAACGAAACCCATTTTGGAGTTGTTATGCAAATCACTGCCGACAAAGTAGTCAGCTTTCACTACCGCCTGAGCGAAACCGGCGGCGAGCTACTGGAATCCTCCTATGAGACAGAGCCGACGCTTTATCTTCATGGTCACAATGGTTTGCTCGCGGCGCTGGAAGAAGCACTGGAAGGTAAGCAAGTGGGCGATAAAACCCGTATCAGCATTACTCCGGAACAGGGTTACGGCGTGCGTCAGGAAGGTGCTGTTCAGCGTATTCCGATCAAACATTTGCTCGACTACGCCAAAATCAAAAATAAGCTGAAGCCCGGCATGAAAGTAGCCGTCAATACCCAGCACGGACCATGGGATGCAGTGGTATTGAAGGTCGGTAAATTCAACGTCGATATCGACAGCAACCATCCTCTGGCTGGCAAAAACCTCGACTTCGAATTGGAAGTGATTGAAGTGCGTGATGCAAGTGATGAAGAGCTGGCGCACGGTCATGCTCATGGCGTTGGCGGTCATCACCACGATTAAGTCAGCATGACTGTCTCACTCCAAAGCCCGCCTTGGTTGCGGGCTTTTTATTGGGCGACGATCTGGTCTTGGCCTGCTTGTGTTGAGAATTGTAAATCGAGAGTCAACGTTGTCATTTTTCAATTGCGGCTCTAGGTGCCGCTCGGTTATGGTTGGCTGTTGCAGCACAATCAACCATAACAACACCGCTTAGGTGGAAAACGGGCAGTCACATGAATAATCCAGCCAGTAACGTCAGCCGCGTTTTATCGATCGATGTATTCCGCGGCATCATTATTTTCGCCATGGTTTTTGTTAACGAGCTGGCAGGCGTCGCCGATGTGCCGCAGTGGATGAAACATTTGCCCGCTGATGTAGACGGCATGACGTTTGTCGATCTGGTTTTCCCTGCGTTTTTATTTATCGTCGGCATGTCTATTCCCTTCGCTATCCAGGCGCGCTCCAACAAGGGTGATTCAGCGCTGGAAATTTTTAAACACATCGCCCTGCGCAGTTTAGGGTTGATTGTGATCGGCGTATTTATGGTGAATGCCGAATCGGGTTATGACACTGCGGCCATGGGTGTTTCCATGCCGCTGTGGACACTGTTAATGTTTATCTACGTATTACTAATTTGGTCGAATTATCCCAAAACCATATCACTCTCGATTGCTCTCGGTGCAAAACTGATTGGTGTGGCGGGCTTGGTAATGCTGTGGTGGATGTACAAAGGGCCGAACGATACCGGCATGACGCCCCAATGGTGGGGAATTCTCGGGCTGATTGGTTGGGCATATTTAATTGCGGGCACACTGTTTTTAATCACCCGCCAATTTGCCACACCCACCACACAATTTTTCACGCTGGTTTTTGCCTCACTCGCGTTGTTCGCGTTATTTTTTACGTTAGACGCAGCGAAAGCAGATCTTAGCGGAGTGCCGATATTGCAAACCCTCGCCAGCGCAAATGGCAACCACACTCACGCCGCAATTGTGTTGGCCGGCGTGATTCTCTCGCAACTATTTTACTTGCCAAATTTTGCAGTGGGCAAAATGAAAAATTATTTAGTGTTCACTGGTGTTGTTGCGCTTCTCGCATTTACCAGCTGGCAGGTATCACCCATCTCCAAAATTTGGGCCACACCTAGCTGGGCATTATTCAGCGTATTTTTTTGCTGTGTGATATTCGGCGTGGTTTATTGGTTGGTGGATGTACAACAGCAGCGCGCCTGGACGACATTTTTTGAACCTTCGGCAACTAATCCGCTGCTGGTTTATATACTGCCGTACATCTTGTTATCGCTCGGCGGAATTTTAGGTTTCTATCTTCGCCCTGCATTTTTTAATGCGGGTCTGGCGGGGATTCTGTGGAGCCTCGGTTTTGCGTGCGGGATTATGGTAATAGGCGCTTTGCTTACACGTGTTGGGTTGCGTGTTAAATTGTGATCTTATACGTCACCTTGCGGTAACTCGGGTTTATTGAGTTGCTTTTTAACTAACAATTTTTAACACGTTTGTAATTTTCCGCATGCTATTTTTGCTCGCGTGAATTAATCGGGAAGCATCAGTTTTTTACATGGCAGTTTTTTCCAATGAAAATTCAATTAAAATTTGGCTGGTTTTTTTGTTTCGTTTGTGATTTTTTCACAATTGGCATTTGGAATTGCATGTTGTCGTTTTAATTTTCATTTTAAGTGTTGCTCTGTCTTGTCATTGAGGTTCTTACTGAGTAGCATGCGACCCGACCTGCAAGGGTTGCAGCGTCTGCTGTAAATGATTACGGATAGGAAAGTAGTTAACGTAAAGGATTGGAGAAGGAACGTGAGCCAGAATACATTTTGTGTTCTGGAAGCGATGCACGCTATTATTATCATTAGTGAGTTATCTGCTATCGTCACTAAAATCCCCCCTTTATTCAACTTCGGTTGATTGCTTTCTGATTTTTTCAATCTTCCCCAAATATTTTTCGTTATATTTGTCCGACAAATCGATCAACATATTGCTTACCTTGAATCGGATTTTTTGGTCTTATTTCATTTTGAATAAATAGTTTTTACTCAGCTAATAATGTGTATTTTTGATAAAAATAGGCCGTCTAAATGCTGCCTTTAGAGCTTCAGTCGCTGGATTTTTTTGACAAGTGTATGGAGGTCGCAATGCTCAACGAAGGGTGCTGTAGTGTTGAGCTGGCAGATGGTTTCGTTTTCTCAAGTCTAGTTTTAAAAATTAATGTCAGGTACCAGGTGAGTTGATATATATGATTATCAAAAATCTTAACCATGTTAAAGCCTTTTTACATGTTATAGACACTGGCTCTATCACGGCAGCGTCTCGACAGTTAAGGAAATCACAGACTTCGATTAGCAATAGTGTGACCAATCTTGAAATTGACTTGGGTATCGACTTGCTGTTGCGTGATGGGCACAAAGCTGCACCTACAGCAAAAGCTTTAAAATTATTGCCCTATTTCCGTAATCTTCTCGATTACACACATGTTATTGATGACGTCATCAATAGCTTGCAAGCAAAACGGCAAAAATTATCGCTTTTTATTGATAATGCCATTCCTCCCAGCCTCTGCAATGCGGTTGAACATCTAATACGCAGTGAAGAATTTGAATGCGTTACCTTGAAGCGTGGCTCACCGGCAGATAGCTTTCAGAAATTGAAAGAGGGTGATATTCAGGTAGCCATCACCATTCATGAAGAAGTGAAAACCAAACTTTTTTCTCAGTCTGTGCTTGGTTATTGTCGCGGTATAGCGGTTTGTCATCGCGATCTTGGTTTGGCTAAGGTCGATATTACGTCGATTAATGATTTGGTGCGTTATCGCCAAATCGCTTTAGCATGTTCTGCGGCCGAAGTATCACCGTCATTTGTGCCGGTGAGTGACGAAGTATGCTACGTGGATAGTTTTTGCGACATGAAATCTCTGATTATGCGGGGTTTGGGTTGGGGAATTTTGCCGTCGCATATTGTACAAACTGAGTTGGAGAATGGAACCTTGGTCGATCTCAGCAAGGATTATGAGCAGGGAGGGATTCTCACCAAAATCTATTGTTATTTTAGTGCGCACTTGCTTCAGCATCAAAGCTTTCGAGATTTCCTTTCAACAGCCAAGCACACTGTTCAGGAATTAAATGCACCAAAAAGCTCACCAGCTCCCTTATTGCGGCGGGAAGCGCCCATTCCAATGTTGAATAGAGCCCGTTAAAGAGCTAGCGCTATTAACTGGGTAGTTTCATAGGGAGTATTTTTTTGTTGCGATGATTTGCTGGTTAAAACCATCGGTAAATCGGTGTTGCTGATATTTTAAAATGCGTGTTGGGGTCAAACGTAGGCCCAGAGTTCTGGCCCTCTGCATCCAACTTGCTTGCCAATGCGCAACAACGCCTGCAGTAAATGAAGAATGGGCCAACAGGCTAACGCGTTTAGCACGCAAATTGTAAAAATCTTTGTCAGGGTTATTGCTTTTGCTCTGTAACAAATAGCCGAGAATTACTGCATCCTCCAATGCCATTGCAGCACCTTGGCCGAGATTTGGAGTCATCGGGTGTGCAGCATCACCGATTAGAATGGTGGAGGAGCCTACAGGCATGTATACCGGCGCATCGATCAATGGATGAAATAGAATTCTCGTAAAATCGTTTATTTTTTCTGCCAAATGCAAAAATAATTTTCCGCCGTGTTGCAGAGCTTTTTTAATATCCTGCCAGTTCTTGGTGGCCGCTAAACCTGGGTCAATATCTGCATTTACCAAATAGAGATAAGCTTGCCTTGAGTCAGTGGGAATCATGCCAAAACGCAATGCGCCAGCATGAATTTCATAGGCTTCATTATTGTGCTCAACGTCATCAACCAGCATTCGCCAACAATACTGCCCCGTCGAGCGAAATACGGTGGTTTTACCTTGTATGTCTTGTCGCAAACGGGAATGTACGCCGTCGGCACCAATTAACCAGCGGCATTGCACGTGGCGGTCATCATCCAGTTTGAGTTCAATGGTTTTGTCGCTACGTTGCTGCCACCGCTTGATACTGGTGCCCCAATACAAGTCGGAGTGATTAATCTGCCTATGCAGTTCTTGCAGCAAGCCTGATCGCGGCATGGCGCGAGCCTTGCCCGAGGTGGCTAATCGCAGAGCATCAGGGTGTTGCACAGAGCCGAGATTAATATGGCTAACAGTTGCCGCGTGCTCTATTTGATGTATATCGATACCGAGGTGCGACAGTGCCAGAATGGCATTGTCCTGTAATAAGATACCCGCGCCCCTAGTGTCTAAAGCATGGCGTTGATCCAGGGTGATCACTGTCATGCCCGTTTTTTGCAGCATTTGCGTTAACGCCAATCCTGCTATTCCTGCACCTTGAATGACTACATCAACGCTCAGCAATTATTTCTCCCCAGCGAATTTTTCGAGCTAAACTCTTCATGATTTGAATTACTTGGTTTTCTGTCATTTGAAAGCTATTTGGTTTTCTATAATCTGAACGCTATTTGGTTTCTGTAATCTGAAAGTTACTTGATGACATAAAAGTTTCCAAGTCTTTTTAACTTGGTATCAAATATAAATTGAAATATTCTCCTCACGAAATACAGGAGTACAACAAAAACCGGATGAAGTTAAACAGGTTTTTGTATCCGCATCTTGCTCAGTATTTTAATAAATAAACTTCAGCTGTAATTCAATAGATAATCATTCACTACCTCACTTTTTATTGTTAACCCTAAAATTAAGCACAGTTTATTTTTGTGTGTCACTTGTAGGGAATACAGTATGAAAATCGGTGTGTTTTATGCTTCGACGTCTGGCAATACTGAGGTTGTAACTGATTATTTGATCAACTATCTAGGCGAGAACAATGCCATTCGCCACAACATAGAGCAGGAAGGCTTCATTGGCCACGAGCTATATGATCTGGTGATTTTTGGCGCGCCGACTTGGGATTACGGCCATTTGCAATCCGATTGGGAAGCTTGCTGGGACGAATTTATACAGCAAGATTGGCAGGATCGTGCGATTGGCTTGTTTGGACTTGGTGATCAATATGGTTATCCAGAGTGGTATTTAGATGCCATGGGTACCATTTATGAGGTTTTGATCTCGAAGGGTGCGCGTATCCTTGGCTTCTGGCCCAATCAGGGATACGAATTCGTTGCCTCAAAAGCGTTAACCTCCGACGAAAAATATTTTGTTGGTTTGGCGCTGGACGAAGAATCACAACCCTTGTTAACGCAAGACCGTGTTCAACAATGGTGTGCGAGTTTGTTGGAGGAATATGTCCAGGTGTTGGAGGAGTCATGCCTCTAAATAACAACACCAATTTGGCTAGCTTATTATTGTGGAACGAAAAGCTGGCCGGTGATTTGCCCATTTATGAGTTTGTGGATAAAACGCTTACGCGCCAGCAACTGCAGCAGGATGTCTTAAAAAAAGCAGCGGGATTGCGTCGGTGGGTGAGTCCCGGCGAGCATATTTTGCTTTGCTTGAATGACAGCCCATCGTTGGTAAGTTTGTTTCTGGCAGCGATCGCGATAGGTGCGGTGCCCGCGGTTGTTAACCCGCGCTGCCGCGATGTCACCTTGCAAGACTTACTGCAACACAACCAAACAAAATTGTTATTTGCCCAACCAGAGCGTGCAAAAAAAATCAGTGCAGCGAAAGGTTTGCATGTCTTTTCGGATGCGTCCGCTGACAGCACAATGCTTGCTAGTTTTGGGCTCGATGTTACCGAGGACGACATTTTATCTCCCGATAACTTTCATTCGGCTGCAGCTGATGAATGCTGCTATCTGCAATACACCTCCGGCTCAACCGGTACTCCCAAAGCCGTAATACATACCATCAATTCCACCCTCGGCTTTTGCAAGGTTGTCGTTGATCATTACACGCAAGCGCATTCCGGAATGCGCAGTTATTCGATCGCGCGGATGTTTTTTGGTTACGGTATGGGCAACAGTTTATTCTTTCCGCTCTACGCGGGCTGGCACGCGTTGCTGCACACGGAGTGGCCGTCGACTGAATTTGTGCTTGATGCGTTGAACGAATTTAAACCGGCATTATTTTTTGCTGTTCCTGCGCTGTATACGCAACTTAAATCCCACAGCGCGGCGTTGAAAACTGTCACCTTGGCAGTTTCTGCCGGTGCGCCTTTGCCCGAAATGGAATATCAGTTCTGGCGAGCGCAGGGTTTGTATTTGCGCGATGGTTTGGGCGCAACGGAGATGGGGCATATTTTTCTAGCTCAGCCACATTCGCTCGATAGTTATAGCTGCGCCGGTTTACCTTTGCCCGGTTACGAGTGCGAGCTGCGCGGCCAACAGGGGGATGTTATTTATGGCAGCCACCAGGAAGGCGTGCTTTATGTGCGTGGCCCCAGTATGTCACCAGGTTACGCGGGCAATATCGCAGCAACCATCGAGCGATTTGCTGGCGATTGGTATAACACTGGCGACCGTTTTGTTCGCGATGAAAACGGCTTTTACCATTTCCGCGGGCGAGCCGACGATTTATTTAAAGTCAAAGGTCGCTGGGTTACCCCCCAAGCTGTTGAGCAACGTTTTTTAGCGCAATTTCCCGAGGTCAAGGAGGCAGCGTTGGTCGCCAGCCATCCTCATACCGATGAATTCCATCCAACCTTGTTCGTCGTTGCGGGAAAATTCTCATCTGCTGAACGCGACACTATGCAGCATTGGTTAAAAGAATATTGTGAGGCACCCATGGTGCCGCGCTATATCGCTCAAGTGCAGGCGTTGCCGCGCAATGACAACGGAAAGTTATCGCGCAGGGATTTGCAACAACAAGCCCATGCGTTACTGCAAAAGGAATTGGACGAGGCGTTTGTATGAAATTAATTTCAGCTTCTTGCTATATGGCAGCCAAAACCCGCACCACACCGGGAAAAGTGTATGGAGCCGCACGAGCGTGCGCGCCGGAGGGAACGGTCGCAATGGATTATCTTGCTACTGCTGTGGAGCGGGCACTGGATCGCGCGAAATGTTCAGCGGTTGAGCTCGATTTGATCGTAAGCCTGTCCTGGTCACCGGATCATCTGGTGGCTGATGCCATGATCATGGGGCCGCGAATTGGCCACCCTTTGCAGAAAAAAATTGGTGCAAGCAACGCCTTTGTGTTCGATTTGATGGACGCCAGCTTGGCCAAAGCGCTTCATGTCGTTAACCAGTTTGCTCAAGGCCAATCGCTGCAACGAATATTATTAGTCCGTGCTGATATCGGCCAGGGTTTGCATCCGGATCCGCGGTCGGGCTTCACCATTCCTGACGGTGCCTTTGCGCTTTTATTAGAGCCGGATGCTCAGCAACTATTTTTTAGCACCGAGATCAGTGACGGTTTTCAGCCGCTGCGAGTGGACTTAAATACACAAATTTCCAGCGCTGCAGATGCTAAAGGCACTCTGTGTTTCCCACCCCAACCGGAGCTGGACGCCGCTATTAGTCACGCCGTGCAATCCCTCAACAGTGCCGCTGGCTTTGCTCCGGCTAATGTCTTGCGCGAATTTTGGCTTTCTCATGAAACCAGTCGTCCCCACTGTCTGGGTCCATTCGACTTGGCTTTTCAGTTGGAAATGTGCATGGAATTCCAATGTGAACCGATATTTGCAACCAGCTTCGATCCTTTTAGTTTAAGAGTAGAAGGCGTCACTCTTACCGTTGCGGGAGGCTCGTATGACGGGTGTTAAAATTGCGGCGCTCACAGTCGAATTACCTTCGATTTCTTTTGCTAACGATGATCCTATTTTTAATCAGTTGCCTGAAACATCCGGGCGTTGGTGGAAGTTTTGGGGCATTGAGAAACGGGGATTTTTTAGTCCTGAAGCAGGAGAGAATGAGTATCAAGCCGCACTCAAAGCCTCATCGCGTATTTTGCAAAGTACTGGTTGCGCACCGGAAGAAATTGATCTGCTGATTTGCGCCGCCTCTTGCCCAATCATGACCGATGGTCCAGGGCCTTTGGCTCAACGAGCGCGGCTTTATCCGCGCCTCAGTACACCCCTGCAACGGGAGTTAGGTTTAACCAATGCTCTATGTTGGGATGTGCAAATGGAGTGTGCCAGTTTCTTGCTGGCGCTCGCGCAGGCAGCTGCATTTATTCGCCAGGGTAAGGCCAAAAACGCGTTGGTGGTGTGCAGTGAATATATCTCCAACATGTTGGACTTCACCGCGCGCAGTGCCACCATTTTTGCAGATGGATGTGCCTGCGCATTAATCAGTGCAGATGAAACCGGCCGCTCCGATTTGCTCGCCAGTTCCCAGCACAGCAACGCCGATTTTTACGAAATTGCAACGGGTTGCTGGCGTGCGCCGGAACTTGCGGCGGACGATGCCCGGCACAAATTGTATTTCTCATTGCGGGAAGAAGGGCAAGCGCAAATGCAAACCTTCGTTCCTCATCAAGTTCCTCTTGCGATTGAACGCGCGTTAAAAAAAGCCCATTTACGCAGCGAGGAAATTGACTTTTTTGTGTTTCACCAACCCTCACCATTTTTGGTCCATGCATGGGCTAGTGGTGTGGATTGTCCGGAACATAAAACCCTGCTGACGATGGATCAACACGGGGTCATGGTATCTGTGTCTATTCCCTTCACTTTGTATAGCGCCTTAAGCAAAGGTCTGGTTAAACCTGGCCAGCGCATTGTGCTTGCCGGCGCAGCAACGGGATGGGGATTTGCCGCACAGGTTTGGCAAATGGATGAAGTGGTGTTGTGTTGAAACCACTTTTAAATGATGAAGTGAATTTAAAGGAATCGCATTATGCAAGTACAACAACTTTATAACCTGATTCAGGAATTAATTATTGAAGCAGCTGAGCTGGATCCGATGGATATTGCACCGGAACAGGATTTGATTGAACTGGGTTTGGACAGTCTGGCGGGTTTGGAAGTTACCGTTAATCTTGAAAAACATTTCAAGGTTAAAGTGCCCGCAACCCGCTATGAGGAAATGACTAGCATTAAGGCAATCGCTGACATCGTTCAGGAATTGCTTGAAGCAAAAGAAGCTGTGCCCGCCTAACCATGATGAACCATTTGCAAGTTGATGAGATTGTTGTAGGCGCGGGCCTGACCGGATTGGTTTACGCCAATGTGATGGCTGCTGCTGGACGCCGGGTTGTTGTGGTTGAAAAACACACCAAGCCCGGTGGCTATGCGAGCAATTTCAGTCGTAAACGGGAATTTGTGTTCGATTGTAGTTTGCACAAAATTACCGGGTTTGGAGAGAACGGTAATTTGGCAGACGCACTCCGCCGCGCCAAACTGGATCACTTGGTCCCGTTTTACCAATACGAACATCTGACGACATTTATTCTGGATGGCAAGCACCTCAGTTTGCCGGCTGACGGGGCCGCGTTGACCCAATTACTGTTGGATTATTTTCCCCACGAAACTCCGGGGCTGACGCGTTTCTTTCAGGATATTAATCAGATTGGCCGACAAAATTATATGCTGGCGCGCATGGCGCTCGGTGAGTTCGAAATGGACACCGAGTTATTTTCTACCAGCCGTAAATTGAGTCGAATTAGTACCTATCAATATTTGCTGGAATGTTTTCAGGATAAGCAGCTAATCACACTCTTGTGTTCGCTCGCGATTAATCTTGGCGTGGAGGCATTTGAAGCGGATGCACTGTATTTTTTGCACTTTGCGTACACATTTATTTTCACCGAAAAGAAGTACATAAAAGGGTCTTCCCAATCTTTGTCGGATGCACTTGCAGCGGAATTGGAAAAGCGCGGCGGCACATTGCTGCTGCGCGAAGAAGTGACCAGTGTGGATAGTGAAGCGGGAAAGATTATCGGTTGCAAAACGCGCCGCTACTGTTTGCGTGCTCCGCATATGGTGTGGACCGGTTGTCCAAACCAGCTGCCTTTACTTGCAACCGAAGGCAGTATTCCCGATAGCTTTAATCAGCAACTGGCGCAACTGCAGCCGGGCCTGGGTGCTTTTATTGTGTACTTGGGATTGGACTGTCCACCGGAAGAGTGCGGTCTGGTCAAGCAGGACTATTTGATTGCCGACTGCCGTTACCTTGAAGATGCCGCCACGGCTTGCCACAGCGATTTGCGCTATCAGCGCTGGCCATTGTCGATTTCCAACTACCACGCGCTAGACCCGAGTTATGGCAACGTCGTGCAATTGGAAATTCTTGATCAGGCCAGCGATTGGTTTGCGTTGGCACGTAACGAATACAAAGCCCGCAAAGAGTTAATTGCGCAACAAATTATGCAGCGTGCGGAGGAATACTTTCCCGGCCTGCGTGACAAAGTGCGTTACATCGATATCTCTACTCCACGCACCAATCAAAAATTTACCAACTCCACCGGTGGATCTGCATTTGGGTATAAACCTGTGCCCAAACGCAATAGCCGTTTCTTACAACACCCGCCCTTGCAGGGACTGCAATTTGTCGGTACCTGGATCAACGGTGCTGGCTACGAGCCTGCCATGTGTCTTGGGTTTACCGCCGCCACCTTGCGTGTGCGTCAATCACTAACGAGGACTATAGCAACATGACTGAAGCATCTGCCTTGCACCTGCAGCGTTTGCACCAGGTGACCGAACGCCTGATCGCATCATCGGAAAAAAAATCCATGAGCACGCTCTACAGCCATCCTTGGGATGAGCCGGTAACTGACGCGCCTTACCTGCGTCGTAAAGAGCGCATTTCCATTTACGGTACACCCTATTGGGAAAAAGCCACCGAGGAAGAAATTCAACGCTTGTCCGTTGAAGAAATGGTGACCTGGTGGGCTGCTTTTGTGCACTTGGAGTCATTGGTTGTCGAGTACTACATGCGCGAGCTCAACAACGATGCGTTTGACGATCTGCCGATTGTGCGCGACTACATGAAGCACTTTATTAAGGAGGAATTGGTACACACGCTGGTGTTTAAAAAGGCTATTGATTATTTCGGCAACTCACTCTACGCCATGCCGCCCTTTTTGCGCAGTTTCTATGACGATAATGCGGGCACGGGACGCTATCCGCTGATGGCAGTTTATCTAACCATGGTAATTGAGTGGATTGCTGATCAATACCAGCGTTTGGATGTGGAAGCAGATTATGTTCACCCCATGGCCAAAGCCGTTGTGCAAGAGCATTGGCGGGAAGAGATGCGCCACATCAAGTGGGGGCAACAGATGGTGCAGAGTTTAATTAGCACCGACGATGAGTTTCGTCGTCACGCGCAGGAGCTGACGCCGGTTTACGTGCGTCAATTGATCGATCAAGGCATCACTAACGTGGAGTGTTTTGACCGGATAGGATTTGCCGACCCGGCGTTTCAGGACCATGAAGCGTTGCTTGATGCCGTGCTTTATTCCGAGCATCGCCAACAACTCAATAGTGAATTGATTCGCCCATTGCTGCACTACTTTATTCAGGCCGACATCTACCACCCTGACTACCACGACATCTGGGTCTCGCAAGGTTTTGAGGCCGACTTGATGCCCCTGCTGAAAAAAGCCAGTTAAGGAGAACACATGTCTAACACAACCAAAATGACATCCGTTGAGCAGGTAATTGCCTCAATGACCAACCGTTTCAATCCGGACGCCTGCCAGAAAATCAAAGCCAATTATCAATGGCGAATTTCGGGTGAGAAAGGCAAGGATTTTTGTGTCGCGGTGAATCAGGGCGCGTTCGAAATTATCGATGGTGTGGTCACTGATCCTAGTGTGACCTTTGAGACAGATGCAGATACTTATTTGCGGCTGGTGAATAACGAGCTCAAAGGCATGACCGCGATTCTGACGCGCAAGCTGCAGGTGCGGGGCAATATCTACCTCGCGGGCAAAATGGATCATATTTTTAAGTAGGGTGATGGAAATGCAGCAGGTTGCACAAGAAGGGCGGTTGGTGATTCGGGGTATGGGTTATGCCCTGCCGACGCAGCGGGTCAGTAACGCTGAAATAGTCGCACGCATGAATACCACGGAAGAGTTTATTGTCGAACGCACCGGGGTGCTTAACCGGTATCACCTAAACAGTGATGAGGGTGTGAGCAGTTTGATGCAACCCGCTGCCGAGCAAGCAGTCGCCAGCGCCGGATTGAATATGCGGGATGTGGATGCGTTGATTGTCAACACCCTGTCACCCGATGTGCACGACCCATCGCAAGCCTGTTTGATGCAGGCCAGGTTGGGGTTGCGTCAGGTTCCAGCATTCGATATCCGTGCCCAGTGCAGTGGTTTTCTCTATTGTCTGGAGCTGGCGCAAGCCATGCTCTTGACGGGGCGCTACCGCAACATATTGGTTATCTGCGGTGAAGCTTTGTCGAAACGGATGGATTGCTCCGACGAAGGCCGCAACCTTGCCATCTTGTTGGGCGACGGTGCAGCAGCGGCAGTAGTTTCGCTTTCCACCGAAGCCAATGCTGGCCTGCAAGACCTGCGGTTGGGGGCCGACGGGCATTACTTTGATTTGCTCAAAACGCAAAAGCCGGGTAGTGCCGGTTCCGGTTCTTTCCTTGCTGATGAAGATCTAACCGATGCGCGCCACCAATTTCGCATGCAGGGCAAACCGATGTTTGACCATGCGAGTTCGACTCTCGCGCGTATTGCGCAGGAACTGTTGGCCGACCACCAATTGCAGATCAGTGATTTGCATCAAGTGATTTGTCATCAGCCGAACCTGCGCATTCTCGATGCAGTCCAGCGGCAACTGGATATTCCCCGCGAAAAAATGCCCGTCAGCGTGGACCAGCTGGGCAATATGGCATCGGCTTCGTTGCCCTTAACCCTTGCCATGCAATTCCCCAGCTTGCAGCCCGGCCAATTGGTGTTGTTCCTTGCCTATGGTTCTGGAGCCACTTGGGGTGCGGGTTTATATCAGGTGCAGAAGCAATGATCTGGCATCAACAGTCTGGTTGGATTGAGGCAGATTTGTGCTTGTTGGGCCACGCGGATGTCCCGGTATACCTGCTGCATTTGGGGTGCCACCAATATGCGCTGATCGAGGGCGGTATTTGTGCGGATGCCGAGCTGGTCTGGCAGCAGCTCCTGGAACATATATCGCCTGCGCAAGTTCGCTATTGGTTAATTACGCACAAGCACTACGACCATTGTGGTGCTGCTGCCGTACTTATGCCCCGATTGCCCGAGGCGCGTTTATTGGTGTCGCCGGAAACCTGGTTGGCTTGGCAGAGCGAATCCTGTCGTCGCTTGATTACTCGTCTAAACGCCGCGCTCGACCCTGCTGGTGCAATGCGTAGTCAGGTCTGTATGCATCTGCACCAGCTGCCCCATGAAGTGATGCATCCGGGTACGCGCTTTACCGCCGAAACGGGCCGCGTGCTCGAGATGTTGCCCGCACCAGGGCACAGCGGGGATTCCATAGCCTGGTACGACCGCGACCAGCAACGCTTGTTTGCGGCTGACGCCGTGGGCGAATACGACCCGGACAACGGCAACTGGCGACCCTTAATTTTTGATCGTGCGCCCGAGTATCTCGCCACCTTGGCTGGCTGGAAAAACCTGCCTGTGCGTCAGTTAATCCCGGGCCATGGTGGATGCCTGACGGCGGAAAGCGAGCAGTCAATCATGCTCGGCATTTGGCGCGACTGCGCCCGTTTTATTGCCCAGCATAAAGACCTTGATCAAAACGACCAGCGGAAAACAGCCGAGGATTTACACCAGCGTTGGCGTGCACGAAGCCAGCGCTTTGTATCGGCTGATCTGCACCTCGCCAGCATGCACTGCATGTTGCAGCAGGTAGCAACATTTAATTTACACAGTCAAAAGGATTATCCAAACCATGTATGAGGAACTGAAAGGCCGTGTGGTGCTGGTCACCGGCGGCAGCCGTGGCATAGGTCGCGGCATTGTTGAACAGCTTGCAATGCAAGGAGCGCAGGTCGTATTCACCTACCGTGGACAGCAGGGGCTGGCTGAGGACCTGGCGGCGACTTTGCGTAGCCAGGGGTATTGGTGTCGGGCGGTTCAGGCCGATGTGGCCGACAGCGAAGCATCGCGCGCGCTGGTTGAAAATATTGAGCAGGATTGGGGCCCCATCTACGGGCTGGTGAACAACGCCGGCATCACCAACGACAAATCCTTCTTAACCATGCCCGCCGACCTCTGGCATCAGGTCATCAATACCAACCTGAACGGGACGGCGTTGCTTACCCAGGCCGTGTTGCAGCAAATGATGTATCACAAAGAGGGGCGAGTAGTAATGATGGCTTCTGTGGGTGGCTTGCGCGCGAGTAGTGGCCAAGCCAATTACTCGGCGGCCAAGGCAGGGCTGATTGCCCTGACCCGCACTCTCAGCCATGAAGTTGCCCGTTTTAATATTCTGGTCAATGCCGTGGCCCCCGGTTTTATTGCCACTGAAATGACCAGCTCAATGCCCGAGGCTGCTCAGGCCGCTATTCCCAAGCAAGTCCCCCTGCGCCGTATGGGTTCCGTGAAGGAAATCGCGGCGCCGGTACTGTTCCTGTTATCTAACCAAGCCAGTTATATCACCGGGCATTGCCTGGTAATCGATGGAGGATTAAGCGCATGACGACTTTAGGACGAGTAGTAATTACCGGGCTCGGTGTGGTTTCGCCACTGGGTAGCTCCCTCGACACATTTTGGAACAGTCTGATGGCGGGCAAAAGCGGAGTTGACCAACTTACCAAGCTGGATGCCAGCCTCTACCCGCGCCCGCGCGCGGCGGAAGTAAGCGATTTCGGCGATCTCGCTGAAGCCAGAAATTCTGGGCTCAGTGACTACGGTCAGGCGGTTGGTTACGCAGTGGCTGCTGCGCGCATGGCGCTTGATGACTCAGGGATTCACATCGCCCCGGAACAGACCAATGACTATGCCGTGATGGTGGGTACCACCATGGGCAATCAGGACATTGTAGAGCGGGTGATTGACCGCTTTGATCTGTCAGAAGAAAACCCCACCCACCCGGAAATGGCCAGGCAGCTGGGATATTTCTCTCCCGCGTTGTTGAGCAGCGAAGTCGCGCGCCGTTTCAACTGCTATGGCCAAAGTGCCACGCTAGTCAACGCCTGCGCCGCCGGGAACTACACCGTGGGTTTGGCGCTTGACCGCATTCGCACCGGACGCAACAAGATGATCCTGGCTGGCGGTGCTGATCCTTTTAGCCGCACCTGCTACACCATTTTCCATCGCCTCAGCGCTTCTTCAGCGGATGTCTGCCGCCCGTTTGACGAAAATCGCACCGGTATGGTGGTGGGTGAAGGCGCTGCCATGCTGGTCTTGGAGGACTACGAGCATGCAGTAGCGCGCGGAGCACGCATTTACGCGGAGGTCACCGGTTATGCACTGACCTGCGATGCCTATCATGCCACCGCCCCGCATCCCGAAGGTCGCGGCGCTATTCAGGCCATGCAACAGGCGCTGGACATGGCGGGTCTGATTCCCGCTGACATTGACTATGTCAGTGCCCACGGCACGGGTACCCAGGCCAACGATTCCTCGGAAGCTGAAGCCTTGTATCAGGTATTTGGTAAGCAGTTGGCAACCACGCCGGTGAGTTCAATCAAATCCATGCTCGGCCACTGTATGGGCGCAGCGAGTGCGTTGGAGGCAGTAGCTTGTGCACTCGCCCTGCAGCATCAGCAATTGCCTCCCACGATCAATACTAAAACTGTCGACCCCGCTTTTCCTGCATCGTTGGATGTTGTGCCGGATGAAGCGCGATCTGCCGAGTTGACCCATTTAATGAGTAACGCCTTTGCCTTTGGTGGCAACGTGTCTTGTGTCATTTTCAGTCAAGCGGCGCAATCAGCCTAAGGAGGAGCTTATGTATTTTTCAATTCGGGCCAGCGCCTTTCAGTTACCCACTGCGGAAGCCGCGCCCAATTTTGCCAGTGCACTGGCTAATCTTTCTAATACGGTATCTAAGGGTGCATCGACGTCTGGACGGCCAACTGGTTTGTCATCGCAAAAATTTAGCCATTACGACCCGAAAGGGCTGTTGGGTAAAAGCCGTCACCTGAGTTCGGCTACCAAATTGCTGTGCAGCACGGCAGCACAATTCATGGAAAACCCGGGCAACAAAGTTGACCCGACTGCGGCAACCAAAGTTGGCGTTTATGTGGCGGCGGATACTATCAATCTGGAGGATGACTTCGAGTTTGATATGTGCGCCCGCAACCTCGGCCCGGACTTTGTCAGCCCTTTGAAAGCGCCCAACACCCTGTCTAATGTGGTTGGTAGCCATCTGGCGCGGCTGTATGAGATCCAGGGCCCCAATTGTACTATTGCGGCCGGCCAGCATAGTTGGTTGCAAAGCCTGGATATCGCACAGTTGGCCCTTCAAGCCGGAACTATCCAGCGCGCGCTGCTGGGTGCCGTGGAAGTAAGTTCGGTTTATCACCAGGCTTGCCAGCAGGAGCGCGAACTCGCGCTGTTGGTGGATGTTGTTGCTTACAGCAGCGGCAAGGTGCGCTTTGTCGAGCCACTCTTAGGGCGCTTGCCGAGTTGGAAACCGTCGCTATTGCAAGCAGCGCTGCAAAACTATCTTGCAAAACATCAGCGCAACTCGGTGGATCTGATATTGCTAGCCGGTGAACCCCTGATCGCTGCGCAACAAGACAGTCTGGCCTCAATGTGTGCTGGCGCCGGTATTTCTGCGTCGATCCTCTGTGGCGAATCTCTGTTTGGTCGCGGCGAGTCCGCGTCAGCCGCTTGCGGAATGTTAGTGGCAGATAACCTGCTGCAAGACAATAGTCTGCTGGCAACCATCAAAGGGGACTACCTGGGTTCACCACCGGCCAGCGTAAACTCGATTTTGATCGTAAGTCTGGATCAGCAGTATGCCTACAGCGCGCTGCTGTTGGAGCGTGTGTGATGGACTTTCCTGCAATCAGCAGCTTGATTCCTCACCGCGAACCGATGTTGTTGGTGGACTCGATCGACACCTATAGCGCTGGCGAAGGGCTCACGACTGTTACCGCCGTGAGTGAAGAGGCGTTCTGGGTCAGCGGCCATTTCCCCGGTAACCCGGTCATGCCGGGGGTGCTTATCACTGAAACACTGGCGCAAACCTGTGCGGTGTTTATGGCGATGGAATCCCAAGGCAATTCCGCGACAACCACCCAGGTTTACTTGTTGTTGCGCACCGATATGCGGTTTATCAAGCCGGTAGTGCCGGGCATGGTTATGCAGTGTCAAATCATGCGCGAAGAACACAGTGACGCCTTTGATGTTTTTAAAGTGCGCGCTACCGTCAACGGCGAATGCTGCGCGCGTGGCAAGTTGACCGTGGCCTGTCGCCCCCAGCAGGGAGTGGCGGCACTATGAAACGGTTAAGCATTCACAGCGAGCAAATGCCGGTGTTGTTACCGGGCGACAAAATGGGTTGTTTTTCCCATGTCGCCAGTGCTCCCAACCGCTTTTTGTTTCAGCGCCGCGCTGCCCACGGCAGTGCAGATATCCAGCACCGCGCCATTCTCCATGCGGCCCTAAAGGTGCAAATCTTCGGGCGGGATATTCACCTGCAGGCCTTTACCGAGAATGGCGAAAGCCTGCGTCGCTGGCTGTGCGAGCAGTTACCTGCCAGCTTAAATTGGCAAGTGCGGGATCAAGTGCTCGTCGCCAGCTGGCCCGAATGTCCGCCGCCTTTGGATGAAGAACAGCGCCTAACCCACGCGGGAGTGATGGATGTGGTGCGCACCCTGATGTACGGCGTGGACTGTGGCCGTCCCTGGCACTGCGGGGTCATGTTCAGTTACGACCTGGCGGACCAAATGGAGCATTTACCTGCAGCTATGGGGGAGCGTCAGGTAGCGGACGTAGAAATGCTTTGCCCCGAAATTCTGCTCGAATGGGATGGCAGAAGTGCCGAAGCGACGCTTACTGGATTCGCCTTCGCGGAAAATCAGCGTCTCAAGGTGGAGCAGCGGCTTGCTCGATTTGTACCGGAAATCAAGCGTGAGCAGGGGCAAGGACGAGATTCCAGCATTTCTACCGACTGCGAAGACGCGGAATTTATGGAGCGGGTGAAAGGCATAAAACAATACCTTCACAGTGGCGATGTGTTTCAGCTGGTGCTGTCGCGCAGTTTTTTTATCGATTGCCCGCGCCCTTGGTCCGCTTACCAGCAATTGTTGCAGCAAAACCCCGCGCCTTATCACTTCTACTGGAACCACCCGGACTGGCAGTTATTCGGCGCCTCACCGGAAACCTCGGTGCAGGTGGATGCTCACAGCCGCCGGGTCACCCTTTACCCAATTGCCGGAACCCGGCCAAGGGGGTTGACGGAAACCGGCCTGCTCAACGCCGATCTGGATGAGCGCCTGGAGGCCGAGTTGCGGATGGACGCCAAAGAACTGGCCGAACACAGCATGCTGGTAGATTTGGCGCGCAATGATCTGGCGCGGATTTGCCTGCCCGGTGCACGCCATGTACAGCGCCTGATGCAAGTCGAAAAATACAGCCGGGTTATGCACTTGGTCTCCACAGTTTGCGGGCATCTGCGCCCCGAATTGGACGCACTCCACGCCTATCAGGCCTGCTTGAATATGGGCACCCTGGTAGGCGCACCTAAGGTGCGTGCCATGAGCTTGCTGCGTGAGCATGAGGCCGACTATCGCGGCTGCTATGGGGGCGCGTTGGGCATGATCGATCAGTACGGCAATCTGGACACCTGCATCGTTATTCGCTCAGCTTTTGTTAAACAGGGGCGGGCGCGTATTCAGGCGGGTGCGGGAATAGTACTGGACTCAGATCCACACGCCGAAATGGAAGAAACCCGGATGAAAGCCATGGCGGTACTGCAAGCGATCACTCGATCCAACCAGTCCTCTGCGAGGGAAATGTATGCATATTCTGCTATTGGATAACATCGATTCGTTCACTTACAACCTGGTGGATGCCTTGCGCAGTGCGCAGCACCAGGTCACGGTTATTCGCAACAACCAGCCTTTGCTCGCTGTGCTCAATTGGCTGGAGGGTGAACAGCCGGACTTGATCGTACTCAGCCCCGGCCCCGGCAACCCGCGTGATGCGGGTTGTATGATGGAGCTCATACATGCGGTATCAGGGCGTTGGCCAATATTAGGAATTTGCCTTGGTCATCAGGCACTGGCGCTGGCTGCAGGTGGGCAAGTGCGCAGGGCCAACCAGATTCGCCATGGCAAGGCCTCGCGCCTACAACTAACCCAATGTCACCCGCTGTTTCTCGGGCTGGTCGGTCCCGTGCATGTCGCGCGTTACCATTCTTTGGTAGTGGATGAGCTGCCTACCTGTGCCGAAGTGCTCGCAGAATGTGATGGCGAAATTATGGCTTTTGCGATTCCTGAGTTGCGCCAGTTGGGGCTGCAATTCCATCCGGAATCCATTCTTACCACCCACGGTGCGCTCATTTTGCGCAACGCGCTTGACTGGCTGAAGCCATTAGCCAAAGAACCTGTTCTTACGTTGGCCTCACCGGCGCGGACGTTAAATACCAAGGAACTCAGCTATGGACTCTAACCAAAGAACTAACCCCTACCTGCTTGCAGCAGCTCTGGCTTGCTTTGCGGCGGCATTGGCTCATCTCGGAATCATTGTCGGTGGGCCCGAGTGGTACCGATGGTTTGGTGCCGGCGAGCAGATGGCACAAATGGCTGAGCAGAGGCTATGGCTTCCTGCATTGATGACGCTGGCAATCAGTCTCGCATTATTCGCTTGCAGTTTATGGGGGCTGTCGGCCGCTGGTGCCATTCGTCGTTTGCCTCTGCGTCGTACCGCATTGGTATTGATCATTTTGGTGTTTTTGGGACGCGGCACGGTTGGGGCCTTGGTTATGTCAATTAGTGACGACCCATACCTCCAAGAGTTGCAACAACGGCCGCTATTTCTAGTGGTGAGTTCCGCCATTTGCATTGCAATAGGTGTGTGCTTTCTGATCGGAGTGCGGCAGCGTTGGCGCCAACTCAACTGAGGCTTACTCGCTGATGGATACGCGGACCACTGATAGTTTTTTAACTGATCAACATCTCTGAATAAAGCAAAATCTCGCTCAGGAGCACCCCATGATTACCCGATACGCACGCTGGCTTTTGCGCTGGCGCTGGCCTTTTATGATCGCCACCGTACTGCTGGTTGGCGCCATCGCCAGTGGTATGCGCCAACTTGAATTTACCAACGACTACCGCGCTTTTTTCTCGGATGAAAATCCGCAACGACAAGCGTTCGATGCAATGCAGGATGCTTATGCAAAAACCGATAACGTGATGTTTGTCGTCACTGCTGAAGATGGCCAGGTCTTTACTCCACAGACGCTTGCTTCGGTGCAATGGTTAACCGAGCAGGCCTGGAAAATACCGTTTTCCAATCGGGTTGAATCCATCACCAATTTTCAGCACACCTACGCCGATGGTGATGATCTGACAGTCGCGAATCTGGTTTCTGATCCCGATAAATTATCAATCGCAGAACTCCAACATCTCAAACAAGTTGCGGTGAACGAGCCTGTTTTGATTAAGCGTTTAATCAACCGCGACGCCTCGGTGACCGCCGTTAACGTGACCTTCCAGCTGCCCGGCAAATCGCTAACCGAGGTTCCGGAAGTGGCTGACTATGCGCGACAGTTGGCGAGTGAACTGCAAGCGCGCGACACAAACCTGCGCATTGATTTGACTGGCGTGTTGATGCTCAACGACACCTTTGATCGTGAATCCGAGGGCGATATGAAGCGCTTGCTGCCGATAATGTTTGCGGTGGTGGTAGCGCTTATCTGGGCGATGTTGCGCAGTTTTAGCGCGCTGGTAATTACGTTGCTGGTAGTGATCATGTCCATCCTGATTGGAATGGGCGCCTTCGGTTGGAGCGGATTTAAACTCACCGCGCCTATGACCACAGCACCGACCGTCCTGCTCACCATTGCGGTGGCCGATGCAATCCATTTGTTGGTGAGTTTCCTTGCTGGTATGCGCCAGGGCATGAGTAAACACGATGCCATGGTCGAAAGCCTGCGTATTAATTTCTCCCCTGTGACAGTGACCTCGATGACTACTATCATCGGCTTTCTCACCATGAACTTCAGCGACGCGCCGCCTCTTGCGCATCTGGGTAACACGGTTGCTGTGGGTGTTGCGGGAGCCTGGCTTATCAGTCTGGTATTTTTGCCGGCACTTGCAGTCTGCTTGCCGTTTAAGGTGAAGGCTGTTGACCAAACCGCACGCGCCCCCGTTTTTTTTAATGCGCTCACAGGTTTTGTTATTAAGTTCCGCAAAGTGATTTTAATATCCGCAGCGGGCGCTACTTTCATCAGTATGTGGTTAATCCCCAACAATCAGATTAATGATCAGTTCGTGAATTACTTTGACCCGGAAGTCGAATTTCGTAAAGCGACCGACTACGCCGCAGAAGTGCTGCTCGGCCCTTACAGTCTCGATGTTTCGGTTGATTCCGGTAGTGAAAACGGCATAGTTAGCCCCGGGTTTTTGCGCAAGCTGGAAGACTTTGTCGCCTTCGCGAACCAGCAGCCGGAGGTCAGTCATATATTTACCTTGACGGATGTGCTTAAACGGCTCAATAAAAATATGCACGGCGATGACCCCGCCTACTATCGCCTGCCGGAATCCAGTGAGCTCTCATCACAATATTTATTGATGTACGAAATGTCGCTGCCTTATGGCATGGATTTGACTAATCAAATCAATCTGGATAAAAGTGCGACGCGAGTGAATTTGGCGCTGCAAAATATCAGCTCGGCGGAAATCATTGTGCTGGAGAATAAAATTAACCAATGGTTTGCCAGCCATTATCCAGAGCTTTCTCCTAATATCGCCAGCACCACACTCATTTTCGCCCACATAGGGCAGCGCAACGCCGCCAGTCAAACTCTCGGTGTTTTTTTATCCTTGTTCGCAATCTCGATGATTCTCATTGTGGTTATGCGCTCCGTTAAAATCGGTGTTATCAGTCTTATTCCTAATATTGTTCCTATGCTAATCGCCTTTGGCATATGGGCAATTATCGATGGTCACATTGGCATAACGCTGGCCATTACCGCCGGCATGACTCTCGGTATTTTGGTCGATGACACAATTCATTTCCTAAGCAAATACTTGCGTGCTCGTCGCGAGCAGCACTTCACGGCGGAACAGGCTATTCGCTTTTCCTTTAACCAGGTTGGCCCCGCGCTGATAAGCACGACGGTAATTCTTATCAGCGGGTTCTCCGTGTTGTTGTTTTCCCAATTTAAATTAAATGCAGATCTAGGGCTGATGGCATCTATGACTATTGCGATTGCATTGGTCCTGGATTTTCTCGCGCTGCCCGCCTTATTGTCATACCTTGATGGAGATAAAAATTATGTTAAACCGCGCATCGAAAATATTAGTACCACTGCTGAGCTTGATGTGGCTTAACAGTGTTTCACCTGTTGCAAGTGCCGAGACACTACAAGAAAAAGGTCTGCGGATAGTCACTGAGGCCGAGCGGTTAGACAGCGGATGGGAGTCCGCTCGGGTGGCTATGCATATGGTGTTAATCAGCCCCAAGGGGGAGAAAACTACCCGCGAAGTACGCATGCAGTATCTAGAGGGAAAGGAAGCCGGGGATAAAAGCCTGAGTATTTTTGATTCACCTAAAGACGTTCAAGGCACATCCTTTCTCTCGTTTTCCCATGCATTGGAGTCCGACGAGCAGTGGTTATACTTGCCAGCGTTAAAACGTGTGAAACGTATTGCCTCGGCTAATAAATCCGGTCCGTTTATGGGCAGCGAATTTGCTTTTGAAGATTTAAGCTCCAGTGAAATCGAAAAATATACCTATGAATATTTACGCGATGAAACTATCGACAACAAAGACTGCTACGTGGTGCGAAACTTCCCGCAGTACGAGCACTCGGGCTACAGCCATCGCGACGTATGGATAGATAAAAAACACTATCGTGTGTTGCGCATCGAATATTCGGATCGCAAGGCGCAACTTTTAAAAACCCTTGAACAGCACGGCCATAAGCAATATCTCGACAAATATTGGCGCGCTGACAAATTTCATATGGTTAACCACCAGACGGGTAAATCCACCGAACTTCACTGGTCGGGTTTTCAGTTTGGCCTGGGGTTAACTGATGCAGATTTCAATCAAAACACCTTAATGCGTGCACGCTAGCCAAGGAAGAAAGGATGTTATTTTTGCGTTGGAAACGCTGCATCGTCGGCAGCTTATTAATTGCTATTTCACAGTGCTCTCAGGCGGCAATCGATTTACGTGGCTCGGTCGGTTTAGAAACTCGCGCGTTTACCGAATTGGATTTTGTACAATCGTCACTGGCTATAGAAACAGAGTGGTATTGGGAATCAGGCGATAGCAGTATCGCCTGGAAATTCAAACCTTTTGCGCGTTTGGACAGCCGCGATGACGAACGCACCCATGCGGACCTGCGCGAATTTTTTTTCCAGTACGCTAATCAGCGCTGGGAGTTTCGTGCAGGTATCAACAAAGTATTTTGGGGTGTTACGGAAAGTCAGCACTTGGTCGATGTCATCAATCAAACTGATTATCTCGAAGGTTTTGACGGAGAAGACAAACTGGGTCAGCCCATGCTCCAGTTAACCTCTGTCAATGACTGGGGCGTAATCGACGCATTTTTGTTGCCCTATTTTCGCGAGCGAAAGTTTCCCGGCCAGGATGGCGGATTTAACTATCAGTTAACACTGGACACCGCTACAGGCGTGCAGACTTTTGACGCTCACTGGTTGGATGCTGAGTACGAATCGAGTCAGGAAAACAAACATGTTGATACTGCCTTTCGCTACAGCCACTTTATTGGTCCCGTTGATGTTGGCATCAGCTATTTTTCTGGCACCGCACGCGACCCGTTGCTAACTATCGCAAAGATTGATCAACAGAAGCAAACCGCCCACTGGTCGCAAACCTACTTACAAATGACCCAGTGGGGCATAAGCCTGCAAGCGACTCTGGGAGTCTGGCTGTTGAAATTGGAGGCCATAGAGCGGGATTGGAAGGCGGGAAACTATTCAGCGCTCAGTGCCGGTTTTGAATACACCATTTACGGCTTGAGTGAGCAAGGCGCAGACTTGGGTCTATTGCTGGAATGGAATCACGACAGCCGCGGCGACCAAGCCACCAACCCCAATCAAAATGACCTGTTCAGTGGCTTGCGCTATAGCTTTAACAATCCACAGAGTTCGGAGATTCTAATGGGGGTGTCAACTGACCTGGACAACCGCCGCAGCTACATGGGTAAAGTAGAGGCCAGCCATCGGCTGGGTGATAGTTACAGAGTCAGCATTGATGCATGGTTTTTTAACAGCGATGATGTCGCCGACCCGGTTTATTTGTTTGCGGAGCAGAATTTTATTCAGCTTTCTTTGGAAAAGTTTTTTTAGTAGTGCGATAAAAGTCCTGGCGCAGTGGAAGTGGGTGGTAACGGCGTAGAAAAAAGCCTCAAGTGCCTGATACGGCGAGCGGTGCCTGTTGATTCAGTCTATGCAGATGATATTGTCACTTGAAATTTCCCGGCGAACGCCCATAGTGAAACTCTCACATTTAAGGCCCATCTGCTGGAAACCACTATGAGCACCACCCAAATTAACTGCCCCCATTGCTTCGCCACAAATCGCGTGCCAAGCGAACGATTAATGGATAACCCAACCTGCGGCAAATGCAAGCAACTACTCTTCGTGGGCAGGCCACTGGAATTAAATCCCGGCAATGTCGCCAACACGATCGAGAAGAATGATATTCCAGTACTCGTGGATTGCTGGGCGCCCTGGTGCGGCCCTTGCCAAAATTTTGCCCCGGTGTTTGAGCAGCTTGCAGCGCAGTCGGAGCCTTACTTACGCTGTGCCAAGCTCAATACCGAGGCTGTGCCATCTATTGCGCAAAGCTGGGGAATTCGCAGTATTCCGACCTTGATTTTATTTAAAGGAGGTAAAGAAGTTCAGCGTGTTTCTGGCGCTATGCCTATGCAGCAATTGAAGGCTTGGTTGGTGCAGGCGGGTGCGTTTAGTTAACTACCAGTAACGCGGCAATTGTTTTTTGATTTCAATATAACCGGGGCACTGTTCGATATATTCGCCAATGAGTAATTGCTTCATGATCCGGCTCACCATCTCGCGTGATGAGCCGACCATGTTGGCGATGTCCTGATGGGTCACTTTGGGGTTGTGGATGCGTTTGTTGTCGTCGCTGAGTTTTTCCAGCGCATTGCTCACCCGCCCGTACACGTCCAGCAATGCCATATCCTTCACGCTGTCAGTCAGGTCGCGCACGCGGTGCGTGAGTTCCTTTATCAGCACCATCGCAAATTCCGGATATTTATTTAACAGTTCAAGCACTCCGGCGCGCGGAACCAAAATCATTTCACAATCGGTCACGGTAATGACAGAGGCCGAGCGTGGCTGCCCATCCAGTAGCGAGAGCTCACCAAAATATTCGCCCTCTTGCATGTAATTCAAATTGACTTGGCGACCGTCTTCATTAGTCAGATAAGCACTCGCCGTTCCCTGCCGAATAATATACAAATGGGTAGATTCATCGCCCTCCGTCACTAACACCGTATTTTTTGCAAAGCGGCGCGGAATACTGAGTTTTTCAAGTTGTTTGAGATATTCCGGTGGCACATTGGCGAAGAGGCGTACGTTCTCTAACATGGCATTGGCTTCTTTTGTTGTGGTCGGGGAAAACTGGCGTTGGCCTCATCATAACGCCTGAGGTGTGAGCGGGCTAACATTGGCGTCAAAATTTAGATAATTTTGTGCGTTTTTTCACTGCGCTCAATCTCTTTTGCTGATTTGTTGTTATTGTCACGAAAACACACAATAATCGGCGCCACTTATGCCCCATTACTGGCGGCAAGGATTATTATTTTTCCTAACGATCTACCATCCCATTGCTATCGCACGGAGAGCCGACTGCATCATGGTCGCCGAACACAATCAACATTGTGAACAGACGCTTATGTTCACCGACATCGTCGGCTACTCGCGCCTTATGGGGCGCAATGAGGCTATGGCGATAGAAATGTTGGGCGACTATCGCAAAATTTTGCTCTCCCATATTGAACAACAAGGCGGTCTGTTAGTTGAATTTATTGGCGATGCAATTTTCGCGCGCTTTAATTCCGCTGCGAGCGCAACCGCCGCCGCCATCGCCATTCAACAACATCTGCAAGCCTTTAACGAAGTCCGCGATAAAAAATTACCACCACTACAAACCCGCATCGGTCTACACAAAGGCGAAGTCATGCTCCGCGATGGTGCAGTCTTCGGCGACAGTGTCAATATCGCCGCACGCCTTGAGCCTCTCGCCGTTGCCGACGGCATTTGCATATCGCAAGCCGTGTACGACGAAGTTCGTTTTACCTTGTCATCGCCCGCAAAACGGTTGGGTGTGCAAGCGTTAAAAAATATCGAACAAAAAATTCGCGTCTATTTAATCAAACCCTCCGGCATCGGCTGGCGCGATCATCTGTTTTATTTTCTGCGCAGTTTGAATAAATGTATTGTTGCCTATCGCTATCCACTAACGGCTTGTTTGTTCGCGCTTATCGTCGCCGGTTTTTATTTTATTCCCCGCTGGTTAGTGCCGGGTTACGCGGCAAATTATGTAGAAATTGCGGATTTCCAAAATTTAATGAATGAAAAAGGCGATGCCGATTATTTCTCCGCCGGTATCACCGAAGCTGTGCGCTCGCAATTAGCGGATATGCGCGATGTGTATATCGTGGATGCGAAAGAGGGTATTCATGCACCTATCCGATTGGAAGGCAGCGTGCAGCGCTTGGGCGATAACTTACGCATCGCCTACCGCCTATTTCGCCGCAAAGATAATGTGCAAATTGCTGGTGGGAAATTAGATGGAACCTATCAAGATATTTTTATTTTGCAGGATAGATTGGTAGGGGAGATTGCACGGTATTTGGCGGATGAATTCGATTTGCAGAATTTTAGGCCTGCGCCGTTGCGGTTGACGGGGGACGTTACGGCTTATGATTATTATTTGAGAGGGTTGTCGTTCCTGGATATGCCAGCAACACATGAAAACTCTGATGAGGCGATTAAACATTTTAATACAGCATTGGTTCATGATTCTAAATTCGCATTGGCTAATACCGGATTATGCAGTGCGTATTGGAGAAAATATGAGATAACGAATTCAGCGTCTTGGCTAAATGATGCTGAAAAATTTTGTCTGGAAGCTCTTTCTCAAGATGAGTTGTCTTCACGGGCATATAAAGCCATTGGTGCTATATACAGAGATACGGGCCAGTACGAAAAGGCAGTTGAATATTTAAAAAAAGGATTATCAATCGATAAATACGATGTGGCAGCCTCTGTAACTTTAGCGACAGTATATGATTTGATGGGTAAAAGTGAGTCTGCCGAGAGAATATATTTAGACACGATTCATTCATCCCCAAAAAATTGGCGTGCATTTGATAGTTATGGATATTATTTAACGCGCAATGGCCGTTATGATGAGGCAATTGAAAACTATGAAAAAGCATTAGAGATAATGCCTAATAATATTTTTGCTTTAAATAATATAGCAATTAATTTTCTATACAAAAGTGATTTCAAAGAGTCTGCGCGAGTCTTTGGGCTCGCTGCGGACATCGAACCGAATAGTTCTGTTTATATAAATACAGGAAATATGCACTATTCTGCCGGGGCTTTTAAGGAGGCGGCTATTTTTTATGAAAAGGCACTTAGATTGCAACCTGATGATTATCAATTAATGACTTATGTTGCAGACGCCTATAAATTCATTCCCGAGAAAAAGGAACTGGGTGATCTTTATTTTAAAAAAGTTATAAAATATGCGAAAGAAGAAGTTAGAGGTAATGAAAATATTGCAAGAGCATATCAATGCATGGCAAGAGCTTTTTCACATTTTGGTGAGATAGATAAGGCAAATCAGATGATGGTTCTTGCTGATAGATTAGATAACTCCAGCGCAGATTCATACTATACACATTTAAGGATTTCCGTAATTGAGCTTAATGAGAAAAAAATTCGAAAATATGCGTCACATTTGCTTAAGACTGAGTATTCAGCTAAATTGCTGCTGGCTGACCCGGATTTTTCTTTATTAAAGGAAGATAGATTCAAGGATTTATTTTCCGAGTAGAATTTTAATTTTCAACTTAAACGAGGATGATAAAATGAAATGTATGAAATTAGTTACTGTTATAATGCTTCTTGGGATTTTTAGTGGGTGTGCTTCCGCAGGGAATAAAACAGACAGGCTGCCTTCGAGTTATGCATTACAAGGTACGAGCACTGCAGTTGTTGGGATTGCACTGGATAAGACGGGCTTTCCTCTTGAAACAGTAAAGGAAGTAATTTTACAGCCGGGGCAGAAAGTGATTTTTGCAGGGCCAGATAGATTTGTCATTATATTTAAGGATAAAAAGGCGCCCAACAGGAAAATAAAATACGAATCGGTAAATGGTGTTGTCACAGTTGTAATCCCTAAAGATATCTTTGAAAAGCCGGAGTTTATTGCAGAGTATCGTAAAAATAAATTTTTAAAATTCGATTATGCAATCAATGTTAATGGCCGCGAGCTTGATCCTCCGATGATCATCAAGCAGAATGATTAATTTGGTTTCTATTTAAAGAAAAAACCAGCGCCTAAACCCGCTGGTTTTTTCTTTTCTGCGATGTAATTCCCCCGCACCAACCGTGAATAAATCACAAATCCCCCCTGCATTAGCGCACAGACCTTCCCATCCAAACCCCGTAATTTAACCACTGTAGCAGGGCGTCAGCAGGGATAAGCGAGCGGAACAGTAGTTTCGTCAGCCAAGGATATGACTGGGTTAGGCCATTTAATGGCAGGGCGCCCGGCTACTGTTATACCGCTCGACCTTTGTAACAAGGACCAAGAACCGGCGTTTATGCAATGTGCAAAAAGGAGTTACGCGAATGTTCAACCACTCACTCACTTTCCTCGCGCTAATTTCTTTTTCAATAGTGTCTTATGCTGCTGCGATCCCTATGGATGCGGATCAGGCAGTGGGCGATGCTACCCAAAACGCGGTCTTGCACCAGGATGTGGCTGCCATTCAAGGAGGACGTTCCGACAAGGATGTTGCTGAAGTTCTCGCGGTTACTACCCTGAATTCCTGCTCTGCCGATGCGGTTTGCGCCGACGCTAACCTTGCTATCGTTGATACGAAGCCTCCAACAGTTAATGACTGGTTTGTGGTGCGTGATAGCACCAGTGCGCTGCAGCCTGTGGCGGTGTTGTTATTGATTATCGGCCTCATCGCATTTTTTCTTTCGCGGAGATCAACCTCCACTAAATAGTCTTACATAGTCCTTTATCTCCCAACAAATTCTCGCTGATCCGCAATCGATCCTCGTGCTAACGCACTAAATATTGCACAGGGTTTTTAGTTCTTTCCAAATTGCTGGGTCAAGAACTTGTTTGCTCTGCAGATAACCCAAGGCTCTATAACTTTCCCATTGCGCCTCGTCAAAGAACTGGTCAGTAGTGGTTTCTTGCGGAAAATCTGCACTGGATTTTGAATAATTCCAGATATCTGCGGGTAGACCATTCCAGTATCGTGGTTTTAACAACAGGATCCAGGTTTCCTTTGCTGAACCTTTTAAGTGAGTCGCTTTCAGCAATAGCGCCAGGGGTTGGTGAGTTTTCTCGTCAACATCGGCCGCCCGGCAAAATTGGTGTACTCCACCAAAAATCTTCTTTAATTTAGGCGAGTCCGCGAAATCCTCGTGCACCTCTATCTTGATATGGAGATCTGCCTTGGCCAGCCTGATTAAGTTTGCCAAATCTTCAAAGTGGTAGTCAGGATCAGCGCCATTATCGCTGGCCAAAATAAATCTAACATTGCGCTCTGTTCTTAAGAGCTCGTAGATGCCTGTGTTCTCGTAATGCCCGCCATCAGTAAGGTAGAGGTAGTCGCGTTGCGGTCCATGAAAGCGAGCAAGTAACTCATAATACAAATAGATGTAGGCGTTATTTCTCATTATTTTTTTGGAAGCATTTTTGTCATCCGATTTCGAATGCCACCAATAGCCCAAGCGAATATTCGCCAGTCCCATTAGTAATGACAGGCCAAGCGTAGTTTTTCGTCCTAACGCTGTTGAAAAAGCGGCACCTGATATTCCCAGCCATTGCCCCATTTTCAGTTTTTCACTCTCTCTATGTTTTCTCCCCTCCAAATAATTTGCGTAAGGTGTAACAGCGAGCGGGCGGCCTTTTCTATCTCGCAAGACTATAGATTCGTTTTCTACAAAACCATCATCACTCTTTATGGCTGATGTTGTTTGGCTTACAGTGACATTAATTATATGAAATGGCGCCAGGGAGCCTTTTAGCGTATCCAGATGAAAATCATCGTCTTTAATTGGCTCAGACACGTAGAGAGAATCATCGGAAAAGGGTGGCGTTGCTCTAAGTAGATTGGTAGCACCAAGATACGCGCGAATCAATTTGGCGGTGTAAAAAGTCTGTAGGCTTGAGAGATTAACAAACTGGGTGTGATAGCCCGCAGTGATCACTGCTAAGAATATAATTAAAACAAAAAATGGGTACAGGGGGATTTCCAGTGATGAGAAAATTTGAATAGTTTTACCGCATAGTTCTTCATGAAAATAGACTGCAATGAAGTACCAAAATACAATCAAACAAAATATTCCTATAGCGGCTAAAAACTTGAAAAGCAGGTCGCGATTCTTTGAAAATGCATCCATTTTTTTATACATAATGTTGGCTACATAAGTTATCGCGGTGCCGATAAAGGCCAAAAAAGCAGGAAGACTCTTGAATTCGCAGTAGATAATCTCGGCCAGATAGTCAATTATAAAAATAAAGATGAGCGCTAACATTCTCCAGCTTATCTTGGTCAAATGCGTTGTGATTGTTTTTCTTAGTGCCGCCGTATCCAAGGGGTCCGATTTTTTTGCTGTTTCTGTAGAAATAAGAATGAATAAATAGATCAATGAGGTCGAGAGAATAATTGCAGCGAACAAGGTTACAATATAAGGAAGAATGCCATGATATGTGCCATTTTCAAGCGTGGTGAAAATCGTTCGAAAATTAACGTTGTTTTCTTTCAGTATCAAAAATATAAAAATCACAAAAATTGCAGACAGAATTGCCGCGTAGCATACAGCCTTGAAATCAAAGGCCCCTTTGTCATCAGTGCGTACCAACCAGTAGGCCACTATCAATGACAGGATAATAGTGCCAAGTAGCGCCAACGGATATTTTAGATAGTCGTTGAAGGGGGCAATTACCATTGCGGCTGCGAGTAAAAAAATCCCGATCATATAGTGCAGCGAAAAGAAATTTCTCAAGATAATTGAAACGGCGTAGCCCAGGTCGCCGGTTCCCGATGGAAGCAAATAGCGGCCATTATTTCTAAGCCACGCGAGCGGAAAATTATTCTGCTTAGTCGCGTCCACCGTTCGATGCGGTACACCGCTCGCCAAAATGTCGATGACTTCATCTGCACTTTTTTCCGCGTCGAGGGCGGGCGCTTTATCCATATCTTTTTTGGAATCGGAGTGGGTGGCTCTATCACGTACGAATAAAGACGTTAAAAATCCTCCCGCATAGCCGCCACCACTCACAGTGGATAAATAATCAAAATGAGAAAGCAGAGAGTCTTTGTAATTCTTTTTTGTATTGTCTTCGCAATATTTATCGCGTTCTGCAATTGACTGGAGCACACCTATACAGAATGTGGCCGACCTGATTCCCCCGCCGGATAGTGCAATACCCCAATTCGCCTTCGACTCTAGCCCTTTTATTTTTTTGGTCTCTGCCACCGCACTGAGTTCGTCAATAAAATCGTCACTCATTCGCTATTCTCCTTTGAAAAATCGATGCGGTAACAGGCTTAGGCTAACCTTAATCAGTGAACAGACCAAACAGGCTCGATGCCTTTATCCCGTAGGATAGGTTCAGGGCGATGGTGTCTGGCCCCTTGCCTCCGTCCACTATTAATCCGACAAAAACAGGTTGGTTGTCAAATAATCGATAACTGAAGCTCGCGAGTTTCCGGTCAGTTTTTATTCCCGTTCCCGCAAAATCCTCGTTAGATCCTTCGGAGTAATTAAAGACAAACTTTGGCACCCCGTTCAGGTATTGAGAACCCGTCTTTCCTGCTCCAAAGTCATTCAAGCGCATTTCAAGGCCATAGTTCTGAAACCTTGCAACTGAATCTCCATCAGCGCCCTTCTTTTCTCTGTTAAGCACCCCGCTTCTAACACTGGGGCCAACTTCCCAATTCCCCATAATAGATTCGTTGGTATATAACAGAGATGCATAGATCGACGCGTTAACGGTATTTGATATGTCTTTAAATTTAATATTTTCTATTGATAAGCCGGGGTCTCCGCAATTGCTATCCACCGCTTCTTCGCCTTCTGTGGTTGCTCCCTCCGTTGTAGTGTTTTTGTCGGTGCAGGCAACAGGTGCCGAGTAAAATGCTATCTCAAGCCCTTGGTAAGAAGCCCAGTTATCGGAATTGTAAAACTTCATCCTGTTGCTAAGCCGCAGCACGCCAAAAAAGTTGGACTCTTTAAATCCTTTGTTGTCGCCATCTTCATCGTATTCAGGCATAAGACTAAGGCCTAGTTCCAAAATACTGTAATAGGGTTTCTCTGAGGCTATTGATGTGAGATCTCCTCTCTGCTCAATCGCTTTTAGCTGCTCCGGAGTGAAATTCTTTATGGGTTTATCTGGATCAACGCCCTTATTAACCAAAACAACACTTTTGTCATTGATTAGCTTCAGGTTGTTAATGTTGTCCAAATCTTTGTCGATAACTGCGATTAGAGCTGAGCAGCTGGCATCTTTTTGGACCTCTTTTTTCTCGTGGTCCAAGGCATATAGAATGCCATGCAAACATGACGCCGATGCACTGACTATATCGCTATCTTTCTTATTTTTTTGCTTGATAATACTTTCCGGTGACATGTCCATCGAGACTGAGTCGTTATCAATTTCGCGGCCCAAAATTTCACACGATGCTACAAAAGTTGAGATGGTTTTTCTTAAAGTATCGGGTTTGACTTTACCCAGATAGTCCTCGCTTGCGCTCTTCAAATCCCGGGCACTCTGAAAAATACTTGCGGTAGAATCGAATTTTTCGGGTTCAATACTTGTTCTTATCGACGGGCAGGTTGCTTGTCCAAAGCAATTAGCGGCAACGAGAAGCGGAAGAAACATCGCGTATAAGAGGCCTAACTTCATATGGTTCACAAATATTCTCCTTGAAAGTCGAAGATACCAAGTGGCATGACCTGTCTTGACAGCACCTGATTGAATGAGCGCACCCTGACGTCACGGTGCTATCGCCATGACATTGGTCCAATTCCCCTAAAGCGAAAAGCGCAGGGGGCGTTTGAATCAAGGCTATAAACCTTTCGAAAAAAAATACCCCCCCAAATGGGGGGCTCATTTCATTCATTAATCAAAAGGGGCGCAGGTGTGAATAATTCACAAGGTAGGTTTCGATTTTTTCACTGAGTGCGCTCGATGGGGGCGGCATACTGGTCTTATCCAGTGTGAGCATGAGCTGCGCTGGGTTAACTCTTAATCTTCTATTATGAACAAGGATCTGATCATGAAAACGTCGAAAGCTTTGGTTAATCACGCCGTTGTAAATCCCCTCACTCGCGCAGTCCTGATCGCTATGGCCTGCTACGCAAGCGCCACTCTGGCCGATGATGATAAAAAACGGGAACTGCCAGTAGTGGAATCGGTACAGCGTATAGATCCCACGCTTGAGCGCCTCGCCACGCAACAAACCTCTTTACGGGTAATTATTGTGTTTGGCGAGCAGCCGCAGCGCAAAATCGCGCGCACCCTCAACGCAAAATATGAGCCTAATATCGATGCACTGGCAGCACGGGTGCGTAGTATTCACGATAAGTATTTGCCCAAAGAAACAATGGAAGGTAAAGACAAGGAAATCGAAAAAAGCCAATTGTTAAGTCAATACGTCACTGATGCAGATAAAAAAGAAATTCGCACCTTGAACGAGCAGCGCGATAAATTGACGAGTGAGTTGCGTCAGCAAATCGGGCGCGAATCTGCAGCTGCTGTTGCGGATGTGCAAAAACTCTATGTAGATCGCATTGCTCATTTGGGTGCAAAAGTGCAGGAGCGTTATGTCACCCTGAATGCGGTAAGTGCAGAAATTCCCGCCTCTGCGCTAAAAGAAATTGCCAATTTGGATGGTGTAGCAGAGGTGTTTTACAACGCTCCCGGCAAAGAAGAGTTGAACACGCAAGCGCAATCATTGGGGGCTACCACTTGGTGGTCGTCTGGCTACGATGGCGGCATATGGGATGTGGGTGTACTCGACAGTGGTGTAATGGAAACTCACGCCGCATTGGCTGGCCACACTATTTATTCAAACTACGCACCTAATGGCGAGCATGGCACTGGTGTCGCCTGTATGTATGCCAGTAAAAATGCAACGCACAAGGGGCTTGCGTTTGGCTTGGATGCCATTCTTATTGAAAATGCAGGCGATGTAGCAACGTCTATGGCCGGTGCGGATTGGATGCTGCGTTCAGCGGGCGATGATCCGGAAGTGATCAACTATTCCTGGGGCAATGACCCTGCCACCGGTAGCGATTGGCATCCTTTCTCCCGCTTTGTTGATGGTGTGGTGTTTGACTATTACACCAACTGGGCAAAATCAGCCGGTAACGCGGGCTTTGGCACCAATACCATGACTGTTCCCGCTAACAACTATAACGGTTTGACGGTGGCGAACATGTGGGATAAGAACACTGTGACACGCACCGATGATGTGATCACCGCATCCAGTAGCCGCGGCCCAACTGTGGGTGGCCGCAAGAAACCAGACCTGACCGCGCCTGGTACAGGGACCATGACATGCAATGCGAGCGGCGGGTACGCCGAGATGGGCGGCACCAGTTCTGCAGCACCCAAGGTGGGTGCGGCAACCTTGCTGTTGACCGATGCCGGTGTTAGCGACCCTCGTACCATCAAAGCGATATTGATTAACTCTGCCGATTCCTGGGAAGACAACGATACGGCTACCACTGCAGATGATGGTGCGAAAGTCGGTAAAGAGTGGAACAAAACCTACGGCTGGGGATACTTGGATTTGTCGCACGCGCATTTCCATCGCAACGATTATTTCTCCAGCAGTGTAAAACCCAAAAACCAAACTGGCAGCTACAAGTTGTATAAAGGCCATATGTACAACGGCGATAAAGCAACGCTGGTGTGGGAGCGCGATGTGAGCTACAACAACGCCGCAACCCCAACCACTTTCCGCAACTTGTCGGATCTGGATTTGAAGCTCTACGCCGAAAGCACCAATGTGCAGTTAGATTCAGACACGACGGTGAAAGACAATGTGCATCAGGTAGCGGCAAAAGCGAGCCAAGGTGCTGTTGTGAAGGTCTACGCGTACAGCACATCGTTTGATGGCGCTGCGACCGAGCCCTACACACTGGCGACTGAAGAAAACTTCGCGCTTGCGACCGGCCCCAAATTCACCAACACCATTACTGCACCGACAAGTGTCGTTCGCAATTTCAATTTCACTTATTCAGTGGCAGTGAAAAATACCGGTGATCTGGATGGACACAACGTCAATGTGAAAATTAATTTACCGGTTGGATTTACGTTGGTTTCTGGTGCGCAAACTCAAAACACTGGCACCATCGCCGATGGTGCGACCAAAACGGTGAGCTGGACAGTGAAGGCGCCAAATCTGGTTACTACCGCCAGTATCAGTGTAAATGCCACGAGTGTTTCTTACGGTGAAACCTTTAGCGCAGCAGCGGCTAAATCGATCAGCGTAAACAATCTGGTGCTGACGTTACCCTAATGCTTAGCCTGCACTGAGGTTTTGCTGGAAATTAAAAACGCCCGCCCTGTAACAAGGCGGGCGTTTTTATTTGGGGAAAGCGTGCTGCGGGTGGGAGAAGCCTTCTGGCGGCACAGGGTTAGCGATTTACTGCTAATCTCAGTGCCATCCCTAACGATAATGAGAAGGTGTGGCTATGAATTATAAGAATCTATTGTTGGCGGTCTTGATGTTGCCGCTGCTTGTGGTGGTGAGCAAGGTCAGTGCGCAGGACGTCTATGTGCAAAACGCCTACGGACGCGATGTAATCAGCCTGGACGGGCAGTGGAACCGCATCATTGATCCCTACGAGAATGGCTATTACAACCATCGCTATTTGCCCCATGAGAATGGGTATTTTAAAAATGCAAAAGTGAAAAATAAATCAGAGCTGCTGGAATACAATTTTGCCACTAGCGACAAATTGCAGGTTCCAGGTGATTGGAATACCCAAGAGGGTCAACTATTTCTTTACGAGGGCACTGTTTGGTATCACAAAGATTTTGTGCTCGACAAGAAATCCAACAAGCGTTACGTCGTGCATTTCGGCGCAGTGAATTATCAGGCGATCGTCTATGTTAATGGCGTAAAAGTAGGTGATCACGAGGGTGGTTTTACCTCGTTTCAATTTGATATTTCCGATAAGTTAGTCGATGGCAAAAACTTCGTTGTAGTGAAAGTCGATAACCGTCGCGAGCGCAATCAAGTACCTACAGTAAATACGGATTGGTGGAATTACGGCGGCATCACCCGCCCGGTAGCGATTGTGGAATTACCCGGCACTTATGTGGCCGATTACTCCCTGCATCTCAATAGCGCAAACGCCAAAATGATTAATGCTAGCGTAAAGCTGGGGGGAAATCTCAGCGCTAAATTTGGTGATTTGGTGTTGTCCATTCCCGAATTAAATATCAAGCAAAAAATGAAAATTGGCGCTGGTGGCGAAGCGGAGCTAACCCTCGCCGCTAGCCCGCAACTCTGGAGCCCCGAGCGGCCAAAAGTCTACGATATTGAAATCAGTTTTAACGGCGAAGTCGTAAAAGATCGCATTGGTTTCAGAACGATTGCGGTTAACGGCGAAAATATCGAACTTAATGGCAAATCGATTTTCTTGCGCGGCATTAGTATTCATGAGGAGTCTCCTTTTAATGGCGGTGGTCGCGCCTGGAGTGAAGATGATGCACGTACCTTACTGCGCTGGGCGAAAGATTTGGGCAGTAACTTTGTGCGCCTTGCACACTATCCCCACAACGAGAACATGCTGAAAATGGCCGATGAAATGGGCTTGCTGGTCTGGTCAGAAATTCCGGTTTATTGGACCCTGATGTTTGAGGACAAAGCCGTCTACGCCAAAGCGGAAAAGCAACTGACGGAAATGATTGTCCGCGATAAAAACCGCGCCTCAATTATTCTCTGGTCAGTAGCTAATGAAACACCAGTAAAACAAGAGCGACTGGATTTTCTCTCAGGTCTGATTAATAAAACCCGCGAGCTGGACAGCACCCGTCTGGTAACGGCGGCGATGGATACTCAAACCACAACAAAAGACGGCAAAGTTATTGATGACCCTCTGGCAAGTGTTGTGGATGTAATTGGTATTAATAGCTACTGCGGTTGGTACTACGAAGTTCCGGAAAATTGCGCAAGTCAAAAGTGGGCCTCCAAATACAACAAGCCACTAATCATGAGTGAAGTCGGTGCGGGTGCAGTGCAGGGTAAATTCGGCGATAAAACTGAAATCTGGACGGAGGAATATCAAGCGGAAGTATTCAAACAAAATATTGCGATGATGGAAAATATCTCCGCGCTGCGTGGTGTGAGCCCCTGGATTTTGAAAGATTTTCGCTCGCCGCGTCGGTCCTTGTCCGACATTCAGGATTTTTATAATCGCAAAGGCCTGGTATCTGAATTGGGTATTCGCAAGCAAGCCTGGTATGTATTGCGCGATTATTATAAAAAGAAAGAGGCTAACGCCGACTGATTCGTGGGTTGCTGCTCTTGGTACGGCAAGTGCAGCAACCTGAATGAGGTGCCAATTTGACCTTGTGTTTTGGAATTGCCCGGACTATTCCGAGCATGTTAGTTGGTACCCGATTTGGGGGCGACAAAAGCGGGAGATTAATGCTATACATAGATCTATGGCAGATGACGGAGACCTAAGATGCGTAAAAATTATGTCTTTATCGATTACGAAAATGTCCAACCTGAATCCATCGCCGGTTTGGAAAAAGGGAATTTTTATATCCTGTTGTTCCTCGGCGCCAACCAAACAAAACTGAATACCCAGCTCGTCCGGTCATTGCAGCCGCTTGGCACCCGCATGGAGTATGTGGTTATCTCAGGTGCAGGCAAAAACGCGCTGGATTTCCATATCGCCTATTACATTGGTGAAAGAGCGGCGATCGAGCCAGACGCTTACTTCCATGTAATCTCCAAAGATGCCGGTTTTGACCCGCTTATCCAGCATTTAAAAGACCGCAACATTCTCGCCTCTCGCTCCGGCAGTATCGATGAAATTTCTATCCTGCATAAATCCAGCTTAAAAACTTTGCCCGAGCGAACCAGCGTCGTAAAGGCCCGTTTATCGCTGATGGGGGATAAACCAGGTACGGTAAAAACCTTATCCAGCACTATTAATTCTCTGTTTCAAAAAACACTTTCTGAAGATGAAGTGGAAATGGTGGTGAAAGATTTGTGTGGCAAAGGCGTGATTGCGATCATCAATAAAACCAAGGTCACCTACCTGCAAAAGTAGACCCGCATTCATCAATGCGGAAATCAGCCCGCTCCCTCAGCGGGCATGTCAGGCTCGAACATGTCCACATTGCCCCTTCCAACGTACACCTATCACAATCGTCAAAACCTATTGATTGACTCGCGCGTCACGTTGTGAATAATACTGTTTATTAATACAGTATTGGCGAGCATGGCAATCTCGTTGCGAGCTGATTTCCGTTTGTTATCCCGATAATTCCCAGCGAGTCACATGCTCAAATATATTCCAGTTCCCTGCGTTATTGTCGATATTGAAACGACTGGCGGCAACGTGACCTATGACCGCATCACCGAAATCGGGATTGTGGAGGTGACCGAAGATGGTGTTACTGAATGGTCGACGCTGATCAACCCGCGTATTCCCATTCCCAAAGGCATCCAACAGATCACCGGCATCACCAATGAGATGGTGGCCGATGCTCCCTATTTTGAGCAGGTGGCAAAAGAAATTTTGTTGCACCTGCAAGGCAAATTATTTATTGCCCACAATGTGCGCTTTGATTACGGCTTTATTCGCAATGAATTTGCGCGGCTCGCTTACACGTTTAAAGCGAAGCTACTGTGTACCGTCCGGCTTTCACGTTTTCTGTACGCGGATCGCGATGGGCACAGCCTGGAAAAAATTATTGCACGGCATCAAATTTTTGTAACCCATCGCCATCGCGCACTGGATGACGCAAAAGCGACTTACAAATTCATGACGATTGCCGAAGAAGAAAAAGGAGAGGAGCTGGTTCGTGCAGCCGTTAAACATCAATACCGTAAAGAAAGTATGCCAGCCGGTTTTGATGCGTCCATTATTGACGGCTTGCCCAATACGCCTGGCGTGTATTATTTCTGGGGCGAAAATAAAGAGCTTCTTTACATAGGGAAAAGCATAAGTATTCGCAAGCGCGTACTCTCTCATTTCACTGCTGACCATAAATCGTCAAGGGAAATGAAAATTTGCCAACAAACCCGCAATATCACTTTCGATAAAACGCCTGGCGAGCTATCCGCACTTATTCTCGAATCAAAAAAAGTAAAAGAACTGCAGCCGCTCTACAACCGCAGGTTGCGCCGGGTCAGTAATTTTTACAGCATCTGTTTGGCGGAAGGAAAAGAAGGTTTGTTATCGCCACAGATATTTTCAGTATCAGAAATGCCCAGCAACACAAAAAAACTCTACGGCCTTTTCCCATCCGTTAAAAAAGCCAAGGAGGCAATTCAATCCATTAGCGACGAACACAGTCTGTGCTATCAAGTATGCGGATTGGAAACCCCCTCCCGTCGTGCTTGTTCAAGCCATCAGTTAAAAAAATGCAAAGGCTACTGCGTGGGTAAACAACCCGCTTTGGTTCATAACGTAAAAATGCTACAAGGTTTTTCCGCTTTATCACTAAAGACCTGGCCGTATGACGGGCCGGTTGCGTTAGTAGAACAAGCCCGAGAGGGAGAAACTGAGTATCACCTTATAGTCGATAACTGGTGCATTTTGGGAGTTGCGGAATCGTCTGCGGACTATGAAAAGATAATGAATAATAATCCGTCACCGCAAATTGATAAAGATATTTATCGATATCTGGTTGCTACTATCTTTACTAAAAAATCTGCGCGGGCAGTCAATTGCATTAGTTTGTCTCCACTAGGATATAAAAAAGCGGCTGTCCAATAATTTGTGGCATTTAATGTAGGCTGGGAAGTAGGTTGATACTGCTGTGTAGAAACGATACGTGTAAATAAAATTTTTGTCGCTTCAATATTTGTTTTGAATGTTTGTAATCCAGTGTAATAACCAACCCGCTAATAAGTATCTAGGCTCTAGTTTCATTTCAACAAAAAGGAAAATGTCATGAAACTTAGAGCGTTGTTCGTATCGTCCTGTTCGTTAATCGCGTTGTCGATATCTGCCGCTGTGTTGGCAAAACCGGTGCCTCTTCCTGATCCGGGAATTAAAGGTTATACCTTCCCGGAAAATAAAGAAAAATTAATGGCGTGGATTAATGCTGGCAATTCAAATGAAATTTATTTGCATGGTTGGGGGCTGTGGACGTCTTTAACGGCACCGAGTGGACAAAATGAATATGGCTTAACGAATGTTCCTGTGTATTTGACCT
>CAZCJR010000031.1:0-44504 GCA_964499225.1 uncultured Cellvibrionaceae bacterium | reverse complement strand
CTTTGCATACGGCCATGTTTGTTGAGTCCAACCCGATTCCCGTCAAATGGGCGGTCGAACAGTTGGGTTTAATCCAATCGGGTATTCGCCTGCCGCTGACGCGTCTGTCAGAGCAGTATCACCAACAGGTTAAAACAGCCATGCAGGCAGCCGGGATTTAATCCAGCTCCTAGTTGCAGGTTGTCGACGAGATGATTCATGAGTTCAATTAAAGCAATGACCCTAACAACAACTTCTTTAGTGTCGATCAAGCGCCCGCTGATGGCGTTACTGGTTGCCAGCTTGACGGTTTCCCTCTCTGGCTGCGGAATGTTTTTTGGTGATGAAGGCGTGTTCCGTAATCGTGAAGGCGATTACGTCAAGGCCGATAACATTCCACCCTTGGTTTTACCTGCCGGGAAAAAATCGGAAACTATGGGTGAGCTTTATCCAATTCCGACGATCACCGCGACGGATTTCGGTTACGACCCGACTGCAGATGATTATGAAATTCCGCGCCCTATGCCGTTATCGGCAAACCTGGAGCAGGAAAATGTCAAGATTCAGCGTGTTGGCAGCGAGAGCTGGATTCTCTTGAATGCCGCTCCTGGTGAAGTGTGGCCGCGTATTCGCAACTTCCTTAACGTGAATACTTTGGCAGTGAGCAAAGCAGATATCGGTAAAGGTATTATCGAAACCAGCTGGCTGCAATTTAAGACTGATTTATCGACCTACGATAGATATCGCCTCCAGATTGATCAGGGGGTGCAACCGGAAACGACTGAAATCCACATCACCCACATGAGCGTTCCTGTCGCAGGAAAACCTGCACCTGATATGGGCTGGCCACGCCGTTCGGTTAACCCCGAGCGCGAAAAATGGATGCTGGATGAGTTGGCCGCAACTTTGGCAAGTGAAACGGCTGAAGGTGGTACATCACTGCTTGCGCAAGCGATTGGCGGTTCGGTGAAAGCGAATTTGGGCGTTGCGGGTAATGAACCGTTAATGACTATTAAATTAGATCGTCAACGCGCGTTCGCCACCCTGACCTATGCAGCTAAACGTGATGGCTTTACCACCTTCGATACAGACACCGAAGCGGGTCTTTTCTATGTGCATTATATCGATCCTGAAGAGGCAGAGCCGGGTTGGTTCAAACGTACTTTCCGCATAGGTTTGAACCCCAAAGCACCGACCTCGCCCTATACTCTGGCGCAGGTGAAAACCAATATGCTGACTGGCGATGCGTTTGAAAAGGCACCGCGCTCCGATCGTGATGCAGAAAAAGTACTGCCCGATGCTCCAGGCTATTTGATTGTGGTGACGGGTGATGATGGCAATTTTGTTGTGCGTGTTCGTGACCCTTATAGCAAGCGTTTAACTCCACATGAAGCACGCGAGTTGTTAACTGTATTGCGGAGAAACCTGATCTAGATGCTGGCTCCGCTGCGCTTTGCATCGCTCGGTAGCGGCAGCCGCGGCAACTCTACCTTGGTCGAGTGGAGCGCCGGCACACTCTTGATTGATTGCGGATTCAGCGTGAAAGAGGCCAATCAGCGTCTTGAGCGCTTGGGTAAACGCGCTGAAGATTTACAGGCAATATTAGTAACTCACGAGCATGCAGATCACATCAAAGGTGTCGCGGCCATGGCACGACGCTACGATCTGCCGGTTTATATGACTCCAGGCACCTATCACAGCCGCAATCTTGGTGAATTGCCTGATTTGCGCTTGATAGAGGCCTATGCGCCTTTTGTTTTGAAGGATTTGGAGATTACACCGGTTGCTGTGCCCCACGATGCACGCGAACCAACGCAGTTTGTATTTGAATATGCTGGCTTGCGTTTAGGTGTGTTGACAGATCTGGGGAGTATCACCGCCCATGTTGAAGCACACTATCAGGATCTGGATGCCATGGTATTGGAGGCAAACCACGATTCAGCGATGCTTGCCTCCGGTTCCTATCCCCCTTCGTTAAAGCAACGGGTAGGTGGACTTTGGGGCCACTTGAGTAACCAGCAGGCGGCAGGATTTCTACAGCGCCTTAACTGCGCAAGGTTGCAGCATTTGGTGGTGGCTCATATCAGCCAGCAGAATAATTCGCTGGAGTTGGCGCAAGCTGCTTTAGCGCCCGTCACTGCCGAGGTCAAACAAGTGACCTTTGCGTGTCAGAACCAGGGTTTTGGCTGGTTGTCGGTTTCTTGAATACAGTGTCTTATTGTCTGTTTCTTACTTTTTATTTCTTACTACATACTTTGAATAGCAGGCCTACTAATGGAAAAGCGCGAACAACTCTACGCTGGCAAAGCCAAATCCATCTACAAAACCGATGATCCTGACCATGTGATCATGTTATTCCGCAACGATACTTCAGCGTTTGACGGCAAGCGTATCGAACAGCTTGATCGTAAAGGCATGGTGAACAACAAGTTCAATGCATTCATCATGACCAAGTTACAGGAAGCTGGTATCCCTACACACTTTGTGAAATTGGTATCAGATACCGAAGCCCTGGTCAAAACCATGGAGATGATTCCGGTTGAATGCGTAGTGCGCAATCTGGCTGCCGGTTCATTGGTTCGCCGTTTGGGGGTACAAGAAGGTATGGACTTGAATCCACCCACCTTTGAATTGTTCCTCAAAAACGACGCGCTGGGTGACCCCATGGTCAACGAGTCGCACGTGCAATCGTTTGGTTGGGCGACGCCCGAACAATTGGCGCGTATGAAAGAGCTGACGTTTAAAATCAACGCCGTACTCAAAGATTTGTTTGGGTCAGGCAATATGTTGCTGGTGGATTTCAAAGTGGAATTTGGTCTGCACAAGGGGGAAGTCATTCTTGGGGACGAGTTCTCACCAGACGGTTGCCGTTTGTGGGATAAAGACACCCGTGAGAAATTGGATAAAGACCGCTTCCGTCAAAACCTCGGCAACGTGGTCGAGTCATATGAAATGGTCGGCCAGCGCCTTGGGTTAACTTTCTAATGAAGTAGACCGCGCAGGCAAAGGGGCTTAGGCCCCTTTTTTGTTGCAGGTGATTTTTAACGATTAGTAACTATACTCAAGCAACATAGTTCCGGCAGGGCCACAACCGCTAATACCATCATGGAGAACTTACAGTGAATGAACGCCGCGTGTTTGAGCGTACCTCTACTTCGGTGCGCGTTGAAATGTCCCACCCGAGTTTTGGTACGATTGTTGGCTTTGCCAGAGATATTTCTGATGGCGGTGCCCAGGTACAAATTGAAAATCAAGTGTGTCCACCGGTAGGCACCGAGGTGTCGGTCAAGTTTAAAAAAGCGGTGGGGGCGATTAATGCGGAGCCAGTGCGTATGCGCGTGGTGCACCAATTGCGCAACACTATTGGGCTGATGTTTGTACGGGGCGCGATTTAATCCGCTCCCGTCGACTTGACCTGAATTAATTTGCGCATTGTTTGGGTAAAATCAGATCCAGTTTTTGATTGTTCAGATTTTGTCGTAATTGCTGCAAGTCTTTGCACGTCATCTGTGGGTTATTATTGACATGCAATTGTGTGAGGTGCAGTAGATGTAAAAGTGGTGCCGGGTTTTTGATGTTATTATTCGTCAGCACTACTTTTTCCAATCGTCCTAACTGCCCGATCTCGCTAATGTCCGCTAATTGATTGTCCGCCAAATTAAGTTCTTTTAATGCAAAAAATTTATCAAGTCCTGCAAGGGATTTAATGCCGGCATTGCTGCAATTTAAGCGCGTTAAGTCTTCCGCGCGGGTAATTTTCAAATCAATAATGGTTTGCTCCACGCAGTCGTGTAATTGTGCGTCGGCGAGTTGATAATCCTTAAATATCGACGGTGGTGTATAGACAACATTTTCATTGACGCTGACAGAATAGTTTTTACACCCTGTGGTCAATAAACTGGTGACTAATCCACAAAAAACTAATAAAGATTTGTTATACATATGGAAGTTCCCTGAGCTGGGGCGGAAAATTGATTCGCTAATTTTCACGAATTGTGAGATCACTGTAATCAGATATCTGTTCGGCAGCAATCATAGAATTCAGTATTTATTCAGTTCTGTTATTCAACAATTACCACACACGACATTTTATTTAGTAACCCCTCGGTTTTTTGTTTTATTTGGAGAGTCTTAGCATGAAATATATCCTCGCTATTATGTTGTCATTTGCCATTATGGGTTGTACCACTACTGATCCTTACACTGGTGAGCAAAAAACCAGTAAAACCGTTAAGGGGGCAGGTATAGGTGCAGTGGCTGGTGCGGTGCTCGGCGCTGCTACTGGTGGCAACAGTAAAGACCGTCGCGAGCGTGCGCTGAAAGGTGCTGCAATTGGCGGTGTGATTGGCGGCGGCACAGGTAACTATATGGATCGTCAGGAAGCCAAGTTGCGTCAGGAGCTGCAAGGCACTGGTGTGCAGGTGAGACGCGAAGGTAACAACCTGTTTTTGGTGATGCCAGGTAACATTACTTTTGCCACCGGCAACGCGGATATACGTTCAGACTTTTTCGATGTATTGAATTCCGTCGCCAAGGTGTTGGCCGAATTTAACCAAACCTCAATCAAAGTTACTGGCCACACCGATTCTACCGGTAGCGACAGCATCAACCAGCCGCTCAGTGAACGTCGTGCCGACAGCGTTGCAATGTACCTGCGTAGTCAGAAGGTTAGCAGCGCGCGTATCCAATCTTACGGTTACGGCTCACGTTATCCGATTGCCAGCAATGACACAGCGACAGGTCGCGAAGCAAATCGCCGTGTAGAGCTGGAATTGGTGCCTAACGAGTAATCGATAACTGTTTCATACAGCCGCTCGGGAAACCGCAGCGGCTTTTTTATTGCCAAAAATTGATAAAAATCAATTAGTTGGCAAGGTGTTTGGTTAAGCGGCTGACTAGTGGTGCTATTTTTTTAGCACATAATGGTTGACTAAAGCTTGTGTGGTGCTAAATTATTAGCATGATGCTAAAAAATTAGCACAAGGCGAACCAGGCAAAGGTAAAACTATGACTTTGGACGATTTGGATAAAGCGGCCGCAGCCCAACTCAGCCGACGCGAGCGGCAAATTATGGATGCGCTATTTGAAGCAGGCGAGTTATCCGCGCAGGATGTACGAGCTGCTATTCCCGACGCACCTGGCTATTCAGCGGTACGCGCGTTACTCGCGAAGCTGGTGGAAAAAAAGATTGTGGATTTTCGCGAGGACGGGCCGCGTTATATTTATTTTCCGGTGGTTGCACAAGAAGAGGCGAGAGCATCGGCGCTACAGAAAATGCTAAAAACATTTTTTGGTGGATCGACTGCTGCTGCTGTCAACGCGCTCTTGGGGATGAATAGAGAGCAGCTTAATGCCGATGAAATAGCGCAATTGCAAAAGGCAATTGATGACGCGGCAAAAGCAGAAAGCTCCTCTCAAGCAAAATGAAAAAAATCCTCAAGTAAAATAAAAACTCTCGGGGTAGAACATGGACACCACCTTGATCACCAATGTAATGATTACCGGCTTACTGAAGCCGGGCATGATTTTATTGATGATTGCAGCACTGTGGTTTTGCTTGCGAAAAAAATCTGCCGCTCTGCAACATTTTGTATTGAGTTTGGGGGTGGTGAGTGTATTGGTGCTACCGCTGTTGACGAGTGTGTTGCCAGCTATAGATTGGAAGTTATTACCAGCTTTTGCAGCAATTGGCGCGCACCCTTTGCTGGGGTTGGAAAATAGTTATCATTGGCTAAGTGTCAATTTTGATCAGCGGGATTTTTTTGTTCTGCTTGGACTATATCTTGTTGTGGCAACCTCGATACTCTTTTATTTACTGTTTGGCATCATTGGGTTGGCACAACAGACAAAAGCTACCCAGCCAGTTGCTTCGGCAGAATTGTTAACGCAAGTGGATGAGCTACGTGAGTTATTGGATATCTCCCGTAGAGTCGCTCTGGTTAGCTCGCGCGCTGTGACATCTCCACAGACCTGGGGCTTGTGGCGCCCGGTTATCATGTTGCCCCGCGAAGCCTTGCTATGGGATCAGGATAAACAGCTGAGCGTGTTGATTCATGAGTTGGGACATATTGCGCGCTGGGATTGGTTGACAACTATGGCCGTCAAAATTACCTGCGCCTGTTTTTGGTTTTTAGTGCCGCTCTGGTGGTTTGCGCGGCAGATATATCATCAAGCCGAAATTGCTTGCGATGATTACATTTATAAATTGCGCGACAAGCATTTAATTTATGCACGCAATCTTTTGGATATAGCAGAGGGTGGGGCAGCAAGAAGTCAGATTAACAGCGCTTTATCTATGCGTGGTTACTCATCAATCTATTTACGCATTATGGCGGTATTGGATAAGCAGCGCGCACATCAACCGGTTGCGGTTGAAACAGCCCAGTACTGGCTTATTTGTGGGTTATTTATGTTGTTTGTATTGGCGAGTGTGCAACTTCTGCCTCTGCAGCAACAGCTTCCTGCGCGCGATGGCGAACGTTTGGTTATCGAACTGAGCGATGCACAACAATCTGGTGAGGCGAATACTCTTGTGCCGCGCGTCGAAGTTTTTAGTTGGGAGTTATTACAACAACTTAAACCGCATCAGCCTATTCAACTTGTTCATTTGCCAATGGATGATAAGGTGGAAAGCCTGCGTATTCGGGTTCCCCGGCCAACTCTGGACGAGCTTCAGGAGTTAGCCAAAATTGACGATGAGACGAATTTTTTAATCCCGGCGAATACCATCAAACCGAATATTTCCGTGGAAGGCTTTTTGCCGATTGATATGGTAATCCCGGAGTATCCAGCACTTGCTTTGCAAAATGGTATTGAGGGTTGGGTGCAGGTGCAATTCACCATTGATATTCATGGTCACATTATTCAGCCGCACATCATAGCGCGTTCACCTTCGCGTGTTTTTGATCGCAGTGTCTTGGCAGCGCTGAAGAAATCACATTACCGCCCGCAAGTATTAAATGGCGAGCCGGTAATTGTGCAGGGCGTCACCGAATTATTCCGCTTCACACTTTCCGCTGCTGATGGGCAGAATAACTCCATCGATCAACGACGACGATAAACTCCCCCTGATCTCTCCTTAATCAACTCCCGCGTGAAATTTGCGTGCTACCCAGTGGCAGGGTTTCCTGCTGCCTGAAAAAACCACATGAGGATATATCTATGAACAGTTCAACCATAACTACAAACACGATCCGCGATTCCAAACTGCAAACCAATAAATTTATGAGTGGCGTTGAGAACAGCGCAAGCAATCGAATCGCGAATATGTTTGGCATTATTCCTTCAGCTCTGGTGATGACGTTGTGTTTGCTTTACGGAATGTATTTATTGGTACATAAGGATTACCCAATGATCGTACCCAAGGCTCCGCCGGCGATACCCGAAGTATTTATGATGGATACTACAATTGAGCCGATTCTAGAAGCGCGGCCACCAGTAAGACCTGTTGAGCAAACGGCTCCACCGCCTATGCACAACGTCGATCCAGTTGAAGTAGAAATAGTCGGTGACCCGAACTTTAATGAACCTGTTGTGACAGTGAAGCCGCCTATTAACGGCGTTCTAGGTTTGGGTGGCCAAATGGTGCCTTTTATAAAAATCGCTCCGCAATACCCCACCACCGCAGCAACCAAAGGCATTGAAGGTTATGTGGATATTATGTTCGATGTCACAGAGTTGGGTTCTACCGACAATATTCGAATTATCGGTTACGTACCCTCAACCGTATTCAATAAAAGTGTGATCAAAGCAGTGAAGGGATGGAAGTACAAACCCAACGAGGTTGATGGTGTTGCCGTGCGAACCTTCGATGTAAAAGATCGCATTCGATTCGCGCTGGAAAAATAACGAGAGATAACAAAAGATTGCTAGCGCTGGGCAACAAATAGATAATGCCGCTACTATTTTTTGCCCAGTGTTTTCTATGTCCGATACCCTCGCCGTTCTTTGTAATGACCCGAATCGCTCTATACCGGCAGAGCAATTCGCCGCGCGTTTACACTTACCTTTATTGCGTGATCAAGCACCTGCATCGATTGCTGATTACGGTTTTGTGGTGATGTTTTCCTCATCCGGAATTGCCTTGCAGCAAACCGGGCGTAAAGCTCCCGGGCCGATTATTGCCGAATTTACCGAAGGTGCAGTTGATCATCGCCGTAAATTCGGTGGCGGCAAGGGGCAGATGATCGCCAAGGCGGTTGGTGTTAAAGCAGGTGTTTATCCGCGCGTGTTAGATGCGACAGCAGGTATGGGCAAAGACAGTTTTGTATTGGCAACGCTGGGTTGTGAACTCACCATGATCGAGCGCTCGCCCGTTGTGCATCTGTTATTGCAAGATGGTTTGCTGCGTGCGTTGGAATTTGCGCGTGAACAGGATGCTGAATTGCTGCAAGTCATTCATCGCATGCAGTTGCTTGGGCAAGACAGCCGCCGCTATTTGGAATCGCTCGCGCCCGCGCAATTTCCCGATGTCATTTATCTTGACCCTATGTTTCCCGAGCGACAAAAAACCGCTGATGTTAAAAAGGAGATGGCAGCATTTCACTCGGTGGTAGGTAAAGATGAAGATGCTGATGCGCTTTTACCTCTCGCATTAGAGCATGTTAATTATCGCGTAGTGGTCAAGCGCCCACGCAAAGCGCCGTTTTTAAATAATCAGGTGCCTGCTTATCAGTTAGAAGGCAAATCCAGTCGCTTCGATATCTACACTATCAAAAAGTTACCGGATCACCTCCGTAGCTAATTATTCTTCTTGTGCGCGATCCAATCTTTTTTCGGCGGGTTTTCGCAGCCAGGTGTAACAAAGTGCAATACACAGTAAGGCAGCGAACCCAGTTGCTAAATAAAATCCATATTTAACATGACCGAATAAATCACCTGCCAGCCCCATTAAAAGTGGTCCGAGTGCAGCGGCAACGGCAGTAAAAAATAAAATTACGCCCGCCACAGAACCATGTTCATGTTTATCGAAACAGCTGATACCTTTGGAATTGAGTGTTGGATAAATCATTGACATAAACAAACCCGATAACGGAAATAGAAAAACAGCTACCTCAGGTCCGCCTAAAGCGCTTCCCAGAAAGCATAAAAAAATCGCGCCACTAAAGACAGCCATTACCAGCGACCACTCATAGTGCAATAAAATCCAGGCGCCTAAAAAACGCCCTCCAGCGCGCAATACGAAAAAAATAGTTAATGCATAGGTGGCTAGCCATTGCCAGTCGCCATCATAGTCTTTTAAGAAAGTCGGCATCCAAACATAAATAGCAACTTCGGTGGCAACATAGAGCGCGATCAGGAGTGAGAAGCCTGTCGCGTAGGGGTTGCGCAGCATAGTCAGTGTGCGTCGTACATTAATTTTTTCTGTAGATTCGTTTACCTGAGTGTGCGGATATTGCACACGACTGGCAATCAACATCAGCAACACACAAATACCGCCAGCAACCAAATACAAATAAGTCCAGGACACTTGCGCCGCTAATAAATAGGCGACAAGTGCAGGGCCGATAATCGCGCCCACTCCAAAAAAACCTTCCACGGTATTCATAGTGCGTGTGTGTTCATGGGTGTTCGCCGAGATATCGCCAATCAATGCCAGCGCACCGGTTTTGAAAATCCCAATTGCACAGCCCGATATCAACAAGAGCGCGACGAAAAATTCGAATTGCTTGCCGAATGAAAATAAAAAACAAGCGACAGCAAAAATCCCAAGGCCAATAAGAATTGTGTATTTACGGCCGATTTTGTCCGCGAGAAAACCAAATGCGATACCACTAAATGCAATGGCGATCATGGGGGCGTAGTGAAAAGCGCTGGCTTGCGTGAGGCTCAATCCGAAATCTTTGATGATTTCCGGAATGATCACGCCAACCGCATCGGTGGTCATGGCAAACATGGTGAACATTAAAAAGGTCAACCAACGGATCAGCCGCAGGTTGTGAGTCTCGTGCACATTGGACATGGTGCTGCCCTCGGGGGAAATTGTTGTTATGAAACCCGTTAGAACCGGCAAGTCCCTGTTTCATTTTGGCGCTCAAATGATTAGCATCAGGAAAACCGGTTGACTTATTTATTCACAGTGGTTTAATTAAGTCAACTGAAAAGCGCCAATTGGCGCCTTCCGCAGCTGTTATGTGGGGCAAAATCGAGGGTTTCATGAGTAAAGGTAGTAATTCCAGTGGGTTGCGTCGTTACAACGAGCGGGTGCTAATTAGCGAGCTGCGCCGCCTTGGCTTGGCCTCCAAATTCGAACTGGCGAAGCTTGCCAACCTTACACCTCAGGCGGTGACACGGATCATTGACGACCTTGAGCAGGCCGATTTGGTTGAGCAGCGGGGCAAAGTCCAGCGAGGATTGGGGCAGCCGTCCACTATGTACGCGTTGAATCCGAAAGGGGCATTTTCAATTGGCGTTAATGCCGGCCGCAACGATATCCAAATTTTGCTGATGGATTTTTGCGGCAATGTAATGAGTAAAGTCGCCCATGAATTTACATTGCCAGATCCGGATTTTTTGATCGATAAAGTAGTGCAGGGTGTGAATTATTTGCAAGGAAGTTTAGCGATGGAGTTGCAGCCGCGTATTGTGGGTGTAGGTTTGGCGATGCCTTGGTTTATGGGCGCTTGGCAGCGCGAATTAAATATGAGCGACGAGCTCGCCCAGCGGTGGAATGCATTTAGTCCGCGCGAACAATTGGTGGGGAAAATTCATCTTCCCGTATTTGTGGAAAATGATTGCTCTGCAGCCGCAGTGGCGGAATTGAAATTGGGTTGCGGCAACAACATCAATAATTTTTTGTATATTTTCATCGGCACATTTGTCGGTGGTGGTGTGATTTTACATGGCGAACTGGAATCCGGTGTGCATGGCAATGCGGGCGCTTTAGCGTCAATGCCGGTAACCGCCTCATCGCTGGATACCGTACCAGCGGTCACTGGGCCATTTGAAACACTTGCCAACCGTGTATCGATTTATGCATTGCGCCGCCATCTGAATGCGCGAGGATTTCCGATTAATAATATCTCCCAGTTGCCTTCGCTGTTGCCCGCTGCACAGGCGGCATTAGATGAATGGATTGAGGACGCAGTCGATGCTTTTTCGTTTGTAATTTTTTCTGCAACCGGTGTTTTGGATTTGGAAGCCATTGTCCTGGATGCAAATTTACCGCGTGAATTAGTGCAGCTTCTGGTGGATAAATTAGTTAAGAGAGTTAATTTGCTAACTCCTACAGGTGTGCTGGCTCCGCAGGTTTTGATGGGTAGTATCGGGCAGGATGCGCGCGCCATCGGTGGTGCGATACTGCCGTTTTATGCAAACTTTTCGCCTGATAAAAATGTGATGTTATCCGGCGATTAAATTTTTAGGCTAACCGGCAAGGGGATTCGAGGCGCTATGCTGCAATTAACTGACAAGTGGGTGTGGGATTTTTGGTTCGCCGTCGACGGCGATGACTATCATTTGTTTTACCTACAAGCGGATAAATCGCTGGGTAATCCTGATCTGCGCCATTGGAATGTGTCGGTTGGGCACGCGCGTTCCCGCGATTTAAAACACTGGACAATTTTGCCAGACGCCATATCCCCTACCACTGGCGATGACAGTGCCGCCGATTCATTCACCACCTGGACGGGCAGTGTTATTCGCCATGGCGACGAGTGGTTAATGTTTTACACCGGCACCAAGCGCGCTGAAAAAGGATTGGTGCAACGAGTTTGTCTGGCGCGTTCTGCCGATTTAATTCACTGGACAAAACACGATAAGAGTCCCATCGTGGAGTTGGATGAGCGCTGGTATGACGGATTAAAACTGGAGTATTGGCACGATGCTTCCTGGCGTGATCCCTGGATTATTGTTGATAAAAATTCGGCGGGTGATCCGCTCTACCACATGTTGGTCACCTGCCGTGTTAATCGCGGTGAGCCAGATGGGCGTGGTGCAATCGGCTATGCAAGTTCAGCCAATTTAATTGATTGGCAAGTGGGCGATGCCTTTTTAGCGCCCGGTTGGTTTGGTGAGATGGAAGTGCCGCAAATACAAAAAATCGGTGAGCGCTATTACTTATTTTGTTCTGTCTCCACCCGATTCCACTCGGCCGCGCACAAAGCGCAGCAAGGTGTTGTGCCGCAAACTGGCGTTAAATATTTTTCCTCTGCGCAACCCATGGGGCCGTATGACGTTATTGGTAATGGATTTCTCACTCGTCCTGAGCAGGACGGCCTCTATGCCGGCCGTATCATTCAAGGGCCGGATGCCAACTGGTACTTCATGGCGTTTCTGGGGAATGACGAACAGGGTGTGTTTCAGGGCGTGATCATCGACCCCATTCCTGTTCATCAGGCTGAAAATGGCAGTTTGTACCTCGCCGACTAATTCCCGCCGTTATTTTCCTGAATAAGTGCATTTGTGTCGAAAAAGCCCCACGAGGGGCTTTTTGCTGCTTTGCGGACTTTGAAAATACCCCTCTTAAATTCAAATGATCTATATAAATTGATTTCGATGAAAAAAAGATCAAATAACTTTTCTTGATATTATTAATTCACAGTGATTTAATTAATAACGAAAGAGCAATTAAATAACAAAAACGATTTATCACTAACACTGGAGAGAAATAGTCATGTTGCGTATTCCATCATTTGTACCCAATAGTCTGACACTGGCGATCGTGACCTTGTCGTTTGCGGCTGTAGCACAAGAAGGCGCCGTTGAAGAAATGATCGTCACTGGCGTTGTCGGTAAAGAAGTGAGCAAGCTCAACGCCAGCATTTCTGTAAGCGCATTACCCGCCACTGAAGTTGAGAAAGCATCACCTCGTTCAATTGCAGAAGCTTTCCGCAGCTTGCCTGGTATCCGTGCAGAGTCTTCTGGTGGTGGCGGTAATGCCAACATCACCATTCGCGGTATTCCCTTGGCAACAGGTGGCTCCAAGTACATGCAAATTCACGAAGACGGTTTACCCGTATTGGAGTTTGGCGATATCAATTTCGGCAATACCGATAACTTTGTGCGGTTTGATTCCAATGTTGAACGTATCGAGTCTGTGCGTGGTGGTTCCGCATCGACCTTAGCGAGTAACTCACCCGGCGGCATTATCAATATCTTGAGTAAAACCGGTAAAGAAGAGGGTGGCGTGTTTGGTGTGAGCACCGGTTTGGATTACGACGAATTTCGCACTGACTTTGCCTATGGTGGCCAGTTAACAGATTCTATTTATTACCATGTTGGCGGTTTTTATCGCAATGGTGAAGGCGTGCGTGAGACAGGTTTTAATGGCGATAATGGTGGCCAAATTAAATTCAACCTCACTAAAGAATTGGAGAAAGGTTTCTTCCGTGTCTACGTCAAAAACCTGGATGATAAAGTCACCACCTATTTGCCTGCACCGGTTATGGTTAAAGGTAAGGGTTCTTACGGACCCGTTCCTGGTTTTGATGCGAGCAACGATGCGTTACAAACCTCGGCTTCCTCACAAATTACCACCTTTGATGTTTACGGTAACGCACATGAACGTTCAGTGCGCGATGGAATCGAAGCAAAAGTCAATGCATTCGGTTTTGAATTCGATAACGAAGTGGGCGATGGCTTGGTCCTCAATAATAAATTCCGTCGCTCTTCAATCACTGGCGGATTTATCTCACCCTTCACCGATGGATTTGCAGGCGGCACCGACACTATCGCCAATAAAGGCAATGCACTCTGTGCGGGTGCATCGGTTGGTGGCGTAAGTATTGATTGCTCCGGTGGCGTTGTTGCTACGGTCAACGGCAAGGCTGCGAATCCGAGTGATCTCGCGTTTACCAATTTAATGTTCGATACCAAGTTTGAAGATTTGGGGCTCACCGTTAATGACTTGCGCTTAACCAAAAATTTTGATGCAGTAACTGTGACGGGTGGTTACTACTATTCCCAGCAAAGTATTGATACCGCATGGGAAAGTTGGCACACACGCATGCAAGTATTGGGTACTGGCGAAAATATTCATTACGTGGCAAAAAATGCCGGTATAAATGCGCAGGGCAATCGTGTTGATGTTGTACTTGCCGATGAAGGTGCACTGACCCAGAGCTTTCTGGCGTGGGATTGGGATTTGGATTACACCACCACTGCACCCTATCTGAACGTAGCGTTTGAAGTGTCTGATCGCTTTTCATTCGATGTCAGTGTGCGTCGCGATGAAGTACAAGCGCGTGGTATGCGTCTTGATGGTTGTTGTGGTGGCAACACCTCAGCGGATTTAAATGGCGATGGTAGCGTTGGCCAATTTGCAGTAAATAATGGCGTTATCACTCGTTTGGACTCTGACGCGTTGTTAGAAAATTCCAAAGCAACATCTGCAGGTTTTATTGCTGGCGGCGTGCGCGTGTTGAATGAAAATAATGCGGCGGTGACCAAGGTTAATTACGACGCTAGCAACACCTCTTACTCTGTGGGCGGCACCTATTTGTTAAATGATAACTCTTCCGTGTTTGCTCGCTACAGTGACGGTGGTCGCGCTGTCGCTGACCGCCTCACTCAAGTCGCTGGTTCGCTCAATGCCGATGGCAGTCTCAGCGCCACAACCGATGGTTATGACAACGTGCAACAGTTAGAGGTGGGCTACAAATTAATGGCTGATGATTGGTCCTTATTTGCCACTGTATTTAATACGACTACTGAAGAAACCAATGCGGAAATTACCTCTGGTGTGACCTTTGTGCGTGAGTACGAAGCAACCGGTTTGGAATTGGAAGGTAAGTATCAATTTAACGATTATTTTTCGTTGCGCGGCAACACCACTTGGTCACATGCAGAAATTACCAAAGATAAAAATAATGCTGCCGTTGTGGGCAATTCGCCACGTCGTCAGGCAGATTTTATCTGGACCATTGCACCGGAGTTTTCGCTTGAGGATTTTACCGTTGGTCTAGCATTGCAGGGCACAACGGATTTCTATCTGCAAGACAACAATGATCTGCAACAAAAAGGCTACAACCTGGTAAACCTTTATGCGAGCTGGAATATTAGCGACCAACTTACCGCCAGTTTGAATGCCAATAATCTCACCAATGAATTTGCCCTGACTGAGTCGGAAGAAGGAACTGCAGCTGTTGGCAGTATTATTCGTGCTCGTCCAGTCAGTGGTCGTTCTATGTCGGTCGGTTTGCGTTACGCCTTCTAGCTGTGCTTATCGCCGGGGAATTTTCCCCGGCTCTTTTTCCTTTTTTTGATTAACTCATCTACCCCTGATCATTCAGGGCTAGATGCTGGTGGAATTACTATGCATAGCCCATCCAAAACCAAAGTTGTTGCTGCACTTGAAGCGGGCGGGACAAAATTTAATTGTGCATTGCTTGATACTGACCTCAATCTGATTGCGCAGGCAGCATTTGAGACTACAACGCCCGTGCGCACGCTTGCTGCCGTGCGTGATTTTTTTCGACAGAGTGTTGTGGCGCACAATGCGCAGTTGATGGCGATGGGTATCGCAAGTTTTGGCCCAGTCGATTTGTTGACGGATTCGCCGACTTATGGATATATCACCGATACGCCTAAACCTGATTGGTCAAACACCGATATTTGCGGCTATTTCGCGCGTGACTTAAATGTACCCATTGCTTTTGATACCGATGTTAATGGCGCGGCCTGGGGTGAAAAAGTGGCGGGCTCGGCGCGTGACCTGAGCGATTTTATTTATGTCACCGTGGGTACTGGAATCGGTGCGGGCATAGTGGTTAACAACAAGCTGGTGCACGGACTCAGGCATCCTGAAGTGGGTCACATGTTGATGCCGCGTGATCAGCTAATGGATGACTATGCCGGTTGTTGTCCGTTTCATCTGGGCTGTCTGGAAGGGTTGGCATCTGGAAAATCCATTGAGTCGCGTTGGGGAGTGTCCGGAAAATTTTTAAAGGCGGATCATCCTGCCTGGTTGATAGAAGCTCAATATCTCGCGCTAATGTGTGCCAATCTGACGCAAATGCTTGCGCCACAAAAAATTATTTTGGGTGGCGGTGTTATGGAGCAGCCGCAATTGTTGCAAATCATCCGCGAGTACTTTTTGGTTTATCTGAATGGCTATGGTCCCACTCCGGTACTGGAGCAAACCGCAGACTACATAGTGAAGACCAATTTGAATGGGATGGCCGCAATTTTGGGTATTGCCAAACTTGCCTTGTCGCAACTCGCAGAAGAACGCTTCTAGCAGATAAGACTTCAACAGATTTTTAGTTTTCCGCAAACATCTGGCTGAGCTCGTCAGATATTCGCCCGCCGGTTTTTGGCGGGCTTTTTTCAAATGATTTTAGAATAACGAATCTGATCGTCGCTCTGCACCGGCCTCTGCAAATATTCATCAAACACCATACAGATACGACGAATCAACAAACGCCCTTTGTTGTGTACATGAATGCCCTGAGCATCAATAGATAATAATCCGTCGTCAATCATGGGTGCGAGTTGCGCAATTTCTGCTGCAAAGTACTCTGCAGGATTGATAGAAAATTCCTGCTCTAATTGTGTGAAATCTAATTCCAAGTGGCAAATCAAGCTGTTGATAACGAAGCGCCGCAAAATATCCTCGTCATTTAACGTAAAACCACGCGCGATGGGCAATAATCCCAAGTCCATTTTTTGTTGGTAGGCATTTAGTTCTTTGGCGTTTTGTACGTAGATGTTGTCGATCATGCTGATTGATGACACACCAACTGCTAACAAGTCACAGTCTCCGTGCGTTGAATAGCCTTGAAAGTTACGTTGCAGTTTTCCCGCTTGTTGGGCGCGCACCAGTTCATCGTCCGGCTTCGCAAAGTGATCCATGCCGATATAAATATAACCGGCTGCCTCCAGTGCTTCTATCGCAAAGTGCAAAATATTCAGCTTTTCAGCGGCACTGGGCAATTCCATGTCGCTAATCAACAGCTGGCTTTTAAATAAATGCGGCATGTGTGCGTAATTGAAAAGAGACAAGCGATCTGGATTTAAATCGATAATTTTTGTCAGTGTCTCTTTAATGCTGGAAAGGGTTTGCAGTGGCAGGCCGTAAATGAAATCCATACTTACGGACTGGTATTTTTGCGCGCGCAGGCCCCGCATTAGTTCGCTCACTTGTTCAACGGTGTTATAGCGATTCACGGCTTTTTGTACGCGCGCATCAAAGTCTTGCACGCCCATACTCACGCGGTTAAACCCCAGCTCGCGCAGGTGCCCCATGGTATTCACACTCACCCGGCCCGGGTGAATCTCTATTGAGAATTCCCCTCGGTCATCGTCGGCGAGGCGGAACAACCGCCGCGTTGTATGCATCAGCAGCGACATTTCATCGTCGCTAATAAATGTGGGCGTTCCGCCGCCCCAGTGCAGTTGTTTTACTTCGCGCTGGTTGTCGAATAAGTCGGCGTAGAGTGCGAGTTCCTGAATCATCCGTTGGATGTAGGGAAGCGAGCGACTTTTATTGTTGGTTACAATTTTGTTGCAGCCGCAGTAGTAGCAAAGACTGTCGCAAAAGGGGATGTGAAAGTAAAGCGATAAGGGCCGCTGTGCTTGGTTGCTGCGCGCGATGGCATTGAGCAAGGCTACGTCAGTAAATGATTCCTGAAATTGTGGTGCAGTAGGGTAGGATGTGTAACGCGGTCCAGCCAGATCATATCGGCTGATCAGATTTTTATCCCACTCAACGTGTTGCGTAACGACTGACATAAATAGTTTCCCCTGAGCATTTTTGCTATGGTAAAAAGTTGCGTTCCGCACTGAATTGATGTGGATCAAGCCTATAATGATGGTTCATTAGTTACGCGTATTTTTTATGACTGCTATATCACATCTGCCTCTCTCCGAATCGCTTCTGGATCACATTGCCGATGCCCTTGCGGGACAGGGGTTTATCATTCTCGATCAACCTTTGCCCGTATCTTTGATCAATGGTTTGATTGATAACCTCCGTGCGCAGCAGGCGGAATTTAAACCGGCCGGAGTAGGACGGCAGGGGGATTATCAGCGCAATCAGGATATTCGTGGCGATGCCATTCAATGGTTGGAGCCGGGTGATCCCGCTGTCACGGAATTTTTACGCTGGATGGATAAACTGCGGCTGGGAATCAACCAGCGTTTATTTTTGGGTTTGTTTGATTACGAGTGTCACTATGCGGTCTATGCGCCCGGTGCTTTTTACCAAAAGCACCGCGATGCGTTCAGAGGTAACCCGGGGCGCAAGTTGTCCAGCGTTTTATATTTGAATCCGGAATGGGATTTGGTGGCTGGCGGTGAGCTGGTGCTCTATGATGAGGCAGGTAAAGAACAAATGGCCCGCCTTGCACCGGAATGTGGCAGGTTGGTGTTATTTCTCAGCGAGGACTTCCCCCATGAAGTCTTGCCAGCGACACAGGCGCGGCAGAGTATCGCGGGCTGGTTTCGTATCAAGGCGGTGTGAATTCCATGCTAAGTTTGAACAAAAGATCTTTTGTCAGAGCAAAAAGCCCTCAATAGTCTACAGGATATAACCTCTAGCGCTTGGGTGAGGAAATAAATCGGGTGTTCGCATGCAAACGTCGTTGTCAGCAAAATAATTGCGGCTGTTGGCAACGAATTTGCAGGTAGTTGAATGTAGCTTGCTGAAATTCTTCCGGGATGGAAGAAATGGAAACCAGGGATGCGTTTTCAGCGGGCGCTATAACAATGCTAAGAATGCATACCACAGTGAGGCCGCGATGCTGAAGGAAGTCACCATGAGTGAGATGAAAATAGATTGGCAGAATTACAATTCTGGCCACTTCTACGATGAATTGATCAGCGCACCCGGTCAGGCCCGCCCCGAAACACGACACCTCGTCCAGTACCTCGCCTCTCTCTCAGGGCAAGAATTACAAGAGCGAAAACTCTCCGCCGAATTAGCCATCAAAACCATGGGCATCTCGTTCACGGTATACAGTGATGCAGGCAACATCGACCGCGAATGGCCGTTCGATATTATCCCGCGCATTATTCCGCAAAAGGAATGGCAAAAAACCGAGCGCGGTTTAATCCAACGGCTGACGGCACTGAATTTATTTATTAACGATATTTACAACGACCGCAAAATTATCAAAGACAAAGTCGTGCCGGCTTATTTGTTTGAAGATTCAGTTAACTTCCGCAAAGAATGTATCGGTATGAAACCGGCCTATGGCGTCTGGTCGCATATTTGCGGCAGCGATTTGATTCGCGACGACAAAGGTGAATTCTTGGTATTGGAAGATAACTTGCGTGTGCCTTCCGGCGTGTCCTACATGTTGGAAAACCGCAAAGTCACCAAGCGTGTTTTCCCGGAATTATTCGAAAACCACAATATTGTTCCTGTCACAGATTACCCCAATCAACTGTTCGATACGCTCGCGTCTTTATCACCGCGCAAAGCAGATCGCCCGGAAATTGTGGTACTTACTCCCGGCATTTATAACTCAGCCTATTTCGAGCACTCCTACCTTGCGCAACAAATGGGTGTGGAATTAGTTGAGGGCAGTGATCTCGTTGTGGACAGTGATGACTGCGTCTACATGCGCAGCATTGATGGTTTAAAACGGGTCGATGTTATTTATCGTCGTATCGACGATTTGTTTTTGGATCCGGAAATGTTTAATCCGGATTCAGTACTCGGCGTGCGGGGATTAATGCGCGCTTGGCTAAAAGGTAATGTCGCACTGGCCAATGCACCCGGTGCCGGTGTGGCGGACGACAAAGTGATTTATACCTTTGTGCCCGACATGATCAAATATTATTTGGGCGAAGAACCCATTCTACCCAATGTGCCGAGTTTCCTGTGTGTCGATAAAAAGCAGTGCGATCACGTGCTCGCCAATCTCGACAAGTTGGTAGTGAAACCCGCAAATGAATCGGGTGGTTACGGCATGATCATCGGCCCGCAGGCGAGCAAAAAAGAATTGGAAGAGTTTGCGCTGCGCATTAAAGCTGATCCACGTAACTATATGGCGCAGCCGTTAATTTCTTTATCGACCGCACCTATTCTCACCAACGGTAATGCCGAACCGCGCCATATCGATTTGCGTCCGTTCGTATTGCAGGGGCGTGAAAGTTGCGTCACACCTGGTGGGTTAACGCGTGTAGCAATGCGCAAAGGTTCCTATGTGGTGAATTCATCGCAAGGTGGCGGTAGTAAAGATACCTGGATTGTGGTGGAGGATTAAGTCATGTTGTCCCGCGTAGCTGAACGAATTTATTGGTTAGGCCGTTATATGGAGCGCAGCGAAAACATCGCGCGCCTTGTGAACGTTAACTCGAACTTATTATTGGATTTACCCGCCGGTGTGCGCGTCGGTTGGGGATCGTTGATTGATATCAGCGGTACGGGTAATTATTTTGAGCGCGATACCCAACTCGCCGATGAAAAAACTGTAGTCAATTTTATTCTGGCGGATAAAAAGAATCCTGCTTCATTAATTAACTCACTTAGTTTTGCGCGCGAAAATTCGCGTATCACCCGTGAGACTATGCCGATGGAGGCGTGGGAATTAATTAATGATTTGTATCACTACATCCGCGACCGTGTTGAGAAGGTAGGTTCACGCCGCGACCGCAGTATTATTTTGTTGCATGTGATTAGCAGCGTGCAGCAATTCTCCGGTTTACTCGCTGGCTGCATGAGTCACAACAATGCTTATGATTTGCTCCGCATCGGGCGCAATCTTGAACGTGCCGATATGAGTACACGCATTGTGGACGCGGGCTTGGTAAACCTGTTGCCGCATTTATCGGCGGGTGGCAGCGAGGTGTTGGAGCCTTACGACAATATTTTGTGGATGAGTGTGCTGCGCTCGCTCAGCGCTTATCAGATGTATCGCCAACACGTGCGCGACCGTGTGAACGCCAATGCAGTAGTGACCTTTTTATTGCAGAATGAAGATTTCCCGCGCGCTGTCTCTCATTGTTTAAAACAGTTGGAACAGTGTTTGTGGGCATTGCCGAACAGCGAAAAAGTATTGGCTTCTATTGTTAGTATCCAACATAAATTGGATGAAGCAGATTTGGATGAGCTATTAAAATCCGGCTTGCATGAATATATCGATGAGTTGCAATTGGAAATTGGTAACCTGCATTTCAATATCGCCGAAACCTGGTTCCTGCCTGTCGTCATGGCGCAATCGCAGGAACAAAAATCAGCGTAACCCGTTTTATTGAATGCTCTTGCGTGTTGTCTCTCTGAGACTTCTGACCCGTTCATCGAACGGGTCTTTTTTTTGCTATTTTCCTGAAGGTTGTTCGCCAGCCATCCAATGGCTGGCGGGTCACGCAGTGTATTCTAGAATTGATATTTAATTCTCAATCCTAATGTTCTTGAAGGTGCCCACATCCAGTTTGGTGTAGGTGCCGGGTCGCCATTAAATGTCCATCGGCCTTGATCATTTTTCACTGTTTCATTGGTGAGGTTGTCAACATAGGCTTCCAACAGCCAGCTCTCTTGTTGTGGTGTGTAAGTGAGGCTGAGATCCCACGTGGTGAATGTATCCTGACGATCCAAATCAGCAGTCGCGGGATTTGCGCGTAGATAATTGGCAGGCAAGTCACCGCGGTTAGCGGGGTCGAGCCATATCTCAGAGCTGTAATGCATACTCAAGCGTGGTGTAAATGTGCCGCTATTATTTAATGTCAGCTCATGTTCATAAGCCAGGGTAAGCGCGCGCTCAGGTGCTTGCACCATACGATTACCACTAAAATCCAGCAGCGAGTCTTTTACAATAGGATTGCCAAAACCACTTCCCTTATCTGCGGCGCCACTAAAGAGCGTATCTGTAGTAAGAAACTCGTCGTAGGCCGCATCAAGTAATGACAGTGTGCCGTCCAAACGGCCGTTGTTGCCTATCAACCATTTAAATTCCAGTTCCAATCCTTTAATTGAAGCTTTGCCTGCATTGGTTTTGCGCAATCGATCGTTACCGTCAGGTAAAAGCACATTACTTGTGACTTGTAGATCCTCATAGGTGGTGTAAAAGATATTTCCAAATAACTGTAAACGGTCATCGAGCAACATGGTTTTTGTTCCCAGTTCAATGTTCACATTTTCCTCGGGATCTACGTATGCTTGAGTTTGGTTGGCCTCATTTTTGTTAACGGCTTTAATAGTATCCAGATCGGTGCTGCGAATAGTGCCATCGGTGTTGGATTCAGTACCCGCGTAAGCGGCGCCATCAGTTAATGTACCGGACTTGAATCCGGTGGCATAAGAGGCAAAAAACATCGTGCTTTCTGTCGCATCCCATTCGATGCGCATCATGCCAGTGTCTTTGCTCCATTCCTTATCGGTATCGTTGTAGTTAGTCGCCCAGCATTGACCGGTGAGAGCTTCACCCTGATTTGCTGCTATGCCTTGAGCGAGCGCCGCATTGGCGAGTGAGTAGGAGGTGACTGTTGTCGGACAAGAAATGTTGCGTCCACCTACATCCCAGCGCTGGTCGACGGTGTGGCGTGCCCCCAAGGTTACGCGCCATGTATCAGTTACATCGTAGGTTGCTTGGCCAAAAATACTATCTGATTCCAAACCGCGATCGGGCTGACGAAAGGTTCCCCAGCGATGACCTCCGAGTGCTGCGACAGGGCGTATCTGATCAAAAATAACTGCGTTATTTTCCTTGAAAAAGAAAGCTCCAAGCATCCATTTGAAGCGGGAGTCATCAGCATTCTTTAATTGGAGTTCGTGTTGGGTCGACTCATGGTCGCATTCGACGCAACCGCCAAAGTCGTAGAAGCCGTCGCGGAGGCTGCGATCCCACACGGAGACCCGGCTTGAATCGACCTTGCCACCAAGGTAGCTCAGGGTGAGGCTGTCAGCGAAGTCGTAATCCAGCCGAGTCCGCCAAGTAGTGATGGCAAAATCATTAATTCCAGGTGTTTGTACGAATGCATAACGGTCATCGTCACCTGTTACTGTTGGTAAATGCCCGCTACTCTGATCATTAAAATATTCATAAGAAACTAGCCAGCTTAGCGAATCTGTCGGCGTCCAGAGGGAACTTAAACGATGGGAAGTTAAATCAACAGAGCCATAATTGGGGCCGACACTGGAGCCAGGTAGTTTGTTTACTGTTCCATCTGCCTGGTCAATTGCACCGGCAAACCGTAGTGCCCAGCTATCAGTAACAGGGATGTTAATCATGCCTTTCGCAGCATTACGATTATTGCTGCCCAGTAGATATTCAAAATTGGCGTCGAACTCCTGCTGTGGTTTTGCCGTTAACAAATTGATGACACCACCAGTAGAGTTACGTCCAAAGAGTGTTCCTTGCGGGCCGCGCAATACCTCTACCGATGCAACGTCATACATCATTGCGGTGGCGCCTTGGGAGCGAGCGGAATAGATGCCATCAACATGGAAAGCGACCGCAGGATCCCCGTTCTCTGATTGATCGGTAGAGCCAACGCCTCGGATGAAAATTAGAGGGGTATTTTGTGAGCCATTCTGGGCGATATGTAAACTTGGTACTGAATCTTGTAGGTCAAGAATGTTGATCACATGGAGCTTATCAAGGCTCTCTTGATCAAATGCACTAATTGCCAGGGGGGTTCGGGCAACACTGGTTACTCGTTTGGTGGCAGTCACCATGACTTCTTCAATAGTGCGGTCATTGCTTTCAGCTGCAAATGTACCTTGTGTAAAGGTGATGCCTATCATCACCGCTAAAAGGTTTCGTGCCGGAAATTGTAATATGGTCATTATTTTTAACGTCCTTAATTAGATATCGGAAATTTTATTCTGATTGTTAGCGCAATCAGATCCTTTTTATAGCATAAAACCGGCTTTTATATACCCCAATAAGATAGCGCAATCAAATAATGCGTAAGCTTGTCGCTTAAATTCGTGAGCCGCATATTTTTATTGGCTTTGAAGGTTTTCGTCCAAATATTTTATGTGTACTTTCCACATTGAATTAAATCGGCAATTTAATTCAATGTGGATGCAGAGCGGGCAAAACTATTTTTTCTCACCACCAATAAAACGATAAATCCCCGCACCCAGAACCGCACCTACAATTGGGGCTACCCAAAATGCCCAGAGTTGCGCAACGGCCCAATCTCCTACATAAATTGCTACACCGGTACTGCGTGCAGGATTTACGGAAGTATTGGTGACTGGAATGCTAATTAAGTGAATCAAGGTGAGTGCCAAACCAATCGCGATGGGTGCAAACCCGGCGGGTGCGCGATTATCGGTTGCACCTAAAATAATAACCAGAAAAAACCCGGTGAGTACGACTTCAGCGATCAATGCCGATTGCAGTGAATAGCTACCCGGCGAGTGATCTTCGTAGCCATTAGAGGCAAAACCGTTGGCGACATCAAAACCGGGTGCACCGCTGGCAATCAAATACAACACTCCGCCTGCCGCTATGCCACCAAACACCTGTGCAATTATGTAAGGCAGTAACTCTTTTGCGGGGAATCGCCCACCAGCCCAAAGGCCAATAGAAACCGCGGGGCTCAAATGGCAACCGGAAATATGACCTATGGCATAGGCCATGGTGACGACGGTTAAACCAAACGCAAGGGAAACGCCCAACAAACCTATGCCGACATTGGGAAAAGCCGCTGCGATGACCGCACTGCCACAACCACCGAAGACTAACCAGAAAGTTCCAAAAAATTCAGCGCCATACTGTTTCATCATCTGCTCCTTCTATCGATGTAAATAACAAATGCCGACAACTAGCGCGCTGGAATGACGAGGCTCACCATGAGTGGTGTGACTAAATGCGATAACAGCGTGACGCTAACTATCGTCTTGGTTTTAAAACAGCTTTGGTAAAACGGATCGAACGAGCGCCGTGAGGAGAGGGCTGGCGCTAAGTTGATCTTATATCAGAAATGTGAAGATTTAATACTAAAAAGCGACAGGCGAATAAGTTAATGGCAAGACAGTTAATCTCACTATTACATATAGCTAGAATTTACTTAAAACTGAATGCGACCGCATGAATCAATGGTGTCAATTGAACCCCTGCGTGCATGATGATATTTTGTCGTAGCGCAGCGTGTTGGGCCCTCGTCCATTTATCACTACAGTCAGATTAACCCTCAAGTAGATAAAAAAATCCAGGAGAGTAGCAATGAAAGGCAATCCGGTTGTTCATTTCGAGATTTATGTACAGGACATGAAACGCGCCAAAGCGTTTTATGAAAGTGTGCTTCAAGTGACACTTGAAAAAATTCCTTCACCTATTCCAGAAATGGAAATGGATATGTGGTTTTTTCCAATGGATAAAGACGCACCAATGAGTAGCTATGGTGCGGGAGGCATGCTGGTAAAAATGGAAGGCTTCGCGTCAGGTGGTAGCGGTACGCTGGTCTATTTTGGCTGCGATGATTGTGCTGTGCAAGCAGCCCGCGCGGTAGAATTTGGCGGTAGCCTATTTCAGGAAAAAATGGCTATTGGCGAGCATGGATTTTGTGCGCTTGCGCGCGATACTGAAGGCAATTTAATTGGCTTTCATTCGATGGAATAGAGTTCCATAAATCTGTAGTTTTTGTTCGGGCAGGTAATACAGAGCCTGGGTGTATGGGCACAAAACACCAAGGTATCTGTTAGATTTGCGCTTGGGTATTTTATTCTGAGTAATCACTCGACGTCTTAAATACTTCACCCGTCATATAAAACTCTCCACCTGCCATATAGTGGATGCTGCGTTTTTGTGGATCATCGGAAAAATGCCAGCGGCCGTCGATAAATTGTTCGGCATCTGCATAGGCGGCGACGACTTCGCCAATTATTACATCCAGTGACTCTCCACCTTGTTTTATCACTTTGCATTCCAGCCAACCGATGCAGTCTTCAATCAAAGGCGCGGTAATGTGCGCGGCGGGAAACGTTTTTATAGCGTAACGTGAAAATTTATCCGTATCGCGGCCGGAAATATCGCCAACATCTAAGGTCAATTTGGAAATTTTACGCATGGGAAATTGCAGCGCAAATTCACCGCTGGCATCAACCAGTTCGCGCGTGTAGGTATTTTTATCGATAACCACTGCGACTTTAGCCGGCGAAAAATCCACCGGCATTGTCCACGAGGCGGCCATGATATTGCGCTGGTTTCCGTAAGCACTGGTGACTATGCTAACGGGACCGTGATTAAAAACTTTGTAGCTGTCTTTGAGTGGAATAGCTATGTGTGTTGTCATGTTAGAAAACCAACCCTGTTCCTATATACAAATTCCAAAAATTAGCTTTGCTCTCACCGGGTTTACCGAAATGTTGGTAGTCGACTCCTATTCCCATTAACAGATGCTCTTGAAGGCGCAAACCAATTTCCGCATTCGCCTCCATAAAAGCTTCCCAATCATTTTGGTCAGGGTCTTTGAATGTGAATTTGCCTGTGCCCGCACCCACACCACCCATTAAGTAGATGCCAGAATTACTTTCAAACGTATCATAAGCCACGCCACCAAATCCTATCGCGAAGGTTTCTACTTTGGCATCGGGTGTGGAGTTGTCTAGGTTGGTAACACTTTGTTGAGCGCCGATATAAATAGGCGCAAACGGAAAGATAATTTTGGCCCCAATGTTCCGCTCAAAATCCATTTCGTACTTTTCATATTTTTCATCGCCGTGATCAAATTCATCTTCGTCGGCATCAATAATGCCCCAAGGCGAGTATTTTATTTGCAGCACAAAAGGTAAATCGATTTGCGCATGGGCAGTGGTTGCTGCGAGCCCCAGCAGTAAAATAGATAAAAAGCGTTTCATGGTGGGTTCCTTGAAAAAACGTTGGTGCTTTGGTGTGGAATATATTAACGCTTGGGTTGAATTAGTTGTAGGGCTTGCTTCACTTCGTAAAGAAAGCTAGCAAGCTTGGAAGATTGTCCAAGAAGGAAGTGACGACAGCTAAAGTAAATGCAGCCTAAAGTGAAACCACGAGGTGTTTTTCTAGTTTCTAAGATGAGTAGCTGTTGGTTTGATGTAATATCAGTAGGAGTTGGATTAACCTCTTCATATTAAGTATGTTTCCATGTATGCCCAGCTACCGCCATGATGAACTGGTAGTTAGACACGAGTTTCTGCTCCCACTATACGAAGCCCTCCTCTACCAGAATCGCACCAGAAGAAGTAATTTCATGTCTCTGGCCTGAGCCAGCAACGACACGGGACCAACTCTCCGAAATTAGCTTGGCGTCAACCCCAGTTAATTCGAGCCGAAAGCTGAACCCTCCATACATCCCTGGCACTGGAAACCAGATATGGGGATCATCGAGTTCGAGCAACGGTTCTAATTCCGGAAGTCGAAGTTTGTGATTTAACATTTCTCGTTCGATGCGCTCACGAATCACATCATGAAAGTAACTTTGAATCTTTAATAGTATTCCATTAGGAACCGACCTCTTCAGTTCGGGCGTCAGAATTTCTATCAAAAAATGGTGGCCTTTGCGCTCAGCTATATCTATGGGGCGTTCGCCTCGAAAGTTTTGTATTGTTCGCCAACCACCCATCCCAATAAGTTGACGCGCGATCTCCACTGACGCACCTCCATGAGCAGCTTGATGCAGGGCTGTATAAAGAGAAGATCCTCCCAAACGAACTGCATTAATTAATGATGGGTGACACCGTAATAGTTCAATAACTGCAGACCAGTCGTATCTCTTGGTTGCATCGCTGAACTTATTTCGGATTTCAGTGAATTCTTCAGGCAGTACATTTCCTGACGTTCCCCCGTCCCAGATAATTTCCATACTTTTTCCATATGAATAACGCTTGATTAATCGGCGCGACGTGGGTGCGCCGGGTGGATGCCATATTAGGCAGAATGCTGCTTATCGCCAAAATCTTAAGTGCTGACCAATTGCTGCAATACTTTGTGCGAAAGTATGTTTGCTGGCTAGTGCCAAATTATTTTCTTTCTGTTCTTTCATTCATCCGCCATAATTTGCTCTTCGAAAGCGACCATATCCAGAATAGTGGGAGGTGCTACTCCTATTTCAGCGATATGGGTTTTCACCCATTCGTTTACAGCCTCTTCCACGTGTATACCTGGCTCATTTTCGCGGCCTGCGTCTTTTGCCCATTCGTGGATCCAGTCAACTGTGCACTCACATGACGGATGGTATGGAGGGAGACAGCTTTCATTATTTGGATCAGCTACCTGTAGCGCACCTTTCAGATATTTACAAAGTGGGCACTGTTCGATTTCTAGTCGGTAAAGGTCACGGAGAAAAGATGCTGACTCTTGCTCAAAATCCTGAATAGACATATGTCTGCGTAACTCCAGCTTGGCACATATCTTTGAGAATGTACGCGCAGCTGCTTTATTCAGTTTCCAATCATGGCCAAATTCAACATGAAATGCCTCTTCCAACCTCTGCTTTTCCACATCTATATTCATGTTTCGTAGATCATGAAAGTTCTTTGCTGCAGTAAGCTTGTCCTGTTCTCGTCTTTCCTGTTACTGGATTTCTGGGCGCTCAGAGCCAAAATGAACGATAGACCATGATCGTAGCCGATTGTGGGTAAGTGCTAAAATTCTGTAGACAGGAACAACCTGACTTTCAGATAAGTCTTCGGCGTGGCGGATCAGTTTGGCCTTCCATGTTTGAAAGTCGGTATCAATTTTCTCGGGGCGTATTGAGCTAGATAATAGAGAGCCAATGAGGTCACTCTTTTTCCGGCATATCGGTGATCCAGCTTCACGTACCCACTCACGAAGAGCGCCCATAGATTGGTTATTGAGCCAATAATTGAGATTAAGAGTCCGTACCCATTCAAGGTGCTTTTTTCTCGCTTCTTCTCTGCGGCTATCTATATTTGGGGAGAATGGGGTGTACAGTTTTGTATGTTCTTCTAACTCAGGCCATCTCCAAGACTCGTCCTCATTCAACACATCTAAATGTCCTGCATTCGCCTCTGCAAAAATATTCCAAATAACTGTCTCAACGATGTGATCCAGAATGGAGTCTGGAATGGTCGGTGCTATAGTTCTTATAAAACGGACGGCGACTTCCGCAAGCTCAGCCTCGCTTGGTCGCCGTGTTAGACTCGCTTTCAATCTGTGGTCATTTATCATTATTTCCTGCATTTTCAATAAGATGCTTGGCGCAATTCGCATGATGTACATACTGTGGGTGCAGCAACACAGTTAATTACTTCCAGTGCCGTGGATTCTAGATTGCTCGTATGCTTTTTACAGGATGTATGGAGCTTTAAAAACTTTAAATTTATAGGAAAATACAGCACCATCAGTTTTAGCGGCCCAATATGATCTATGTTCAACACGATGACTTGGAGCCACAAAACAATGATGTTTATTATTTATTTCTTTAGCTAGATCCAGATAAAGATCCTCAGAAATTGATATATAATTTTCATTTTTAAAAAGCATATACATATCATGATTTTTCTCCGAGTAAGCTATAGCGCTTCTTTCCAGCTCATTCCAAACGACAATCCTATATTTTTTTGCTTCATCTTCTCCTAGTGCTTCTGCAAGAGAATATGAAAACTCTTTTATTAAATCCATATAATCCTCATTTTTTGAATCTGCAGTTGGAAATATTGAAAAATATAAAATGGGCGAATAATTCAGCATGATGTTTATAAGCTGCTCATGCACGATTTATGATTTACAGGTTTCTTAAAAAATATCTCTAAACCACAATCTCAACAAAAGTTCAGACCTTTCACATTTAGGCAATAACTATGAGCATGTGCTTTAGCTACTTTTTAAAATGGAACATTTTCCCTAACTGCCACTATATGCCATTGACTATAAAGAAACCGGTTTTCTATCTTGATCGTGCTATTGGATAGCATACAGAATGCAAATGAACAAGGTAACGCTTCTGACCTTAAATCTGTCGCGGTTCGCAAACTCAGCCTGCGCGGCTCGTAGCAACCTATCTTGCTTGTGCCATCTGTGATTGATTAATCGCTTATGAACAGTAATGAGCTTGAGAGAAAAGGTCAATTACACAATATAACCTGGGCGACTCATCAGCAGTGTTTTTGGCGGAGCCTAAACATTAAATGCCAGAGCCATGAGTTGTTGTTCGCTGCGGCTAATGCCGATTTCTGCCGCAACTTTTTTCCAGTTGTTCACGCTTGTTAATACTTCAGTCCTTATTTGGTTCGCTGTTATTTTATCCAGTTGGAAAAATTCGATAACGTCCATCGCCAAGTTGTAATCCAAGCGGTTATCATTATCGGTGATATTCAAATGCAGTCCGTTGGCTGGTGTTACAGGGTTTATGTCATAGGCGGGGGAGAGAATCCAGCCGCTTTTGTGGTAAATAAAACCGTGGTTTCTTAAATGGTCATCAGTATTGGAAACAGCAATATTGAAAATAATGCGGCGCCATAGTTGTGCCAAATCTTGTTTGGTGTTGGCGCCATGTTCAGTCAGAAATTGTGCCAGCTCCAAATAGCTCGCTTCGTAATCACCATCGTAGTAACCGAGCTGCGTCATTGCCGAGGTGAAATGTAATCGGCTGGATGCTGCGCGATCAAAGCGCTTGGTTAAAAATGTATGGTGATAATTATTAAATTTTTCGATGCGGCAGGGAGCCATTTGAATCCCTGCATCAATGGCAAGTTGGTAGGTGAGATATTCCCACGCCGCTATATCGTGGTCATCGTGTTGACTGGGAAACTTTGCAATCCATAAATTATTTTCTTCATCTAGTACACATGCCTTTGGCCTTGCGCCACCCAGAGAAGAGCCGGGGGACATTAGCATATATAGCCACTTTAAATATTCAGGGTCATCGCTATCATTTTCTTCTACTTGTTTGGCCGCATGTTCTAAGTCTCTGAGCGATGAAATCGGTGGTGCTGCTAAACGTTCATCGTTATCAAGAAATGGACCATCAAGATTTTTTTTAAATCTCAATGCGCCTTGGCGATAAAGGTCATGCACACCCAGCAGATAATCAATTTCATTCAGCACACGCGGGCGACGATCTTCTTGACGCGCAATAATGGCTTCGCGACGCTTCATCAATAACCTTCCCCAGCGATCCGGACAGGAATCTAAAAAGGAGCGGAAATTGTTGGCATCGCTACTGTGCTGCTCACCGGAATAGAGTTCCAAGTCTGGGTCAATTTTTTGCGCGTTAGATGATTGCAGCCACCCCGGAGCGTAACTAAAACTAAAATGCTCTTTGTTTTTGCTTATTGCCGAGCGCAAGGTGCCTACCAGTGTTGGTTCAACAAAATCGTCCCAATCGGCAAATACATAAATGTCCGTTTTCATTTCTGTTTACCCATCAGTTCTATGTCTTGCAGTTTGCGCCCGAGTTGATCGTCGCTGGCGACCTTGGCTAAGTCTTCCACTAAGCCGAGTACAGCAAGAACCGCGACATAATGCCCCAGCGATACTTTGCTATCGCCAGCTTCTATCTTGCGGATAGTGATGCGGCTCAGGCCGGTGCGCTCGGAAATGAGCGTTTGGGTGTAGTGGCGGCGTAGCCGGGCGAGTTTGATGTTCTCCCCTAGTTGGGCCAGAAACTTCTGGTTTTTAGGGAATACGACCGCGCTGCGTTTTGCATTGGGGGGTTCGGTGGTCATTATGCTTACCAATCGGTATTGATTTGGTAAGTGTAGTTACCAATGGCAGAAAGGTAAAGGTATTGTCTGGTATCTACAGTTACCAAACTAGCGAAAATTGGTAACTGTAGTGTCCACTGAAGATTGGGTGGATAGATATTCAGCTTTGGCTTTGCGATTGACTCTGGCTCTGGATTGGGCGCTGATCGAAGTCGTCTTCAATGCGACGTACATCGACTGATACAAATAATTGTGGTGAATGGCCGCCGCCAAAAATTACACCTTTGAGTGGTGTTACGTCTGAGTAGTCGCGGCCCCAGGCGGTGGTGATGTGTTGCTCGCCGGTGACTTTATTATTGGTAGGATCAAATTCGTACCAGCCTTCGCCGGGGGAATAGACGGCGAACCATGCGTGAGTTGCGTCGGCGCCGATTAATTTTACTTGCCCCGGTGCGGGAAGCGTTTCCAAATAGCCACTGACGTAACGCGCAGGGTAGCCGAGTGAACGCAAGCAACCAATCGCGAAATGGGCAAAGTCCTGACACACACCGCGTTTGTGTTTGAGCACTTCTGCGAGTGGAGTGGCGACATCGGAAAATTCCGGGTCGTATTTAAAATCAGTAAAAATGCGTTGGGTTAATTCCATCACTGCCGATAAAAATGGGCGGTCTTCAGTGAAGGAGGGCGCGGCATATTCGGCTAAATCATGGTGTGCTTGTACCATGGGTGAGTCCAGAGCAAATTCGCGTGCGCAGAGGGTTTCCCAGTCTTTACTGTGTTGCAGTAAATATTTTACGTAGGTGCAGGGGTTGCCAAAATCGAGATTGGTATTGGCGACCGTTTCTTTAATTGTAATTTCGCTGATGATACTGACATCTAATTCCGTGTGATCTTTTTCAATCGAAAACTGCAGGAATTGATTGCCGAAATAATCTGTGCGCATATTGCGGGTAGTGGCGAGCGGCGACACTTTTACGTCGATTGAATCAATGCGCTGCTTTTCTGTGTAACGCGGTAATACGTAGGCAAGGTTGTAGCAATTGCTTACGGATAAAGCGTAGCGGTAGCGTGTGCTGTGCTTGATGCGGTATTTCATACAAACACCTGTTTCATAACTGATCCTGCCACTCGGTATTCTTAACCAATAGTTGTGGCCCTTCGGTGTGGTCGAAGTAGCGCTGACCAATCGCTTTGGCGGCGGTGCTAATTAAATATTGCATGCGCGACAGCAACTGATCCAAATCAGCGCGAATACCGGTTTGGGTTTTGGATAGCATCCTGATATCGCTTAATTTTAATGCGGTGGTGGCTTCTAATAATAATTTATGTTCAGTGCTGAATTCGTCGCGGTTATCGGGTAAATCCGCAAAATGGCTTTCCAGTTGCTGCAACTGATAAATCAGTGAGCGCGGATTTTTAGTATTGAGCATGATCATTTCCATACCTTGATCGATGCGAATACCGTTTTGATAGCGACGGCGATAGGGAATTAATGCTTCGCTGCACAAGAGGCTGGATTCAATCAGCGTTTCCTGATCAGTTTCATCAAAGCCAGTAACCAACAGTGAGCGAAGGGTATTAGTAATTTGCAGTGCGCGTTCGAGGCGGCGGCCCATTTCCATAAAGTGCCAGCCATTGCCGCGCGTCATGCTCTCGTGAATCAGTCCGGCAAAGGCGAGCAGTGTCGTAATCAGCGGCGCTAAGGCTTCTTCAGGTGCGGAAAGGGATTCCGGTTCAAGCGCCATTTTCAATTGTTCCAGCTCATCGCCAATATCGTTAATGACTCGCTGTGTATCGCTGGATAATTGCTCTTTCACCTGTTCAGCGGTTTGTACCATCGCAATTAAATTGTTGGCGACGCTGCCAAGCCGGTGTGGATCCAGAATAATGGAAATCATTTCTGGTTCAGGATTTTTAAATAAGCTGTTTTGCAAACTGGTAAAGCCAGGGTAAGTGGCGGTGACGTGAGTCACAGCACTTAGCAGTGTACGACATACACCATCAGGCAATTTTTCCGTTCTATTTAATTGGATAAATACTGTGCGTAATAAACGTAATGCAGATTCGGCGCGCTCGGCGTAGCGGCCCATCCAAAATAAATTTTCCACCACGCGACTGGGCAGGGCATTGGTGCCTTCAGTAGATGGGTGTGTATCTACCGGGCGTAAACTAATTTGTTTTTCCGGTTCCGATGCAAGCACCCAGGTGTCTTTGGAGACCGACCCGCGCTGGTTGGAAATAATTTTTTTATCGGGGTCGAGATTAACCCGGGTGAGGCCTCCAGGCATTACCGAATAGGAACTTTCGCTCGCCACCGCAAAGGTACGCAATACCGACGCGCGCGGTTGAATTTGGCCTTGATGCCAAGTTGGGGTTTGCGCACCTTCAACATATTCTTGCGCAACAAATTGCAGCGGATTTTTACGAATGCGATTTTGCCAGGCTTGCAGTTTTTTATCGTCCAAATCGGCGCCGTAGACTTCGTACAACCCAGGGCGACGATAGGTGGGTTTAATCAATAATGTGTTGAGATTTTTACACACATATTCGAGATCATCGCTATTGCCGCACCACCAGGTTTTTACGGATGGCATTTGCAAATCGCGACCTAATAATGCCTGAGCAATTTCCGGGAGATAAGCAAGCAGCGCCGGGTTTTCCAATACGCTGGAACCGAGTGGGTTGGCGATGGCAACATGGCCGAGCCGCGCGACTTCCAATAAACCGGGCACACCTAAACGCGAATCGCCTTTTAATTCTACCGGGTCGCAGTAGATATCATCGACGCGGCGCAAAATGACATCGACACGTTTTAAACCGTCTAGGGCTTTCATCCACACGTAGCCGTTGCGCACACTCAGGTCGCTACCTTGTACTAATTGGAAACCCAAATAGTTGGCGAGATAGGCGTGTTCAAAGTAGGCTTCGTTGTAAATACCCGGTGTGAGTACGACGATGCGCGCGATACCGCCATTGGGATTTAATTCATGCAAACGTTGACGCAAGCGCGAGAAAAATAATGACAGGCGATGCACATGACTATCGCGAAATAAACTGGGAAATACCCGGTTCATTACCGTACGGTTTTCCAACGCATAACCAGCGCCTGAAGGCGCCTGGGTGCGGTCGGCCATCACGCGCATCTCGCCATCGGGCGCGCGTACCAAATCGGCACCGTGCAAAATTAATTGGTGACTGCCCAATAATTTAATATTTTGGCAAGGACGTAAAAATCCGTGATGTGAAAATAATAGTTCCGGCGGAATTATTCCCTGCCGCACCAGCGTGCGTTCGCCATAAATATCTTGCAGCAGCAAATTAAATAATTCGGCGCGCTCAATCAGTGAAGTTTCAATCTTGTTCCATTCATCGCTATTGATGAGCAGGGGAATTGGGTTGAGTTGCCAGCTTTGGTTTGTGTCCGGTTCGTCATAGATTTTGTAAGTGGCACCATCATCACGCAGAATGCGTCGGGTTTTTTTCTGACGCTCTTCGATGGCCTCTTGCCCCAGCGTTTCCAAGCTATGCAGCAGATAGCGCCAATGCGGGCGGATCCTGCCCTCGGCATCATAGGCTTCATCCACACCCGCTTGCGGGGATGGGTAGGTGAAGGCCAACTTATCAGCAGTATCGACCGGGGTTTCCATAAGCGCGGAATAAGGATTCATAATTATGAGTTGTTCTTATGGGTATGGATTTCATTGTAACCCGATTTTGCTGTTCTGATCGCTTTTGCATGACATTGCCACATTCCTCGTGTGAGACGCCCTCACTCCCGGGCTGAGCCAGGAACGAGGGCAGGACTAACATTTACTTCCTTAGATCCAAAGTGTGCGGGTATTCATCAGCCGGTTCTTCTGGCGGTGGCGCCATAGGTCTGGGCGGATGTTTGTGTTCAAAAAACTCGCGCAAGATTTTTCCGGCCGGTGTAATTGGCAGTGCACCGGGTGTGTGGTTGATATCAAAGAATCGGTTGCCGCGGCGCGACTCAGCTTCGTTGGCATTAACCGGGAAACGATCGTAACTGCGGCCACCGGGATGGCTGACGTGATAAGTGCAGCCGCCAATACTTTTGCCGTTCCATGTATCAATTAAATCAAACACCAGTGGTGAGTGAATGCCGATGGTTGGATGCAAAGCCGATGGTGGTTGCCAGGCGCGGTAGCGCACGCCGCCAACAAATTCACCGTGCTTGTCGGTTGCATTCAAACACACGCGGCGACCATTACACGCGAGCACGTAACGGCCCGGCGTTAGGCCACTGACTTTGACTTGCAAACGTTCGAGAGATGAATCCACATAGCGCGATGTACCAAAGCTGCTGACTTCTTCACCCAGCACATGCCAGGGTTCAATCGCCCAGCGCAATTCGATTTCAATATCATCTAATTGCACACGACCATAATGCGGGAAGCGGAATTCTTCGAACGCCGCCAACCACTCAAGTTGGAAGGGGTAGCCGTGTTCATTTAAATCGTTCACTACATCGCGCAAATCTTCCCACACATAATGTGGCAACATAAATTTGTCGTGCAGTAATGTTCCCCAACGCACTAGCGGTTTTTTGTAGGGTTCTTTCCAGAAACGGCTGATCAAACTGCGCAATAATAAAATTTGCACCAGCGACATACGTGCATGCGGTGGCATTTCAAAACCGCGGAATTCCAGAATGCCCTGACGACCGCTGGCGGTGCCGGGTGCATATAATTTATCGATACAAAATTCTGCGCGATGGGTATTGCCGGTGATGTCGATTAATAAATTGCGCATCAAGCGATCGACCAACCAGGGTTGATCGACGATGCCTTCCGGCATTTCTTTGAAGGCAATTTCCAATTCGTACAACATTTCCGCACGGCCTTCATCGGCACGCGGCGATTGGCTGGTTGGCCCGATAAATAATCCCGAAAACAAATACGACAGGCCAGGATGATGTTGCCAATAAGTGACAAGGCTGCGCAATAAATCCGGACGACGTAAAAACGGGCTGTTCGCGGGTGTTGAACCACCAAAGGTGACATGGTTGCCGCCGCCGGTACCTGAGTGGCGGCCGTCGAGCATAAATTTCTCGGTCCCCAAACGACATTGCCGCGCGTCTTCATAAAGCGCTTCAGTGTTGTTGACCAAATCGGCCCAGGTTTCTACTGGATGAATATTCACTTCAATTACACCCGGGTCTGGCGTAATTAAAAATTTCTTGATGCGATAATCTTTTGGTGGTTCATAACCTTCCAATACCACTGGCATATTCAGTGTTGCAGCGGTATCTTCAATTGCTTCGATCAATGCAACGTAATGCTCAAGATAGGTGAGCGGCGGCAAAAATAAATGCAAACGGCCATCGCGCGCTTCAAAACACATTGCGGTGCGAATCACATAACCGGCTTCAATGAAATTGGGTTTGTGTGCCTCAGGGCTAGTCGCATTTGCCAAGGCAGCTTTTTGTTCAGCGACTTTTTGGGCAATTGTCTGTTTCATCGATCCCGATTTTTCAGCGGCAAGTGCAGTCGCTTGCTTACCGGTGGGTGCGAGTGGCTCGCGCGTGGCTAGCGGGTCATTTTCCGGTTGGTAGCGCTCGTATTCGTGTTTAGGAAATTCGAGTGAATTTAACGGCAAACGTAAACCGAGTGGCGAATCGCCAGGCACTAACATAAGTTCGCCGGTGCGCAATTTCCAGCGACCGGTCAGCCAGCTTTGATTGGCGTAGTTCCATTCAATCGGCATTACATAACCGCTTTCAGTATTTAATCCGCGCGATAATAATTTTGCGATACGGCGACGTTCCAAATCATCTTTCAAATCCGCTTTGAGCGGATTGATATCCGGCGGTAAGGTGCCCTCGGCCCATAGGTAATAAAGCACATCCTCGTAAGCGGGAATTAAATGTTCGCTGTTGACGTTAATTTTTCCACATAAAGTTTGCGCGAATTTTTTTGCATCCAAATGCGTAAGGCCATAACTTTTATCGGCGCGTGCTAATAAATCAGGATTGGTCCACAGCGCCTGGCCATCGGTGCGCCAGAAACAACCGAGCGCCCAGCGCGGCACTTCTTCACCCGGATACCATTTACCTTGGCCGTAATGCAGCAGGCCATTGGGTGCAAAGGTTTTGCGCATGCGCAGCAATAAATCTTTTGCCAGACTCAATTTGTCGGCACCCAATGCGCCGGTGTTCCACTGCTCTGATTCCATGTCATCAATGGAAACAAAGGTAGGCTCTCCACCGGTGGTCAAGCGCACATCTTGTTCCAGTAATTCTTTATCAACCTTAGCGCCGAGTGCATTAATGGTTGCCCACTGTTCCTCGGTGTAAGGCTTGGTTACGCGCGGATCTTCGAGAATACGGAAAACTTCGTTGGTGTACGAAAATTCCACCTCGCATTTACTGGTAGCGCCGGTGATAGGCGCGGCCGAAATAGGATCGGGTGTACAGGCGAGGGGGATGTGGCCTTCGGTGGCGAGTAGACCAGAGGTTGGGTCAAGACCGATCCAGCCCGCGCCGGGAATGTAAATTTCGGTCCATGCGTGTAGATCAGTGAAATCTTTTTCCGGGCCGCTGGGGCCGTCCAATGCTTTGACGTCGGAGGTGAGCTGCACTAAATATCCTGATGCAAAGCGTGCGGCATAACCCAAGTGACGGAAAATTTGTACCAGTAGCCAGGCGCTATCGCGGCAGGAACCTTTGGCGAGCGTCAGGGTTTCTTCGCAGGTTTGGATGCCGGGCTCAAGACGCACACCGTAACCGATCGCCTGTTGTACCAACTGGTTAATGCTCACCATAAAATTATTCACCGGCCAAGGTGTTTCGCTTACCTGGCGATGGCGGATATCGGCTTTGATCTTGTTAACAATTTCCATCAACTGCGGGCCGCTCTCGCTGATTTCCAGGTAGGGAACCAACTCGCGTTGCAGTTGTTTGTCATACTCAAAGGGTATGTTTTCCGCGTACTCCTCCACAAAAAAATCGAAGGGGTTAATGGAGGTCATATCGGCGACGAGCTCAACCTCAAACGACAGCATTTTAGTCTGTTCGGGGAATACCAGACGCGCTTGAAAGTTACCGAAAGGGTCTTGCTGCCAGTTAATAAAATGATCGGCCGGTTCGATTTTTAAGGAGTAGCTGTGAATTTTAGTGCGGCTATGGGGCGCCGGGCGTAAACGCAGTACATGGGGGAAGAGCGAAGTCAGGCGATCAAATTCATAGTGGGTTTTGTGGTGAATGGCAACGCGGATAGCCATAGTTTTATTCCTTATCTGCACAAAATGGGTTGTGGGCCAATGTGGTGCACGTCGGGGTGCACCGGTCCGGGAACAGGCAGAAATTAATCATCGCATTCAAGTATTACCTTTGTGTCATCGCTGTTATAGCTAGCCATTGTCGCCTGTAATGGTACATGGCTTCCCATTCGTGGGGTTAGGCAATGAGTTACGCAAAATTTGCACCACAACTACAGGTTTGTAACGGATGTTGCTGATTTAGCATATTTTTTCCTTAATCAAGCTGCCCCCGAGTTTATACTTCTGACAGCCCTTGGGTTTATCTTTTATTCAAATAACGAGTATCTGTATGTTGAAAATCTTCGAGAATTGGGTAGATCGCTATTTTTCCGACGAAGAGGCGCTGGTCCTGCTGCTGCTACTGGCGGCGGGGGTGATTGCAGTGATGACCATGGGGCAGGTGCTTGCGCCGATGATTGCCGCGATTGTGATTGCGTTCCTGATGCAGGGCATGGTCGCACGTCTGCGTAGTTGGGGCGCTCCCCACGGTCTTGCCGTGACTATCGCCTTTCTGGTGCTGGTGTTATCGCTGGTCGCACTCTTGTTGTTACTCCTCCCTATTCTGTGGACGCAGTTATTGCGCTTTTTTAATGAGTTGCCGCGCATGATCATGGAGGGTCAAAGTGCTTTGGCATTGCTGCCGGAGAAGTATCCACGGCTGATTAGCGAGCGTCAGTTGGAGCAGCTGTTTAGCACCATGACGACAGAATTAAGCTCGCTTGGGCAGGGCGTGGTGAGTTTCTCGGTCGCTAACATTCCGATGTTGATTGGTTTGCTGATTTATCTGATTCTGGTGCCGATTTTGGTGTTTTTCTTTTTGAAGGACAGCAGTGTGATCATCGCATGGAGTGCCAAATTCTTGCCCAACAAACGCCCGATGATGTCCAGGGTATGGCAGGAAATGAATCAACAGTTTGCCAATTATGTGCGCGGCAAGGTGATTGAAATTCTGATTGTGGGCGTAGTTTCCTATGTCGTATTTGCATACTTGGGTTTGAACTATGCCGCTTTATTAGCCATAGCCGTGGGTTTATCGGTAGTGATTCCCTACATAGGGGCAGCGGTGGTGACCTTACCGGTGGCATTGGTCGCTTATTTTCAGTGGGGTTGGTCGTCGGAGTTTATCTGGCTGATGTTGGCTTACGGGGTTATTCAGGCTTTGGATGGCAATGTATTGGTGCCCATACTTTTTTCTGAGGCGGTGAATTTGCACCCGGTGGCGATCATTTTAGCGGTGTTGGTCTTCGGCGGGTTTTGGGGGTTTTGGGGGGTATTTTTTGCCATCCCGCTCGCTACACTGGTGAAGGCCATACTCTATGCATGGCCGATTGCGGTGCAACAGACCTCGCATATTATTAGTCAGGATACAGCCGATACACAGTGAGTGCTGCCGTAATAAAAAAGGCCGACAGTCGCTAAATACTGCCGGCCTTTTTATTGACTGAACGATTAATAGGCTAGCGGTCAGCGCTAGACGTCTTTTTTAGGCAGGCAGTTAACCGGTGGCAATTGTAAAAATGCTTCCACGATTAATCTGTCCCAGTAGCGGGTCAGTTCGCGCAGGTAGTCATTATCCGCTTCAAACAGATTGTGCTGCATGATCCCACTATTGGCGGCGTAGGTCATTAACTCGATAGGTGGACCAACGGTGAGGTTGGATTTCATCGTCGAGTCCATGGAGACCAGCGCGCAGAGCCCGGCGGTATCCAGACCGGTTTCGGGTTTGAGGATACGGTCGAGAATTGGTTTGCCGTATTTGCTCTCGCCAATCTGCAAGTAAGGGGTCTGCTTGGAGGTGGTGATGTGATTACCTTGCGGATAAATCATCATCACCGCCGTGCTTTCACCCGTAATCTGACCACCCAGTAAAAAACTGGCTTCAAAACTCACATTACTATTGTGCTGCGCGTGTTTCTCTTGAATAGCGACACTGATTTCGCCGACATAGTCAGCCGCATCATGGATGCTATCGACAGTAGCGAGGCTGACATCGGCGCCGTCTTTGATGTCCTTGCGAATTTTCGCGATCACAGATTGGGTGGTAGCAAGATTACCGGCAGAATTGATTACGATCTGGCGATCGCCCTCAATGCCGAAGTGATACATCTTGCTGTAGGTGCTGACCTGATCAACACCTGCATTGGTGCGTGAGTCTGAACAGAAAATCAGACCCGCATCAACTTTGATCGCAACGCAGTAGGTCATAACAGCAACCAGAACTCAGGAAAAAAAGGGCGCTTAGGTTAAGAGCAGGGGGGGGATGCGTCAAGGCTAATTTGGCGCATTAAGCAAAGTGATCTAAGCCGCACCAAAGCTGGGCGCCGTATATGAATAGATTCCGATACGGCGGCCATCGATCAAGTCGTGGGGGGTTGTGTCCAGCGGATATCCATTTGTGGGAAGGGAATGGTGATACCACTCTCATCAAAGGCGAGTTTAATCTTTTCGGTGACGGTGAATTTGACGTCCCAATAGTCTTCGGTTTTTACCCAGGGGCGCACAAACAGGTTCACGCTGCTTGCCCCTAGCTCACCCACCGCGATCAACGGCGCTGGCTCGGGCAAGATACGCGGTTCGTCTTTGAGGATACTGGCAATCACATCGCGCGCGTTACGGATATCGTCCTCGTAGCCGATGCTGAAAATCATATCGATACGACGTGTGGGGCGTTTGGAATAATTGATGATATTGCTGCTGTAGATGGCGCCGTTGGGAATAATGACTTCTTTATTATCGCCCGTGTGCAGCACGGTGGAGAAAATGCCGATTTTTTCGATAATCCCGGCGGTTCCCGCGGCCTCCACAAAATCGCCACCTTTGAAAGGACGGAAGATCAACAGCATAAAACCGGCGGCGAAATTTTGCAGGGAACCCTGCAACGCCAGGCCGATTGCCAGGCCTGCTGCCCCAAGAATTGCAATCACGGAATTGGTATTTACGCCCAGCTGATCCAGCGCGGCGATAATCACAATGATCATCAACATGGCGCGCGCCAGCGACTGGATAAATTCGATCAAAATGGAGTCTAGTTTGGTGTGCGAGAGCACTTTGCCCAACATACTGCTGATGATTTTAGTGACCACTTGGCCCACTACAAAAATCACCAAGGCCAATAATATTTTAATGCTCCACGGCACCACGTACTGCTCAACCAACTGCATCATTTGTTCTTGATCTAACATCGTTCACTCCTGTTTAGATAATAGAAGGGTAGCGTTTCCGTTTGAACAGGCAGCTATCAAGCGACGCTGCCGGTAGTGCGCACACGCTTACTGCCTTTGGCGGTCTGTGCTTTGAGTGCATCGGCGCGCGCTTTTAATTTTGCATCGATCAGATTTTTTCCGGCGATCAGAAAACCCACCACAATAAACGCACCGGGTGGTAGCAATGCAAAAATTACATTGGGAAAACTTTCACCAAAAATATTGAGCTGCCAGCTTCGTGCTGACTCGCCAAACAAGAGCTGCATATCGGCAAACAGATGACCGGTGCCGAGCAATTCGCGCACCGCGCCCACAGCGACCAATACCAGCATAAAACCCAGCCCCATCATAAAACCATCCACCGCTGCGGGTAGGAGTTTGTTTTTACTGGCAAAGGCATCGGCGCGGCCGAGTACGGCGCAATTGGTAACGATTAGCGGAATAAATATCCCGAGAATTAAATAGAGTTCGTAGGTAAACGCTTTCATCAATAATTCGGTGCAGGTTACTGCCGAGGCGATAATCATCACAAAGGCGGGCAGGCGGACAGCGTCGCTTACTTGACGGCGAATCAACGACACGACGGAGTTGGAAATAACCAGCACGATCAATGTTGCGAGACCTAACCCGAGTGCATTGACAACCGTGGAGCTGACGGCGAGCAACGGGCACAACCCGAGTAACTGCACTAGCGCTGCGTTGTTGCCCCACAAACCTTTTTGGGTAATTTCTTTGTAATCTACGTCACTACTCATGGTCTTTACCTGTGTCTGACGATTGTTTAGTAGAGGATTGTGCAGTAGGAGTTAGCAGCGAATCGTTAAACAGGCTTTGCTGGTTAGCGGCAACAAATTCGAGTACATGTTTTACCTGGCCTACAACAGCGCGCGGCGTAATAGTCGCACCAGCAAATTGATCAAACACACCGCCGTCTTTTTTTACTTTCCATTCGTCGATAAACGGCACCTGCAAATTTTTGCCATCAAAACTTAAAATCCATTGGTGTTTTTTGAGGTCGATTTTATCGCCCAAACCGGGTGTTTCTTTGTGTCTGATAATGCGCACACCGGCGACGCTGCCATCGCGATTAACACCGACGATCATATCGATATCGCCCGAGTAACCATCAGGTGCTCGCGCCGGAATAATCAGTGCAGTAATTTCTCCATCGCGACGCGCGCGGTAAATGCTGGCTTCACTGCCGACATTCAGTAATTCCTGCGCACTTTGCGGAACGGGAATCGCATCGTTGAGCAAGTCGTTGTCGTGGCTTGGCAGGGGGATGATCTCAAACAGAGCGCGCTGTTGTGCCGCGCGTTCAGCGGCGGCGATGCGATCTTTGGTACCGAGATTAGTGAGCGCAAGCGTACCAGCCGTCGCCAGTGCAAACGCGGCAAGCAGCAGACTGTTTTTGCTAATGGATTGGCCGAGCATCAGTGACCTCCATCTTGTTTGCTGGCGTCGGTCGCGCGGCGCGGTTTTTTGTGGCCGTAAGTGCGCGGCGTGGTGTAGTAATCGATAAAGGGCGCGGCGAAGTTCATCAACAGGACCGCAAAACCCACACCGTCTGGATAGCTGGTGCCCCAAGCGCGAATCACATAAATTAATACACCAATCAACGCGCCGTAAACGATGCGGCCGCGCGTGCTTACAGCAGAGCTGACGGGATCAGTTACGATAAAAAACGCGCCGAGCATAGTCGCGCCCGAGAGCAGGTGATAAATCGGTGAGCCGCCGGAGTTGGAGCTGCCGCTGTCGTAAAACAGTGCGGCCATAACCACCAATGCAAGCAGCATCGAGATAGGCGCATGCCAGGTAAAAACTTTTTTGTAGAGCAGATAAATCCCGCCCAGCAAAAAGGCGATATTCACCCACTCCCAACCCGCGCCCGCCCAGCGACCTTCGGCAAATATCGGTTGTTGTTGATAGAGATCATCCAGCGTAAGACCGGAGTTTTGTTTCATCACATCTAACACGGTGGCGGAGCTGTAACCGTCGATAGGTGTGCCCAAAAAGATTTGCTCCAGTGCGGCCACAATACTCGGAGCGGTTTGGCCATCGGCGAGCATCGGCAGCGGCGTCGCCCATTGGGTCATCTGTACCGGAAATGAAATCAGCAGCAATACATAGGAGACCATCGCCGGATTAAACGGGTTAAAACCCATGCCGCCGTAGAGTTGTTTGGCCAATACAATCGCCACAAAACTCGCGCTGATCACCAGCCACCAGGGGCAGTAGGGCGGCAGCGAAACACCGATCAAAACACCGGTCACCAAGGCACTGCAATCGCGCAAGTAAAACATAATCGGGCGTGCGCGCAGTTTCATCACCAGCGCTTCAAAGGCGATACAACTCAAGCTCGCCAGCAGCACATTGATCAGCACGCCAATGCCAAAAAAGTGAGTGAGAGCGACTATGCCGGGAATGGTGGCGTAAACCACCAGACGCATAATGCGCCCGGTGCGATTGGCCCCGTGGGTGTGGGGCGAGGTGATATTTAATAACGCCATGCGGTTATCTCATTGGAAATTTGCCAGAGGCGCATGTTTTAGCGAACCTCTGAA
>CAZCJR010000030.1:8975-44618 GCA_964499225.1 uncultured Cellvibrionaceae bacterium | reverse complement strand
GATGGTCAGGAGCAGTGGTGCTATCAGTGGCGCCGTGTGCGCGACCGCCAATGGCAGGATCTGCCCGAGCTCAGCCAGCACTGTTTGGCGGAAGGGCAGAAGATTGATTTTGTGGTTGAAGATGAACTCTGGGAGTTTGATCCCGAGCTTGAATATCAGGATCCGGTGATGGGTTTTTTCCCCAGTGGCGATGGCTCGGGCAAGATCGAAATCACTATTTACGCCGATCAATTACCCGGCGCTGAAATAGGCGAAACCGAGCTGTTTGAGCTGGAACTTACCGGTGAACTGCGTTGGGTCAGTGAGGAAAAACGGGTGAAGGAGGATCAGCGCGGACGATGAAAATTCCTCTGGTGAACCCCTCATTACCGCGCGCTAAACAGCGCGGTTTTACCCTGCTGGAAGCGATGATTGCACTGATGATAGTCGCCATGGCGCTGCCAGCATTGATCACGTTGGTGTTGACCCAACTTGATGGTTCGGCCTCGATCCGCGACAAGACCTACGCCTATTGGGTTGCGGAAAACCAACTGACGAGGGTGCGCTTGTTGCAGCAGCAAAAAGCTAAAAAAGTGTTAATTGACTATAAAGTCCCGGAAAAAGATGCGGGTACAGTGGACTTGGCCGGTCTGCGATGGCAGTGGCAGATGACGACTATTGCTATGGAGACCATTCCCGGTTTTAAACGAATTGAAGTTGCCGTTCGTCTGCTGGGTGCAGCCGATGGCGCCAGCTTGGGTCGCACTTCGGTCGATGAAGATCAGCCAGCACTCGCGCGTCTCACGGGTTATATCAGTGATCCTGAACTTGTGCGGGTGCAATAACGTGGAGTCTCTGCAGCCACAACCGCAACCTCAGCAAGGCTTTACACTGCTCGAAGTGATGATTGCGCTAGTGATATCGGCACTGATTGCCATGATGGCTTTTCAGTCACTCGACGCGGCCGATGAAGGCGCCACGCGGACTAACGAAGTGTTGGCAGAGATCAATCGTTTCGACCGTGCCTGGCAACTTATTGCGTCGGATTTGCGCCATGCAATACCGCCCGCCGCGGCGGACAAAAATACCGTTTTTCAGGCAGAGAGTCTGCGCTCCTCGGGTGAAAATGCAGATCAGTTAGTACTTTTGTTCAAGCGCCGTGGCTGGGTCAATTTCTCTAATTTGCCGCGTAGCGATCTGCAAATTGTTTCCTACCGGGTAGAGGACGGCAAGCTCTGGCGGGACTTTGCGCCCGAACGCAATTTCGATTTGTCCGACCTCGATTTGGAGGACGACGACGGTTTTCATCAGCTGTTGCTGGAGGAAGTTGAAGACCTCCAAGTGCGACTCTTGTATCAGGGTGCAATTACGTCTAAGGGTAAATCGGCACTGGAAGGTCGTGAGTTTTCGGAAGATTGGTTGCACCAGTGGCCCGACAACAATCAGCAGGGCGCCAGCGTACATGACTTGCCCCTGGCGATAGAGATCACCATCGAACTCAAAGGGGGTGGCAGTAGTGCGCGTCTTTTCGCCATGCCTGAACAGCAGCAATAGCTTGACTCGATGGTCTAACCACGAACGAGGCACGGTGCTGGTGCTGGTGCTGTTAATAGTCGCGCTAGTTGCCGGTCTGAGTGTCAAATTTGCCGCCCAGTATCAGTTGGGTCTGGCGCGTGCAGAAACCCGTTGGCATGGCACTCAGGCGCGAGCATTTTTGGAGGGCACTGAAGAGGTCGCCAAGTTGATGTTTCGTGAGGCGGATATTGATAAAGAGAAGGACTTCCTCGGAGAACCTTGGGGCAGTGAGGTGCCGATTGAGGATGAGGGTGTCAGCGGGTTCGCCCGCATGACTGATGCCACTGCACAGCTTAATTTGAACGATCTTGCAGGGCATCAAATAGATTTAACCAAGCCGGACGGTGCGCATGACCGTTATAGCGAGCCGCAGCGTCGATTCATTCGTCTGTTACAGACTTTTCCCGATCTGCCCCTAGACCGAAATCAAGCAGAGATGCTGTTAGCGGCAGTAGTTGACTGGATGGATGGAGACGAAGACGAGTCGGGGCCGGGTGGTGCGGAGTCGAACTTTTATCAGGGAATGGAAGAGCCCTACCGTACGCCTAATGCGTTTTTTAAGTCGGTGGATGAATTGCGCTTGGTCCGCGGATTTAATGAAAACCCGCTGCTGGTAACGCTCTTGCAGCCGTATATCACGATTTTGCCGGTGCCTGATGCCGGGTTAAATATTAATACTCTGGATTTGGTAGGCCCCTATGGGAAGGGCATCAACAATCTGCTGTTGTGCCTGAATGGTTCTACTGAGTTGGTACCCATGAACCCTGAAGATATGGCGCAGTTTTTCGCTAAACGGTTGCCGGACGGGTGGGATCTAGCAACTATGGAAGCGGATTGGAATTCAATGTTCGCGGGCAATCCGCTGGATAAAACTGGCCTCCAGGTCAATACGAAGTACTTTTGGTTGAATTCGACAGTGCAGTTGGTAGATCAGCGCCGTAGTATGCGTAGCCTTATGATGCGCGGTGCTGAGCCGGGTACGCTACAAGTGATACGGCGCGATGATGTATTTGAGTTGCCGACCGTCGAGCGCGGCGAACAAGATGAAGATGGCGATACCGAATTGGTTGAATAAGCCTTAACCCCAATCTGATTGAGCAAAGAGTTAGAGCAAATTATGTCTATGCAATTGGTGCTCTCTGTAAATACTGCCGATGACGGCAAAAGTCTTGCCGACAGCTTTCGCTGGTGCTGGCTGGGTGCGGATGGTATGGCCGCCACCCAAGGCAGCGGCAGCCGCGAAGATCTACGCGCTGCGCTGGGCGAAAAACCCACCAACCCTCAATCGGCTTGGGTCATATTGCCCGGCAGTCGGGTGAATACACGTCAGCTGGAGTACAGTGATAAAGAGAAAAAACACCTCCGCAACCTTTTGCCGTTCCAGCTGGAAGACTCTGTTGTCGGTGATGTGGAGGATCTTCATTTCGCCCTGGGCACGCCAGCCGATGGCAAAGTGGTAGTCGCGTTTGCCGACAAAACCTGGCTTCAAGCGGCGTTTGCCGAGCTCGCTGCTCTGGGCATCGAAGTAACACGCTGCTGGACTGCACCCTTGACGCTTCCATTAGCCGCCCACAGCGCAGGCGAGAGTACCGATCACTGGTCGCTAGGGCTGTATCAAAATCAGGTTTACCTGCGTTACGCCAGCACCTTGGGCTTCAGTGTCGCCCGGCAGCATGCGCGCATGGCGCTGCAGATGTTGCTACGCGATCAGGAGCGAGTCAACAACTTGCCCAATTTGCATTTGCGCGCGGCTTCAGAGGCGGATCTCGCCACCTTGGGCGAATTGATTCCCGCCGAACTGCAGGATGCCATCGCCAGCCAAACGCTTGCCGACGAGTGGGCGCTCGATTACAGCAATAACTCGATTGATCTTTGTCAAGGCGACTTTTCCCAGCGCTTGCCGATTGAGCGCTGGTGGAAACTCTGGCAGTCGGTAGCAATTTTTGCTGGCATCTGCGTTGCGGTTTATCTCGGCACCTCGATGTTTGAAATCCACAAGCTCGGTAACGAAAACCTGAAAATCCGCCAGCAAATTGAAGCCACCGCGCGCGGTGTGATTACCCAGGGGCGGATCGTCGACGCCGAAAAACAACTCAATAACCTCCTAAAACAAACCCAGCCGGTTGGTCAGTCAGCCAGTGTGATGGAGATGCTAACGTTGGTATTGCCGCAAATTGCGCAAGAGCCCAATGTAGTTATCAAGGCTATTGCCTACGCAGGTGAGGCGGGCCAGTTGAATATGAGTATTCAGGCCGACAGCTTTAGCGCCTTCGAATCGCTCAGTGAAAAAATCCGTAGTCAGGGACTAAATGCCGAGACATCGAGCTATAACGCCCAGGGCAACGTGCAGACAGCAAGTCTTAAAGTGACCAAGAATCCCTAACCGGTAAGCCGCCATGAATCAGCTACTGAATTTTCTCAACAAGTACAATCGCCGCGAGCAAATGTTAATTCTCGGCTGTGGTCTGGCTGTAGCCCTCTACTTGCTATGGCTGATGCTGATCGTTCCTATCGATAAAAAACGCGCCCAGTTGCTGGCGGCCAATATCGCCTCCACCCAAACTCTCGGGCGCGTGCAGATTGCGGCAGCGCAAATCCAACAGTTTCGCTCGGCAGGCGCAAGCGGTAGTACCGAAAATATCAGTGGACTGATTGACAGCACTCTGCGCGCCAATGGTCTTTCGATGAGCAACCTCCAGCCTGGTTCAAATGGTGACGTGCGTGTACGCTTGGATCGCGCGGCCTTCGGCCCGCTCATGCAGTGGTTGTATGAGATAGAGTTCAAGCAGGGCATTACCGTGAGTGATCTATCCATCGCCTCTACCAATGACCCAGGTCAGGTAACCGTGACCTTGCGCCTGCAAAGAGCTAACTAAATTTCCTATCGGTACAGTTAAACTGAATCGATGCTATTTGAACACGATTGAAACCAGCCCTATGAGCCGTTTACCTGTTTTGTTAAAAACCCACAAAAAACTCTGGATCCCGCTTGGGGTTGGCCTGTTTTTGGTATTTGCGATCAGCAATATCCCGGCGATTTGGGGTGGGTACTTGCTAACGCGCGGCACTGGCGTGGCCTTAAGCGGTGTGACCGGCTCCCTCTGGACGGGTCGCGCCAGCCTCGCCAGCGTGCGCACCGCCAGCCAGGAGTATTCGCTCGGACAGCTCAGCTGGAGCCTCAGCCCGCTTTCCTTACTGACACTGTCACCCTGCGCGGATGTGACCACCAAACTGCCGATGCAGGAGTTCAATGGCGAAATTTGCGGTGGTTCCGGCGGCGCGGTAAAGGTCCGCGATGCCGATGTATCCCTGCCAGTGGCGTTGCTCCAGGCAAAAATCCCCGTGCCTATCCAGGGCCAGTTCTCATCTCATATCGAGGAGCTTGAATTGCGCGGCAATATGTTGCTCAAACTCAAAGGCAAGCTCACCTGGAATGATGCGCGCGTGAACACCGGCGCAAATTGGCTGGATATTGGCAGCTATGCTGCTGAGTTGAGTGACAATGGCAATAATGGTGTCAGCGCCAAATTCTTTCAATTATCCGGCCCGGTGGATGTAAATTTGCAGATCGAATTGGCGGCGCCCAGCGGCGGTACCGTAAAGGGCGAGCTAGCTGCGCCCCAATCCTTTTTTGACGCCGCCAATGCGCGCGACCTCCTCTCAATGTTTGCCCAGCAAGACCGGGTAGATGAAGAGGGCAAAACTCAATACCGTGTCGACATGAATCTCTGACGCAGCCATGCGCCTCCTGCTTTTTACGGTCTTGTTAGTTGCCAGCCAGCTTGTTCTGGCCAAATGGCACGGCGATGAGCAGGACATCATGGGCACCAAAGTCAGCGTTGCGCTTTGGCTTGAAGACGATCAAAAAGGTGAGCAAGCAGTCGCTGCGGTGATGGCAGAAATGCGCCGCATTGATGCGCATTTCAGCCCCTACATCGAGACCAGCGAACTCTATCGCGCCAACCAGCTAGCGCCCAAAGCCAGCGCCAAAAAACCGCTCAGTATTTCGCCCGAGTTGGCTGCAATTATTGATAAATCCCTCCACTACAGCGCGTTGAGTGAGGGTGCATTTGATATCACCTTCGCCTCCCTCGCACGCTATTACGACTATCGCAATAAACTCAGCCCCAGCGCGCAGCAGCGCGAAGAATTGCTGCCCGCCATCAATTACCGCCTGATTCATCTCGATACTAAAAACAATACCCTCTGGTTTGAACACCCCAAGCTCTATATCGATTTGGGCGGTATCGCCAAGGGCTATGCGGTCGATAAAGCTGTTGAGATTTTGCAGGCATTCGGCGTCAAACACGCCAGCGTCGGTGCGGGTGGCGATAGCCGGGTTATCGGCGATAAATTCGGCCGCCCCTGGTTGATCGGTATTAAAAACCCGCGCGCCGATGCCGTAGCGATTACCTTGCCACTGGAAGACGTCGCCGTTTCAACCTCAGGCGATTACGAACGCTATTTTATCGATGACAAGGGTGAGCGTGTGCATCACATCATCAATCCGCGCACCGGTAAATCGACCAACGGGATCAACAGCGTCACCATAATCGGCCCGCTTGGCTTTGATACCGATCCGCTCTCTACTTCAGTCTTTGTAATGGGTGCGGAAAAAGGCATGGCGCTAATCAATCGCCTCCCGGGTTTTGATGCGGTGATTATTTCCAGTGAGGGCAAAGTGTCCTACAGCAAGGGCTTGATGCCGCCGGAGTAATATCGCCCGAACATTAGCGTTTTTCTTTCTCTCTTTCAGTCAAAAACCATCTAAGCTTTTAGCTTTCCCAGCGAAGATTCACAGTTGCTGGTCAGGCGTTGAGCAGTGCGGCAAAAAATAACTCAAGCGCCAGATCAACTGTGCTGACTGTCACATCCAAGATGCAGTTTGGCTTCTAGAATGATTCGTTTATTGCGGCGACCCATGCCAATATCGCGCTTTAGCTGCCATGGGCCAGGCACAAAGCCGGTTGATAACAAGAATCGTCCACACAAAAATCGGAGAGAGAGCATGATCCACCCACTGCGCCAGTGGTTTCATCTGGCTATTTTAATTCCCCTGTTGAGTTGTTCCTGCGTATTGGCGCAAGCGCCCGCGACCAGTGCGGGGCAGGTGGAATCGCTCAAAGAATCCGTGCTCACACTTAATCGCGATTTGTTAATTCTGGAAGAGGAATTGCTCTATCCCGCGAGCAGCCAGGTGGCGATTTATGTCTCCATGGACCTGGGTGCTTTTTTCGCGCTGGATGCGATCAAACTGGAAATTAATGACAAATTAGTCGCGAGCGAACTCTACACCGACAAACAAACCAAAGCGCTGTTTCGCGGCGGTGTGCAGCGCTTGTATGTGGGTAATTTAAAAGCGGGCGAGCATGAAATCAGCGCGTTTTTTACCGGGCGCGGGCCGCAGCAAGATTACAAGCGTGGGGCCAAAATCCTTATCACCAAGGCGCAGGAGCCAGTGGTACTGGAACTGCGCATTGTGGATTCCACCGCACAACTGCAGCCGGTTTTTGATATCAAACAATGGCAGATGTAATGCGCAAGCCCACACTGGTAGTGCGCTATTTTCTGTTGCTTGCTGCAGTCGTCGTTACTTCTGTAGATGCCAAAGAAAAACCCAAAACCTCTGTAGCCGATCTGCGCTACGGTGTAGCGCTCTATCATTATTATCAACAGGATTATATTGCCGCACTCGCTGAGTTAATGGTTGCGGATACACGCGACGGTATTCAGGGGCACGGCGATAACCCTGAACTAATCGCTGGTGGCGTCAGTCTCGCCTTTGGTATGCAAGATCACGCCGAAGGTGTCTTTAATCAAATATTGCAAGACGAACGTCGCCCGCAATCGGTGCGCGATGCCGCTTGGTTTTATCTTGGAAAACTACACTATACCCGTGGCGATTGGGCTGCCGCTGAGCAAAGTTTCGCGCGTGTTAGTAGCGAATTTAAACCCTCGCTGCGCGCACAAATGCAAGCGCTGCAAATTAATATCCGCATCCGCAATAAAAGTTACGCGGAGTTGACTCCGAAGAATATTGACACCGATGAGTTGCGCTCATGGAGTCCGTACACGTTTTATAATTTGGGAGCTGCCCACGCGCGCGAAGGTGACTTTGCCAGCGCGCAGAAATTTTTCAGTGAGTTAACTGAAATCGATTTGGTTGATAATCCCCTGCGTCGCAAAGAGCAGTGGGCGCTGCAAGACAAAACCTACACCGCGATGGGTTACTCCTATCTTGCCGAGAAAAAATACGCCGCTGCAATTCGTGAGTTCACCAAGGTTCGGCTCGATGGTGTCTTCGCCAATCAAGCGCTGCTCGGATACGGCTGGGCCGCAATCGCGCAGGAAGAATATGATGTGGCGCTACGGCCTTGGCAGCTATTGCGCTCACGCAGTTTGATGTATCCCGCCGTGCAGGAATCCCTGCTCGCTTTACCTTACGCCTATGAAAAATTAGGTGCACAGGGCGAAGCTGTTAATGCCTATCAATCTGCCGAAGAATTGCTCGCGCGCGAAATCCAATTGATCCGCGATATGCGTGCAACTCTCACCGAAGGAGAATTGCTGACCTTGGTCGGTAGCGAACCGCTCTCCGCAGAAGAGGCAAGAAAAGTATTGCGTCCCCACTCTGCGCAAGAAGCCACACAAGAGACCGCTCAAGATGATGCGCTCACCGCCGTGGTAACTGACGACGGACAAAACTGGTTGAAGTTGGATGGCACCAGCATTATTAAAACCCGCTCGGCTTACCTCAGCGAATTATTTGCCAAAAATGCATTTCAAACGGCAGTGCTGGATTTGCGTGATCTGCTACGCCTGCAAACACTACTACAAAATTGGTTGCCCAAGCTCGATGCCTATCATGACTTGTTGTTGCAAAAACAGGCGACCCGCGACCGCCAGGAACAGCTGCTCAAACAAAATTCTATCGCGCAGCATGAACAAAAATTATTGGCGGAACGCGGTGCACTAGCGCATCAGTTGGAACAGATCCGTAGCAGTGAAAATTATATGGCGCTGGCCGATGACGAGACGCGCGAATTATACGCGCGCATCGAACGCGGCCAGCAGACAATTGCGCGTATGAAAGCCGAAGGGCAGGATACCAGTGAGCTGGAAGTCCGCGCGAAAATGTTTGGCGGTATTTTAGTGTGGCGCGCTGCGCAGGAATATCCCGCGCAGCTCGCCGTGCAGCAAAGTGAATTAAAAACGATTGATGCAAGCCTCGCACAAATCGCAAAAACCCGCCAAAACATCGCCGAGGTTACCGCGACCAGCATGGATATTCAGCCGACCCTCGCGCGTGTGCAAGTGATGCAAAAAGAAGTTAGCGCGCATCTGCAAAATACTGATCAGCTAATTGCTACCCAGAGCCGCTTGTTGCGCGAAAAAGTGGACCAGCAGTTAGCGGCGCATGAAAAACGCTTGAACAATTATTTGGCGCAGGCGCATCTTGCGGTAGCGCGGTTATACGACGCCGAGTTAAGGAAACAGCCAGAATGAAGCACCTTAACCCGCCTTTGTTGCGAATCACGTTCATCGCTTTGATTGTTGGCGGTATTGTGCAATTGAACGGTTGCAGCATGATCGGCTTGGGCGATGATGGGCGCGGCAAAACCCTTGCCGATTTACCTGCCGCAAAATTACCTGACGCCAAAGCAAAAGTGGCGGTGCTCGATATGGCCCGCATAGAGCAAAGTTATCAGCGCGCTTTGTCGGTTGCGGATGATCCCGCATTGCGCCAACAAATTATGGTGCGCCTTGCAGATTTGGAAATGGCGCGCAGTGAAAAAGCGCAGCTTGATGCCACCGATATGCGCCGCTTTTACGACAAGCCGGTTGCCATGTACAGCGAGCTGTTAAAAATGCAGGAGACAGGCGCGCAGCCAGTGAAAGGCATAGAAGCTGATCAGTTGCGCTACAAACTTGCCAAGGCGATGTCGCTCGATGGCCGCAGCGATGAGGCGGCTGTGGTATTGGATCAATTGGTGGGCACTAATCCCGATTCCAAATTTATGGCGGAAACACAATTTCGTCGCGCAGAAAAATCTTTTGCCGATGGCGACTATGCCGCAGCCGAACGCAATTACGATGCGGTGGTGAAGGGTAACAATCCGGAACTGCAACAAAACGCGCTTTACATGAAAGGTTGGGCGCAATTTAAACGCGGCGATTACGATCTTGCACTCAATTCTTTTGCTCGCGTATTAGATCAATTAATCGGGCACGCAAAAAGTTCCAACGATGTAGATGCAGCACTCACAGATATAGGTGCCTCCAAAGCCAATCTGGTTAAAGATACCCTGCGTGTGATGGGTTTATCCTTGTCCTACCTGGACGGTGCAAAGTCGATCAGCGATTTGCAAACGCAATTGGGCGGTGGTCGCGCATACGAGTATTTGCTCTACCAACAACTTGGGCAATTGTATCTCGATCAAAAACGTTTCACCGACAGTGCGGAAACTTATCAACATTTTGTGCAGCACAATGCCAATTCGGACTTTGCGCCCAGCTTTAGTATCAAAGTCATTGATGTTTATCAGCAGGGGGATTTCCCTAGTTTAATTTTGCCCGCCAAACAGGATTTTGTTGAGCGCTACGGCATCAGCAGCAATTACTGGACACAGCGAAAAGGTGCAATTGGCGATAACGCACTCGCTTATTTACACCTATCCCTTCAAGAGCTGGCGCAGTTTGAACATGCGCAAGCACAGAATTTTAAAGCGACAAAAAATACAGAAGCGACTGCAGCTTTCGGCCGCGCTGCAAAGTGGTATCGCGAATTTGTACAGACCTTCGCAAAAGACGCGCAGGTAGCGGAGATGACCTTCCTGCTTGCTGAATGTCTCAATGAAGCCGGTGATCTACCAGCTGCCATGGACGCCTATGAACAAGTTGCCTACGGTTACATGGATAAATTACGCGGTGCCGATGCGGGCTACGCCGCAATTCTATTGCCGCAACAATTAGTCCAATCGGCGCGTAGCTTACCCGACAATCGTTTACAAGAATGGCAAAACCGCAAAATTCAAAATGCACTGAATTTTGCCGATGTTTACAACACTGATCCGCGCGCTGTAGTAGTACTCGCGGAAGCAGCCAATGATTTGTTGCAACAGAATCGCTATGTCGATGCGAAAATGGTTGCCGAACGTGTGATCGAGTGGCAACCGCCGCCGGAGGGAAAATTATTATTTTCTAGCTGGTTAATCCTCGGGCACAGTCGTTTTGAGACCAAGGAATACGCTGCAGCGGAACAAGCGTATGTGCAGGTATTGAATTTATTGCCAGCATTCGGCAAAAGCCCAGGTGCACCCAGCGCACAACAAGTGCGTGAGCGCATAGCGGCAAGTATTTATCAGCAGGCCGAGGCGAGTTTAGTATTTGGTGATAAGGATGCGGCGATCGAACAGTTGCTGCGCATCACTATGGTTACTCCCGATACCGAGATTGCCGCCAAAGCGCAGTACGATGCCGGTGTCTATCTAATCGAGCAGGAAAAATGGTCGCAGGCCGAAAATGTGTATTTGGGTTTTCGCAAAAAATATCCCAATCATCAATTAGTCTCCACCTTGCCGGCCAAGATGGTATTGATTTATCAAAATCAGAGTAAGTGGCAGCTGGCGGCAGATGAGTTAGTAGTGATGGAACGCACAAGTACCGATCCAGATGTAAAACGCCAGTCGCTCTATATGGGCGCTGAGTTGTATGAAAAGTCCGGCCGGCGCGCGCAGGCAATTGAGCAGTATCGTCGCTATGCCACCGAATATGCACGCCCGCTGGCGAATAATTTGGAAGCACAATTTAAACTAACCGAATTGTATGGCGCGGCAGGCGATAAAGAAAAACGTTTGTATTGGCTGCAAAATATTATTAATACCCACAATCGCGCGGGCAGTGCCAAAACAGATCGCTCGACGTATCTGGCGGCGAGTGCCCAGTCGGAGTTGTCGCAGCCCGCATACGATGAATTTACGCGCATTCAATTAACCCTGCCGCTCAAGAATAGTTTGCAGCGCAAACGCGCCGCGCTGGAAAAAGCGCTTAAAACACAAGAGCAGGTTTTGGCGTTTGGTGTGAGTGAATTTACGACTGAGGCAAGTTTTAAAATTGGCGAAATTTATGCGCAGCTCAGTCGCGATCTAATGAACTCCCAGCGCCCGAAAGAGCTAGATGAATTGGCACTCGAACAGTATGAGATTCTATTGGAAGAGCAGGCTTATCCCTTTGAGGAAAAAGCAATTGAAATTCATCAAGCCAACGCCCAGCGCAGTTGGAAAGGTACCTACGACGCCGGTGTAAAACGCAGCTTTGACGCGCTGGCCAAATTGTTGCCAGCGCGCTACAACAAAACTGAAACACGCATGGAGGTGAGCAATGACATTCACTAAGCTCATCGCCAGTTTATTAGTGCTGATTTTGGCTGGCTGCGCATCGGAACCGGGGAAAAAAAGCAAAGCCGCGAAGGACGATGCCGCACCAACTGTTGCGGCAGCGGGTGCATCTATATTGCCCGCTGGGCCGGTAACGCCCAATCCGTATTTGCAAAACAAACCCTCAGTAAGCCGAGCTGCGCAGCAAAATTTTACCGACGCCACTCGTACCATGCACAATAAACAGTGGGCGCTGGCGGAATCTCTCTTGCAAAAAGTAATTGCCGAGAATAGCAAACTGTCGGGTGCGCACCTCAATTTAGGTTTAGTCTATCGCGCGCAAAAAGAAGACAAGCGGGCGGAGCAGGCATTTAATGATGCGATTGCGGCAAACCACACCAACCTTGATGCTTACAATCAACTTGCTATTTTGCAGCGCGAAACGGGAGATTTTTCCGCTGCAGAAGCAAATTATAAAAAAGCCTTGAGCCTTTGGCCGTTTCACGCTGAGAGCCATAAAAATATCGCCATCCTTTATGATTTATACATGGGAAAAAGTGCCGAGGCATTGCCGCACTACGAAGCCTATTTACAATTGCTTGGCGGTGAAGATAAACAAGTCACCAGCTGGATTGCTGATTTACAGCGACGTTTGGGTATAGCGCCCAAACCGAAAGCGGCCGCGCCTACCGAGGAATCGCCAGCGCCCCTAGAAGACACTCCCGTTGACGGCACCACTGAAGCTTCAGCAGAGGAAGTGAGTGATGAATAAATTACTTTTGTTAGTAAGCTTGTGCGTCGCCGCCTTAAGTGCCCATGCGCAAGAGCCGGAAAAATCGGTAGAGGCTGGTTCTGTTGCCACGCAAACGGCAGAAAAAAAAGTGCCCGGTGCGATCGATAAAAATTCGAGCGATAAAAAAATGGTGCGCGAAGCCAATATTAATTTGCAAACCACTGTAACGGGCAATCAGGAGCAGCCGCGGGTAATGTACATTTTGCCTTGGCAGTCGCCGCTTAGCCCCGATCTGGAAATGGAGATGTTAAGCAGTCAGGAGGACGCGGTGTTCGGGCATGTCGAGCGCGATGAAATGCAGCGTAATCTGGAAGCGGCCGGTGAACTTGATTTGGCAGAAGATTAGTTTTTGCACTATTTTTTATAAATTCTTTTATGGTTTTCTTCTTTCGAGGTTAATAAAGTTATGGATACTCTGATTCGTTTTTTCCAAGAAGGCGGCGCCTTTATGTATCCCATCGCCGTGGTATTGGTGATTGGATTGGCGATTGCCGTAGAGCGTTGGATGGTATTAAGCAGTGCCAAAAGCTCAAACCGTCAGGCGTTTAATCGCATATTGCCACTGTTGCAGAAAAAAGATTATCCGGGCGTCGTGAATTTAGGAAAAACGTTGGATGCACCCATCGCACGTATTATCGCTGCGGGCATTGCACGTATGGCGCAATCGCCGCGCCGCGATGATATCGAATTAGCGATGGAAGAGGGCGTAATGGAGGCTATGCCGCGATTGGAAAAACGCACTGCTTATCTCGCAACGCTCGCCAATATTTCTACACTGCTGGGATTGCTGGGTACCATTATTGGTTTGATCCAGGCGTTTACTGCCGTTGCCAGTGCTGATCCTGCAGAAAAAGCTGCATTACTTTCCTCATCGATTGCGGTTGCGATGAACACCACGGCTTTTGGTTTGATCGCTGCAATTCCGCTGCTGCTAATTCATTCCATGCTGCAAAGTAAAACCACTGAGATTATTGATAGTTTGGAAATGGCGGGCGTGAAATGTCTGAATATGATTAGCCATGTTCAGGATGTGCCGCGCACTCGCACGCAAGATACCAGTGCAAAACCACAGGCTGCGCAATAAGCGTTTTTCCAAGTAATAACCAGGAATTAAACCTATGCGCATCAAACGGCGATTTAAAGAGGACGCTGACCTCGACATTACCTCCTTTATGAATCTGATGATCATATTGGTGCCGGTATTGTTGATGAGCATGGTTCTCGCGCGCACCACAGTATTGGATTTGAAGTTGCCCGATATGGCCGATTCCAGTATTCCTCCTACAGAAGAGCCACCGCAGCAACTGGAATTAATTATTCGGGCCGATAAATTTGAAATTAATTATCCTGCGGGCATTAAATTAAAATGGGTTGAAAAAACACCTGAAGGCAATTACGACTACAAACTATTAGCAGGCGTGCTACAAGAAACCAAACGCTTATTGGAAGACAAAGGTATTCAGAAAAAAGATATTTATATTCTCTCTGAAAAAGATACCGACTACCAAACGCTGGTAAGCACAATGGATACTGTGCGCTCCTTCAAAGCCGTAGTTGCAGCGTCGGTTGTGGATGCCGAATTGTTTCCGGAAATTTCCTTGGGTGATGCACCACCACCGGGTGGCTCTACTGGCGCCGTTGCAAGCCCTGCGGGAGGTGCGCAATGAAGCAATCCCTGCGCGCAAAACGCATGGCGAAACATCATCGCCGCTTAAATCAGGCATCGAAAGTGAATCTCGTATCGCTGATGGATATTTTTACTATCTTGGTATTTTTCTTATTAGTAAATTCCGGCGATGTAGAAGTATTGCAAGCGGACAAGAGTATTAAATTGCCTGCGTCTGTATCCCAACAAGTGCCGGACAATAATCTACTGGTGGTGGTGAGCGCGACCGATGTGGTTGTAGGTGGCCGCAGTGTGGGTAAGGTTAGTGAGTTGCTCGCAAGTACCGACGATAAATTTATTCCACTCGAAACCGAATTAAAATATCAGGCAGAAAAAGCAGGGCCATTAAAAGAGGCAGATCAACTTACTGGTCGCCCGGTAACCATTATGGCCGACCAAAAACTGCCCTACGCCATGCTGAAAAAAATCATGGCGACATGTGCTGCGGCCGAGTTTCGCGATATTTCGCTCGCGGTGACGCAGCTGGAAGTTGGCGCTGATGAAATCAGTGTTGATGCAGCGGGAGGAGGCTGATATGGCCAGCGTCACGCTGTTTAATCTGGAGCTGCCCTGGAGTTCGTCGATTGACGACGACAAGCGGTTTACCAAAATCCTGTTGGGATTTTTAATCGCCATGTTGGTGGTGAGTGCGGTAGTGACTATCGTCAATTTGCCGGAAGTCACCCGCGCCGAAAAAGAAAAGTTGCCACCGCAATTAGCGCGTGTGGTGCTGGAAAAGCAGGAACTGCCACCACCCAAACCGGTAGAGCCGCCGAAACCGGAGGAGAAAAAACCAGAGCCTAAACCGGAGGAAGTAAAGCCGGAGCCCAAGCCGATTGAAAAACCCAAGGAGCCAGTCAAGGCACCGCCTAAACCCACGCTGGAAAAAGCGCGTGAGCAAGCTGAGAACAGCGGTGTTATGCAGTTCAAAGATGATCTCGCGGAAATGCGCGAAATGATGCAAACATCGGCCGTGGAGACGGCGGCAACGACGGTCACTAACAGTACTGGCGAAGCGGCGCAGATCGACCGGGCATTGATCACCAGCGGCGCCAAGGTCGCCAGTGGCGGTATCAATACCGCAGCCCTGAGTCGCGATACCGGCGGTGTTGCTTTATCGGGGAGAGAGACCACCAAGGTGCAAAGCGATTTAGGGAAACCAGGCTCTGCTACTGGGGCAGCAGCAGGAAATAGCAATCGCGGTGGTGATTTGTCTGAGCGCAATAAAGAAGAAATTAGCAAAATAATGGATCAGCACAAGGGCGCCATCTACCTTATCTACAATCGCGCCCTGCGTCAGAATGCGGCGCTGCAAGGCAAGATGGTGGTGAAGATAGTGATCGACCCCAGCGGTAAAATTGTTGAGGCCAGTCTGGTATCCAGCGAGCTAGGGGATAAAGACCTCGAGGCGAGGATACTTCAGCGCATCAGGCTGATTACGTTCCCTGCATCAAATGTGGCGCGGACTACCCTCAACCAGACATTCGACTTTCTCCCCCAGTGATACCTGCCTCACAAAACCCCCCGATTCATCGGGGGTTGTTATTTTCTTGCCCCGCAAATTTACCACTACAAATAATGTTGACCAAAAAGTATTTGCATTGTTGAAACCGGTTACATATTTGTGGATAATGGCACCCGCTAAGGGCTTTTTATTCACGGTCATTTACTGGTAATCGGTTACAGTTTTTCGCTTTGTTGCGATGGACGATCCTACCGGATTACTGGCAGTTGTTAGTGATGAATTGTTAAGCCGTAGCCCGCTGTTGTGTTTTTTTCACCCCGGCTCGCCGGGGCTTTTTGTTTGCGCCCTGCGTAATCCTCCCGCAAAATGCCTTGGCTACATCAGCCGCAATCCATCCGATCATTACTTTCTCGCCAGGGGCGGCGCTGCGAATTGGGAATCTCTATGACACAAGCATTGCGTGCGGCGGCCAGTCGCCTTGAACACTGGATCAAAAACGATGCTTTGCCACTCTGGTTGGCGCGCGGTATCGAACTCAATCACTTGGCAAACTACGAACGGCTAACACCGGCGGGTGTGCCGGATCTGGAATCCAGCACCCGTGTGCGTGTGCAGGCGCGTCAGGCATTTTTCTTTGCCGCTGCCTACCATCGCGGCTGGTGCCCTGAGGGCAAGACCGTTGCAAAAAACTTGCTCGCGTTTGTGCAAAAAACGGCGACGCATCCAACGGCCGGTGGTGGTTACACCCATCTGCTCAATAAAGATTTTGTGGTGGTCGATACCAAACAAGATCTCTACGACCACGCGTTCTTTTTGCTCGCCAATGCCTGGTGCTATCGCGCTTCTGGTGAGGAGTCTTATCTATACGAAGCCGATAAATTAATCGCTCACCTTGATGCGCGTTTTGGCTCGGCAGTTGGAGGTTGGATTGAAGGTGATTACGACTACACCTGTCGCCGTCAAAATCCGCACATGCATTTATTTGAAGCATTTCTCGCACTTTACGATGCAACTCAGGATGCAAAATATTTAGCCCGCGTCGGCGAATTATTTGCACTTTTCCAGACGCATTTTTTCGATGCAGAACACAGCGTGTTGTTTGAATTTTTTGATGACAACTGGGTGCGCTTGCCCAACGCCAAAGGCGACACGGTTGAGCCGGGTCATATGATGGAGTGGGTGTGGCTGCTTGACTGGTATCACCGTCGCACTGGTCGCCCGGTGGCGCACTACACCAAAGCATTGTACGCACGCGGATTGGAAATCGGGATGGATAAATCCGGTTTGCTATTTGATGCGGTGAGCTATACCGGTGAGGTGATCGACCCAAACAAACGCTGCTGGGGCCTCACTGAATTGATCAAGGCAAGCTTGGTACAAATCCGCGAAGGAAATTCGGATGCTGAAGCGATTGCAATCAAAGGGGTGGATGATTTATTTGCCTATTATCTCTGCGCATCAACACCGGGCTCCTATGTGGATCAGCGCGGTGCCAACGATGAAGTGGTGGTGGATGTCGCTCCTGCGAGTACGCTTTATCACTTGATTGTAGCGGCGATGGAGTTGTTGGATCACTTTGAATTGGCGGCGAAGAAATAAAGTTGAGTTGGTAATGAAAAAGCGCGCCGCGATTGATTCGGGCGCGCTTTTTTTATTGCCTCTTTTTTCTAAAACAAAAATTATTTTTTACCTGGGGCAGGCCCCGTGCTTTTACGAATAATAAATTCTGTTGGCAACACGCACTCGCGTTGGCTGAGTGGTTCACCTTCAATCACTTTCAGCAACATATCCATTGCCATTTTGCCCATCTCTTCCGCCGGTTGTGAAATGGTGGTGAGGCTTGGGTCGGAATATTTGGCGTAGGCGATATCGTCAAAGCCGGTGACCGACATGTCTTCCGGAATACGGATGCCCTGATTTTTCAGCGTTTGCATAGCGCCAATTGCCATTTCATCGTTCATTGAGAAAACCGCCGTCGGACGAATTTTCATATTGCAGAATTGGAAGGCGGCGTTGAGGCCCGACCACATGGTGAAGTCGCCTTCCGCAACAAGGTCTTTTTCAAAGGGGATGCCCGCCTCAGCCAGCGCTTCTTTATAACCCTCAAGGCGGTCGATGGCATGAGGGTTATCCTTCAGGCCAGAGATCACGCCGATGCGTTTATGGCCGAGGCTGATCAGGTAATTCACCATGGTTTTGGCGGCGGCACGATTGTCGATACGGATTGCCGGGCCGGTGGTGTACTCGCAGCCGCAAGCATTCACGCAGGGGATGTCCGGCGGAATGTTGTTCTGGCTTTTTTCCGAGCTGGGGCGCAATTGCACTATGCCATCGGCCAGGCGGGTTTCTACACGGCGGATGTATTCCATCTCACGCTCGGGTGTGCCCCGGGTATCTCCCAGCAGTACTGCATAGCCCTTTTGTTGTGCGCGGTCTTCCAAGGCGCGGATGAAGAGGGAATAAAAGGGGTTGGCGATATCAGGAACCAGCACTACCACCGCGTAGGCGCGCGCCGAACGAAAGTTACGCGCGAGCATGTTGGGGCGGTAACCGACTTGCGCGATCGCCTTGTGAACTTTTTCCAAACTCTCGTCAGACACTTTTTCGGGGTTGCTCAGGGCTCGTGAAACAGTTGCAACAGATACGCCAGCCAGGCGAGCAACATCGCGAATATTGGACATAAAAACGACCTTAGGGAGCCGATATGGGGTGAATTAATAGTGAATTTATTGGTGATTATGTTATTTGCCGGAAAATTTACTACAGCCCGTCAAAAGAGACTAGAAAAATAAAATGTAAACGGTTACATTAACCTGCTGTGCCAATGCTTATAGTCAACTATAATATATCTTCGGTTGAGTATGCATTGACGATTGCATTTTTACCCTGAGTCTCTGCCCTTCTGACGGCATCGTCAATGCGGCGCTGCATGGATGTGATGGGGTCAGATAACAAGCGATCAGCGTCGATCCACATAATAAATTCGGAATGCGTTCATGAATCTTCCTCTTCTGGATATAGTCATCATTCTTGCTTATGTTTTGGCAACTTTGGTGGTGGGCTTCTGGATTTCCAGTCGCGCGTCAAAAGATATTAAAAGTTATTTCCTTGGCGGCAATAAACTTTCCTGGTGGCAACTGGGCCTTTCCAATGCCTCGGGCATGTTCGATATTTCCGGCACTATGTGGCTGGTGTATTTGTTATTTGTGTACGGCCTTACCAGTGTATTTATTCCCTGGCTGTGGCCCGTATTCAATCAGATTTTTTTAATGGTTTTTCTCTCCGCGTGGTTGCGCCGCTCGGGTGTGATGACCGGTGCAGAGTGGATTACCTTTCGCTTTGGTGAGGGCAGGGGCGCGCGCCTTTCGCATTTAATTGTGGTGGCGTTTGCGCTGGTTAATGTGATCGGTTTTATCGCCTACGGATTTATTGGCATCGGAAAATTTGCGGCGGTGTTTATGCCTTGGCAGTTATCGACTGACGCGCATTTAAATGATGTCTATTACGGTCTGATCATTACCGCCATCACCACGCTCTATGTGGTGAAGGGCGGCATGTTCAGCGTTGTATTTACTGAGGTGTTGCAATTTTTCATTATGACCATCGCCTGTATTGCTGTGGGCGTGATTGCCATGCAGCGCGTTTCGCCAGAGATGCTCAATGCAGCAATTCCGGACGGCTGGACCAGTATTCTCTTCAGCTGGGAATTGCATCTGGATTGGTCAGAAAAACTGGCCGCTGCCAATGACAAAATTGATGCAGACGGTTATGAATTATTTGCCATCTTTTTTATGTTGATGTTGTTTAAAGGAATGCTGCAAAGCATGGCCGGACCGCAACCAACCTACGACATGCAGCGCGTACTTTCTGCTAAATCACCCAAAGAGGCCGCCAAGATGAGCGGGGTGGTAAGCCTGGTGCTGCTGTTCCCGCGCTATATGTTGATTACCGGTTTAACTGTAATCGCGCTCGGTTTATTTATGGGCGATTTAAATGCGATGGGCAGCAATGTCGATTTTGAACAAATACTGCCGATGGTGTTGGCGGGCGACATATTGCCGAGCGGTTTACTGGGTTTGTTAATTGCGGGCCTGCTCGCTGCTTTTATGTCGACCTTTGCGGCAACGGTAAATGCGGCACCTGCCTACGTGGTAAATGATTTATACAAGCGTTACATCAATGCCGATGCAGCGCCAAAAACCTATGTGCGCATGAGTTATTTCATATCGGTATTGTTTGTGATTCTCGGAGTGATGATTGGCTTTTTCATCCCCACACTCAATCAAGTTATTCAATGGTTGGTGAGCGCGCTTTACGGCGGTTACACCGCGTCCAACCTGTTGAAGTGGTATTGGTGGCGATTTAACGGCTATGGTTATTTCTGGGGCATGATCATTGGTTTTGCGATTGCATTCCCGCTGATCTTTACCGACATAGCGCCTATAAATGCCTTCCCATTTATGTTTCTCGCCTGCATCGCCGCCTGTGTGCTCGGCTCGCTGTTGACCAAGCCCGACGATATGGAAGTACTGAAAAAGTTTTATACCAAAGTGCGCCCTTGGGGTTTCTGGGCACCGGTATTGGCTGAAGTGCAAAAAGACTATCCACAGGTTGGCGCCAACAAAAATTTTGCGCGCGATGCCGTCAACGTAGTAGTGGGCATTGTTTGGCAAACCTCATTGGTCGCGGCGCCGATTTTTATGGTTATCAAACATTGGCCGGAGTTTATCGCGGCAATGATCGTCGCCGTTGTCACCAGTATTTTCCTCTGGTTTAACTGGTACAAAAAGCTGGAAGACTACGCCGCCGATACACCGGCGTCTGTATTGCAAGGCACTAACGACGAGCATTTACTAATTAAATCCTGATCGACACGTTTTGCGTTGCGGTTTGTTCTGCAGCGCATTTTTTTAACTTTTGGTGTAATCGATTACGGTTTAAATCCGCCATGCGATGAAACACGCATCAGAATGGCACACTAACAACACTCATTGGAGTATTGGGAACATGAGTAGTTTTAAAGAAAAAGCCAAAGCGCTGTTGCAAGAACACGAAGCGCTAATCACTAAAAAAAATACTGTGAAAGCAGAAGGTAATGGCATTTACGATTGTTACGAGAACCCGATTCTCACCGCCGAGCACACGCCTATTTTCTGGCGTTATGATCTGAATGAAAAAACCAATCCGCATTTGATGGAGCGCCAAGGTGTTAACGCCGCGTTCAATTCCGGTGCGATGCTGTGGCAAGGTAAATATATTTTGGCGGTGCGGGTTGAAGGCGTTGATCGTAAATCGTTTTTTGCGATTGCCGAGAGCCCGAACGGCATCGACAATTTCCGCTTTTGGGATTATCCCATTACGCTACCGGAAACGGATCGCCCGGACACTAACGTTTACGATATGCGTTTGACTGCTCACGAAGATGGTTATATATACGGTTTATTTTGCACCGAGCGCAAAGATTTAAACCGCCCCGAGGATACTTCTGCTGCAGAAGCGCAATGCGGTATCGCACGCACGAAAGATTTAATTAACTGGGAGCGTCTGCCTGATTTAATTACCTATTCCGGCCAGCAGCGCAATGTGGTTTTGCACCCTGAATTTATCGATGGAAAATACGGTTTGTTCACTCGTCCGCAAGATGGCTTTATCAGTGTTGGCGGCGGCGGTGGCATCGGTTGGGGTTTAGTAGATGATATGACTCGCGCCGAAGTGAAATCCGAAGTGATTGTAGACGGCAAGGTTTATCACACCATCAAAGAAGTCAAAAATGGCCAGGGCCCCGCGCCCATTAAAACACCTGAAGGTTGGTTGAACCTCGCACACGGCGTGCGTAATACCGCCGCCGGTTTGCGCTACACGTTGTATATGTTTATGACTGAATTAGAGCGCCCCTGGGTTGTTAGTCACAGTCCGGCCGGTCATTTTATCGCACCGCATGGCGCTGAGCGTGTGGGTGATGTATCTAACGTGGCGTTTGCCAATGGTTGGATAGTGAATGAAAAAAATGACATATTTATTTATTACGCATCATCGGATACGCGTATGCACGTTGCCACTTCAACCATTGAAAAGTTAATCGACTATTGCAAAAACACACCGCAAGATGGTTTGCGCTCTGCTGCTTCGGTTGCGGTGCGCAATGAATTGATCAGCGCGAATTTGAAAGTATTAAAGGATTTGGTGTAATCCATGAAGGTCGCCAGTCTCCCAATGCGTTTTGCGCCTTTGCAGCAAGAATTTCGGACTGAATTAATTGCTATTGCCGATTGGTGGGTTGCGCACGCGGTTGATCATGAGCAGGGCGGTTTTTACGGCGAAATCAAAGCGGACAATACGCCCGTCAAAAATGCGAGCAAAGGTATTATTTTAAATGCGCGCATTCTGTGGTTTTTTAGCGAGGCCGCACAGGAAGTGGACAATCCTGTTTATCGCGGCTGTGCCTTGCGCGCCTACAATTATTTACTGGCCCACTTTATCGATAAAGAACAAGGCGGCGTTTATTGGGAGCTGGATGCGACTGCAGTGCCCATCAATACTAAAAAACAGGTCTATGCGCAGGCGTTTACCATTTATGCGCTCTGCGCTTACTTCCAGTTAACGGGCGATGCACAAGCGCTCGCACGTGCGTTGGAATGTTTTAATTTGGTAGAGCAGCATGCAATTGATCACAATAATGAAGGCTATCTAGAAGCCTTTACCCGCGAGTGGGGCGTAATTGACGATTTGCGTCTCAGCGAAAAAGATTTGAATTATCCCAAATCACAAAATACCCATTTGCATATTCTGGAGGCCTATACGACTTTGTATCAAGCGCATCCCTCAGCGGAAGTAAAAGCCGCGCTTAAGTACAATATTCAGATGTTCGATAAATATATGATCGATAGAAATACCTATCACCTGCGTATGTTTATGGATCTGGAGTGGAAAGATTTTTCGCCCGGTTATACCTACGGTCATGATATTGAAGCCAGTTGGTTAATTGCCCAAGCGCTTGAGTCGCTGGGTGATAAAGCATATACCGCTGAATTAACGCCCACGCTGATTAAGATTGCGCAGGTGACGGTGGATGAAGCCATTGGTGCGCAAGGCCAGGTAATTGATTCCTACGATTTCTCTACGCGCGAAACCAATCAGGATACAGTGTGGTGGGTGCAATCAGAAGCTCTGGTGGGCTTCCTCTACGCCTATGCAACTACCGGTGAAGAGCAGTTCTACCGCGCGGCTGAATATTGTTGGAGTTTTATTAAAACCTATCAAATCGACCACAAAAATGGTGAATGGTTTTGGTTGTCTACTTTGAACCAAAAGAATACCGATTCTTTTTATAAAGTCGGTTTTTGGAAATGCCCCTATCACAATGGCCGGGCCATGATGGAAGCTATTCGCTATCTGCAAAAAATGATTTGAGCTGATTACCTTTTTAGTGGAAATACATAATGAATAAATACAATCGATTTTCAATTCCTGCTTTATTAATACCTGTGTTTCTAATTGCCAGCTTGTTGGCATTGGGTGCATGTAGCAATCCAAAACCTGTTGCATCTGCCGCGCCCGCTGCGGACAGTTTTGTCAAAGTGTCAGGTGTGCAGTTCAAGAAAGATGGAAAACCTTATTACATCGCCGGTACCAATATGTGGTACGCCGCTTATTTAGGTTCGCCGAGCAAAGTGGGTAACCGGGAGCGTCTTGCCAAAGAGCTGGATACACTCAAAGCAATGGGCATTAATAATTTGCGCGTGCTGGCGGTATCGGAAAAAAGCGACATTAATTCGGCGGTAAAACCTGCCACGACCAACGGCTTTGGCAATTACGATGAAAGTCTGTTGCAAGGCCTTGATTATTTATTGGTAGAGCTAGCCAAGCGCGATATGACAGTGGTGTTGTATTTCAATAATTTCTGGCAGTGGTCAGGCGGCATGACGCAATACATGAGTTGGATCGACGGGGAGCCGGTGCAAGACCCGAATGTCACCAACGAGTGGGAAGTATTTATGGCGAAATCCGCCAGCTTTTACCAGAGTGAAAAAGCACAGCAGGAATATCGCAAGACAATTAAAAAAATTATTACCCGTATCAATACCGTAAATGGTAAAGCCTACCTTGATGATGCCACCATTATGTCCTGGCAGTTAGCCAACGAACCTCGCCCGGGCAATTCAAAAACTACCGCGAAAGAAAAACAAATTTATCTCGATTGGGTGAATAACACGGCCGCCTATATTAAAAGTTTGGATCGCTATCACTTAGTCAGCACTGGTAGTGAGGGCGAAATGGGCTCAGCGAATGATGTCGAATTATTTAAGCGCGCGCACGCATCTCCAGATATCGATTACGTTACTTACCATATGTGGATTCGCAATTGGAGTTGGTTTGATAAAACCAAACCGGCAGAGACATGGCCTTCGGCGTGGGAAAAAGCGCAGAATTATATGGCGACGCACATCGCCATCGCGCAAACACTGGGCAAGCCAATTGTGCTAGAGGAGTTTGGTTTGGATCGCGATATGGGTGCCTACAACATGGACTCCACTACCGAGTATCGTGATACCTACTACCGCGAAGTGTTCGCACTCATATTGGCGAGCATGAAAAAAGGTGAGGCGAGCGCGGGCTATAATTTTTGGGCGTGGAATGGTGCGGGCCGCACTACGCGCAGTAATTACTGGTGGCAAGAGGGCGATGACCTGAATGGCGATCCACCGCAAGAAGAGCAAGGTATGTATGGCGTGTTTGATACTGATACCAGCACCATCGCTGTTATAAAGGCGTTTAATGATCAAATTCATTCGCTTAACGCAGATTAATTTGGTGCAGCGACTATAAAAACTGCAATGTGAGTTGCAGTTTTTTTTGAAAATCATTTAATTTATATGATTATTAGTGCCCATAAATATAACCAACAACCCCGTTATGCAGGTAAAAAATTATGAATAAAAAACTGGTACTCGGCCTCGGTTTTATCGCCGCCGCGCTGGTGTTGGGCAGTAATGCTCACGCGCAAAAATTTGATCAGCTCGCTAAAACTCCGCAATTGGGTTGGAACAGCTGGAATACTTTTGCGTGTGATGTAAATGAAAAAATGATTCGCGAAATGGCCGATGCGATGGTGTCATCGGGCATGAAAGACGCAGCTTATGAATACATTAATATCGACGATTGCTGGCACGGCGAGCGCGATAAACAAGGTTTTATCCAAGTCGATAAAAAGAATTTTCCATCGGGTATGAAAGCGCTTGCCGATTATGTGCATTCCAAAGGATTAAAAATCGGCATTTATTCTGATGCAGGTGCAACCACCTGCGCCGGTCGCGCCGGTAGTCGCGGCTACGAATATCAAGACGCCTATACCTATGCAAGCTGGGGCATTGATTACGTCAAATACGATTGGTGCGATACCAAAGATATCAACCCAAAATCAGCTTACGCCACTATGCGCGATGCGATTTTTAAAGCGGGTCGCCCGATGTTGTTTAGCATTTGTGAATGGGGCGATAACAAACCCTGGGAGTGGGCAACTGATGTTGGTCATTCATGGCGCACCACTGGCGATATTTATCCCTGCTGGAACTGCGAGCACAATCACGGCTCCTGGTCGTCGTGGGGTGTGTTGCCAATTCTGGATAAACAAGCCGGTTTACGCAAATACGCAGGCCCCGGCCATTGGAACGATATGGATATGATGGAAGTTGGCAATGGTATGACCGAAGAGGAAGACCGCGCACATTTTTCCTTGTGGGCAATAATGGCGTCGCCACTTATCGCGGGAAATGATTTGCGCAATATGAGCGAAGCCACTAAAAAAATTCTCACTAACAAAGATATGCTGGCGATCAATCAGGACAAGCTCGGTATTCAAGCCATGAAGTGGATTGATGAGGGCGACGTTGAAATTTTTGTAAAACCGCTCGATAAAGGCGACTACGCATTTTTGTTTTTAAATCGCGCCGATGCTGCAACGGTTTACAACCTGGACTGGGCCGCCCACTACATGAAAGACGATATCAGCAAACATGAAGTTTTCTTCGACAAGAAAAAATTCAATTGGCGCGATATCTGGAATAGCGAAAAAGGCAGCACGGCGGAAAAACTTTCTATTAATGTGCCCGCCCACGGCGTCAGGGTGCTGCGTTTAACTCCGCAGCGTTAATCTGACCGTGGTTGCATTCGGCGTGAAAATGCCAGCTAGCTGTGCTGATAGGCATTTTTTAATGGCGCAAGTACTACCCCCGGTGCTTGCACGGTCGGCTCTTGCTTTTATTTTGTGTGACTTCAGGGGGTGGTCGGAATACTTTACACCTTCATTGTGTTTGGTAATTGATTTTTTCGTTTAATGCTTTGTTTTATCTGAAGTTTTATTTCTTGGTGTGTTTTTTGCCAGTTGATGATCGTTACTCAACTCACTTTTATTAGGATGTAATTAAGCGTATGAAAAAATTAAATATCAAATTCGACGGAATGTTGAAAACTTGTAAAATGCTGGTGCTTGCATTGGGTGCTGCAGCTTCATTGAATGTGTTCGCTGATGTTTCAGTTGACTGGACATCGCCAGCTGATGGCAGCTCATATTTGGTAGGCACCGACGTTCAGCTTACCGGTGTGGCGGGTGCTTCGGGAGTTATAGGGACCGGTTTAGACTTGGTATTGGTATTGGATTCTTCTGGCAGTATGACCTCTGTTCGCACCTCAGGTGGCGTAACCCAGTCACTGGCTAATTGGCAGAAGTCTGCAGCAATCACCTTGGTTAATAGTCTGCCGTTGGGTACCTCGGTAGGTATCGTCGAGTTCGATAGCGATGCGCAACTGGTCACAGGTTTAGTTAGCTTGAGCGTTAATAAAGCAGGCGTAATTGCGGCCATCAATGCTACTGATGCTTCCGGCGGTACCAATATTCCTTTCGGAATTAATGCCGCTGTTGCTGAGTTGACCAGCGTGCGAGCAACAGCTGGTTTCTCACAGCAAATCGTTGTTTTCTCTGATGGTGTTAGTTCCGGCAACCCGGCGGCCGCCGCCGCAGCCGCTCTGTTAGCCGGTGTTGAAGCTGTGCACTCGGTCGCCCTGCCCGGGTCATCAGTGAGTGTGATGAACTCTATTGCAACTAGCGGTAATGGTACATTCGTTGATGTAACTAGCGGCAACCTGAGTTCCTTGGAGACCCTGTTTAGTGGCACTGGCTTCTCTCTGGTTGGTTTGGATCGCGTTGAAGTGACCCTTCCCGATGGCACCGTCACTACTGTTGTTGCGGACGCTTTCGGTAACTTCAGTGTGGACCGTAACATTACCTTGGGTGCCCAGTCGTTTACTGCGACTGCCTACGGGACCGATGGTTCGGTAGATAGCGCTTTTATTACCTTAAATGGTTATAAGCCAAGCGTAGGTGTTCCAGAGCCTTCTGGAATGTTGTTGTTGGGCTTGGGCCTCTTGGGTCTTGGCTTCGCGCGTCGTAGACAAGCCGCTCGCTAAGCAATAAGTACTTCGCTAGCTAAAACCCCAATCTGGGTATCTGGATTGGGGTTTTTTGTATCTAGCTGTCTGGTCTAGGTGTTGGTGACGATCTTCCCGCGCGTGATGTGTGTGTAAACCTGCCCTGATAATAGGTATTATGCAGCGCTGTATTGACTATGAGTGTCTGCCTATTTTTAAAGTCTTGGCAGCGAAAATGCCCTATGGAGAAGATGGCTTTTTATGACAAATATGCTGAATAATCTAAAAACTTGCCTTTCTATATTTGGTATGGCGGTGGCATTAAATGGCCATGCGGCTGTTGTTGGGCTTGATGATGTGAACATACTTGGGTTGCCCCAAGCGGATTCAGTGTCGTTCGATTTGCTAGATGAGCTTGGCGCTCAGGGCCCTAAGGATCTACAGAGCCTGAGCGATAAAGAAAAGTATGTCGTTATGCTAACGGCTCTGCAAACGGGTGAGATTAGAGGTGCCATAGATTTAGCGCAAAACATTGCTAAAAAACCAGCTTTTGCGGGTGATACCCAAGTTGAGGTGGTGCTCATTATTTCTCAAGTTCTTGGAGGTGAGCTTGCGAGTGCTAGGCAAAAGCTATCTGAACTTAAAAGCAATGACCAATATGAGGAGGCATCGATTCTGCTCGCCAAGGGGTTAACTGCAATACAGGGCAAAAATTACGCTCAGGGACAATCTCATCTCGACGAGTTGATGATGTTAAATCCCAAGCATGCTTATGCTTTGGTATTGAGGGCTCGTATAGCCGTGGAGCAGGGCAAGGTCGAGGCGGCGCATCAGGCGCTGGCGGAGGCGCTTGCACTTAATCCGCGTATGCGCATTGCGCTCAACAGCGCGGGCCATCTCGCAGTTAAAGAAGGAAGGTACGATGATGCCATAGCTTATTTTGACCGTATCTTGGATCAGAAGGGCCTGGCTTGCAGTGCCCGCAATGGCAAAGCCAATGCGCTAATTGCCAGTGGTCGACCACAAGCGGTGGGTCAGCTGCTCAAGCCCTGTCTTAACATCACAGAAAGCCTTTTATTAGATACTGCAGCCTATGTTCAGCTGGGTATGCTGGATGAGGCGTGGACCAAACTAGTAGCAAAAATTAACCCCGAAAATCATCAGCAGTTGAGCCTTGCAGCAGCGCGGATTGCATTAAAGCGTGGTGATCTGGCTGGCGTTATTAAATACACTGACGTTGATGATATTGATCATTTGTTTTTGAACAGTGTCGCGAAAATAGCCAACGGCGAATACGCGACAGCGAAGTCACAGCTGCAGCTGATCCTCAAACAGAATAATAAATCTGATATCACCAGGATGTTGTTGGGGGCGAGTCAAATGGCGCTTGGTGAGGATTTGAACGGCTTGGAATTCATCGCAAAGGAGAGTGTTTTTTACCCTTTGGCTGCTTTGTTAAGAGCCTTGACTGAACCATCTGCAATGAAGGCGGAGCAATATTTGCGTTCTGCTAATGGGTTGGGTGAGGCTCTATCATTTGATGAAGTATCTGCATCAGAGTTGACCAAGTTGCTGCAAGGCGCAGATAAGGAAAATCTGGTGCGTGGAAACATTTTCTACCTGTTAGATAGTCCAGTTTTAGCAAAAAAATATTTTTTGTTGTCCGCGCCGAAGAACGGTGACTTTATCAGTCTGTACATGCTTGGTGTTTTGGAGAATAAGGCCAATCGTTTGATCGACGCAGAAAAAAATGCAATGGCGTCACTGCAGCTAGCCCCGAATTTGTTTGCAGCACAAATATTATTGGCCGATACCTTGCTGCGCCAAGGTAAATTGGAGCAAGCTTTGGATGCCTATGAAAAGAGTTTGCAACTCCGCCCGGAAGCATTTGTGGCATTGAAAGCGGGGATGATTGCAGAGCGATTACAGCGGCAGCAGAAGGCTGAACAGCACTATCGAAAAGCTGTGGCGCTGCAGCCCAAAAATTTTATGACTCATAACCAACTAGCCTGGTATTTGGGAACTCAAAACAAAAACTTGCAAGAGGCGATTGGCTTTGCCCAAAAAGCATTGGAGCTGGCCCCTGGGAGCGCTAATGTGATGGATACCCTGGGCTGGCTTTACTATTTGAATGGTTCCTTGGATAAAGCAAAAAATACCTTGGAGAGGGCAGTCAGTGTCAACGCAGACGCCAGCCCCTCGGTTCTGTATCATCTGGGCGTAGTAGAAAAGTCCTTGAATAACAATTCGCGTGCTGCGGCCTTGTTTGAGCAGATTGTTAAGCTTGAGCGGCCGTCAAAATATACGGAAGATGCCAAGCAGCAGTTATTGGTTTTGCAAAACCAGTAACGAGGCCGGACGTTGATATTTCGTCATTGCCCCTAGCACGCCCGAGTATATATTTTTGTGGCCGTTTTATATTTCTGGCGTTCGAAAAACTAGCTTGTTTTTCACCACCGAAACTTCTTTTGGTGTGGTTCGAATATCCGGTATATAGTCTCACTTGACCTTGTTCGAGGGAGACTTGGAATGCAGCTTTTTGCGTACAATCAAATTGGCCGAGCCGATGAGTTATTGATTTGGGTCGGGCTCGTGGGCGCCTATCCATCGCCGTCTGTGACCTTTGAAATTCATGGTCAGCCGGTCGATGCGGAGCTGCTAACCCCCGGTTTTGAACCTCTGGGTGATGAGATTTGCGATGCGCGCGGCAAGCCACTGAATCATCGGGCACTGTTTAAATTGCAATGGCCTGCTACCAGTGAGCGCTTTCAAATCACTGTGCGTATTTCGGATACGGACGCAAAAACAATCCTCACCAGTCGTCGCCCTCCCGCGCATTTGCCCACCAAGGCAGGCGAGAGTTTTAACCTCTTGTTGTCATCCTGTTATTACCAGCCCAACGATAAAAGCCGCGCGCTTGCCGACGTAATCAAGGCAATTAAACCCTCGCCAGATTTTACGGTGCTCGCGGGGGATCAGGTCTATCTCGATTTGCCTTCGCAACAAAACCTGCCCGGTGACAAAAAACGTCTCGCGCAGGTACTGGGAAAAAAATACCAAGCCAATTGGTTTTCAACTCCCCTGCAACAACCCGGCCTTGCGCATGTACTGAGTCACGGGCCGGTGCTCTGTGTGCCGGATGACCATGAGTTCTGGAATAATTATCCGCTCTTTCAGGTGCAGTTAGACAATACCCACAGTGAACGGGGTCGCGCCAATTGGAAAGAAGTTGCACTGTGTTTGTACGAGCGTTACCAAATGTCGCCTGCACAAGCCGCAGGATTCTTCCGGCAAGATCTTGAACCGCTTAGCATGTTATTTCTCGATAGCCGAACCCAGCGCGATGCTGACGGCAAAAAAATGTTTAACGATGCAACCCAAATTGCAATCAAAAACTGGGCGCAGGATTTGCTGGTGCGTAAAAAAAATAATCAGGCTGCAGTCGGATTGTTAAGTTCCGGGCAAGCACTTTTAATTGAAAAGCCGGGTCGTTGGGCGCGCAAACTGGCTGATATGGAAATGCCCAACTACGATGACTTTGCGCTGCTCACCGAAACCTTGGAGAGTTTATTTGCGGCGGAAATTCCTGTGCTTTACATTACGGGCGATGTTCACTGGGGGCGGATAGTAGAAGGGGTAAATCAGCGTGGGAAAAAATTGTTCTATGAAGTTATCGCCTCGCCCTCGCGCCTGATCGATACCATTGGCAGTGATCAAATTAATAGTATGAAAGATATCTTTCGACGCACCACAAAAGCCTTCCCCAAGCATCCCTGCGCGCCAGAAGATTTGGCGGGAATAAAACTGTCCAATCTTGATTTGGATACCAAGCACCGGCAGCAGGGTGATCATGTCGCCCTGCTGCGCTTTCACGCCATTCCCGGCGGAATTGAATTCAGTGTGGATTATGTCTGTACCGATCCCGATGAAAAAAAACAGCGCGAGCATTCATCGACTCAAGGCCCCTTCAGTATGGTAAGTATTTAAATATTAACAATGTCAGAAATTTGTTGAGGAAAGGATAATGATCAAACAAACACTCTCTACCCAATCGTTTATCCAAAGTGATATTTACAATATGGAGCGCATCAAGCGCGAACCGAATCTGGAGTGGCTAAAACGTGCTTACGATAGCTTTGCATTGGAAAATATTTCAGACTGGAGCTTTATTGTATTAGCGGGCGGTAAAGATGTTGCGTCATTTCGCATTCGTCTGGCGCAATCCCGTCTGCGTGGCGATATGCTGCCATCCTATTGGTCTGACTGCGCATTGTTTAAAATTCACGACGGCGATCTCGCCAATGGCGCATTTTTTAATATCCCGCTATTTCAACCCGCCGCTGCTCCTTACGCTCCCGCGCGCAATGGGTTGGTTGAATTACCATTTACCAAATTACCCACACAAAAAAACTATCCCAATTTGGCACTGCTTGCGATTCCGGTACCTCAGGAACAAATCTTACAATCGCTCGCAGAATATCAAAGAGCGCGCGTGAGTTACGATGCGGTTGAAAATATCTTACCCTGGCTCGCATTCGTGTGGGGTACAGGTAATGCCACTAATCCGCTGATGCAACAAATGGGTTTGCCCTCGGCCGTGATGTTGAATCAAATCTTCGGCGCAAACGGTTTTGATCTTGCACCCGGCGTCAATGCTAATTTATCTGCACCAGAAACCTTTTGGAGCGGTGTTAAATACTGGCAAGATTATTACAGCAAAACCCAGGAGAATGGATTACAACCCAAGATGCGGTATGTTGTGGATCATATGTATGATATTGATGAGAGTTAATTTTCAGTTTTAGCTATTTTTTAAAAGAACGATTTTGATATATCCAAATTGAATTTTTTGGTGTGGTCATAAGCGTAAAAAATTACACGGGGATGTTGTTGAAAATGATTGGAAGCTGTTTGTGCGGTGTAGTTAAATTTGATGCAAAAGTTGATGCTCTCAAAGTTTATCAATGTCACTGTTCTCTTTGCAGAAAACAGACTGGAACGGCAGCGAGCTGTGGATCGGTTGTTCACGTAGATAATTTTGAATGGTTGTCGGGTGAAGTGAATATCTCAAAGTGGGTTAAAAACTCAGGTTTCACATCTCATTTTTGCAGCACCTGTGGTTCATCAGTTCCAAATAAATTTAGAGGAAATCCATATTACTGGGTTCCAGCAGGGTTAATTGACAGTCCTAATATTGAGGTGGTAGCAAATATATTTGTCTGTGAGGGGACAGCATGGAGCCAGGTTTCCGCAAATATAAACCCACATGAAACAAGGCCAGAGGTAAAAAGCTTAATAGAGCTTTTATGTGACAATGCCTAACTTCAATCAGCGGGTTTATCGTGGCGGCAGATCAAGATGAATATACGAAATAAATTTAGAATTTTGGTAATCGCAACAAACCTAGGTTACGTGGTGTCTGCGCTAATCGTCGCGTTTTTGAATGTCGGTCAGCTTGAAGATGCCTATGCTGCATTGCCTGAGGAAGTTGATCCGGAAAATTTTCTTTCAAAAGTTGTTCTTTCTGAATTTTCGCTTTTGGCGTTAGGGGCGCTGTGGGTGATTTCGATTGTTGGGCTGCTTCTTTTCAAAAACTGGGGAAGAACACTTACCATCTTAGGATTTTTAATTACTGTTCCCTGTCTTGCTTTTATGTCGCCAACTATAGAGCTGGGTATTGAATCAGCACTAGATGAATTGCTTGCGGTTTGTTCCGGAATTATTCTGGCGAGCATGTATTTACAACCAGTTTCAGCAGAATTTAACAAAAATTTGCATCAGGCGAATTGAAAGCAGAGCTTATGCAATAGTGGAAGACGAATTTTATCGCAATGTGATGCTCGCATCCGCAGATGAAAACGACATTAGCTTAAGGAGATTAAAGCATGAAGAGAAACATATTAGTGGTAGGGGCAAGCCGGGGCATTGGTGCTGCAGTTGCGGAATTTTACAATGCAAATGGAGACAATGTTATCTCTGTATCAAGAACACCGTCGAAAATCGGCGAGTGGATTGATGCCGATATCTCAACCCCTGATGGTATTAAACAAGTTGTAAAAACTGTATCGACCCGACCAATCGATGCCCTGTTATTTATGGGGGGTGTTTGGGAAAAGGGAGCATTTACCGACGACTATGACTTCGAGAAGAGCCCTCACAACGAGACCCAATTCATAATTAACGTTAATGTAATAGCTCCCATCGAAATCACAAAAGGGTTGCTCGATAATCTTAGGAAATCTGAAAACCCGCGTGCGGTTTTTATGGGCGCGACTTCTGGATTGGAATTATCGACTACTTTAGAAGTTGCCTATTCGGCTTCGAAATTTGGCCTTCGCGGCGCAATTCATGCCCTTCGACTGGGGTTTGCGAAAGAGGGTATCGGCTTCACTGTCATCAACCCGGGTTATGTAGGCACGGAGGAAGTATTGGCGGATATAAAATCTGGTCAATCTGTTGGTCTCGTTCCTATACCCATGACTGACTTGATATTGGCTGTTGATTTCATCCTGCGCTCCTCAAGAGATGCTGATGTAGGCGATATCACTCTCACGCAGAAATTTGTGAGCTAACCGTTGGTTCAGTTTGCTGAGCTTAACCTTGTTGCGATTAACCCAACAAAGGAATACTACTTTGCGGAAAGAGCTTAGAGAAAAGATTATCATCGATACGCTAATCTTATCGCAACGTGTTACTTATAATCCGCAGGCGAAATGAATTCGTTAGGCTAAAAAGGAAGTTCCAGTGAATTGGAAAGCGATCGCAAAATACGCGGCTGCAGTGTTCATAGCGCAGTTCATGTTGGGGTTCCTTGAAGGCCTGCTTTTTGAGCCTTCACTTTCAGTTACATTCAGCTTTCATGCTGTTTCGTTGGTGGTGTGCGTACTGATCTTTCTTCATCTCGGCAATTATCAGCCATACAAACCGTTTGTCCACGCTTGGGTCGCGCTTGTTTTGACGATTACCACAGCATGGATGCTGGTGCTACTACTTTATCGCTGGTTTGGTGGCCCGGATGTTATTGATGTTGTATTTGAATACGTTTTACTTGTTTGCGCCCTTGTCATAGGTACATCATTTGGAATCGTATTGCGGAAAAAAGAAGCTCGATAGAGAAAGCCTAGTAATCGGCGAAATATCATTCGCTTTGCTCTCCACTAGACAGAATTCAAGTTGCGGCTTTGTGGTTTGTTTGCAAACTATATTTTACAGCGCACTATTAAAAACTGCCGTTGGGCTGAGTATAAAGGAAAAGCATGAAGTACCAAATGATTGCCGTCTACATTGCCCTTTGTAGTTTTTTGGGTGTATATGGGCTTCTATTTTCACCATTTTATCCTGAGATATATGTAAAAAAGTTTGCAGTATATTTTTCTGTAGCATTGTTTCTGATTATATCGGCTGTGGCTATATGGCTGACTGTCAGTAATAAAAGTAAGTTAATAATTAAATTTAGGCGGCCGCGTAATTTTTACGTTTTCATTTTTGCGGTACTTCCTTCTCTGTTGGGATTTGTTGCGCTTTTGCATTATGGTGCGTGGTCAAGAGGTATTCCTTCTATCTACACGCAAGCTACAACTGAATCAGTCATAATTAGCTCTGAAGTTGTAAATAAACGGTTGTGGGGGAGAAATGATCGGCATGAGGAGATATTCATATCTGGATATAGTGATGGCTTCCCAGTATCAAGACGTTACTACCAATCGGTGAATATCGGTCAAACAATTGCGATAGGCATCAGAAAGTCCAAGCTAGGCACTCATCTTGAATTTTTATAGCCCATATGGGCGGTTGCAACGTTGTTACAGCACTTCGCGCTTATAAACTACTGCTGAACCTTTAGACGCTCATGATTACGATTGAACGATTTAGCATTGGCACTGAGAAAGAGCTGTGGGAGGTCTTCCACTCCTCAATACGACTTTGCTGTATTAGGGATTATTCGTATTAGCAGGTTTGCGCTTGGGCGCCGGATGAATGCAATGTGGAATTATGGTCGGAGCGTATTCTATGTATAAATCCATTTGTCGCAAAGTTCAATTCAAAAATAGTGGGTTATGCTGATTTACAATGTGACGGTTATATTGATCATTTCTTTGTCCATGGCAAATATCAGTGTTTAGGGATTGGTAGAGAACTCATGCAGCACATACTTAAAAATGGTAGCTCTTCGGAGAGACTTTTTTCACACGTGAGCCTCACCGCCAAACCCTTTTTTGAATCTCATGGCTTTGTTGTAGTTAATGAGCAATTAGTTACAATTCGCGGCGTTGCATTAATGAACTATGTTATGGAGCGTACTCAATAACGCTATTTCTGAAAAATCACACTCCGGCAGATTAACCACCAATAAAAAAGCGAGCCT
>CAZCJR010000030.1:0-8875 GCA_964499225.1 uncultured Cellvibrionaceae bacterium | reverse complement strand
ATAACAATAATGTTTTTACGTTTCGTCCATCATTGCTCTTGATCCGCCACCAACACCAATTCCAACCGATTATTATTTTGCGCGATCTGATTCCAATCGCGTGCGCTCACTGTGGGGAGTCGCTCGGGGTAGGTTTCCAGACCGGGCATAGCGGTGACGCTAACTTTAATGGTGGAGTTTGGGTCGCGCGTTAAATTATCCAGGATCATAGTCACTTCGCGCGTGTAATCGTCAAGCAGGCGACTGATGGTGTAGATCTCGCTGGAGAGCATGCAATCGCCAAGGGTTTTGTTGCTTGGGGCCAATTGCGCCATGCCCATGTTGTCCACGGTCACACAGAAATCGCCCACAAAAATATTCACCGTTGCAGTGCCTTTAAACCCGTTGTTAGCGAGGCGATGTAATAGCTCATGCAAACGCAGCAGCGGTTTAGGGTCAATGGTGTGTTGATTGAACGCGAGCGCGCCACTTTGGTTAAACGTCCAGGCGAGATCCCCGAGCAATTTGTTGTCCGTTGCGATCAAGGGTCTTAGTGGTTGGTTGATTCCCGCGTTGATCATCGCCGGGCTAAGCATTTCCGGTTCTTTGTTGGCTAGCTCGGCCATTTCCTGCAGTTGTTTACTCATCGCATCCTGCTGCGCTTGATTCTCGCTGAGCTGACTGTTAATCAGCAGTAAAAAGTAGGCGATAGCGGCGAGCGCGGCGACGGATAAAAAAATCGTGAAGGCTGACCAACCGCTATTGCCCGCTGGCGGTTCAGCAACTGGCGCCGCTACTGCGGGCGCAGGAATGGCAGCTTGTTGTTGCATTATATCGCCTAGTTCCTGACGCAAATTCTGCCGAAGCCCCTGCAGTTCTCGCACCACGCGCGAGGTAATAAACCGGCGGTTATCTTCCAAACTGTGTTCCATATGGCTCAAACGCAGATCCAGATTGCGTGCCTGCTCCAGCGAAGAGCTGCGACGATCCAGCGGCGGATCTTGTTCTGCAACCAAGTCGGCTTGGTCAGTAACTTGATTGGCGGCGGCGATTAATTCTGCGCTTTCAATAGCGTCACTCGCATCCGCTTTCGCGTTGGGATAAATATGAATCGCCTCCATCACCCTGGATAAATCTGTGGCATTAATGCGGTCTTTACTCACCACGTCCAGCGCACCCAATGCACGCGCTTGTCCGGTGTAGACATCGCCACTTTTGGAGGTGTACATAATCACCGGAATCATTGCGGTATCGGGATTGGATTTAATAATTTGCAGCGCGCGAAAGCCGTCGATGCCGGGCATCAGGTGATCCATAAAAATCACCGCCGGCGCATGGCGAGCAAGGTAGCGTAGCGCGGCCTCCCCGGAATCGACAATATCGATATCGAGCGGATAGCGGCGCAGCATTTTTTTGAGCCGGTATTGAGCGGTAGTGGAGTCATCCACAATCAGGGCGCGTTGGATGGTCATGGCAGTAGAGTCCCTGTGCGAGCGGTGATTCTTTAGCGGGAATCACGGGGGCGTGAGTGTTATTTGCACAGAGGTTAACAGAAAATTACGGCGCCAGGGGCTATGCAAATCACAACCCGGCATCGACAGGGTTATTGACGCCAAAAAAATGCGATGGCTGCCGCAATCCAGCCGCTGATGGCGATGACTTGCCAGGCTTTATCCGGGTATTTCTCCAGCAGCGGCTGCGCGCGCGGTGTGAGCCATTCGGGGTTGGGACGTTTTAAATCCTGTAGCCATTCCGAGAGTGCCGCGTAGCGACTGGTGGGATAAATGCTGAGGGACTTTTCCAGCGCTTTGTCCAGCCAGTAGGGCACCAGCGGATTGTGTTTCATGGCGGAGATGTATTTCAGCCGCTGAAAGCTTTTTAGATCGCTGGCTTTGCTGTAGGCGCCGCCGTAAGGTTGTTTGCCAGTGAGCATTTCATAGAGCAACACCGCGAGTGAGAACTGGTCGGATGCAGCGCTGACTTTGCCCTGGTAACGATATTCCGGTGCGGAGTAATCGAGCGTGCCGAGTATCCGGTCGCGCTCAATCGGCGCGCCCGCTTCCTGTACGCCTGCAACCCAGCAGGAGCCAAAATCGACAATCATCGGGCCTTTGGCGCTAATCACAATGTTGTCCGGTTTTAAATCCTGATGCAGGGTTTCTTTGCGATGAAACGCGCGTATGCCGCGGATCAATCCTTCGGTTAATTCCACCGCATCCAGAATCGATAAAATGCCGCGCTCTTTTAATAATTGGGTGAGCGTGGGGCCGGGAATATATTCGGTGAGGTAATACAAGCAGGAGCGCGATTCCGCAGCGGGAATGACGCGTACCACGCCGGAGCTTTGAATGCGCGCACCTATCCAGGATTCCATTACAAAACGTTCGATGTAGGCTTTGTCATCCTGAAAAATTTCCGACGGTGTTTTCATCACCAGCAGATTATTGTTGTCATCTTCGACTAAATACACCTGGCTGCGTGTTGACTCGTGCAGAATTTTTTTGATGCGCAAACCGTCGATACTTTGGCCTGGCGATAACACCGGCGGAAAAGGCAGGCGCGATAACACTTGCACGGCGTCATTTTGGCCAGCAGTGCCCAGGTGTTCGATGCGCAATGCCTGAATACTTAGATTGTCTTCACTCTGGTGTTGCAGTGCGAGTGGCAGGGCGTGATTAACCAGGGCTTCGAGATCATCGCGGTGATTGAGTACAAAGGTTTTGAATTCCTGCGTAGGAATATGCTCGTGAATACCGTCGCTCGATAAAATAAAAATATCGCCGCGTTGCAGTTCCAGGCTGTGCATATCCACTTCCAGATAAGGGTCGGCGCCCATGGCGCGGCTTAAGTGGGTAGTATGTTTGTCGATGCGCTGGGTGTGGTCGCGAGTAAGTAATTCCAGATTATTATCGCGCAGGCGATAGACACGTGTATCGCCCACGTGAAAAATAAATCCGCTGTCGCCTTTTAAAATCAGTGCCGAAAATGTGGTGAGATAACCTTCGCCATAAATAGAATTTTGGCTGCGCCCCCACAAGCTTGAATTTAAACTTTGGATTACGCGTATGGCGGATTGTTGTGTGCGCCAGGTATCGGGTGTGGCGAAATAATCGCTAAGGAAACCCGCGATAGCAGTTTGGCTCGCCTCGCGCGCAGCTTTACTGCTGCTGACACCGTCGGCAATCGCAATCGCAATGCCTTTAATGGTGAGCAAATTACCTTCGGGAATGCGCGCCCCGACCGTATCCTGATTTTCCGGCTTGCGCCCCGCTTCGCTTTTTTGTGCGAAGCTGATGTGCAGTACTGATTGCAGGTGATCCATAAATTTGGGTTTCTACGTAGGGGCGCAATTTATTGCGCCCTGAAAATTATTGTGCCCTGTAAATTATTGTGCCGGTAAAAGATGCACCCCGTAAAAAAACAGGGCGTGATAAATCACGCCCCTACCGGTTGGATTGCGTTGGGGTGACTAACTCACTTCAATCTTATGCAGTGAACCATCTTCATTCACTTCAACTGTATGGCCTTGAGGCTCTTTCAGAAATTGCACAAATACCAAACCGATAGCGGCAGTCGCGGCGAGCATCCAGAAGAACATTTGAATATCGATAAAAGTATTCATGGTTAAAAAGAAGAGTGCGCCTACATTACCGTAAGCACCGGCAAGACCAGCGATTTGGCCGGTCATGCGGCGTTTAATTAAAGGTACAACGGCAAACACCGCGCCGCAGCCCGCTTGCACAAACAGCGAGCAAATAAATACTGCCGAGAAGGCAAGGTATAAAGGCCAGCTCGCGTTGATTTGTGCGAGCAACATATATCCACAAGCAACACCGGCGAGAATAATACTCATGCTGAAACGACGGCCAAATTTATCGCTCACCCAACCGCCGCCGGGGCGCGCCACCAAATTCATAAACGCAAATGAACCGCCGAGCATCGCCGCTTGGGTCACACTTAAACCTTCAAAGGTTGTCATAAAAAATGCGGGCAACACAGACACTACAGCGATCTCAGAACCAAAGGTGGCGAGGTACGCCCAGCTTAAAATCGCCACTTGTTTGAATTCGTATTTATCGTGCTCGGCTACGCTGCCTTTTTGTAGCATGTCTTTATTAACGCGATAGATTTGTGAGTATTGGAATGCGAAGAGCGCTAACAATACAACGTAAAGAATGTAAGTGGTCGCCGTGCTTAGTAGCCCTAAATTGGATGGTGACATTTTCCACGCAAGTACCGCGAGGATTAAATACATAGGTACATTCATGATCACGTAGAACCAGTAATCTTTTCTGTTGCTGACTTCCAAACCACCGGATTTTTTTGGTTTGAAATAGGTAGAGCCTTTTGGTGTATTGCGCACCGTCAGGTAAAAAGCCACACCGTAAATCATCGCAATAATCGCAGCGGTGCCCATCGCATAGCGCCAGCCATCAATACCGCCGAATATATGGATTGCTAAAAAAGGCAGTGTGAAGCCTGCAGCCGCGGCACCGAAGTTACCCCAGCCACCGTAAATGCCTTCTGCCAAGCCCACTTGGCGAGCCGGGAACCATTCGCTTACCAAACGAATGCCGATTACAAAACCGGCGCCGACAAAACCGAGTAAAAAGCGGAAGAGTGCAAGTTGCTCAAAGGTTTTTGCGCAGGCGAAGGCAATCAGGATCGCACCGGAAAAAATTAATAAGCCTGAATAAATTGCGCGTGGGCCAAATTTATCGACGAGGCTGCCGACCACAATACGCGCGGGAATCGTCAAGGCCACGTTAAGTGTCAAGAGTGCGGCCCACTGCTGGGGTGTCATCACAATGGAGGCAGTAATGAGCGGCTTGAGTGAAGGCAAGCTAAACCACATCACAAAGGTGAGGAAAAAAGCGAACCAGGTGAAGTGCAGGGTCGCCACGGATTTATTGGAAAAATCCAACAGGTTTAAACGATGAGCGCTCATGAATTATCGTCCGCCAATTGACTACAGGGTGGGTTTTGCGCGGCGATTTCCATTTTGGTGCATTGGTTTAGGTCGCTGCGTGTTAAGCAGGCTTTAGCAACCAGTGTGCCAATCCACAAATAGTGCGTAATCGTGTGCCTATGGAAAATTGCTGATCTTAATTCGTGCGTTTTTATTTGTTTTTGTGCATCGTTGAGATGCTTAAAAAATCCAATGTGGATATTAATGGTGCGTTTTGTGTGTGGAGATCGGTTCGGAAGAAGTTTTGGAAAGGTTGCGCACAGTGAATAAGAGGGCTGGGTAGGATCGGGATCGTATTTTTTATAAGCATTGTTAATAAAAACGTCATCAATAGTGCATAAAACTTTAAAAAATCCGCAGCCTCCCGGTAATAGTTGGCGTCTAGAGTTGCCCCCAATAAAACACACACACAACGATTGGGGAAAGCTTATGAACAAAACTCTATTGGCTCTGCTAATTGCAGCGGCATCGGGCGCGGTCAACGCACAAACCACGGCTATGAACCCATCGGCGGCAGCTAACACCGCGACGCTGCTTGAAGAAACCATGGTCTTCGGGCGCGGTGAAACCCGCCAGGTACACGTGCTGGTCGCCGATCAATTGGCGGAATACCCGGCTGGCACCAGCCCGCTCAAGGCCGTTGAAAAACTGCCCGGCGTAAACTTTCAATCTGCTGATCCTTTCGGTGCCTACGAATGGTCTACCCGCATAGTGGTGCGCGGGTTTAACCAAAACCAATTGGGCTTTACGCTGGATGATGTACCGCTCGGCGATATGTCCTACGCCAACCACAATGGTCTGCATATCAGCCGCGCCATCACTTCTGAAAACATCGGCACAGTTGCCTTGTCGCAAGGTGCTGGTTCATTGGCTGCGGCTTCAACCAGCAACCTTGGTGGTACTCTGGAGTTCACCTCCGCTGACCCGGCCAGGGACTTCGAAGCACGTGTAAATGGTAGTGTTGGCAGCGATGCCGCCCAGCGCGCGTTTGTTCGTATCGATTCGGGTGAGTTCGGCGGCGCAGGCACTCGCTTGTTTCTCAGCTACGCCGACCAGACTACCGACAAATGGAAAGGCGATGGCGAGCAGCAGCAAGAAGCCATCAATTTCAAACTGGTTCAGCCATTGGGTGAAGCGAAGCTGACCGGCTACTACAGCTATTCAGATCGCGCCGAGAGCGATTATCAGGATATGTCGCTGGAGATGATCGACCGTCTCGGCCGTGACTGGGATAACTACGGCTCTGACTATGCGCGCGCCATTGCCGCCGCACAGGGAAATTTCACCGGTAATGTCACCAGTTTGGACGATGCCTACTGGGATGCCGCTGGCTTGCGCGAAGATAACCTCGGTTACCTATCGCTGGATATGCCTCTCGGCAGCGCCACCGACTGGAAAACCACCCTTTACCAACACACCAACGAAGGTCAGGGCTTGTGGGGTACACCTTATGTGCCAACGCCGAACGGCGCGCCCTTATCAATCCGCACCACCGAGTACGATATCGACCGCCAAGGCGTGGTATCGGGGCTCTCCTTCGACCTCGGTAATCACAGTTTGAATGCTGGCATTTGGATCGAAACCAATGATTTTAATCAGGCGCGTCGTTTCTATGGCGAAACCGGTTTGGATCGCCCAACTCGTTCATTTACTGAATTCCAGCGCAACCCCCTGCTGACCCAATGGGAATACGCATTTACCACCGACACCTTGCAGCTGCATGTGCAGGATTCATGGCAAGTGACCGATGCCCTGCGCATTGAGCTGGGTGCCAAAGCGATTCAGGTTGATGTAGATGCGAGCACAGTGACTGGGGACAACAAAACCGGCAGCATCGAAACCAGCGAAAACTTCCTGCCGCAGGTGGGTTTTGTTTGGGGCCTGACCGACAAGCACGAGATCTACAGCACCCTGGGTAAAAACGCCCGCGCATTGATCGGCTCGGCCACAGGTACATCGCCTTTCTCTGCTTCGCAAGCCGGTTTTGAGGCAATCCGCGACAGCATTGAGCCGGAAACCGCTACTTCACTGGAGCTGGGTTGGCGTTTCCGTGGTGACAAGTTTGAAGGTGTGGTGACTGCCTATTACGTGGAGTTTGATGATCGCCTGCTCGCCATCCAGCAGGGTTCCGCGATTATCGGCAGCTTCAATGCACTGGCCAACGTGGGTGCGGTAGAGGCAGTCGGCCTTGAGGCCGGTCTTAATTGGCAAATCAACGACAGCTGGTACTGGTACAACTCGGCCAGTTTGAATGACTCCACCTACTCAGACGACTACTTTACCGAAGGCAACACCCGTGTAGCACTGGCCGGTAAGACGGTAGTGGATTCGCCCGAGGTGATGTTTAACTCCGAATTGGGTCTGGAGTTGGATCGCGCCTTTGCCAAGCTGCACCTTAAACATACCGGCGAGCGCTATTACACCTACACCAACGATGGTTCAGTCGATTCTTACAACGTGCTTAACCTGAGTGTTGGTTATCGCTTCCCGGACTTGGGCGCGCTTAAAGAATTGACTGCGCAGTTGGATATCACCAACCTCACCGACGAAGATTACATCTCTACCGTTGGCAGTGGTGGCTTCTCCAACAGCGACGCCAACGGCACCGGCCAAACCCTGCTACCGGGCGCACCGCAGCAAGCGTTTTTCTCGCTTAAAGCCATGTTCTGATTTATCGCTCGCTCGTGACTTTTTATCTCTCTTGACTTTTTACCGATCTCTCGTGACTTGGCGCTTCTTCGAAAGCGCCTTTTTTGTTGTTGTGGATCGCAATAGGAGAAACACACCATGACGATCTTTACTCGCCTTAGTTGCCTTTGGATATTGATGTTGAGTCTGCTGGCCTCAGTGGCACTCGCCGAGCGCCCGGCGCAAAACCTGATTTTGGTTACCGTCGATGGCCTGCGTTGGCAGGAAGTGTTTCGCGGTATGGATGAGCGCCTGCGCAACGACAGCCGCTACACCAAGCATCCGGATTTATTAAGAGCTGCATTCAGTGCGGCCGATGCGCAGCAGGCGCGCGCGAAATTGCTGCCGTTTATCTGGAGTGAAATGGCAACCAAGGGCGTTTTGCTGGGCAACCGCGATCAAGCCAGTCATATGCAAGTGACCAATGATTGGCATTTCTCCTATCCGGGTTACAGCGAAATCCTGACCGGCAAGGCCGATCCGGCAATCAATTCCAACAAACCGGTGCCCAATCCCAATGTGACCTTTCTCGAATGGTTGCAGCAGCAGCCGGATTTTCGCGGCAAGGTGCAGGCTTTTGGTTCATGGGATGTATTCCCCGCCATCCTCAATAGCGAGCGCGCCGGCTTTCCCGTGAATGCAGGCTTCTCACCAGCGCAAGGCAAAGTGAGCGCGCGTGAGGCGTTTATCGACCAGATGCAGCGGCAAACCCCTAGCCCCTGGCATAATGTGCGTCTGGATGTGTTTACCCACCAATATGCGCTGGCGGCGCTGGCGGCGCTGGCCGAAGACAAGCCGCGAGTGGTGTTTATCGCCTATGGCGAGACCGATGATTTCGCCCACGACGGCGAATTTGACCAATACATTCAAGCGGCGCATCGCTTTGATGGTTTTATGCGCGAGTTGTGGACGCGCGTGCAGAGTGATCGCCGCTATCGCGATAAAACCGTGCTGTTAATTACCACTGACCACGGGCGCGGTGAATTACCGCTCGAAGGTTGGCAGCACCACGGCAGCAAGCAGGCGGTGGCGGGTTATTTGTCGGCACCGGGAATGGCGCCGTTTAAGGACGGAATTCCGGGCGCCGATCAAGTGTGGTTTGCTGCCATGGGTCCGGGTGTAAATGCGCGTGGGGAATTACCGGGTGATTGGTTTTCCAATCAAATCGCCGCTACTGCCCTGCAATTATTGGGGCTTGATCCGGCTGCATTTAGCCCTGCCGCCGGACGTCCCATCCAG
>CAZCJR010000029.1:0-44887 GCA_964499225.1 uncultured Cellvibrionaceae bacterium | reverse complement strand
TATGCTGCGCCATGCGCTTATCAACCATCGCAACGCCAGAGCCAGTAATGATTGGGCTTTTGTAACAGGAACCCTCACGGAATTGCAGTTATGGGGCAAGCGTAGAGTTAATGGTGAGATGGTTGATAGTGAAAATTTGAGCGTTCAGTATCAGTACGAAGTGAATAGAAAAACATTTACGGGGCGGCGAGCGGCTTTTTATACGTTGCATTATCCTGAGACTATTGATTTTGCCAAGCGTTACCCGCAAGGTTCACGTGTTTCGGTTTTTTATAATCCGCAAAACCCTGCTGAATCTGTCATTGTTCCCGGGTTGCATCCGCAAAAGCCCAACAGTGAAATTTGGTTGGCTGGCGTTGGGGTGGTTATTATGGTTGCGACAGTGATTGGCGTTTTTATTGGGGAGTTGAAGTGATGCGGCGACCCATAACATTCGGCAAGTAGCCCGCATGGAGTCTAACGGAATGCGGGATTTTATGCGGAGCATGAAGCGGTTCAATCGCTACAGAAATAAACCATCTACAACTCCCGTATTTCGCTAGGCTTCATACGGGCTACAAACTACGAATTAATCATTTATAAGTGAATCACTATGCAAAACGAAATAAAACAACAAGCCGAAGACCTTTTGGAAAATGGTGAGGTTGAGGCCTTGTATGAATTGCTAACGCCTTATCTTGCGCAGAATGATGCTTATGCGCAATTTTTGTATTCCAGTTTTAGCCTGGAGAGTACCGGTGAAACTGACGAGGAGTTTGAGGCGCGCAGTATGAAATTGCTGGAAGATGCGTCTGAGGGCGGCGTGGCTGAAGCATCTTATCGCCTCGGAGTAATGTATCTTTATGGCGATGCCGTAAATGATCGCACCAAAAGTTCAAGCGACTACTTCGAGCGCGCCATTGCGCAGGGTCATTCCCATTCAAAATTTACTTATGGTTTTAATTTGTATTATGGCTCCGGCGATGCAAAACAAGATAAAGCCCGTGGCTTAACATTATTGGAAGAGGCTGCGCGAGAAGGTGTGGATCTTGCGCGCGAAGAGTTGAAAATTATCCGGTTGCGATAAGTTAATAACCTCCCATTTAAGCAAAGGCAATAATTGGCTGAATTGAATGGCCTGGTTGCCGCCTATTTTATCCAGTGATTGTCGATAAATGGAGTTCTCATTCGACTAGCTTTAGTGAAGGTTTAATTGACGCTGTAATGTTGCAGATTTGATTGTCCGAAATCTTACTTAGGCTGTATCAACATGACGAAGGAGCACAGCACATGTCTAATTCCCCGAAAGATCCTGTTGCGTTGAATGCGCTGCCACCTGCTGTCAGCCAGGCAGAGTAGCGGAAAAAGCACGACGAATTAGAGGGTGCAAACTGTTGTAGCTCTTGACGGGTTAACATTATTGAAACCACTCCACTAATTAAATTTTTGTGAGGCTCCCTATGACCTACATCGATTGCTTTCTAACACCCGTTCCGCGTTCTAATAAAGCTGGATATGAAAAACTTGCCTTGATTTCTTCAGAGGTGGTGCGTGAGTATGGTGCGCTTCGGGTTGTTGAGTGTTGGTTGGATGAAACGGGGCCGGATGCTGCTACTTATCACGCTGAGGCTGCGCGCAAATCGGAGGAGAATTACGGCACCATGACAGCGACTGTTGGTGCAGCAGCAGATGAAACGGTGGTGATGGCATGGATTGAGTGGCCTGATAAATCCAGTCGCGATGAGGGAATGGCAAAAGTGATGGCTGATCCTCGTATGCAGTTTGATGATGACGAACCCGTGTTCGATGGCTCACGTTTAATCGCGGCGGGGTTTCGCCCGATGTTGGATCACTCTGGTTGATATTGAATTGTTTTTTCAGCTCACTGCGATAACGATTTGCGCATAGTGCTTACGTTGGGTGGTATACCTGATTGATTTTTTTAAGAATGCGTTTTTTGCAACAAAGCATTCAGCTTTTGAAAATCAACAGGCTTTGTCAGGTGGCTATCAAAACCTGAGTGCAGGGCTTGTTCCTTGTCTTTATCCTGGCCCCAACCGGTTGCGGCGATAAGCATGATCTTTTCACCCCAAGGTTGTTGACGAATACGGCGTGCAACTTCATATCCGCTAATATCAGGCAGGCCGATGTCTAACAAGATTGCGTCAGGATGGAACTTCTCGGCAGCGGCTAGTCCGGCCATTCCGTTGTGCGCAGACTGGGTAAGGTGCCCGCTGAACTCTAGCAGTAATGCAAGGCTTTCCGCTGCATCGATATTGTCATCCACAACCAGAATTCGTAATGCGTCTGTCGTGACGGCGATGGGCTTTTCAACAACCCGTTCTGCATTGATTGATGTAGTGGATATTGGCAAGCGAACAATAAATTCACTGCCTTTGCCATCACCTTCACTACGCGCGACAATTGTTCCACCGTGTAACTCTACTAACCCTCGCACCAACGCAAGGCCAATGCCCAAACCACCTTGCGAGCGTTCAAGCGCCGGTTTGAGTTGCGAAAACATAGCGAATACATTGGGTAGGTGTTCCGGAGGGATTCCAATACCTGAATCACGCACTGATAGAACAACTTCATCGCCTTCCTGAAATAAGCTCAAACAAATGTTGCCGCCTTCGGGGGTATATTTTGCTGCGTTAGTTAGTAGGTTTGAAATAACCTGCACGATTCGCGTTGAGTCGGCATCGATGATAAGTGGCGTGTCAGGTTTTTTTATCGTAAATAAGTGCCTGGATTTTTCCATTAATGCATTGGATATTTCGATAGCATGTTGCACTGCATCGATAATATCGATGTGTTGTTTGCGCAGTTCGAGACGGCCTTGCGTTATGCGCGAAGCCTCCATTAAATCATCAACCAGATGCGTCATTTGCGCTACATGACGCCCAATGATATCGCGCGACCAGCGTATAAAAGGATCATTGCCTTCCTTGAGTTGCATAATCTCCAATACGTTGCGCATGGGCGCCAGCGGATTGCGAAGCTCATGGGCTAGCGTTGCTAAAAATTCATCTTTACGACGATCTGCCGCCGATAATTGTTGGTTTAATTCACGTAGTTGGTGTTCAGCGGCGATGCGGTCGGAAATGTCAATCACAATACCAAAAACGCAGGCGGGTTCGCCGGTTTCTGAATAAGTGGCGTGACCTCGACCCTCCATCATGAGCCAGGTCCCGCTGACGTGTTTTAGGCGGAACTGAATGTTGTAGTCTGTGTGGGTTTCGATTGCTTGTCGTAGTTCTGCACGAAAAGGTGCAAGGTCATCAGCGTGTATTAATTGGTAGAAAGCCTCAGGGGTATTGTTGAATTGGTTTTCAGGTAACCCTATTAGCTGCTCAAGCTCGGGGCTCCACCATACATGGTGTGTGCTCAAGTCCTCTGACCATACTCCCATTCGTGCGCTGCGCATGGCAATGCTAAGAAAATCGCGGTTTTTTTGTAATTCTTTTTGGGCTTCATGCAAAGAAAAAAGAGAATCCTGTACAGATTTACGTGTAGACAGTAATTCGCGTTCATAATTTTTCCGATCGGTAGCAATAAAAAAAGCTAACTGATCAAAACTTGTATCACCTTTCTTCTGGCGAATGACATTGATGAGCATGGGCAATGGTTTGCCATCGCGACACACCAAGTCCATTTGCACTTCTGCTACAGAACCCTGTAGCTGCAATAACGGCGCCCAATGGGTGTGATGAAAAAATCGGCCTCCTACGGTAAACAATTCCTGAATTTTCTTTTTTTCAATTAGTTCATCCGCACTAAATCCAAGCCACGTGCAAAAAGTGGCGTTGGCTCTGCGAATAGTGCCATTGACGTCGGTAGTCACCAAGCCACAGGCTGCATATTCAAACGATGATGAAATATCCGGAATAGAGTCCATAGTGACAATATCTTAACTGAAAATTTTCTTAAGATAATTTTCAATCGCCTGTGTGCTTGCATCGGGCGCGCTCAGGTGAGGGCAGTGACCTACGTTATCAATAATGCATAATTCAGCGTTGGGCATGGTTTTTTGCATATATTCACCGACGGTGCAGGGAGCAATAAAATCGTCACTGCATTGCAGAATCAACGTGGGTGTAATGGATTGTGGTAGCGCATCGCGATGATCAGAGAGAAAGGTTGTGCGCGCAAAATGCTTGGCAATTTCAGGGTCGGTTCTGCAGAAACTGTTAGTAAGCTCAACTCCCAGCTCGGGTCGTTCAGGTGATCCCATGATCGCCGGTGCCATGGTGCTGGACCATCCCAGATAATTGTTATCAATGGTGTTACATAACTCTTCGATATCGGCACGTGAAAATCCACCAATGTAATCGCCATCATTGATGTAGCAAGGTGATGGCCCGATCATAATTTGGCATTTGAATTTTTCCGGAACATCCACAGAGGCGAGCAAACCAATAACCGCGCTCACTGAGTGACCAACAAACACCACAGGTTGATCGGTGACGGCATCAATAATCTCGATCAAGTCGGCGGCATATCCTTTTAGGGATTCATATTTTTTAAAATCGTAGTTAGAAAGGTCTGATTTCCCGCTACCCACCAAGTCGAACAATACGACGGTAAAACGATCTTTAAATGACGGGGTAAGGTATCGCCACATATTTTGGTCACAGCCGAAACCATGGGCGAAGACGATTGCAGTCGGGCCAGTGCCAGCAACTTGAATATTATTTCGGAGGTGAATAGTCATATTTTTCTCTGGATGGCTTTACTGTGCGTGTAAATCTGACGCTGTTTATGATTAATTTCACAGAGCTGCAGGCAGAAGCTGCTGTAACTGCAGGTTCTATGCCAGCCAAGCTTTAGTGGTTTGCCTCGATAGCCGCCTTATAACACAAGATCAACACCGCAATTCCCCGGGCCCCCGTCCAGCGCCGTTAACTCTATGGACGTATAGGTATACCTGCTCACAATCATCTTGCAATTTCTTACCATTAATATGTTAATCCTGATGGAATCTAATTCGAATTACGCCCTTGTCAATGCATATATTTACAATGCCCGAACCCATTATTTCAACTTGATCTTCGCGTGATCCCAATTGCATCGCTTGTCGAATAAGTATCAGGTGAAATATGAGTCAGGTGACTAAGTGAATGAGCAGCCCGTGAAAATAGACGCTAACCGTATTGCCATTATGGGCGGCCTGCTGGGGCTATTGCCCTTCTGGGGATTGTCTCTGGCGGAAGTTTGGGCGAATGCGGAAGCAGTGGCCGCAGCACGGGGCTATCTGGTGAGTTATGCTGCACTGATACTTACATTTGTAGGTGCAATTTGGTGGGGAATCGCGCTGAGTGCGCCCCAAAGGCTATTTGGTCTGGCATCGCGCGGTTTTTTATTCGGTTGGAGTTTAGTGCCTTGTTTGCTCGCCTGGTTTCTACTCACGCTTAATCCGGCAGTTGCATTAACAGGCTTTGCGTGTTTGTTAGTGTTGCAATTGGCATTGGATTTTATTTTTTTATGGCGCGCGCAGTTAATCGCGCAGTGGTTTTGGCGTTTACGTATTGTGCTTACCTTGGGGGCGGTGCCAGCGTTGTTGCTTTCGGCTACACAATTGTAATTGCGAAATTTTCCGATATTTTCTTTATTTCCAGCTGGAATTTTGAATGACCTCTCAGAGCATCACCAAGCGCGCAACAGCCGCATTGCAACTCAGTTTTATTGCCGATGCTTTGGCCATGCCAGTGCATTGGTTTTACAATCCTTTGGATATCTATAAAGCATTTCCCGGTGGGATAAAAAAGTTTGAAGCCGCTCCCCTTTTTCATCCCTCGTCAATTATGAATTTGCATTCAACCAACGCCGGTGGTCGCGGTGTGCAAAAGTTGGATTCTGCACCGCAGGTTGTGGGCGATATTATTTTGAAAGGTAAGCGCCAATATTGGGGCATTGCCAATCAACATTATCATCGCGGTATGGGTGCAGGCGAGAATACACTTAATTTACATTGCATGCGCCTGCTGATGCGAAGCATCGTGAATAATGGCGGGCGGTACAGCCCCAGTATTTTTTTGCGCGATTATATTCAGTTTATGATCGCGGAAACGCCACAGCACCCGGATACCTATGCAGAATCCTATCATCGTGGATTTTTCGCCAATCTTGCCAAGGGTATCCCTCCCGAAAAATGTGCCGCGATGACTCACGATACTGCTTCCGTTGGCGGGCTGGTAACCATCGCCCCGATTGCTATCGCAGAGTTGTTGCATGAGCGTTCATTAAGTCGTGTGCAACAGCTGTGTCGCACGCATTTATTTCTCACGCATCCCGACGAACACCTGGGAAAAATTTGCGATGCCTACGTCGCATTAATCGATGCACTTCTATTTAATGATGCAGCGGATGCACGCGCGTTAATTGCCGCAACGGCGAAACAATCTGCCGGTATTGACGTGCAGCAGCTGGTACAAAAATATCAGGATGACAATCAGGTTGTGGGCGGAAAATTTTCACGCGCCTGTTATATCGATGATTCCTGGCCGGGTTTGTTGTACCTCGCGTGGAAATATAGTGATGATCCACAGCAAGCATTAATCGCCAATGCCAATCTCGGCGGCGACAACTGCCATCGCGGCGCGGTAATGGGGGTTATATTGGGTTTGGCTACCGGGAATGGTTTGGATGAGTGGTTTGCACAATTGACCGATGCAGCCGCCATCCGGGAGGAGTGTTTGTTTGAAATCAGCGAATGAGTATGACCTGGTTGTTGTGGGTGCTGGCATGGCGGGATTGGCGGCGGCTACGCAAGCCAGTGCTGTGGGGCAGTGCGTGCGCGTGTTGGAAAAATCCAGCGGCCCCGGTGGGCGCATGGCGACTCGCAATAAACAAGATGGCTGCTGGGATCATGGTGCGCAATATTTTACCGCGCGCTCACCGCAGTTCCATGCGCAAGTGCAGCAGTGGTTGGATGCCGGTTCGGTTGCGCCCTGGCGCGAGCCGATTGCCGTGTGGGACGGCGAGCAGCTAAGTGTAAGCCGTTCGCGTGAGCGTTATGTCGGTGTGCCGCAAATGAAATCGCCGCTGGTTGATATGGCGTCAGGGCTTGATGTTGCTTATCACACCCAGGTGACGCAGATAACGCGAGCTGCGGCAGGTTGGATCATCGAAACCAATGAGGCGCAGTGGCAGGCGAGCAAGCTCATTCTCGCGTTGCCCGCACCGCAAAGTCAGGCCTTGCTTGGGGTTGGTGGCGCCGCACACACGCTCGCGGCCAGTGCGATTATGGAGCCCTGCTGGGCGCTGATGTTGGAAGTAGAGCGTTCGCTGTATTTGCCTTTTGCGGCGGCTTTTGTAAACGATGGTTTATTGGGTTGGGTTGCGCACAACAACTGCAAACCGGAGCGCGCCTCGGGCGACCATTTTGTGTTGCACGCTACGCCTGAATGGTCGCGCGCGCATTTGGAGGAATCATCTGATTGGGTGCAAGCGGCAATGCTCAGAGAATTTAATCGGCTGCTCACGCACTGGTTGCCGGGGCAAGCGCTGCCACTGATCCAACCGCGGTATTTGCATCGCTGGCGGTTTGCACGCGCAGCCGGTCAAGATGCCGCGATTGTCGCTGCTTGGCCAGAGCAGGGTTTAGCGCTCGCCGGTGATTGGCTGGCTGATGGTCGCATAGAAGGCGCCTACTGTTCCGGGGTTGCGGCGGCCAATGCGCTGCTGAATTAGCCTGAGTTCAATTATTTCTCCCCGTTAATGTAAAAAATACGCGTGCTCTGGTTTCTGTGCGGGGCGCCGCACTGACTTCTTCCTTCGTCCTCCCTTCGCCCTCCCTTCAAAAAATTCTTTACCAACATTTTTTGTTGTGTATATACTGTGCATATCTTATATGCACAGATGGGTTCTGATGACGCCACCATTCCAACTTTCCCAGGCCGATAGCCGGCCTATGTATCTGCAGATTATGGACAGTATTAAACAGCTCATTCTGAAAGGAGAGTGGGTTGCCGGGCAGGCGTTGCCCTCGATTCGGGAGCTGGCGGTGTCTGTCAAAGTGAGCGTAATAACAGTGAAAAGAGCTTACCAGGAGTTGGAAAGGGAAAACGTTATTGTGACCCGTCAAGGCTTGGGCTCATTTGTCGCCGAGCAACAGCAAGTGGTGATGAATTTAAAAAAAGCGGAGCTGATGGCTTGCGTAGACAGGGTTACAACATTGGCCAATTTGTTAAATATCGACCAAGCCGAATTATTGGCAATAATCTCATTGCGTATACAGGAGGGCGGTAAGGATGACTGACACTAGTGATCACTGGGCCGTGGATCTCAAAAACGTTAATAAACGCTACCCACATTTTACTCTGCGGGATTTGAATTTGCGTTTACCGCGCGGCGAAATTTTAGGTTTGGTGGGGCCTAATGGGGCTGGCAAATCTACCTGTTTACGTTTGCTGATGGGGTTTATTCAGGCGGATTCGGGTGAGATTTGTGTGCTGGATAAAGTTATGCCAGAGCACAGTGTGTGGTTGCGAACGCGCGCGGCATTTGTATCCGAAGATATGCGCTTGTTTGCCTGCTCAACCATTGAATGGCACATAGGTTTTGTCAAACAGTTCTTCGATAGCTGGGACGATGGATTTGCGCAACAGCTGCTGAAAAATTTCGAGTTAAATCCTAAACAGAAAATTAAAGAGCTGTCGTTAGGGCAGCGGGTAAAAACCACCTTGTTGCTTGCACTGGCGCGTCGGCCGCAACTATTGGTACTGGACGAACCTTCTACCGGGCTGGACCCGATTGCCCGCTTCGAACTTACCTCACAACTTTTTGACATTATGCTCAATGCCGAGAACAGCGTTATTTTTTCATCGCAGTTCACTCAGGATGTCGAACGACTATCCGACAGCATCGCCTTTATGGATCAGGGTAATGTTATTAATCATCAGGACAAAGAAAGTTATCTGGATAAATGGCGGCGATTAAGTATTCGTGGCACGGGCAAATTTCCGCTGTCGCAGGACACGCTGGATGTGCAAGCGTCTGCCGGAGGCTATTCGTTTATTCACGCAGAGTTTGGTGGTGCGGTGTTACAACAATTAACTGCTGCCGGGTTCCAGGTCGATGTAGTACAGCCCATGACACTGGAAGAAATTTTTATCCATCAAGTCAGATATGATCGCCAAAAGCAGGGAAAAATTGCCAATGTTTAGTTCAACAACAAAAGCTTTGATGGCAAAAGAGTGGCAAGTGCTAGCGCTCTACACCCTCTATTATGCGGGTGGCGGTTTATTGGCTATTTCGCTCAATTTTATTCCCGGCCAAAAAGTTTCATTTGCCAGCTCCGTCTTGCTGATTACCGTATTCATTGCTTTTTATTGTCACTCGGCAATGCGCGCCACCATTACGGAACAAAAGGAAAAAAATCACCTGTTTCTGATGACGCTACCGGTATCTGCGCGGAAAATATTTTTTATCAAAATGCTGGTCAATTGGGCATTATTTACTGGGGTTTGGTTGTTATTCATGGCTGCTATTGCGCTGATTATTCTATTCAGCGACCGTATTCCGTCGATGGCGCTCTCCTCCTATCTGCTGATTTTTTCGGTATTTATTCCTGCCTATTGCATTATTTTGGGTGTCGGCATGGTTACCAAATCCGAGAGTTGGACTATTCTGGCTTTTATTGTTTGCAATATTTCCTGCACTGTGGCGATTAATCTTATGTCCAGCAATGCAGACGTCCAAAGTGCTTTCAGCTTGGGCACTTTCAGTGAGATCGGATGGTATTGGCCCTCCTGGGCTCCCGTAATTTTCATCTCAGTTATTGCGATAACGCTTACCGGGCTATTGCTGACGTCAGCTGTAGGCTTTTTCCGCAAAGACTTTTTTTAACGCTAAACCATGCTTTAAATTTTGTTGGCTACGTTTCGGGTAGCGGCTTGGTTGCACCCGTAACTTTTAGGAATTTACATTATCGAGGAAGTTTTTATGACAACGTCCAATAATATCTCCTCCCCGGAGATACAGCCGCGTTACCACTATTTGGATAATCTTAGAGCCATTGCACTAATGGCTGGCGTGTTACTGCACGCTGGAATCGGATTTAGCGTAATCACTTATGAATTGTGGCCGGGCGCTAACAAAGAAACCTCCATTCTTTTTGATTACTGGCTCTGGGTGTTGCATACCTTTCGCATGCCCTTGTTCTTTTTGATTGCGGGCTTTTTTGCCCATTATTTGGTTAGCAGTCGCGGCCTACAATATTTTGTTAAAAATAGACTTATGCGGATTGGTTTGCCTTTTATCATCTTTTGGCCGCTGATGCTGGCGTCGTTGTTTGGCCTAATGATTTACGCCGCGTTTTATCTGCATGTAGATACGCCAGTAATTAAACTCATCAAGTTTGCCATAGAGAATCCGGATCAGATGCAAGGGCAGAAACCGCCCCTGTCAACAGCGCATCTGTGGTTTCTTTATTACTTAGTTATGTTTTCCATGATCACCGCGCTTGCTAATCGTTTTGTTAAAAATGGCGTAGGGTTTTATGACTGGGTCGCTAACCCTTGGGTGCTTTTTGGCGTTCTGCCTCTTTTCACTGCCGTTGTGATGAGCCGGGAACTAACGCCCCACATGGCACCTGAAAGTTTTATGCCATCATTAACGGCTTTGGCGTTTTATGGTGTTTTCTATTATGTAGGCTGGGTACTTTTTGTTAAGCAATCGCTGGTGGTCATAATCCAAAAAGCATTGCTCTGGCTTACATTAATTGCGGCTATTGCCGCAGTTCTTTTTTGCTTATATTTGCCGGAGGCGCTAACCCTGCAAGAAGTGATGGCCACCATGGGTCAAGCGCCAGAGCTCACGCCGTTGCACGCATTTCGCTCCTTGTTGACCGGCGTATTGGCCTGGTATCTCAGCTTGTTAAGCCTGTGGTTAGCATATCGAATGTTGAACAGGGAAAATGCAGTGCTGCGCTATATCGCCGACGGATCTTATTGGGTTTACATAATTCATTTACCCATAGTGGCCTATTTGCAATATATTTTTCACAATCAGGATTTGCCCATCCTGCTAGAGTTTTTCTTAATCTCCAGCATTACCTTGGGAGCCGGTTATTTAAGTTACGCGCTATTGGTACGCCGCACTCCCATCGGCTGGCTGCTAAACGGGCGCAAGAAAAAGCCATTAAATGGTGAGGTGGTCGAAGAAAGCGTTCAAGTTGAGAGAAGTTAAAGTAAAGCGTTTGGCGTTAAAGGATTTTATTTTGCGATGATAACAGCCGTGCATTTAGTCATGTTTGATGTCTCCCATTGCCAAGATGGTTGTCGCGCCATCTGGCCAATGAATACGAATACCGTGAAGATAATTGTCACGGGGGCGCGGTGTTGGGATTTATACAAGGTTTGGGAACGAGTAATGGGCTAAGTGATTGGTTTATGCAGTTAGAAAAGTGGTAGATCAATACTGAGTTAGATGCAATCTTTAAGTGTGATTGTTCTTCATAAGTTTTTTCTTTTTCTGTTGCTTCTAATTTTCTTGTTTTTGTAAACTTAACACTATCAACAATGTTGGTAGTGTTAAGTTTTTTTTGAATTAAAGTATTATTTTCTTATCGTCTGTTGTTGTTTTTCGCGCTCTGCCTTTTGCATTGCAGCTAACTCCAGTTCAAATGTATTCTTTTGATTTGGCGATTCTTTGCAATCGGTTGGCGATTCTGTACAAACATCCTCAACAATACGAAAGCCTTCCCCTAAGCTTGAACGATTATTCTGACCACCATGACCGCGCATAGCAGTGTGCGAGCCCCATTCCTGTCCGTAAGCGCTACCCTTACGTGAGCGCATATAGCATTTTTCTGATATCCATGCAGAACCATCAGTGGGTGCACCTTCGTAATTCTCGTGATCACAATCTTCAACCCATTCGCTTACATTGCCAATCATATCGTAGAGGCCAAAGGCGTTAGGTTTATACATGCCAACCACTGTTGTGTATTCTGCCCCATCGTCACACTTCATATCCCTTTTTTTGTACTGGTTGTCACGAACAAATGCGCGCATTCCACTCTCGTCCAACGCATTTGCGTATTGGCAAAGATCTTTATCGTCATTCCCAAAGAAATATTTTGTAGTGCTACCCGCACCTGCTGCATATTCCCATTCAGCTTCAGTCGGCAGGCGATATTTTTTTTCGGTTTGTTGCGATAGCCACTTTAAATACGCATTTGCATCATCCCAGCTGACGCACATCACCGGATGAAAGTCGCTAGGCGCATATTCGGGCGTTAGCCAGTTTCCTGGTGCGACCAGAATGCCATCTTTAAATGGGCCGCCACCTTCGCTTACAAACTTCCAACATTCATTGCCAGTTATGTAATTTGTAGCAGCAGCAAACTGTTTGAATTGTTGAATGGTTACTTCATATTTGGATATTTTAAATGCGTTAACACTGACTTTATGGATAGGCTTTTCTTTAGGGTAACGATTACTTCCCATTAAAAATTCGCCGGCGGGGATATTAACCATAGGCGGCACAATTACCGCAGTTTTCCCCCAGCTTTTATAGGTTGCCAGCAACGCCTCACGCTCTTTTGATGCAGCCGCTTTACGTTCAATGGCAGTTTGCTGTGCCTTGGTTAAATCGGAGATAAAGCTTTTTTGTGACTCGCCCAATGGGGTGGGTGTGTCATCTTTAATATCCAAGGCAAGACGGAAACCTCGATCACCATATCCCTGCTGCGCAATTGCGTTAGCCTCCTCTGCAGTAGGGCGAAAGGATGATCTCTGGCTATTGGCGCCTGTGGACCAAGTACCTCCACGAGCGAACGGCGTTGCACAATTTGCATCTGTCCAGGCAATGCCAGTTCGTGGTGCTCCCTGGTAATTTGCGTGATAGCAATCTGCCACCCATTGGCTGACATTGCCAATCATGTCGTAAAGCCCGAATTGATTGGGCAAATAAGTACCTACGATGGTTGTATTCATTTCATCGTCAATACATTCAACCCCCTTGGTTGGCCACTGTAAAAGGGAGCCCAAGTCCAGTGCTGTGGGTTGGTCATAGACATTCCCATACTGACACAGGTTTCTCTCATCATCTCCAAAATGGAATTTTTTTCTACTGCCGGCGCGGGCCGCATATTCCCATTCTGCTTCGCTGGGTAAACGATAGTGCTTGTTGGTTTGGGTGGATAGCCAGGCAATGTAGGCATGAACATCTTTCCAGCTTAGGCAGTCAACCGGATAAAACTCTCGATCAATAAACTTTTCTGTGCGCCAATCATTGGGATATTCTTTTAATGCGCCTTTTTGTTCTTTAAATACGCACACCTGTGCTGGTTTGTAACCGGTTGCTTTTATAAACTGCATAAACTCTTTGCTAGTGACATTATATTTTGCCAGTCTGAATGAGCCGACCTTTACCTTGTGGATAGGCTGCTCAGCATCACTTTCTTTACTACCCATTAGAAACTTACCAGCAGGGATGGTGACCATCATAGGTTCGATATAACTGCTGTCGGCATAAAGTAGGTGGCTAAAGCTTGCAAGCACCACAATAAGAAGGGCATTAAGTTTTCGCACAGATAGGTCCTTTGATTGACTGATTGACTGATTGACTGATTGATCGAAGAGGTTAATTAATGAGGTTAAAGGTAAGTGACGATTTCAATTTTTCTCCGTAAGCAGTTAAGCAACAAACCCTAAAAGAGTCTTAGGTTTTTTCTATTTGCTCGCTTTTGAGAAAAAAGATAGAAAATGCATGCCTTTGTTGGATGCTTTCTGATCAAAATTGACGATTTGGCATTGCATGCTTACATTGACTGGCTTTTCATAGTCGCGACTGACTCGCGGCGACAGTGATTAATTGCCTAGGTAATTTGATGAAATACGTATTTAACGATTTTGTGTTTGATAGCGAACAGCTCATTCTCTATAAAAATAGTGAAGTCGTTGCCTGTCGGCATAACGAAGCCAAGCTTTTGGCATTATTTCTCAGTGAACCCCAGCGGGTTTTTAGTAAAGAGGATATTCTTGAGCAGGTATGGTCGGGCAAGGTGGTGTCGGAACAAGCGGTATTTCAAAACATTAGTTTATTGCGGGCTTTATTTGGTGAGGGTGCAATCAAGACCTTTTCAAAAAAAGGCTACCAATGGCAATTAGATGTAGAACCTTATATAGAACCCCCGTTTGAATCGACCACAACACAATCTCCAGCGCCAGTAAATTCCCGTTCCCGTAAATCCTTCTGGATTTCCATTGCACTAGCATTAACCGTTTTGAGCGTGGGTGGTTTCCTGTATTGGCGCTCAATTCAGGTCGACCCCCAACTTGCCCGCATTGCACTCCTGCCCTTGTTAGTGGAGCAAGATGATCGTGATAACCCCAATCTACATGCAGAGCTCGTGCAGCCTGTTTGGCAGGCTATTAACCGCACCAGGGTTTTTCATCCGGTTGTCGTGGGTGACATTAAGGACTACGACGACTTTTTTTATATGCCGCAAAAATACTTCACGCCGCTCTCCGGGCAAACGCGCAGCGATGTAGTTATGGTTGCTAGGGTAGGAATGCATAACGGTAAAGTCCGTATTAACTACATGCTAAAAAGCGAAAAAGGTATGTGGAGTGCAGGGCATGAAGCTGAGACAGTTCCTTTATTGCTAGGGAAAGTAAATGCGCATATTGCACTTATTTTACAATCTAAAATTTTGGATGTGGACTCTTTAGATTCAGCGTTGATAAATGCAAAGCTAAAAATATTACACCAACAGGCACCGAATGATTTTACCGTATGGTCGCAATTGGCTCGCAGTGAAATGCAAAATGGACATTCGAATAACGCCATTTTATTAGCAGACGAAATGGCTAAAAGTGCTCGCCTGCAAGGTGATAAGATATGGGAAGGTTGGAGTTATGTAACCGTGGCCGATGCATATATTGCACAAGGACTTTATGAAAATGCAGAGCTCAGATTGCAAAAAGCCGTGGCAATCTTTCAGGAAGAGAAAGATTATTCTTTACTAGCAAGCATGCAATATAGCTATGCCAGCTGGGCCTTTGCTAAACACGACTACCCACTTTTTAAACAATCGATGCTTACTGCCATGCAATTTGCAAAAAAGGCGCAAGATCCTTTGTCGGAGGTTAGCTTTAGCAATTTTTTATCGGTAATCGCTAATAAATATGGTGAAAAGATCGATAGGCAAACCTATTTGGATCACGCTGAGTTAATTTTGGATCAAACCGGGCAATCAAAGGAGCATTACGGCAGTATTTATTTTTATACGGGGATGTACGCGGAAACCGAAGCTCTGGCGGAAAAAAATTATCGAAAAGTACTGGCGGTATTGCCCGCAGGTCAGGATTGGTGGGTAAGGGAGCGAGCCCAAACGCATTTGGCAGAAATATTGATGAAGCAATCGCGTTGGCAAGAAGCGCTGGATTTATTTCCAACCGCTGAGCCGCTTATGGCTTCAGAAGAATTGATGGTTACAAAAATTTATGCTGCGCAACAAGCTTGGGGTCAGGCGGAAACTCATGGCTTGAATACATTCAAGGCGGCCAATTTAACTGGGCAAATCTCTCTGGCGTTGGACACTGCATTGGTGCTTGTTGATATTTATCAAGCCACTACACAGCCGCAAAAAGAACAGATATATAAACAATTTATTCTTAAAGAAGCTGCAAAGGTGCCGTATTGGATCAAGTTTAATCAGGCTGCTTTGGATAAAGTGGCGATAGCGATGGAGCATTAGATGCTCCATCGTTGCATTATCAAATCTGCAGCTTTTTGCTCGTATGCTGAACGGAATGGCATGTTTTTGAATCTGATGCGATTGCGAGGTCATGGTCTATTTAATCCTCACAATAATTACCTGGTCGGGCATAACCCTATAGACGAGAAAGGTCACAGTGCATTTAGTCATGTTTGATATAGATGGAACCTTGGTCGAGTCTTACGACTTTGATTCAATCTGTTTTGTTGATGCAGTTCACGATGTTTTGGGTGTGCGAATTAATTCTGACTGGACCCGATATCAGCACGTGACAGACTCAGGAATACTCAACCAAATAATGGATGAGTTTTCCGTTGGTCATGATAAGAAGGCGACTGAACTGGTAGTTAAGAAAAACTTTCTGGCTCGCATCGATAATTATTTGACTCAGCAGGGCGCAACCGCTGTAGCCGGAGCAAAGGAATTTCTGACTGAGTTGAGCGGGCGCGATGATGTTGCCCTCGTGTTCGCTACAGGTGGTTGGTTAGAGTCAGCCAAAATGAAGCTTAATGCTGCAGACTTGCATTTTCCTGATATTCCCATCGCTTCTGCTTCCGATCATTACAGTCGCCTCGATATTATGAAACTCGCAGAAGTAAAAGCAGGTGGAGGAAAATATAAGTCAGTCACCTATTTCGGTGACGGCCCATGGGATTTAAACGCGTCCGCTGATCTTGGCCACAAATTTGTGTTGGTTGGGAATCGCATTGGGTATCATCAATCGATTCCTGACTTTAAAGACATTGATTTGGCTTTAAGCTACATAGGGCTTCAACAAGCCAAGTAAAATTTTCATTCGCTATTTTAAACTTCTACTTTAATCCCCGGGCGCAAGGTCAGGCCTTCATTACCTACAATTCGCTTTCAAAAAATACGAAAAATTTACGATACAAAGGATTTTTCAAATTGGTTGAGCGTTATGCTATTTGCTCGAATCAAAACATAGAAATGGGATTGGATATGAACGTAAATGGAAATAACTCAGTATTTAGCCTAATTGGGATCGGTCTACTGGTGTTATCTGTAGCATCCTGTGTTTCGCCACGAATTGACTTAATGGCGAGCCAGGAAACAAAAGAAAAATACCATGCGGTAGAAATAGAGGAATATCTGGAAACTCTTACAGATAAGGATTCACCGGGATTCTCGTATCTAATATCGAAAGATGGATTAGTAATTGCGAAAGGCGGAGTAGGTCTTGCTAGCGTGGAAAACAAAACTTCGAATGACACTAACACGATTTTTAAAGCGGCCTCTATTACCAAACAATTTACGGCAGTTTCGATACTGCTGCTATTTGAGCAAGGTAAGTTGACGTTAGATGATAAATTAGAAATGTATTTTCCTGAGTTACCTAACGCAAAAAATATAACAATAAGAAGTTTGCTCGATCACACATCAGGAATATGGCAGCAAGAAAGAGATGAAGACTTTCCTTTTCCTATTGAAAGTGAAGTCCCTACCGCCGTGCATCTTTCATACATACAAAAGAATAAACCTTTTTTTGAGCCAGGTGAAAAATGGAACTATAGCGGTAACGGGTATTTTGTATTGGGACTTATTGTTGAGAAGGTTGCAGGTGTTTCTCTCGAAGCCTATATGAAAAATGAAATATTTGATCCGCTGGGAATGAAGAATTCGGGCTTGCGAGGGAATAACACTCAGTACGAAAATAGTGCAATAGGTTACGGTATGTCAGAAGGCAAACCATATAAAGAAAAAGATTCGAATATGGCAACTTATAACGGGGCAGCTGCGCTCTATTCAACAGTTGAGGATCTGTTTATTTGGAACGAAGCGTTGCATAACGGTAAGGTACTTAGCGAGAAATCATACAAAGAAATGATTTCACCGCATATATTTAAGAACGGGTTTGTGCCTTTCGTTGCCTATGGCTTAGGCTTAGGTATTGAAGATCTAGCAGGGCAGCCTACTATTGGGCATCCGGGGCAAGTGTATGGCTTCCATTCCGATATTTTGCGAATTCCAGCTGAAAATATAAACTACATTTTTCTTTCAAATGTAAATAACCAACAACTTAACGCAAAAGGTCGAGTTGCTGAAAAAATTATTGAGATTATGTACAGACCTTAGCTGTTTCAGCAGCTCGCGGAGGTGTATCTTTAAGTAAAGATGCGCCTCTCCCGAACCACAAATAGCTCACCAAATTGATTTAGAATTAACGCTGTTGATTCATCAGTGCAAAAAAATCTGCAGGGGCGGGAGTTTCAAAAGTTAATTCTTTGCCGTTTTTTGGGTTAACAATTTTTAAGCGCAGCGCATGTAAACCCATGCGATTGCCTGCGGTGCCATAGCGTTGGTCGCCTACTACGGGGTGACCCAGCCAGGATAAATGTGCACGTATTTGATGTTGGCGCCCCGTGTCTATTTGCACTTGTAGCAGTGCGCGCCCGCCATTTGTGCGTTCTGTTTTGAAATGAGTAATGGCAGTCTTTGCATCGGGATGCGCACCTACATGCATGCGATATTCCACTTCATCAAGGCGCAAGGGTTGATCAATTGTTCCTTCTGCAGGGTTGGGGCAACCAACCACAATCGCCAAATACGTTTTCTCTGCCTGATCCCATTTGTCCATCACTGCTTCACGCATCTCGCGTGAGGTGGCGAATAGTAATACCCCCGATGTATCGCGATCAATTCGGTTTACGGGCCACAATTTTACTGCTTGGGAACGGCGCGATAGCTGGTTGCGCAAAATTGCCAAAGCGTGTTGTTGAGTTTCTTTGGTGGTGCCTACAGAAAGCAAACCTGCTGGTTTATTAATGGCAATTATGTCGCGATCAGAATATAAAATTTCCAATTGCGATGGTGCGCTATTGGTCATTTTGGCGGTTGCTCCAACCTCCACCAGATCACCTGTGTGAAGCGCAAAATCATGTTGTGTAACGGATGTGCCATTCACACTGACGCAGCCAGTTTGTAAGCGCTGTTTAATTTTACTGCGTGCCCAACCTTGCAGTTGAGTGCTGAGAAATGCCAATAACTCGGAGGGTTCTTTGACATGCAATTTCTCTGACATAATGATTGGTCCCGGATTCGATATTCTGCAGGCATCTAAGCTTGTAGCGCTGTTACGTGTTGTGAGCGAGCGGTTTTGTCGTTCACATCGGATGTTGGTGACAAGTATAAGCTCTTATCAGTTATTTTGGCGTCGATATTTCCCAATCTCACTACTTTATCGATAGCGCGTTATCTACCCTATTTTTTCTCTGTACTCCAAATAAGATCGGCAAAACGGGAAGCCGTTTAATCATCTCAAACAAAACTACGCAGCTAATGCCGACTGTGCTGATAATTAACAGTGGTTCAACCAGGGCACCTAATTTATACGGTACTACAAAATAGGCGATGGCGATAATCAACGTCTGATGCAAAATATAGAAACAGTAGACGCCGCTGTTTAAGTATTTCAATAGCGGATTGCTAGAGGTAAACCAATACTGCGCCCAAGCGATAATCACCAAAATCCACAACCAACCATTCGCCGACCAGATCAGGCCATTTACTTCTTTTGCGATAACACCATCGCCAAGCGAGCCGCCATTAAACGCAAATAATGTGTAAGCACAGGTTACAAGTGCAGCCGGTAATAAATACCAGCGCAGCGATGCAAATTTATTCCACACTTGCGGCATCCGCACTAGCGCAAAACCCAATACAAAACATAAGAATGAACGCGCGTGATTGAACCAATCCTGCACAAAATTATGGGTGGTGGGGTATTTGTCGTAGAGCCACCAGCCGATGCTGTAAAACAGCGCTATGGGAACAAGAATCACCAACCGGATTGATATCGTCTTGCTAAACCATTGCCGAACAGGCGCGCATCCGGCTGAATTAATCAGCGGATACAATGCCCACAGAATAATGGTGTAGGCGAGAATATAGGGTAAAAACCAGAGGTGATTCCAGGTGAGGTGCATTTTGCCCAAGGTTTTGTGTGGTGCAAATTCGGCGCTTGTTTGGTCGAGATAGAGGTACCAAAAATGCCAATAGTTGGGGCTGTTAATCAGCCCTTTGCTGTGCGCTTCTACATAGACTTGCGGTACAACTATCACCAACATGCCAAACAAGAGTGGCAATAAAAGCAGGGGAATGCGCTTGCGAATAAATTTTCCCCAGGGTTGCGTGGCGAGTAAAAAGGAGACAGCAGCGCCGCTGATTAAAAACAACAGCGACATGCGCCACTGGTTTGACCAGAGCATAAGATTGGTGAGTGGTTCGCTGGTGTAAGTGCTTTTATAGTGCCAACCCCAGCCTTCGGCGTAGAGCATTCCGGTGTGGTACAGAATTAATAAACCGAATACTAAAACCCGGAGCCAATCCAACTCGACTAACCGATAGTTATAAAACTCTTGTGGGGGATGCTGTTGTCGATTTGGAAGATGTTGTTGATTTCTGAAATCTAGTTGTGAAAAGGTTTGTGGTTGCGTCATTGACTGGGTTTCCTGAACTTGAGCGAAAGCGCTATGCTAGATAAAACCCAATTTGCTTGGTGTCGCTAAGTGATTGTTCTACATGAATATGTGATAAGCGGACGCCCGCTGTGATGAGATTTGATGACGACACCCCCTAAACCACAACTGCTAAACCATTTTTTATCTCACCGGCGGTGGTGGGGTATCGCGCTGCTCGTCAGTTGGCTTTGTATCAACATGATGGTGTTGGCGACCAGCCACTTAATGGAGTACCAACGCGTTGGGAAAACACTTCCGCTTTGGGAGGCATTTTGTTGGGAAGTTTCCAGCTGCGTGATATTGCTGTTGTTAATTCCAGTGGGATTATGGATAAACGACCACTGGTTCGCCCGCTTGGAATTTAAGCAGTGGGTAATTGCCCATATGTTGGCCACGCTGCCGTTTTCGATGTTGCATGTGGCGGGCATGGTGGGAATTCGGCACCTCTGGTATTACGTGATGGATAGCCACTACTACTTTGGCAATTTGCCAGTGGAATTTTTTTACGAATACCGCAAAGACGCACAAGGGTATTTGACGCTCGCGCTGGTGATTGCGGGCTACCGTTTTATTGTGCGGCGTTTGCAAGGTGAAGCGAGTTATCTGGCAGATAGTGCAGAGAGCGAAACAACTGAGCCAGAATTGCCACCCGAGCGGTTGCTAATCAAAAAGCTGGGGCGCGAATTTTTAATCCAGACCCATGATATTGAATGGATTGAAGCCTCGGGCAACTACGCGAATTTGCATATCCAAGACAGCGTCTACCCCATGCGTATCACCATGGAAAAATTAGAAAAACTTTTACCTGCCGATTTCGTCCGCATCCATCGCTCCACTATTGTTAACCTCAAACACATTCAGGAAATACAGCCGTTGGATACGGGTGATTACCGAGTGACCTTGCACAACCAACTAAAACTCACACTCTCGCGTCGCTATCGCGAAAATTTTAAAGCGCTTCTGAGTGTAGGCTGAGTGAAGTTTTAACCCGCAGTAGGCTGACGATTCTCCGCCAGTGCATTGCACATCCCTCTTTGTGACAAATTCACATCCGCTGGGTGCAAAAATTACTTCCCAGCAAATGGCTTACAAAAGACTCCGCTTTTACCGACTATTTCTGTTTTGTGAACTCCGTAGAATGGCCTCCATAGCGTTGCAATCTGCACGCTTAACGGCGCCGACCAGTCTCGAATTGAAAAGGTTTTCAATAAGGCGTGGATAGGTACCGGAACCCTCACTCAATTTTTTTGACTTTATAAGGATGTTTGAAAATGAACTCAATTCGTTATGTTACCCGCGCTATATTATTTGCTTCAGCTACCTTGGTTTCTATTTCGGCAAGTGCAGCTGAATTCCCCTTACGCGCTGATGATCTTAATCTCAATCATCGCTACTCAACCGGTGCACACTGGTCTGGCGGTACTCAAGAAAAAGGTTTTGATATTGGCGCAGTGCGCCATATCGGCAGCAACAAATGGCATCACCTGAAAAGCGATGGTGCCGATGGCACGGTTAACTCAAATTACTTGATTTACGGTGCAAAAATCCGCGCGATGGAGGCGGGAACTGTTGTCGGTTGCTGGCGTAACTCACCGCAAAACGTGGCGGGCAGCAAACTGCAAAAAGTGTTGGACGGATACATTTCTTTAGGTGGAAACCACGTGTGGCTTTTGCAAGATGATGGTGTTTATGTGCTTTATGCACACGCCCAGCCGGGTACCGTGCCTGCTGCAATTTGTCCGCACAATGCTACTTACCTGCCCAGTCCGGAAAAATCCAGTCCTTGGACCCAAGCAGGCAGAGTGACCAATGGTGTGCGTGTGGCAAAAGGGCAAGTGTTAGGTGTGGTAGGTAATAGCGGTAATTCGACTGGGCCACATTTGCATGTGCATATGGAGAAAAATGGTGATCCTGTTACGATTAAATTTGATCACGGCCAAACGACTTCTTATGCAAATAACACTGCATCTGTGAATGGCCCTTGGACATTGTTAAAGGGTAGCGCGTTACCTGCAGGTAAAGTGTTGGTGTGGGCACCGCACTCCGTGGGTAATTGGACAGTGAACAATATTCCTGACGAACGTTTTCAAGCCTGGTTCAATCACTTCGCCGATTCAGGTGTGATGTTGAATACCTTACCTTGCACCGATGGCGGTCAGATTTATAACACCACCTGGATACCCACCACGGGTTCATGGTACGCCCATGCGGGTATGACGCTGTCAGATTTCAATAGTAAATCGACTTACTACGCTAACAAAGGCTACACCAGAACCGGTTGGTGGTACTGCGGTTCGAATTACACCGGTATTTGGAGAAAGTAGGTTGGAAAAAGTGGTTTAGAGAAAGCTATTGCGAGAAAGTAATTTAAATCAGGAGGGTGCTTGATTGATCGAGCGATTGAGAAAACACTTCTTGGATTAACAAAAGCCCTGCATTCAGCCGCAGGGCTCTTTGTTTTTTTATGCGCTAGCCCGCGCTGATTTTCCGATCCCAAGCAGTAATTCTAATTGCAGCGCCGACATAGGTTTTCCAAAAAGATATCCTTGACCTTCATCGCATTTTTCTTTGCGCAGATAATTGTATTCGGCTTCTGTTTCAATACCTTCGGCGATGGTTTCCAACTCAAAACTTTTTGCCATATCGATAATGGCACGAATCACCGAGGCATCGCGTTTGGATGTCAAAATCCCGCGTACAAAAGATTGATCAATTTTAATGCGCGAAAGCGGGTAGGATTTTAACAGGCTGAGTGAGGCATAGCCTGTTCCGAAATCATCGAATGCAATGCCTACGCCTTGTTCCTGCAAACGCTGCAAAATTCCTAACACAATGTCATCGTTATCGAGCACGATATTTTCCGTTACTTCCAGCTCCAGGGCTTCTGCAGGTAATCCGTGACGAGTGAGAATTTCCATCACTTCGGTAGTTAAATCGCCCACGCGAAATTGTGCGCTACACAGGTTGATGCCGATACGGAATCGCGGTGCTCCGCTGCGACGCCAGTAGGCAGCTTGGGCGCAGGCTTCGTTCAGAATCCATGAGCCAACCGTCGCTGCCAGAGGTCCACCTTCCAGGGCGGGCAGAAAAGCAGCGGGCGATAAAATTCCTCGCTCGGGGTGATGCCAGCGGATTAGAGCCTCTGCGCCGGTGATGGAGCCATCGGTCATGCTGATTTGCGGTTGATAGAACAACACAAATTCACCTTTGTCGACAGCGCGATGTAATTCAAGCCCGTAAAGTCGCCGCGCCATTGCTTCCATTCTCAACGCAGGCACAAACATAAATACGCGCCCGCGCCCGACGGTTTTGGCTTTGAATAAAGCCAGGTCGGCATTGCCAATTAATTCCAGTGCTTCCTGCGCTTGTGTTGGGGCGAGTGCAACGCCGCAACTCGCGGCAACACGAACGTCATTGCCATCAATAGTGATTGGCTGGGCGATAGCAGCAATCATCGCCTCGGCCCGCTGCATTGCCGCGTGCGAATCCGTGACCTGCGATAGCATAATGGCAAATTCATCGCCGCCGATGCGCGCAACTACATCGTCATCATTCGCCAACGTCTGCAAACGATTGGCAACTTCGCGCAAGATGGAATCGCCCAATGTGTGGCCGAGGGTATCGTTCACATCTTTGAAACCGTCGAGGTCGATCATTAACACAGTTGCTGGCGCGGGGCTGATAAGTGTTTCTTCCACGCAGTGATAAAATTTTCCGCGATTGGCGAGCCCCGTAAGTCCATCAATATTCGCTTGCTGGCGCAACTCTTCCCGCTCGCGTTGTTGCGATGTCAAATCCTTAAGAACGGCCTCAAATTTCATATGGCCCGCATCGCGCCAACCAAAAAGTGATAAACCAAAACGGAACTCGCTACCGTCGTTACGTAGCCCGTTTGCATCTTGGGGTATAACGATCTTGTCGAGTGAACCTGCGTCGATTGCTTGCACAATCAGTTCGCGAAAATTAGCGCGATCACATTCGGGCAACAGCAGATCAAATTGCAGCGCCTTTCTATCGTGAAGTGCGTAGCCGTGGGATGCGGCGGCCGCATGATTCCATTCAATAATCTGCAAGTATTCATCAAACCAGATGACTGGTGTAGACGAGCTGCCTGCGTATTCTTCAAAGGGCGGTCGGGTGCGCTCGGTAGACACTTCAATGCGCCGCAATTCCAATCGGTCAGAGGCCATCTTCGCCAATTCAACCAAACGTTGGCGATCCTCTTGGGAGAAATCGTTGTGTGGACGATCATCAATTACGCAGAGTGCACCCAAGGCAAGGCCATCAGGTGAGAGTAGGGGGACCCCGGCGTAAAAGCGCAAGTTGGCATCGCCGGTGACCAGGGGATTGTCGTGGAAGCGTTCGTCGAGAGTTGCATCGGGTACGACCATGACTTCGAATTGGGCAATCGCGTGCGCACAAAATGAAACATCGCGGCGCATGTCCACGTCGCCCACGCCGACGCTTGCGGCGAAAAATACATGGTCGCTACCAATCATGTTGACGGCTGCCACCGGCATATCAAACATGCGCGAGGCAATATGAACGACGGGGTCAAGGCTTTTCAGCATCTGTTCGTCATCCAGCCCATAACTGGATAAGGCTCTTAATCGTTCGGATTCATTCGGAAATATCGCAGGGCACTTCATCCGCGTGTCCTCCTATTTGTTTTTCCATAGGGAAAAATGTCGCTGTTTCAGTATAGAAAAAGAAAAAGGCGGAACGGGAAAATGTTGTTACATGCGACATATTTCAAAGCGAAGAGCGGTTAAATTTGTATCCTTTGTGCTGTTGGTCGCGAAATTGGGTTGATGCTAAAGTATTGTCGCTTCAAGTATTATTGGGCAGGCATAAATCTGTCCGCCTGGAGATACACGGCTTTGACAATTGAATAAGCTGTCATGTATTAATCTGAATTCAGAGGGAGTTATATGGAAGATATTATTGAGCCTATTCCTAAAACCATGGAGAAATTCTTAGGCTGTACGGGCCACATGGTAAAGCCGTCTCCAGATACGGTGGAGGCTTTGGTTGGAAAGGTTAAAAAAGGAAAGCTTGCAACTATTTCTCAGTTGCGTGAAAAAATTGCCCGAGATTTCAATGTTGACACAGCTTGTCCTGCCGCAACGTTAAAGGCGCTTCAGCTAATTTCAAAAAAAGAGCAGGCCAAATGCTTTTGGCGCATTGTTAAGGAAAAAGGCGAGCTTATTTCAAAGTTTCCAGACGGCGTTGAAGGGCACGCTGAGCTGCTGCAAGGTGAAGGCCACAAAATTGATTTTTCTAAAAAGGTGCCAGTGGTTGCTGACTATGGATCAAAACTGTCAAAGTTTGCATAACAATCAAACCGCCGTTGCGCTTAACGTTTGGTTTAATAAAGGATCTACACCAGGATGAAGAGTATATTGATAACAGGTGGCAGTAGAGGGATAGACAATGCAATTGAATGGTTGTGCTCTGCAAAGTCCAGTTATGTAGTGGGTCACACATTGGTTGTTTACAAGTCGCAATTGTTTGGCTTCGCTTCGAAAATGTTGTGCTCAACAACACTGTTTAAAACCCGCCGCCTTCTGCGGTACTATGAAATGGAGAAATAAAATAGTGAAACTAACTGCTGTTGTTATTTTAATTTTACTTGGTGGTTGCACCTCCAATGCAGCCAAAAAATCTGATCAAGAAAAAGAGATTGAAGTTCGCACAATTCAAAAAGAATTTACACCTCATATTTGGTCCGACCATAAGATTCTTAAGGTTTCCACTGAGGCATGTGCTGAGAAAGGAACAGAAATACTTGAATCTCTTGGCTTTAATCAGATAGTAAAAAACGGTAGCTACGTATACGGAAACTACAGCAATAATCGCGCTGTAATTAAATGTACATTAGTTGGCGAAAGCACCTTTGTTTATACTGCGGTAGCAGGCCCCAAGGTAAAGGTTGTTGAAAAGTTACGTAATGAAATAGTATGGCAACTATAATTTCATAATAAATTGCTTCAGGCGCAGTAATTTGCCGGCTATGTTGGGTGCCTGACTTGGTGTTCAATATCCTGCATGACCAAAGGCTTTGGTAAAAAAACCAAGCCTGCAGCGCACTTTTAACTGGCTTGCTATTGATTGTTGTTAGGTGTCGGGCGGTCGTAATGGTCGGCAATTTCCTTATCCACGTTCCTTCTCCCCGCTTTTTCTCCTTTTGGCCTGAAATATGCTGTAATTCCAACGACGAAAATCGTTCAAATATCCGTTACAGACATGCATGGGAATATAGCAATGAAAAATTATTATTCATTTGTTGGGGGCGATGCGGGGCAGTGGAGTGTGACTGATCAATATACAATTGTTGGTTCGCCACTCGAATCGGTTACGAGGATTGAAGTTATCAATTCTCCAGCAAACAATCTAACACAACAAGGAACATGGCTATTGCAAGGGTTTACCAGCAATGTCCGTTATGCAAATCGGGATGAAATTGTAAAACTTCAAGCGGTACAAGAGGGCTTAAACAGAAGCAGCTCTTTATGTGCGGCAATGATCCCCATCAAGAAAAATGCACAATGGTGGGCTATGTCCCAGGATGAGCGCAGAGCTATCTTTGAAGAGCAATCGCACCATACCGACATCGGACTAGGCTATCTTCCGCAAATTGCTCGCCAGCTGCATCACTCGCGCGACTTAGGCGAGCAGTTTGATTTTATTACCTGGTTTGAATTTGCACCCGAACATACAGAGCTATTCAACAAACTACTTCTTCAGCTGCGTGCTACAACAGAGTGGCAGTTTGTTGAGCGTGAAATTGATATCCGCTTGGAGAGAAATACGTGAAATTATAAGCAGGTGACTGCTACGATCTTTGCTGGCTGAAGGAGTAAATTCCCTCGCTTAACCTATTTTGGCTAAGAGCAATTTTAAAAATAAAAACGCAGGTAACGATGAGTCACCTGCGTTTTTTATAAAGTATTATTTTTATCCGCTTTCCGTGGATGTCATCCACGCAGTTATACCAAAAGTATCAGCGTACTTCCGTCAAATACAACTCCTGCATCCTCGCAATTTTCTGATCATCAATCTTCAGCTCATCGCGAATAAAATTGCGTGCGGAGCCGTGATTTTTTTCCAACTCTTCAAACATGGCGCGAATAAAAATGGGATCTGAACCCATAAAGACGTTACGCGCTGCAGCAGGCATGGCTTCTATGCCGGAGTGTGGTGCGGCGGCAGTTTTGCCTTGTTGTTCGGCGCGCATCCGACGGAGCATTTCGCGGTGGCCGAAGTTGGCGACTTTTTCAGTCATCGCATAATCTTGTTCGATTACATCGCGCGGTACATCCAATGCGGTGAGGATGAGTGCAGCGGCCATGCCGGTGCGGTCTTTGCCCGCTGAGCAGTTGAAGGCCAGCGGTGCGTCACCCGCAGCCAGTTCATTAAACATGCTAGACAAGGTGCTTTTGAAGCGATAAGGGCCGGTGCGATAAAAGGATTTAAACATTTCCTGTGCATCGGCCGCCGTTTTCACTTGATCAAAACGCAAGGCACCGTTGCTGGACATTATCTCGCGCATCGAATAATCCTCGCTTACTATCTGCGCGCTGGGCGCAAATGATTTCCAAGCGGTAGGTTCTTGTTGCAATTCTTCGCGCGAACGGAAGTCGCACATTACGCTCAGGTTGAGTTTGCCGAGATAGGCATAGTCATGTTCGGTTAAATCTACCATAGTGCCGCTACGGTAAATTTTCCCCCATTGAACTTGTTTGCCGTTGTGCGCCGGGTAGCCGCCGAGATCGCGGAAATTGAATCCGCCTTCCAGTGGCAACACACGCTCAGCAACCCATTGGCCTGCGCCTTTTTTCGGTTGTATATACACGTATTGGCGCTGATTTAAATCTCGCGGTAATACATAACTATTTCCCACAATATTACTTGCAACTAATGTTTTTTCAGCAGTGGGATTGCTCGCGACATAAATATCTACTGGCGTTTTTGCATCGCTCAATGTCCAGGTAACTAGCAGCGATGATTTTAATAATGGCTGTTCCTGGGTAAGTAATTGCGCCTGTTGAATGCTTACCGATGATTGATTGGCTGCGTTGGTCTGCGGGCTGTTCTGGCAACCGCCGATTAACAGGGCGGCAGTGAAGACAGCAATGCCCAGTGATTTTTTTGTAAAAGTGTTCATGATTATTTCCTCATCGTTGAGATAATTTTTTCAAGAGTTAAAGTAAATTAGAAACTTGCGCGCACGCCGAGCATGTATCGGCGGCCAAAACCTTCTACTTCTACCGGTAATGCTTCTGAACCTTGGTAACGCACACCGATTTCGTCGCTCAGGTTATTGGCGTCCAGATAAAAACCGATGGTTTTATTGAGTTGGTAGCGCACTGACAAATCGAGGCGCTCGGTATCTTTCCAATAAAAATCGGTGGTGGCATCGGGTGAGAGATCATCCAACCAGGCATCGCGCCACTGCCAATTTAATTGCACTGACCAGCCGTAGTTTTCATAAAAAATCGACGCGTTGACAACTTTATCGGAGGTGCCGGTAAAGGCTGAAGTTCGCCCGTCGGGTGTGGTGAATTCACTATCGAGTAAGGCGAGGTTAGCTTGCATACCAAAACCTTGTAGCGCGTTCGGTAAAAATTCCCATTGGTGCATATACGCAAACTCAATACCGGAAATTTCGCCTTCGTCGCCATTTAATACGGTGACATAATCGTAATTGCTGCGATCAATATCGTCGCTATTGAAACGGTCATCGCCGACTTTGGTGGTAGCATCGTAAAGTACATCATCTACTTGGCGATAAAAAATGCCGATAGACGCAAGTGCTGCATCAGTGAAATACCATTCCCAGGAACCGTCAAAACCCTGTGCCATTTCCGGATTTAAATAGGGGTTGCCGCCGCCTACTACTTGATTCGTGTCATTGGCGGAGGCGCCAGCGCGCAAATCGGTAAAGTTGGGGCGACTGGTGCCCGTCACGGCGGCGAGGCGAACTTTCATATCCTCGTTTAAATCCATATTCCAATGAATACTCGGGAATACTTGCGTGTCGCCGTTGCTTAATTCGATGGCGGTAGTGCCGTTGTTGTCTTTAAAAAATCCCTGGCTATCCAAGTCCGTTTGTTCTACGCGCAGGCCGATCACAATTTCCTGCTCGCTCCACTGCCAGCTATTCATTGCGTATCCGCTCAGCACATCTTCGTTAATGTCGTAACTGGTTTCAGCAGGAAAAAAACTTTTTGGATCAACCTGGCCTGCGCTGATCAATGCATCCATTACACCGTCCAGCTGACGACGGAAGCCGACATTGTCCGCATAGCTGGCTTCAAAGCCGCGTTCAAAATCACTCTTCCATAATTTGTCGGTAATAAAATCATTGGGGGAAAGTGTTAACCCATTGGCCTGCGCTAATTGGCCTACCGGAACGAACGCAGAGCTGCTGCCGGGGGAGCTTGCATCGCGCTGATCCAATTGCACACCGAAGCTGAATGTGGCATCTGCGCTGCCCATTTGCCATTCGCGTTCCGCATCGCTTTTTGCCGTCACTGATTCGGTGGTCATGTTGATTAAATAATTCACCAGATTATTCGCACCAAAACCGGTTTGATTTATACGGCTTACTGCTTCACCGCGAGTGTAGCCGCCCGCACCGTCGCTGATGGTGGTGTAGAGTTGCACGCGCGGCATATTGGGATTGCTGCGGTCATAACTGAATGAGTGCATTTGCAGCGGGTTGGTTTGATCCTGCAATACAATTGGCAAGCTCACATCGGATTCGGTCTCGGTGTAATTCAACCGCCAATTTAATTTCCACGCGGTTAACTGGTGATCGCCGCCGAGTGTGTTGGTAAATGTAGAGGTTTCATAATTGCCATCCTGCAAATAACTGCGAACTGGAACGCCCACTAATTCACCCGTCGTTTCCGCATGTGTTGCACTGCGTGCACGATCAGCGCGCAATTGATACATGTTGCGCAGCTCGTGATCCAAAAATTCGGTGTAGAGCGAGGAGAGAATAAATTGGTGATCGTCGCTGGGCGCATATTCCAGTTTCACCATTGCTGAATTGGTTTCGCGTGTTAATTGATACAAACGAAAATCAAATAACGTGGGTACACCATTCGCGTTATAACTCATTTCGTTGTTATCGGTGGTTTGTTCAGCCGATACACTCGACAGTGCCACTACTGCACCAAATGTCTCACCGCCCCATGAAAGACGACCGGCGTAGCGGTCTTGATCGCCATCGCCCAATTCCAACCTGCCCAAGCCTGCATCCAGATCCAGATTCCAACCGTCGCGCGACAGCGGTGAATAGGTTTTGATATTCACGCGGCCGGCAACGGCTTCGGCAGGCATATCGGCGGTGAGTGTTTTGCTGATTTCCACTGAATCCATAATCGCGGCAGGCACTGAATCGAAGCGGAAAATGCGCTCCTCCGCGCCCAACACATTCACGCCATCAAACGCCACGCTGGTCCAGCGTGCTGGCGCACCGCGCACTTGAATGTAGCGCTCTTGTCCTTGATCGCGCTGTACAGCAACGGCGGGTAAACGCGCGAGTGCGGCAGCGGCGGTGTTATCAGGGAAGCGGCCAATATCGTCGGCCGCGATAATATTGACCACGTTGCTGGCTTCGCGCTGACGCAAAATCGATTCGGCTTGACTGTCTTTAATCGGCGTGGCGGTAATTAACATTTCCTCTACTACTGGCGGTGTTTCTATCGCGCTGTTTTGCGCAACGGCGGCTTGGCTCAATAGCGCGCTGGCGCAACATAGGCTGAGAAAATGGCGAACAAATCTTGGTTGGGGTTTGGGTGTTTTCGGTAGTGGAACTGGTGGCGACAAACGCATCTTGATCATCCTCGTAATAAAGAAAAGCGAATTAGCAATATAAGTGGCGTATAAATTTGGGTGTCGCCACGCTAGATGCTCAAGATGACAAGTGCATTACTATTTTGTAGTAGTTTTATTACGGAAAACGTTTCTGCGTTTTTGTAACAAATTATTGTGATTGTCACAGAAGTGTTACTTGCCTGTCATATTTCGACGCTAGGGTGATGACCTTTTGCGCGCTGCTATTGTTATTGACATAGATTGTGCAGCGCCGGGATTGCGGAGGTCGCGTGACAAATAAAAAATTGCCGGAGTTGTCCAAGGCAGAGTTTTCGCTATTGCATGTGTTGTGGAAAAAGCAGCCGCTATCGGTGCGCGAAATTCACGACCGGCTCGATAACGATTGGGCCTACACCACTACCAAAACGGTGTTGGACAGATTGGTTGGGAAGGGAATGTTAATTCGCGAAGCATCGCATGGCGTAAATATCTATCGCCCTGCGATTGGCCGCGCAGCTGGGATGGTGCATTGGGTGCGCTTTATTGCCGATAAGGTATTCGAGCTGGAACCGCTGGAGGTGGTAAATTTATTTGCCAAGCGCAAAACCTACAGCGATGAAGAAATTGCAGAGTTGCGCGAGTTATTGCAAGCCGATCCGGCGGACGCCAATAAAAATTCTGCGGTAGCCGACAAAAACGATTAATTCATTTTCTATTTGCCACGCGGAGACTGGTGTGGAAGCCTTTGCTTATTCACTTGTCAATTATTCGTTCCTCGCACTTTCAGTTGGCGAGCGATTGCTATTTTTATCTTTCGCTGGCTGGTTACTGGTGTGGTTGGTGGCGCGTCTATTTGGCCGATTGGTCACTCGCTTCCCAGTGCGCATGGCGCCGCTCTGGTGGATTTATTTATTGTGGTTAATTCCCGCCGCGACGCCGTTTTTACCCGGTGTGCCCGGCAGTTGGTTGGAACATACAGGATTGGAAAATACCTGGTTTGCCGCGCTAATGCTTACCAATCCCTGTGCGATTTCACCAGTCGAGCGGCTCGGGCAGGTACTTTATTCTCCCACGTCGTTTATCACCACCAGTCTGTGCCTGGTTGCGCTCTGGATAATGGTTAGCGCCGGTTTGCTCTACCGTCTTTTTATCCGTCGTCAATTTTTCTCGCGCGTAATCGCACGGGCAGAGCCAGTGAAGACATCGGAATTGCTAGCTGTTATGCGGCAACTAACAAATGATTTTGCGCTTCGTCGTCAAGTAACTTTGCATTCTTCTGCTGAGTATCCCGCACCCTTTACGATGGGTTTGCTAAACCCGGCAATTTTTATTCCTGCACCTATGCTGGCGCAATTGCCAATGAATACACTCAAGGCAATGTTGGCTCACGAGTTTGCCCATATTGCACGACGCGATGATCTCGCGGTGCTCTGGCAACAATTTTCCGGCGTGATTTTTTTCTTTAATCCGCTGCTGCGCCATGCTAATCGGCAGCTGGCTGAAGTGCGTGAAATCTGTTGCGATGCACTGGCGATTCGCAAATGCAAACTTGATCGCCGTGAATACGCTCAATCGCTGGTGACAGTGGTGGAGTATTTAGGAACAGTTCCCGACGCTGATGCGCCAGTCGCCGGTTTTTTATCGCAGGATATACAGACACGGTTGGGTTGTTTGACCAAGTGCGCTTCACCGCGACGAGCGACATTATTGCCCGCGCTTTTATTGTTGATCGGGCTCGGCAGTATTAGTTTTTTTCTTGGTGGTACCGGCAAACCGCTAGCGCCGGTGATGGATGCCGAGCGCGTTCACGCGCTGTTGGATAACGTAAAGTACACGCGGCCATTGGCGGGTGGAGAAATTGTTGACCATGTGCATATCGGGCAGCCACTCAGTTGCATGATGCACGCACGCGATGAGTATCACGCGGGTGTGGATTTCGCACCGCCATCACTTGTTAGCACGCCCGTTATTGCCTTTGCGACGGGCAAAATAATTGCCATCAGCACGCCACCGGGCGATATAGGAAAAATCGTACGTATCGAACACAGTAATCAATTGGTCTCTACCTACGCGCGCCTGGATAATATTGAATTGCCGGTAGGTGCAAGAGTGCAATCAGGCCAAATATTTGCCAGCGTCGGCGCGACAGTGCAAACCAACCATCTTCATTTTGAATTATCCCATCAGGGGCGCATTCTTGATCCATCCGTTTTATTTTAATATTTTTCCGAAACCGCAGATGGGTACGCCTATCGATTAGTGGACTTCTGTGTTGGCTTAACCTTGTGGGTTGAGTAGGTCGTCATAGCAGGGAAATTTACTATAAGGTGTCCACATACTTTCATAAGTTGCTTTCAAGTTAGCGGCGGTTTGTTTCGCTGAAACCAGTCGTCCACTGCAGTCATCTGAGGTTTGTGAATCTACAAATGAATGGTGTGCTACGGAATCCAATGACTTTACTTCTGCCTCCATGAGTCGAATTAGTACTGCAAGGTCTGCGAGCGTGAGAGCCATATTTATTTACTCCAGTAAGTTATATGGGAAGCCACTAGTAAAAAATGACTTGCATCCAAATGGGCGCGCCCTGTTAACAAGAGTATTGGACTATAAAGGGTACTAAATGATTCCCTGTTATTTGCAGATATAAAAAAACGGCAACCGAAGTTGCCGTTGTTAAAGTCCCTATTCAATTATTCATTACACAATCTTATTGGCAGCTGCGCACCAATGACCAGGCGTTGGTCCATGCCCAACCAGTGCCGGGAGCGTAGGCTCCTCCTTGTGAGCACCAGCCGCCCACGGTGCAGCGGTACTCATTGCCAACATTTTGCACCAATGCATTGTTTGCGTAGCTTGCGCCGCTAACAAACGCTGGTGATGAGCAATTGCCTGTTGATACTGACGAGGATGAGCGCGAGCTGCTCACTGAACTTCTGGATGAACTTGCAACAACGATTGATGAACTGGATGCGCCGCTTTCGCTACAAACTCCCAAATCCAACCAGTAATTATATTGGCCATTCGTGAGCGCCGGGTCGTTACCTTGGGTCCAGTAGTTCGCCTGGTAACGTCTGCTGTTGCGTTGCACTTGCTGCGGTTTGTTATACACAGTGTTGGCGTTCCAGGTCGGCAGATTTGCACAGGTATTATCAGAAACGCTCGATGAAGAAACTGCCGTTGTCGATGAGCTGCTTGATGTTGTCGGCGTAGATGATGAACTGGTCGGTGTGCCATAAACAACATCGATACATTGATAAAAACCTTCCAGTGCATCAGAGCGATCCCGCTGCCAGATGCTGTAAACAACATGGCGACCGGTACGCGGCGGGAGAGTGACAACGTGATTGGCAATGCTTTCACGGCCAGCAGGCGCTGATTGGTGAATCTGTTCGAGATCAGACCACTTCAGCGGCGCTGCAGGGTTATAGCCTTGTTTGGTGATGTAGTAACGGAAGTAAGTCGATACGTGCGCAGCGGTATTTGTCCAGGTAAATGTGCGTGGGCCTGCGCTCACTTGTGTCGCTATCCAATCTGTGCGGGCGAGATTTAACCCGTTCATGCTCCCAATATTCGCGCTGCACAATTTGCCATCGGGAATCAGGCTTTGGTGATTATTATCAGCGCCGCCAATGCCGATTGATTGGGGTTCATATTGGCTCGAATTGCCCGCAGCAGCCGCTGCCTGACACGCAGGCGAACTGCCACCGCCTTGCGCAGACGTACATAGAAATGCGCGGCTTTTGGGGTTGGAAACATAACCGTGAGCGCTCGCTTCGATTGCGCCGAGTAAGGTGGCTGCTCCCAGCACTGCCGACATGCCAAAAAGCTGCAAGGATTTAACACGTGAAACAGCGGGTTGATTATTGATTATTTTCACTTTCACTCTCCGTCTTTATCAAGATGGTTGGGTTGTTGGTTTTTTAAAAATGATGGATATTTTTAAGCGAATAAAAATGCTGCACGTAGATCACGTATAAATTTTTATCCGAAGGTCGAGTCTACGGCGCTCGCAACAAAACGCTAGTCTGACTTTCCGCCAAAATGGCGTTTTAGCGTTCGACTTTGCGACGAAAAATAACGCACAGGTGCGAAGGGCAATTGAGGCGTCAATTGAGGTTGATGAGGTTCACATTTGTGGGTTTTATCCACTGAGGGTGTGGACAAAGCTGTGGCAAAACTATGAGCAGATGGTCAGGAGCCGCCGCTGGCGCGGCTTTAAGATGCTTGTTCCCCCTGTAGCCTAGCTGATCAATATGTAAACACGGGACGTATTACACGAATTGACCTCGTGTGCCTTTGCCTACTCAGGACGCCTCTGCAATGCGGAGCTGGGTTAAGGTTTAAGAAGGGTAAAGTGTTGCCTGCGGCAGAAACTTTAGCGTTATGTTATGGGTCCCCTTGTAGGGGTTCAAACCTGGTTTTCGTCATGGTGGTAAGTGATCTATATGTGTCATAAAGGGGAAAAGTATTTAATGTCCGGCGCGCACGCGTTCGCCGTGCTGCTGTCATTTTTATTGGCAGTGAGCGCGCAGGCGATTTCTGATCGCGCTGCAACACCCCACGTGCAGGCGCAGCTCGTGGCATCAGTAGCCCGTGTGCAGCCAGGTGCTGAAATTTATGTTGGCCTCAATCAAAAAATTATTCCGCACTGGCATACCTATTGGGTCAACCCCGGCGATTCCGGTAATGCCACTACTATTGAATGGACATTGCCAGAAGGCGCGACGGCGAGTGAGATTATCTGGCCTGCACCCAGCCGTTTTTCGATGGGGCCAATTACCAATTACGCCTACGAAAATGACGTCACCCTGCTGACTAAAATAAACATTCCGGCTGATGCAAAACCCGGCGAACAATTTACCCTTAATGCCCTGGTAGATTGGTTGGTATGTGAAGAAGAATGTATTCCGCAACAAGTAGAGCTTGCATTAAGTTTACCGATAGTTGCTGTTGGCGAAGCAGTTGGTGCGAGTGATCCGCGTATCGACGATGCGTTAGCACGCTTGCCGGTTGCAAGCCCCTGGGATATTCGCGCGGCACAAACAGACATTGATCCTGAAACCAATCAAGGCGCATTGATACTGCATATTCCATTGTCGGAAGCGCAGCTCGCGCAGGTAAAGGATATTTGGTTTTATCCCTACGACTGGGGGCGCATTCAACAGAGCAGCGAGCAATTGCGCGAACCGGTTAACGGCGGTGTGGAGTTGCGTATTAAAACGGGCGAAGCACCGCTGAAAATTGGTGATGTAGTAACGGGCGTATTGGTGATTACCGAGCAGTCGACCGACCAAGGTACACAAGAAATCGTGCGTGGTTTTGAAGTAAATAGTGTGGTGCAAACAGCAAGGAGTGGTGGCAACACAGTTAATAGTTCGATTGGTTTTTTCACTGCCTTAGTGCTCGCGCTAATGGGCGGTATCATCTTAAATCTCATGCCATGCGTATTTCCGGTGTTATCGATTAAAGCCTTATCACTGGTAAGCCACAGCAATCAAACTCCGGCGCAAATTCGATCACACGGTGTTGTCTATACCTTGGGCGTATTGGCGAGTTTTGCTTTTCTCGCGGTATTGCTGATTTTATTAAAAGCTGGCGGAGCACAAATCGGCTGGGGCTTTCAATTTCAGTCGCCAGTATTTGTTTTGGCCGTTGCCTATCTGATGTTTGCTGTGGGCTTAAGTTTATCGGGTGTATTTTTTATCGGTGGTTCAGTGGCGGGTGTTGGCTCGTCGCTCACTGAAAAGCCCGGTTACAGCGGCAGCTTTTTTACCGGTGTGCTCGCCACCATTGTCGCCACCCCGTGTACCGCACCTTTTATGGCGGCGGCATTGGGTTATGCGCTCGCGCAGCCTGCGGCAAAATTGTTGGCGATTTTTTTAAGCCTTGGTTTGGGTCTGGCACTGCCATATTTATTGCTCACCTGCTGGCCGCGTTTACAGCGCTGGTTGCCGCGCCCCGGTATGTGGATGGAGCGCGCCAAACAGGTATTGGCGTTTCCGATGTACGCCGCCGCTATCTGGTTGGTGTGGGTATTGGTGCAACAGGCCGGCGTCAATTCAATTGTGATTGCTCTGGGAGGCATGTTGTTAATCGCGTTTGCTGCATGGCTCTATAACACGACGTTGCTATCGAGCACGGGAGTGCGCAAGGCAGGAACTGCGTCCGCGTTAGCACTGGTCATAGTTGCATTAGGAATTAGTTACTTCAGTGTTAACTCCGGCACTGCCAATGCCGTTAATACAACAGGAAATAATACCTTTAAAGCAGCAGAACAAAATTGGGAACCTTACAGTGAAGCACGGTTAAATGAATTATTGCGGGAAGGAAAGCCGGTGTTTCTGAATTTTACTGCGTCCTGGTGCATTAGTTGTTTGGTAAACGAACGCGTGGCGCTGAGTGATGACAAGGTAAAAGACACTTTCAAGCAAGAGGGAATTATTTATCTAAAAGGGGATTGGACTAATCGCGATCTTGCGATCACACAGTTCCTGCAAAAATTTAATCGCAGTGGTGTTCCGCTGTATGTGTTTTATCCCGCAGGGAAGTCAGACCAACCCGCAGAGCTGCCGCAAATTCTTACGCCGGATATGGTGATTTCGGCAGTGACATCAGTGAAAGCGGTAACCTCAAGCGCATCCGATTAACAACTAAGGGGGTAATTCATCATTAAAAATAATGTCAGTTCCAAAGCTAATTTCAGATTTGTTTTTTTAACGCTTTTTAATCTGTTTTATCCACAACCTAGATAGGAGTCTTTATGTCATTCTTAAAAATAGCCGCCGCTAGTATGGCTCTCGCATTTGTTAGTTCACATGCAATGGCCGAACCGATTATCGATAAAGCCGCACCGACCTTTTCCGGTAAAGCTGCCGATGGTTCCACTATTAATCTTGCGGATTTGAAAGGTAAAACGGTAGTGCTTGAGTGGACCAACCATGATTGCCCTTACGTTGTTAAACATTACGACAAAAGCAGCAATATTCCGGGCCTGCAAAAAGAGGCAACCGCAAAAGACGTTGTTTGGTTGCAAGTTATTTCTTCAGCACCTGGCAAGCAGGGTAATGTTGATGGCGCGACTGCAATCAGCCTGAATGAAAAACGCGGCGCCGCACCGACCAATACTATTCTCGATGCGGACGGCACTATCGGCAAACTGTACAACGCACAAACTACACCGCATATGTTTGTGATCAACCCCGAAGGTATGCTGGTGTACAAAGGCGGTATCGACAGTATTAAAACCACCAATCCCGCCGACATTCCAAAAGCAATTCCTTACGTAAAAGAATCGCTTGAGGCTATGGCCGCCGGAAAGAAAATTCCTAACCCCAGCACTGCGCCTTACGGTTGTTCAATTAAATATGCGGGTTAATTAATTCGTGCGATTGGTTTATCGTTTCCAGTGGGCGGTCTGTAGACTGCCCATTTTTCTTTTCCGGAGGATGCACAATGACACGCAAAACGGCTGATGATTTTCATCCTGAAGTACTCAAACTATTTGATCAATATGTGCATGGACAGGCATCGCGTCGCGATTTTTTAACCGGTGCAGCGAAATACGCCGCATTGGCCGGTGTGACCGCGACGGGTTTACTCGCGGCGCTCAGTCCGCAATTTGCAGCGGCGCAACAAGTGAAACCAGAAGATCCTCGTATCAAGGCGACCTATGTAGAAATGGATTCGCCCAACGGCAATGGAAAGATTCGCGGATATCTGGTGAGCCCGGCAAAAGCCAGCGGAAAATTACCGACAGTGTTGGTGGTGCATGAAAATCGCGGCTTAAACCCGCATATCGAAGATATTACCCGTCGTCTGGCATTGGATAACTTTATCGCCTTTGCACCTGATGCGCTGTTTACATTGGGCGGTTATCCGGGTGATGAAGATAAAGCGCGCGAGTTGTTTCAAAAACTCGACCAAACTAAAACCCAGGAAGATTTTGTGGCTGCCGCGCAGTATCTGCAAAAATTAGCGGAAGGAAATGGCAAGCTAGGGGTAGTTGGTTTTTGTTACGGTGGTGGTATAGCCAATTTTCTTGCAACGCGTCTACCCGATTTACATGCTGCCGTTCCATTTTACGGTCGTCATGCAGAAATCGCTGCAGTAGAAGAAATAAACGCCCCATTGCTAATACATTTTGCCAGTGAAGACGAACGCATCAACGCAGGCTGGCCAGAATATGAAACTGCGCTGAAAGCGGCGGATAAAAAATTCGAAGCCTATATTTATCCCAACACCCAGCACGGTTTTAACAACGATACCACTCCGCGTTTTGATGAGGCTGCCGCTGCCTTGGCTTGGAGGCGCACTATCGATTTTTTCAATACGCATTTACGCGGGTAATGCATTTTCAGTGATCGAGGGTAGATTGGCTAAAAAGTTGGGTGGACTGTGGATAATGTCATTCATGGGCACAGTATTTGCTGCTTCGCTGACAGCAGCAGAAAATAGTTAACGGCTGCAGTTTTATAGCCAGATAGGTTTGGCGGCTGATGCAGGTATTTTGCGGCCCGGGTGGATTTGAACTGGTTGAAGTCACCTGTCGAGTTCAATCAGGTGTAAATTCGGCGCAATTTATTTGATCTTATAGCCCGCTCTCGTTTGGTGCGCTTGCATAGCGTTCTGCACCTTTGTAATCTGCGCGGCCGCTAGAACCCTGAATCGCTCTGCAGCGCGAGATGTTATCAGTGAGCCATGCTTTTTCATCGGCCATTTTCTACCGCTGAAATGGGTGATGACGTAAACTGTTGCTCACTTTTGGTGATTCGCCTGTGCGTTTTTTAATCCCTCGATCTGTTGGAGAAGCTCAATGTTAATGCTGCCAGAAACCCTGCGCGAAAATGTCCGCCTGTTGGGAGAGCTCTTAGGTGAGACGATCCATGCCCATGAGGGAGCGGAACTGTTTACCAAGGTCGAAGGTATTCGCAAGTTGGGTAAGGCAATTACCAAAGCGGAGAATGGCGATTCCGCCCCGCTGGTGGCGATGCTGAGCAGCTTGGATGACCAGAACATCCTCCCCATAGTGCGCGCTTTCAACCAATTCCTGAATCTGGCCAACATCGCTGATCAGGAATATTTCTCCAGCGCTGAAGCTGAGCGCGATGACAGCCTGCAAACCATGATTCAGGAGTTTGCCGCTGTACACGGCAAAAATGCCCTGACCGAGATTATCACCAAGCTGCGCATTGAGTTGGTACTGACGGCGCACCCGACCGAAGTTACCCGTCGCACGCTGATCCGCAAATACGACCAGATAGTTGACACCCTGGCCGATCGCCAAAACGGCAGCTTGTTAAACTTCGAACAAGACAAATTACGCGGCCGCCTGCACCGTTTAGTGGAAGAGATCTGGGCTACCGATGAAATCCGTACTACCCGCCCGACGGCGGTCGATGAAGCCAAATGGGGCTTTGCGGTGATCGAGAACAGCCTTTGGCAGGCAGTGCCGGACTTTATCCGCCATTTGGATCGCATGTGTTCACGCCATTTAGGTGAGTCGCTGCCGGTGGACATTCGCCCCATCAAATTCTACTCATGGATGGGCGGCGACCGCGACGGCAACCCCAATGTGACCCACAAAATTACCCGTGAAGTGCTACTGCTTGGCCGCTGGATGGCTGCCGAACTTTATTCGCGCGATGTTTATAGCCTGGGTGGCGACCTAAGTATGATCGAGGCGAGCGACGAGTTGCGCGCCCAATACCCGGACAGCACTACCCCTTATCGCGATGTCATGTTTGATCTGCGCCGCCGTATCCAGTCAACCCTGGAGTGGGCCGAAGCGCGCTTACAAGGTCGCTCGGTGGAAGCGCCGGCCGATCTGATTACCAGCCGTGAAGATTTGTTATCCCCGTTAATGCTTTGCTTCCGCTCGCTCCATGACGTGGGTCTCCCGCATATCGCTAACGGTCCACTGGTCGATACGATTCGTCGCATCCATTGCTTTGGTATCAATCTTGTTCCGCTGGATATCCGTCAGGATGGCGATCGCCATGTGCAGGCGATTGATGAGTTGGTGCAGTACCTCGGCATTGGTGAGTATCGCGAATGGTCCGAAGAAAAGCGTCAGGCATTCCTGTTGGAGTCCTTAACCAGTAAGCGCCCATTGCTGCCTATCAGCTGGCCGATGAGTGATGAAACTGCAGAAGTGCTCGCGACTTGCCGCGTAGTGGCGCAAGAGCCGCGTGAAATTCTCTCTCACTACGTTATTTCCATGGCGCAGCAGCCGTCCGACGTGTTGGCCGTGGCCCTCTTGCTTAAAGAGTGCGGCATGACCTGGAATATGCCAATTGTGCCGCTGTTTGAAACCTTGGACGATCTTGATCGCGCGCCCATCGTGATGGAGCGTTTGTGGGATCTGGAGTGGTATCAACAGTATTCTGCGCATCAGCAAACGGTGATGATCGGCTACTCCGACTCGGCCAAAGATGCGGGCAAATTGGCTGCAACCTGGGCGCAATACAAGGCACAGGAAAAATTAGTCGCTTTGGCTGATAAATTTGGTGTGTCGCTGGTGCTGTTTCATGGCCGCGGCGGTACCGTTGGTCGCGGTGGCGGCCCGGTAGAAAAGGCCATGGCATCGCAGCCACCCGGCTCGGTCAAAGGCCGTATCCGCGTGACCGAGCAGGGCGAGATGATCCGCTACAAGTTCGGTTTGCCGCGCGTTGCCTTCAGCAGTCTGTCTTCTTATGTGGTTGCGACTATGCGCGCGACTATGGCGCCAAACGCTTCACCTAAACCCGAGTGGCGCGATCTGATTGAACGCATGGGCAAAGCAAGTCTTGAGGCCTATCGCGCCGTTGTTCGTGGACACAAAGACTTCGTTCCTTACTTCCGTAACCTGACTCCCGAGCAAGAGTTGAGTTTGTTGGCATTGGGTAGCCGTCCGGCCAAACGTAAATCGACTGGCGGTGTAGAAAGCCTGCGCGCCATTCCCTGGGTATTCGCCTGGACGCAAGTGCGTTTGAACTTGCCCGCTTGGTTGGGTACCCGTCAGGCATTTGAATATGCGATGAAACATGACCCGGCATTGCTGGACGATATGGTCAGCAACTGGGCGTTTTTCTCCAGTTTCCTTGACCTGTTGGAAATGGTGATCGGTAAAGCTGACGGCCCAATCTGCACCTACTACGAAGAGCAGCTGGTGCCGGTGGAATATCGCGGTTTGGGTCAGGAACTGCGCGGCGATTTGAAAGCGCTCGAAGGCCTTATCAATAAGATGAAGAAGCAGGACGTTTTACTTAATGACGACCCTATGCTACGTCAGTCGCTGGAAGTGCGTAAGCCGTACGTTGATCCGCTAAACTACTTGCAAGCCGAGTTGCTGAAACGTTACCGCAGCAGCGAAAACATCAGCCCGGATCTTGAACGTGCGCTTAAAGTGACTATGGCGGGTATTGCAGCGGGCATGCGCAATACAGGTTGATGTTGTTTTTTGAATCGGCCAGCCCTGTCTTACAGGGTTGGCAGCCATCCTGCTTCCTGCCACCGGTTAATCCTTTTATCATTTGCGCTTATAGCCACTTTTTCGATTTTGTGAACTATTTCCGCTGTCAACAATAGTAAATATTGCTAAAAAACCATTCAGTATATAATTTGAACTGTTTATCGCAAAATGCTTGGCAAGTCACATCTTTGGCGCTAGAGTTTGCATTACAGGCGCCTGACAGCGTGGTCATAGCTAAGAACAATAAGAAAAATCATACAATAGTCCAAGGCATGAAGCCGGGCACCATCTCTAATCGGAACTCACCGGTCACTTACGGATAGTACATTCGCAATTGTGTTGGCTTGAATCTTCGCCAAAGGTAGGCCGCAATTACTAATAGCTAAAAGTTCTATTTTTTCTGTTTTTGTTGTAAAAATTCGCAGTAATGAGGTCTTTGTCCTAATGAGAGTGTTTAAAAATTCATCGCCTTTTGGTGGTACCCAGCGCGCATTCACCTTGATTGAGATGATGATTGTGGTAGCGGTGATAGGTATTTTGGCTGCTATCGCGCTTCCGTCGTACAACAGTTACATCGTCAAGAGCGAGATCCGCACCGCGCAGTCAGATCTTCTGGCGTTGAGTTTGAACCTTGAAAACGTGTATCAGCGGACGTTGTCTTACCCTCCGATAACAACCAACACCACAACCGGTTTAGCCGACCAATTCAAAGGTTGGAGTCCTAGTGCTTCCAATTTTGGTTATACGGTGACCCCTAATGCTGACTTCACCGCTTACACCGTTACAGCGACTGGAGCTGGCCGTCAAAGCGGCTGCACTATCTCCATCACCAATTTGAATGTGCGCGACTCAGCGGGTTGCAAGTACATTACAGCGGGCAACTGGCTATGAAGCAGTCGGGTCTCAGTTTGATTGAGTTAATGGTTGTGGTACTGCTGATTGGCATCCTGTCGCTCCTGGCGACGCCATTAACCGGCAGCTGGATCAATAGTGCGCGGGTGGGTGAAACGCTGGGCGCAATGGAGCAGGCGGTGGGGCAGGCAAAAGCCGCTGCCTTGCGCAATCCTGCTGCAGTGCAGGGTGATGTCGCGGCCAGTGTTGTTTGTGTGAGCCCGCAAGGTGTCTTGAGTGTGAGGAGTGCAACCCCGGCGGTGCCGCCCAACCCGGTGGCTGCGCCCACTTGCGCTGGTGGCGGCACAGTGCTTTGGACTACCCCGCTGCACACCAGTGTGAAAATAGAGTTAGTTGTCGGCAATGTAACCGAGGCTTGGTCCTGTGGTTGCTTTACTAATAAAGGCTTGTTAACCAAAACGGCCGACAACTGCTTGGCTTGTAGTAGCAATCTAGAACTGAGAGTCACCGCCGGAACAGGTTTGGGGGAAGAAAAAGATGACCGTAAATTTTATTAGCCAGCGTCGCCGTCAAACGCTTAAGCCGCAGCGTGGCGGAATCCTCATTGAATCCCTGATTGGAATGCTGATTTTGGGAATCATAGGTGGTGGCATCATGCACACCACCGCGCGCATGACTGTCGCTCAGCGCGATATGACGGCGCAAAACATCGCTGTGAGCCAAATGCGCAGCATTTTAATGACCGGTGCTGTGGGTGGAGCAAAGGTGTGCGACAACGCCCCGAATATCCAGGTGCCTGGTAGTGCGAATCCGGTTGCGGTGACGGTAAAAGGCTGTGCGGCTGTGGAGATGAAAATCAACGGTATTAAAATCGATAACGTTGCCTTGGCAGAGCAAAAGGTTAATGCCGTTCGGCCGCGAGTACTTGAGCTTGGCACTGGCAACGCCTTGGTGCGCATCGGTGGGAAGATTAATGAGACGCTCTAGATTGCGGAGTGGCGAGCACGGTATGTCGCTGATCAGCCTTATGATCGGCATTCTGATCTCCATGATTGGGGTGCTCGCGGGCATAGTGCTCTATCAAAACATGGTCAAGGTGACTATCCAAACCCGTACCGATGCAGCGCAAGATGGCCAATTGGCATCTGCTATGTTGAGTTTGCAATTGGACTTACAAACGGCTGGATTCGGTATTGATAAAGTGGCAAAACCTGGGCCGCATTTGGTGTTGGTCGCTGGGCCACCGCAAACGCTTTACTGGCGTTATTTGAACGACTACAAAAACGTTGATTCCGTCATCTGCCGTGGCTTTCAGGTAAGTGATTCAGTTGATGGCGACACGCGTAGTTTGCAGCTGTTGCGCCCTGCGACTGCGGCAAGTTGCACGCTGGATGCTGCCTTGGCAACGATTGCCGGAGGCTGGGTAGTCGATACCGTGTTGGCAGAGTTTCGCAAAGCACCTGCGACAGCGGTCGAGAGTCTCCCGGTTATCACCATCGCAGAGGCAGTCAGTAGTTACTTTCCCTATGGTCTTGGAGAAGCGGGCAACTACCGGATGGTGACGATTACTGC
>CAZCJR010000028.1:0-45165 GCA_964499225.1 uncultured Cellvibrionaceae bacterium | reverse complement strand
TTGTCGACAAATGGGCAAAAAAATACGGCATCGAAATCGAAGTTGTACAAATCAATGATTACGTCGAATCCATCAACCAATATACCGCTGGTCAATTTGATGGCTGTGTGATGACCAATATGGATGCGCTCACCATCCCTGCTGCTGGCGGTGTAGATTCAACTGCATTAATAGTCGGTGATTTCTCTAACGGTAACGATGGTGTGGTGCTTAAAGGCGGAAAAACACTAAAGGATATTAAAGGCCAGCAAGTTAATTTGGTTGAGCTGAGCGTGTCACACTACTTGCTCGCACGCGGCCTGGAAACTGTTGGATTAAAAGAGTCCGATGTAAAAGTCGTTAACACCTCTGATGCCGATATGGTCGCTGTGTACGGCACCAAAGACGTCACCGCAGTCACCACCTGGAACCCGCTGCTGAGCGAAATCCTCTCCCAACCTAACAGCACCAAAGTTTTCGACTCATCACAAATCCCCGGTGAGATTATCGATCTGATGATCGTGAATACTGAAACCCTGAAAAAGAATCCTGCACTTGGTAAAGCTCTGGTCGGCGCCTGGTACGAAATCATGGGTGTAATGAGCGCGTCTGACAAAGCCGCTACCGCAGCTAAAACCGCAATGGCAGTTGCATCAGGTACTGACCTCGCCGGTTTTGAATCACAACTCGCCAGCACCAAAATGTTTTACACCCCGGCATCTGCAGTCGAGTTCGTTAATAGCGATGCATTGTTAAAAACCATGCAAAAAGTGGCTGAGTTCTCGTTTGATCACGGTCTGCTAGGTGACGGAGCGCCCGATGCAAACTACATCGGCGTAGAAGGCCCTAAAGGTGTGTATGGTGATAAGAAGAACGTGAAACTGCGTTTTGATGCGACGTACATGCAAATGGCAGCGGATAAAAAACTTTAACCACTTAATCCCCACCCGGCCTCCCGGCTACGCACCCCGCTTTAAAAGGGGAGGAGCTTAAGTCCCCTCCCCTTTTAAAGGGGGGGGTTAGGGTGGGGTTAATGTGGGAAAACAATTCGCAAACCAGTCGGCGATAAAAATTCATGAAAAGACTTATCAATCTTACTCCCTCAAAACCGCTCAGACTTTTACTGGGAATTCTGCCTTTTGCTCTGCTTTTGATTGTGTATCTGGTCGCCTCGGATGCGCGCCTCGCCGAAAACGCCAACGACAAACTCTTGCCCAGCTTCGCACAAATGGGCGATGCCATTAACAATCTCGCCTTTGAACCCAGCAAGCGCAGTGGCGAATATTTATTTTGGCAAGATACGCTCAGCAGTTTGTACCGGTTAACACTTGGTATTTTTATCGCCGCAATTCTGGGCTTCACTATCGGCATATTGACCGGCGCAATTCCCACCATCTATTCACCCATTGCACCGCTGTTGACCATTATTTCGCTCGTGCCGCCTATGGCGTTACTGCCGGTGCTATTTATCGTATTTGGTTTGGGCGAATTATCCAAAGTCGCATTGATTGTTATCGGCGTCGCACCGTTTATCGCACGCGATATCCAGCGCTGTACACAGGAAATTCCGCTTGAACAATTAGTCAAAGCACAAACACTCGGCGCCTCTACCTGGCAGATTTTAGTGCGCGTATTGATACCGCAATTGCTGCCGCGTTTGATTAACGCGGTGCGGCTATCGCTCGGTGCCGGCTGGTTATTTCTAATTGCTGCTGAGGCAATTGCATCCACTGATGGCTTGGGTTACCGGATATTTTTAGTGCGCCGCTACATGTCTATGGATGTGATTCTACCCTACGTTGCCTGGATTACCTTTCTCGCATTTTTGGTTGATTGGCTGTTGGTGAAAATAAGCACTACATGTTTTCCGTGGCACTATCAGGCCTCGACCAAGTAAAACACTCGCGCCGTTTGCTAAACCATTAGCAAACGCAAGCATGGGAGCACACAGATGAACGTAATCCCTTTTGATAAAAAATACATAGATGAAAAAAGAGCCAGAGCTATGCCCATGATTCAGGCAAAAAACCTGTGGAAAAAATACGGCGACAATGTAGTACTGGAACGCATGAACATGAGCGTGAAAGCCGGTGAATTTATTACCATGGTGGGCACCTCCGGCTGCGGGAAAAGTACCTTTTTAAAAATGTTATTGGGTATGGAATCACCTACAGCAGGCGAATTGTTGCTGGATGGAAAACCGATTCGCAGCGAGCCGGATCAATCGCGTGGTATTGTGTTTCAGCAGTACTCGGTATTCCCACATCTCACTGTATTAGAAAATGTAATCATCGCGCGCGAGTTTGAACACTCGCCGATCTTAGGGAAATTGTTCGGTAGCAAGAAACGCAAAGTCGTTGATGAAGCAAAAGCATTGCTCGAGTCCGTTGGTCTAACCCATGCGATCAATCGCTATCCGCACGAATTATCCGGTGGTATGAAGCAGCGTTTGGCTATTGCCCAAGCGCTCATTCGCCAACCGCGCATTTTATTACTCGACGAACCTTTCGGTGCGTTAGACCCAGGTATTCGTGCCGATATGCACCAGTTAATTTTGGAACTCTGGCGCGAACATCAGCTCACCGTTTTTATGGTGACGCACGATTTGAGCGAAGGATTCTATCTGGGCACACGCTTATGGGTGTTCGACAAATTGCGTCGTGATAATCAAGCGCCCGGCGCTTACGGTGCAAACATTACCTACGACTTGCCGGTCACACGCCGCCAAAGTGAAGTGCCCTACGAGTTACAAACGATTGCTAAAGAATCACGGGAATTCTAATTCATGAGTAACATGCTTTACACCACTACCCTACCCGGCAATGGCCATTGGTCCTTAGAGTTGCGCCGCGGCAGCTTAATGAAAATTACCGACATTGAAGGTGGCGCCAACGTCGGCATGCTGTTTTACAACCCGCGTAACCTGTTAGAGCGTTACAACGCACCCGACACACTTAAATGCCAGCACACGTTTAAATTACAACGCGGCAATTGTTTGTACTCGGATATGGGCAGAGTTTTCGCTTCGATAGTTGAAGATTATTCCGCAAACGGCGAAGGCAACTGGCACGATACTGTCTGTGGTAGTAGTACTGCACAGTTAGTCGAAAAACAATGGGGTAAGCGCGACTATCAAAGCCATCGCAATCAGTGGAAACAAAATGGTAACGATGCATTTCTAGTTGAACTTGCGAAATACGGTTTGGGTCGCGCCGATATGGCCTCCAATATTAATTGGTTCAGCAAAGTAATCGCAGACGATCACGGCAACATTCAACTCGACACCAAAAATCAAGCAGCAGGAAACAGTGTCGCATTGCGCTTTGAAATGGATACGCTGGTAATTATGCATGCCTGCCCGCATCCATTAAATAAATCGGAAGCCTATCCGTTTACTTCAGTGGAAATTGAATTAGGGGAAGCAGACCCCGTCAGCGATGACGATTACTGCAAGAATTTCCGCGAAGAAAACCAACGCGGATTTCAAAATAATGCACTGTATTACTTATCGGTAAAATAGCCCAGCGTCGAAATGGCAACTCGGTGAAGCTGGGGAAGAATCTTTTATGCGAGACCGTCTGAGGCATGGATGCCGAAGTCGAGCCTACAGGGAGGTATTTACGGCGAGTCGCGCGTAAGAGATTGTTCGCCAGATTCGCAAATGATGATCTGATTGAGGCACAACATGTCACACATACAAAGCAACCTGCATCCAGAAACTGCATTCTCCACACACTACGTACCCGCAGGTGATTATTTTCTCGGCGAAATAAAACAGGGTCAAACATTTCGTATTGTCGACTTAAAAGGCAATCAAGCAGCCGACGTTTTGTTTTATAACGCTAAAGACCCGAGCGAGCGCTACAGCGCGATGGATACCATCCGCAATCAGGGAAATTTGTATTTAAGTGCTGGCACCAAATTAATGTCCAACGCCAACCGCGAATTATTGGAAATCGTTGCCGACACCTGCGGCCGCCACGACACACTTGGCGGTGCCTGCGCAACGGAAAGCAATACAGTGCGATACAGTTTGGAAAAGCGCTGCATGCACGCCTGCCGCGACAGCTGGATGCTCGCCGTTGCGGAACATCCCGAATTTGGTATTAGCAAACGCGATATAACCCATAATATTAATTTCTTTATGAATGTGCCGGTTACCGCCGATGGTGGGCTTACTTTTGAAGACGGCATTTCTGCACCGGGAAAATATGTCGAGCTGAAAGCTAAAATGGATATTGTGATGCTAATCTCCAACTGTCCACAGTTAAACAATCCATGCAATGGCTATAACCCAACGCCGATTGAAGTTATCGTTTGGAATTAATTTTTATTTTTAAAAAATACTTGTAGGTTGGAAAAGCGTAGCGCCTTCCGACATTTAATAATTTATCGTAATGGATCATTTATGTCGGAAGGCGCTGCGCTTTTCCAACCTACAGTCAAATAAGCTTTCGCTTCAATGGACGACCATTGTCGTAATCAATCCCTGCAGGACGGCCTGCCGGAGCAAAATATGTTTACCAAAGTTCTTATCGCTAACCGCGGCGCCATCGCTACCCGTATCATTCGCACCTTAAAGAAACTCAATATAAAATCCGTTGCCGTCTACGCCGAATCCGATGCAGATTCATTGCACGTGCGAATTGCCGACGAATCGTTTTCATTGGGCGAAGGCGCGGCAGCGCAAACCTATCTGGATCGCAAAAAAATTATCGCGATTGCTAAACAAACAGGCGCGCAGGCAATTCATCCCGGCTACGGCTTCCTGAGTGAAAACTCCAGCTTCGTAGCCGAATGTGAAGCCGCGGGCTTGGTGTTTATCGGCCCAACGGCTGAACAAATGATTACCTTTGGTTTAAAACATAAAGCGCGCGAATTGGCGCAGGCCGCCAATGTCCCACTCTGCCCAGGCACGGATTTATTAAAAGATCTTGATGAAGCCAAAACGGCTGCGGCAAATATCGGCTACCCAGTGATGCTAAAAAGTACCGCAGGTGGTGGCGGCATTGGCATGCAATTATGCAACAGTGAAACCGAACTCGTTGCCGCGTTTGATTCGGTAAAACGCTTGGGCAAAAATAACTTTGCTGATGACGGTGTATTTCTGGAAAAATTTATCGCCGCCGCTCGCCATATTGAAGTACAAGTATTTGGCGATGGCAAAGGCAACGCTGTTGCCATCGGCGAGCGCGATTGCTCCAGCCAAAGACGCAACCAAAAAGTTGTTGAAGAATGCCCCGCGCCTAATTTGCCAGACGCCCAGCGCAAAGCTATGCAACAGACCGCCGAACAGTTGTTGGCCTCCGTAAGCTATCGCAATGCGGGCACAGTAGAATTTATTTACGACTCTCTCGACGAGAAATTTTATTTCCTTGAAGTGAACACGCGCTTACAGGTTGAACACGGCGTTACTGAAGAAGTTTACGGCGTGGATTTAGTGGAGTGGATGTTGCGCCAGGCATCTGGTGATCTCGGCGATGTAAAAGTACTACGCGATCAACTTTCACCCACCGGCCACGCCATTCAAGTACGTGTTTACGCAGAAGACCCAGCGTTAAATTTTCAGCCCTGCGCTGGCTTGCTAAGCAAAGTGTCATTCCCCGAATTACACAGCAATCTACGCATTGATCACTGGATTGAAAGTGGTATTGAAGTTCCTGCGTTTTTTGATCCAATGCTTGCCAAAATTATTGTGCGCGGCAGTGATCGCGAACATGCGCTAAAAGAATTGTCGAGCGCATTGGCAAACACTTATCTCTACGGCATTGAGACCAATATCGGTTACCTGCGCACACTCTTGCAAGATCCAACCCTGCTGGAAGGTAGGATGACAACGCGCTATCTAAATAGTTTTGTATACCAACCAGCGCGCATCGATGTGATTCAAGGCGGTACCCAAACCACTATTCAGGACTATCCCGGTCGCACCGGTTATTGGCATGTGGGTGTGCCCACTTCAGGCCCTTTCGACAGTTATTCATTCCGCTTGGGCAATCGACTGCTCAACAACAACGAAGCAGCAGCGGGCTTGGAAATCACCCTACAAGGCCCGACATTAAAATTTGGTTACGCGACAAAAATTATTCTGACCGGCGCAGCGATTGATGCAAAACTCGATGGCAATGCCATTCCACTTTACGAAATTATTTCAGTCGGTGCCGGACAACAATTGCAGTTAGGGCGCATCACCGACCAAGGCGCACGCACTTATTTGGCGATTGCAGGCGGCATTCAATGCCCCGACTATTTAAATTCGAAGTCGACCTTCACGCTTGGCCAATTCGGCGGCCACAACGGGCGCGCATTGCGTGCCGGTGATGTGCTCGCACTCGATGCCAATTGTTGCAACGCAGCAATCGATTCAGCAACACTCAGTGACGAACTAAAACCCCAGATTAATAATCTCTGGCAGCTGCGCGTTATCTACGGCCCTCACGGCGCGCCAGATTTTTTCACTGCCAACGACATAAAAACCTTTTTTAATACTGATTGGGAAGTTCACTACAACTCCAGCCGTACCGGTGTGCGTTTGATTGGCCCAAAACCGGAATGGGCTCGCACCTCGGGTGGTGAAGCGGGAATGCACCCTTCCAACATTCACGACAATGCTTACGCTTTTGGCACTGTGGATTTTACCGGCGATATGCCGGTGATTCTCGGGCCAGATGGCCCGTCACTCGGTGGTTTCGTTTGCCCCGCGACCGTGATCAGTGCCGATTTATGGAAGCTTGGGCAGGTGCGCGCCGGCGATAAAATTCGCTTTTTGCCTGTCACCATCGATGCTGCGGTAGCGATTGAAAAAACTCAAAACCAATCGCTGCGCTCGCTGGAGGATCTTGCGCATAAAAGTGTTGCGGCTGACCTGAACACCCGTGAATTAACCTCACCCATTGTAAAAACATTGGCCGCAGCAGAGTTTGGTGAAAATATTGTGTACCGCGCAGCGGGCGACCATTTTTTATTGGTCGAATATGGCGCATTGGAACTGGATATTAAATTACGTTTTCGCGCTCATGCGCTTATGCAGTGGTTACAACAAAATACACTGACAGGGTTACGCGAATTAACGCCGGGAATTCGCTCGCTACAAGTACATTATGACAGTCAACAATTATCCCTGGCTAATCTGCTTGCACATCTCGAACGCGGTGAACGCGAATTAATTCTGCAACTTGCACAACTGAGTGTGCCCTCGCGTATTGTTCACATTCCATTGAGTTGGGATGATGAAGCCTGCCAGTTGGCGATACAAAAATATATGCAGTCCGTGCGCGCCAATGCACCTTGGTGCCCGAGCAACCTGGAATTTATTCGCCGCATCAATGGTTTAGATTCCATCGCTGCTGTAAAAAATATTCTCTTTAGCGCCTCTTATTTGGTGATGGGCTTGGGCGACGTTTATTTGGGCGCGCCCGTCGCCACGCCAATTGATCCTCGTCATCGACTGGTGACAACAAAATACAATCCAGCTCGCACCTGGACGGCAGAAAACTCAGTCGGTATTGGTGGTTCTTATTTGTGTGTCTACGGCATGGAAGGCCCAGGTGGCTACCAATTTGTTGGGCGCACATTACAAATGTGGAATCGCTATCGCCAAACCAAAGAGTTCAAACAGCCTTGGTTGTTAAATTTCTTCGACCAAATCCGTTTTTATGAAGTTAGCACCGATGAACTGCAACAAATCCGTCGAGGTTTCCCGCAGGGCCGCTATCCAATCAAGATCGAAGAAAGTCATTTTAGTTTGAGCGAATATCAAGAGTTTATTGCCTCCAATCAGGATGCCATCGCTACATTTACTGCGCAACGCGAACAGGCGTTTGAGGAAGAGTTGGCACGCTGGCATGCCGACGGTCAATTCAATTACGTGCAGGAAGAAATTGCCGATGAGAATGAAGAGGCTGAATTACCCGAGGATGCAATCCGTGTAGACAGCTCAGTTTCAGGAAGTGTTTGGCAGACCCAGGTAAAAATTGGGCAAGTGGTAAAAGCAGGTGATGTATTATTGATTTTGGAATCGATGAAAATGGAAATCAATATTACTGCAAGCTGTGAGGGTAAAGTCACTCACATACTGAAAGCAGATGGCGCTCGCGTGCAAGCTGGCCAGACATTGGTTGTACTAGAGACGGTTTAAATAAAAAAAGCCCGGCACAAGGCCGGGCTAAACATCTGAGGAGGAAATCAATTCGAACTGCGTTGCTCACGCAAGGTACCAATTACTGCTTCAAGTGCCCGATCAAACAACATACCATCATCTAAGATGGTCAAACGTTTTGTCTGTAATGCAATCGCCAAGCTCTCGCGACTTTCTTCCGCGACTTTCATGCCGGAACGATTTACAAAAATATACTTTCCTACTGAGCGAATAATGGCCACCAAACGGCAACGGTATTTTTCGCCGGCATCGCCTTGCATTTCAAACCAGGTACCTTGGGTAATATTGTTCACCAAGGCTAAGTGTTGCGGATCAGCCTGAACACGCTCAGCAATGGTTTCTTCTACAACAAAAACCTGCTCAGTTACCGCAGTACTTGCGACCTCTGCAACTTCATTAGTTTCGGGGGCGGCGCTAGTAATTGGCTCTACCGGTTCAATCACTGCCTGTTGAGCGGGCGGCATCGCAGCGACCGCAGTAGTTTTTAACGCAGGTTCTTTCGCCAATTCAACAGTGGGCGCTACGCTCTCAGTAGCGGGAGCTGGAATGTTTTGCACTTTAGCCTGCGCCGCCGCATTTGCCGCCTGTTGTGCACGCTTCTGCGCTTCTTGCATCGCCGCTTTTATGTTGGCATTTTTCGCGGCCATTTCACTGGCTTTAGCAGCCAAGTCAGCGGCTGATACGGTTGGGGCTTCAGCTTGGGGTTTCGCTTCGCCACGTAGACGTGCCAAATGTACAACTTCAAGTTGCTTAAACAAATTGGTAGTTTCAAACGGGCTGAACGAAATACTTTCCAAACCGGTACGCAACTTTTGTAATAGCTCCGGCACCAATTTTAATAAACTTTGGCGATTATCTTTATCCATGGCCGCCGTAACACTCCACACCAGCTGCTGGGCAGTCGCGGAGCAATTACGCCATTCGTCGCTCTCTACACCCTGTTTAAGCGATGTAATAAACATCACATTAGCCCAAGCCTCGCGCAATAATTTAGTCACAGCCAAAGGCAGCTCTTTGCCCGCGCAAATACGATTCAACTCTGCGTCCACCTGTGCGCGTGCGCGCTCGGACTTCGCCTTTCCATCTTCAGCATCAATCGTGCGCTGCTCAAGAATTTGCGCACGACGTTTTTCTTTGTCGAGGAACGAACGGAAATCCACTAGCAGCCGCTCGAAGATACTCATGTCGGTATCGAATTCAGTCAGGATCGCACGGACAGTTTCATCCATTTTATTGAAGAGGCCGTCTTTGCGTTGGCTTTCTTCGCTGGATTCCTGCCAGCCCAAACACGCCATCGCCATTTCATTTAACAAACGACGCGCAGGGTGGCCGCCTTTGCTGAAAAACGTTTTATCGGCAATGGCCACCTTAACCATCGGAATCTGCAAGCGGCCAATCAACGCTTTCATTGGTGCGGCCAGATTGCGATCATCCAAGATAAACTCGAACATCATGCTTACCAAGTTGATAACGTCGTCATCAACCTGATTAATCGCTGCCGCAGTTTGGGTTTCATTGCGCAACAAATCCGTTAACAAACTGCGCAGGTTAACTGGTGCACCGCTGGCAATGGGGGCACTAATCATATTTTGCTGCTGTGCTAACGACAGAATTTTTATCAAATCCTGAGTAGTGATTTCATCGCCCGGCAGTTGTGTCCGTGGCGCACCGCGATTAGCGCCCAAGAGATCGCGCAGCTGGTGTAAAACCTGATTGGTTTGGTCATCGTAAGTGGGGTTGAGGCCGCCCGTATCGGCGCCGACTCTCTGCGCACCCAGCGGATACTGCGCGCTAAGGCCACGGCCAAAGTGATCAGCAGTTGAGGACGGCGATAGCTTTTTGGTGGTGCGAACATCTTGCTTAAGTGACGGCAGAATATTCGCATCAACCAGCGTTTGATTGAGTACATCAAACAATTTACCAAGCTTGGTCATCACAATATTGTCAAACAACTTGAACAACACCAGTTTGGCTTTAACATCGACATTCAGCGTTTTGGTCGCATCGGTAAATGCATTGCAAATGACATCGACGCCGAGTGGATTATTTTTCTGATAAACCTTGGTTGGCACCAGATGATCAATGCGCAAGGTAAGGTGTTGGATAGGCTCGGCGAATTGTTCATTGGCTTTGTTGACCATGCCATCCACGGCCACCATTTCTTCCAATTCATCATTTTTAACCAGCGACAAATCATCCAACGAGCCAGACTTTTCCGCCGACTGTTTTTCATCGCGATAGGCGCTGGGGTCGAGCAATTGCGCGAAGCTGATATCAATACTGCGGAAGAATGACGTCTCCATCGCGCGACGGCGAATGCGCACCTCACGCATGGAATCAAAAAAGATATTTTGATCGTGGTTGTTGTTGGCTTTGTCGGCCAACTCAAACATGGCATCATCCACCTTATCGAACAGCTCACGCAAAAAAAGTTGCAACTGCTGCCGCGCTTTATCGCGCAGGGTATGCATGGCCGCCGGTAAACGAGCGAGCACTACTTGAGCGCTGACGGCGGAGTTGCGTTCTATATTCAAGTGAACAACCTTTTTGGGGTCGGATTTCATCTGTTCAGTCATGGTGGATTACCATTAGAAAAACTTACGTAACCGAAGTATAACCAAGGGAAAGACACACCTAGCAGGCAAATGATAAGATCGAGAGACATATCACAAAAAGCTATAACCAACACCGCATTTTGGGGTTTTTTAAGTATATTTTGGAATTAGAGGAAGATTTGCGCGCCAAACTCGCTTATTTTCAGACGCAAACTGTTTAATTATTCGACACCATACATGAACATTTTATCTAGCAAGAACGTGCCTTCATTAGCCGACGATATAACCAAAAGCGTAGCCGCGGCGCTTGCCGAGGACATAGGCGCAGGCGATATCACCGCTCAGTTAATTCCCGCCGATCAAACCGCTGAAGCAAGGATTATCACTCGCGAAAACTGCATTTTTTGTGGCAAGGCGTGGGTGGAGGAGGTTTTCCGGCAACTCGACCCCCTGGTACAGCTCACCTGGAATATAGAAGACGGCCAACAGGCCGCCGCCGATAGCCTTTTGTTCACTTTAAAAGGGAGCGCGCGCAGCTTGCTTACAGGCGAACGCACTGCACTCAACTTTTTACAAACACTCTCTGGTACCGCCACCATCAGCCATCAGTACGCGGCTCAAGTCGCACACACCAAAGTGAAGCTACTCGACACCCGCAAAACTATTCCAGGCCTTCGCACCGCACAAAAATATGCCGTCGCCTGCGGCGGCTGCCACAATCATCGGGTCGGTTTGTACGATGCATTCCTGATCAAAGAGAATCACATCGCTGCCTGTGGTGGAATCGCCCAAGCGGTTGCGACTGCGCGAGCTGTTGCTCCGAATAAACCGGTTGAGGTAGAAGTGGAAGATTTTGCTGAACTGGATCAGGCACTGGCAGCACAAGCAGACATCATCATGCTGGATAATTTCAGTATTGATGATATGAAGAAAGCAGTGGCGATAAATGCGGGACGCGCCAAATTGGAAGCGTCGGGAAATATTAACGAGCAGACGTTAGTTCAAACGGCGGAAACGGGCGTTGATTTTATTTCTATTGGTGGATTGACGAAGCATTGTCGGGCGGTGGATTTGTCGATGAGGGTTTTGTGATGGAACAGCAAGATATTCTCGCGGTATTAAAAAAACATCCAGAAATACACACAGCTTATATTTTCGGCTCAGTAGCCAAAGGCAGCGCAAAACTGGAAAGTGACCTGGATATTGCCGTCCAAGGCGATAATTCCCTTACCACAGAACAACATATTGCACTTATTGGGGACCTCGCAGTCGCAACCGGCAGAGCCATTGACCTTATAGACTTAAAAACAGCAGGCGAGCCTCTGCTTGGGGAAATTCTTCAAGGCCAGAGGTTGCTAGGTGGTGATGCTGAACATGCCGAGCTAATTAAACGTCATCTGTTTGATAGCGCAGACTTTTTGCCCTATGTGGAACGCATGCTTGCAGAGAGAAGAGCGCAATGGACAAAGTAATCGTCAATAAAAAGCTAGATTCACTTTACCGCTGCATCAATCGTATTCAGGAAAAGTGCCCTACTGATGCTAGTGAACTAAAAACCAATCTCGACCTGCAAGACGTGATTGTGTTAAACCTAAGCCGCGCAGTGCAATTATGTGTAGACATAGCTGCCCACACGCTTGCTGCATCAAACCAGCCCGCCCCAAACACTATGAGCGAAGCATTTCAACGTTTGGTTGCAATGCAGATAATTGACACTTACCTTGCGGAACGATTAAAAAAATCTGTCGGGTTTCGGAATTTGGCGGTACATAATTACCACGATCTTAACTGGGATATAGTATTTTCCGTTGCGTCAAAACATTTGGAAGACTTTAAAGAATTTGCAAGAAATATAAGTGCCAGGGCAAGCTCGTAGATAGCCCAGAGCGATCAACTGAGTAATCCTGGGCAACTTAGTGCTGAAGAAATAAAAAATAGTCGCTACCAATATAGGAAGGCCGAAATTGGAAACATCGGAAAAGTTCAGCGAGGAAACCTCAATCTCGGCGGCGGGACGAGAGTTGATTTCGATTGGCTGGCTACAGAAACATTGTTATGCCTAGACTTTTTCAATAGAGGTTTTCAAGTATCACATAAATAAACTCGTTGCCTAACCTACCAACATCCAGCCATTCACTGATTGAATAGTTAACGTCACTTTAGTAAATACGGATCCATATCCGCATAATAGGCGCGGCTATAATCACTCTTCGGATATATTTCAATCCAAGAACCAAATCGACTCTTGACAGGTAACCAAGTAAATTCACCGAAGCTTTCGATTCGCTCAAGCTCCTCGATGAGACCATTCGATTTATATATATCAATTAAAACATGGGAGCCTAGCGCTGCATCAAGCACCTCGCCTTCCCTGCAAGACCTATAATACTTTGGCATCAATTCCACATCTTTTCCGCCTAATGCAGACAGCAGCAATTCACTACGCTCTTTTTCGTCAGTAGGTAAATCTACGCAGACCTTTTCTGGTCCGGTATTAGAAAGAAACCGGAATTGATCACTAGTTGATGAGAATAAATCAGTGTTAGCTAGTTCAACAGCGCTAATTAGTTCGATTCTATCAACTACAAATACACTAAATACTGGACGGGAAGCATAGGTTGAATAAACGCCGTACAAAAGAGCTGAAGCCTGAATCAATCCTATAATCAAATAGTCACTTATAAGCTCGCGTCTTGGCTTTACTGGATTAAACACAACCAGAGACATTAGTGGACCGAGACATAATTCTACTACAAGAATTAATTTAAAAAGACCTGCACCACCGATTAAGCTGGCCAACCCATCTGGATACCATACCTTAAAAACCAAAATCGCAGTTCCTGCAGCGATGAAGAGCGTGACGAGAAGATGTAGCAAAAATGCATAAATTTTGGAGCGAACAAGAGCAGTATTTAGGATCACTGAATTTAAACCTACAGTTACCGAGACAATCCCATATTTCAATAAAAAAGGCCTCCGAAGAGGCCATTCTTAAACCAATCTAATAACTAACGGCATGTTGCTGGTGCCAAATTAGCTAACAAAGTAGCTTGTGATGGTGCGCCAGTCTTACCTGCGGCAAAACAGTTCCAGACTATAGCGCCTGTAGGAAGAGTACCTGCAGCCAAGGCGGCACCATTGGAGTTGGGAACCAAACTTATTACATTCGAACCTGCTACCGCTACTCGAGTGGAGTATGCGATATCAACTTGCCCGGTAGCCGTTGCGATAGCAACAGTCAAAACATTCGCCGATGTACCTGCTGTAGTTCCGTTATCACCCACTTGTTGACTGCAGGTACCAGCAGCGTTACATGGCGCTAAAGCACCGATAGTGCCGGAAGGAAAGCCACGTCCGAAACCAGCCTGTGCAGCGGGGGTTCCAGCAGCGGCATTATCTTGCACGGTAACTTTCGCTTCAGAAGCAAGAGCTAAACCTTCACTTACGCGAGAACGTGCTGTGTAATCTTGATAAGCAGGTAAAGCCACTGCTGCCAAGATGCCGATAATGGCAACAACTATCATTAACTCAATCAATGTAAAACCATACTGCATTTTGTTTTTCATACTAAAAATCTCCGGATATTTGTATTAAGGACATCGAACAACTCAGTTGAAATTTAGCAAACATGATGCCAAGTAGAACAAAACGACTAAATTGTAGCGGCACGCCAATAAACCTCAAAGCCAACATAGGACGATTCACCAATCATTTCTTGTCCCTCGCACCAACTAAGCTACAGAACTGGGCAAATAATGACGTTTTTCGTCACAACAACTGGCCCAATGCCCAGATTAAAACCAAATCAAAAACTAGCGTCGATAACCTGCTAGAGTTAATGTAACGTTATCTTTAACATTTCTGGCCTCACCATCTCCTAATTCAAAGTGGTTAATTGCTGATGAACAATCCTAGCCCTACGCTGCTAAATGGTCTCGCTCGTCGTTTGGTCGCCGATAACTTGCTCGATGCCGAATTAGCGTGCAAAACAGTCATCCAAGCCAAAAAAGAAAAAGTTCCCTTTGTACAACATCTAGTAATGAATGGAATTTTAGACGCGCGCACGCTCGCTCGTATTGCATCAGAAGAATTTGGCTCACCCGTATTCGACCTAACCGCGCTAAATACCGACAGCATTCCTCAGAAGCTGGTTGACGATAAACTTATTCGCAAGCATCACACCCTCCCTATCGCAAAGCGCGGTAACAGGCTATTTTTGGCCGTCACCGACCCTACAGACCTACACGCGCTCGACGAAATTAAGTTCAACACCGGCATTAACACCGAAGCCGTGTTGGTAGAGGCGGACAAATTAAAAATCGCAATCGACAAATATTTAAATTCCCAGGAGGAATCGCTTGGCGATGCTTTGGGCGGATTGGACGATGACCTAGACGATCTGGATGTTCAATCTGTTGCCGATGCAGCTACAAACGAAGATGCGGGTTCAGAAGCTGATGAAGCACCTATCGTTAAGTACATCAATAAAGTGTTGCTGGATGCCATTAAAGGCGGCGCGTCTGATGTTCATTTTGAACCCTACGAAAAAAGTTACCGTATTCGCTTCCGCACTGATGGCGTGCTTCATGAAGTCTCTCGCCCACCGGTTAATCTGGCTTTTCGTATGGCAGCTCGCCTGAAGGTAATGTCGCAAATGGACATCTCCGAACGACGCCTACCTCAAGACGGCCGGATAAAACTAAAAGTATCCAAAACACGCGCCATCGATTTTCGTGTTAATACCTTGCCTACACTTTTCGGTGAGAAAATCGTACTGCGTATTCTTGACCCAAGCTCTGCAAAACTGGGGATTGATGCGTTGGGTTACGAAGACGACCAGAAAAAACTTTATATGGATGCGCTTGCGCAGTCACAAGGCATGATTCTTGTAACCGGCCCAACAGGTAGTGGTAAAACTGTATCGCTTTATACCGGGCTAAATATTCTCAACACATCAGAGGTAAATATTTCCACAGCGGAAGACCCTGTGGAGATTAACCTTGAAGGCGTTAACCAGGTACAGATGAATACTCGCGTGGGCCTCACATTTGCTGAAGCACTGCGCTCATTTTTACGGCAAGACCCCGACATTATTATGGTGGGGGAGATTCGCGACCTGGAAACTGCCGAGATAGCGATTAAAGCATCACAAACAGGCCACTTGGTGCTATCCACTCTCCACACCAACTCTGCGCCCGAGACATTGACTCGCTTGCTCAACATGGGCGTTCCGGCATTTAACGTTGCAACTAGCGTAAGCCTTATTATTGCCCAACGCCTCGCGCGCCGCTTATGCCCAACCTGCAAAAAACCAGCAACCGATATTCCCGGAGATATTCTCACTCAAGAGGGATTTGACGAGATAGGTATACCGCGCGCAGAATTCCAACTCTTCCACCCTGTTGGTTGCGAAAAATGCAACGGGGGCTACAAAGGACGAGTAGGTGTATATGAAGTGGTTCGCATCACACCGCTGATTGCCAACCTTATAATGGAGGGAGGCAATTCACTTCAAATTGCGCGTGCCGCTAAGGAAGCTGGCTTTAATAACCTTAGGGTATCCGCATTGCGCAAGACTGCAATGGGATTAACCAGCCTCGAAGAGGCCAACCGAGTCACCAAGGATTAATCCCATGGCATTAGCATCTACCACGAAAACAGCTGGCAGCTCTTCAGAGAAGGCGAAAGCAGCCCTAAAAGCCAAACGAGTTCCGACCACTAATACCTATACATACAAAGGTGTCGATAAAAAAGGTAACAAAATTCAGGGCGAAATAAATGGTGGAAGCCCAACTATTGTCAAAACACTACTGGCAAAGCAGGGTATTACGACCAGATCAGTGTCCAAAAAAGCCAAGCCGCTGTTTGGGTCTAGTGGCAAGTCGATAAAGCCTGCTGACATTGCTGTATTCTCGCGCCAAATGGCCACTATGATGAAAGCGGGCGTTCCGTTAGTGCAAGCATTCGATATAGTTGCAGACGGACTGGAAAACCCCAACTTACGTAAAATGGTTTTGCAAATTCGGGATAGCGTCGCGGCCGGTGGCGGATTCGCAAACTCACTTCGTGAACAGCCAAAATACTTTGATGACCTTTTTTGCAACTTAGTAGATGCGGGCGAGCAATCCGGCGCACTTGAAACAATGCTGGACCGAATAGCCACCTATAAAGAGAAAACTGAAGCACTTAAGGGTAAGATCAAAAAAGCGATGACCTATCCTGTGGCGGTAGTTGTAGTCGCGATCATCGTGACGGGAATTCTGCTGGTAAAAGTTGTACCACAATTTGCAGAGACGTTCAGCAGCTTTGGAGCAGACCTCCCAGCTTTTACCTTATTCGTACTTAATCTTTCCGAAATAGCTCAGGAATATTGGCTTTTAGCTCTCATCGGGATCATAGGAGGAATATTTGGATTTAAAGAGGCTGTCAAACGCTCTCCTTCCCTAGCTTATATGGTCGATAAATACATGTTAAGAGTTCCCATAGTCGGGCAAATATTATATCTGTCCGTCATGGCTCGCTTTGCTCGCACATTATCTACTACCTTTGCTGCGGGTGTTCCTTTAATTGATGCCCTGACCTCTGTTGCCGGCGCGGCGGGTAATAGGCTTTATTCTGAAGCAATAATTAAGGTAAGAGATGATGTATCCACCGGTATTCAATTGAATACCGCGCTGAAAGCAAAGAGCATTTTCCCAACGTTATTAGTTCAAATGACCGCAATCGGAGAGGAATCGGGTGCACTGGATGCGATGCTCGACAAAGTCGCCGTCTATTACGAAGAGGCCGTTGATAATATGGTCGATAGTCTTACATCTCTACTTGAACCTATAATAATGTCAGTGCTGGGTATTCTCGTCGGTGGCTTAATGATTGCAATGTACCTTCCAATCTTCCAACTCGGTTCGGTTGTATAAACGTGACATTTTTTTCCGCTCTGCAAGCCTATCCACTTCTCGGATTGGCTTGCACTTTAGTTCTGGGTTTACTCGTCGGCAGCTTTTTAAACGTAGTGATTTATCGCCTGCCAAAAATGATGGAGCGCGACTGGCAACAGCAGTGTCGTGACTTTTTAACCAACGACGGCGATATAGCCACACTTCACGCAAACGATTCGACACAGGAGCCATTTAACTTAATGGTTCCTGTTTCTCGCTGCCCTCATTGCGGGCACAAGATTAAGCCTTGGGAAAACATTCCCATTTTTAGCTATTTGTTTTTGCGCGGCAAATGCTCTAACTGCAAAGCCAATATTTCAATTCGCTACCCGATAATTGAACTGGTTACAGGCTTACTATCTGTCGCCGTTGTTTATTATGTTGGCGTAAATTGGAGTGGGTTGGCAGCGCTGATTTTTACCTGGTCGCTTATCGCGTTGACCATGATCGACTTTGATACTTACTTACTACCCGATGACATAACACTTCCGCTCTTATGGCTTGGCTTGATTGTAAATAGCTTTAACACCTTTACAAACTTATCCAGCGCTGTCTGGGGCGCAATAGCCGGTTATTTAGCGCTATGGTCGGTGTATAAATTATTTAAGCTAGTAACAGGCAAAGAGGGCATGGGCTATGGCGACTTTAAGTTGCTCGCTGCGCTCGGAGCTTGGATGGGCTGGCAAATGTTACCGCAAATTATTTTGCTCTCGTCATTGGTTGGTGCGGCTATCGGTATCAGCATGATTGTTATCCGTGGCCGAGATAAAAATATTCCCATTCCTTTTGGCCCCTATTTAGCCATCGCTGGCTGGATCGCGTTTGTCTGGGGCGACACGATTAACCAATCCTACCTGAAACTATTTATCTCCCATTAGGTTGTGAAAAATGTCTCTGATTGTTGGACTTACCGGCGGAATTGGCAGCGGCAAGTCCGAGGCCAGTAAACGATTTGCCGAGCGCGGCGTAATGGTTGTCGATGCCGATATAGTTGCACGGGAAGTGGTAGAGCCCGGCAGCGCCGCATTGATGCAGATTACAGCGCATTTCGGCACAGATATTCTTGATGCTGCTGGCAACCTAAACCGCCGTAAATTACGCGAAATTATTTTTTCTGTCCCTACCGAAAAACAATGGCTGGAGTCGCTGCTGCATCCAATCATTAATGCCGAGACTCGCCGCCAGCTCCAAAATTCAACTAGCTCCTACTCTGTTCTGACATCACCAATATTGCTGGAAACACAGCAATTTCAGTTGGTTGATCGCATATTGGTGATCGACACCAGCGAGCAACACCAACTTGAACGCGCAAGCCTCCGCGATAAAAACAATGAAGCGCAGATAAAGGCTATCATGCACACCCAGCTCTCACGTCAGGAACGCTGCGCGCGCGCGACTGATATTATTCAAAACCACGGTGGTATTGATGAGCTCGATGCACAGGTTGAAAAACTCCATCAGCTCTATCTCGAATTAGCCGAATCCGCCGCAAAAACGAACTGATTACTTATGCAAACCACTACACCTGACTCTGATTTAAACTCACTTAAACTCGCCTGCCCCAGCTGCAAAAAAACAGTATTGTGGAATGACGATTTTCCGCACCGTCCCTTTTGCAGTGATCGTTGCCGCTTGATTGATTTGGGGGAATGGGCCAGTGAAAATCATCGAATCGCCGGTGATAACCTGGATGTAAATTCAGAAGAAGAACAGCAGTCGTAGGGGTTCAATTTATTGAACCCAATATTGAGAATCAACAGCATAATTGGGTAATAGGTAGGGCGCAATGAATTGCGCCCCTACGGTCACCACCACGCACTGATGCCTGCCACACCCTGCGCACCGAAAGAATGGGCCATTGTTATATGCCCTTCATCAACACCACCCAATGCATATACCGGGACATTGGCCAACTCAGCTAACGCTGAGAACGACTCCCAACCAAGTAATGTTGCAGAGGGATGCGAATCTGTCGGTAATACAGGTGATAAGAGTAAATAATCAGCGCCGATATGTTGAGCGTGCACAACTTCTTCAGCGTTGTGGCACGAGACACCAAACAATACTTGTCCGTCAACGGGGCGCTGATTGATAACCGCCGCGTGATGGCGATTGAGATGCAATCCAAAGGCTATATTCAGGCGCGATTGCGTGGCCCGATTGTACTCTGCAAGCGAACAATTAATTACCAGATTTGCATTCGATCGATCAATGGCTTCCAAGGCGGCATCTAACAGAAATTGATGCGTATCCGCATTAAAATTGGCGACACGGAGCTGCACGAGTCGTACATCTTTCGCCAACACTGAGTTCAACCGCGCAACAAAATCTACTTCGTCAAGATAAGCCCCGGTAATCGCGTATTTTTCTGGCAAATTAATTGCGGAAATAATGGGACGGTTAGCGGCTGGAAACTCAAAATTTTCCAGCGCTTTGGCGTCGACCCACTGAACTGGCTGACCTTCATTACCGATAGGGTAGCCGGTAAATTGGGTAATTTTGTGAACATCAAGCAAAACGGATTTATCGGGATAGTGATGGCGGATTTGAATTAGCGGCTGACTGGCAAGTACATCAATCGCCAGCTCTTCATGCAGCTCGCGCACGAGCGCCTGCTCAATAGTTTCACCAGCATCAACTTTGCCGCCGGGAAACTCCCACAGGCCACCTTGATGAACATTTACTGGGCGTTTGGCGATAAGAATTTTGCCATCGGCATTAACGATAACACCGACGGCAACATGAACTAATTTAGTCATGATTAACTGCGAAGAAATTAAGAGCGATAGTCCGCATTAATGCGAACATATTCATATGAGAGATCTGTAGTCCATACCGTTTCAGCAAAATCACCACGACCCAAATGAATATTGATCGCGATCTCAGCCTGACTCATGATTGCCTGACCCTGCTCTTCTGTGTAAGTCTTTGCGCGTCCGCCATGCTCTACGATCATGGTATCGTTTAAATGTACGCGAACTTTCGTTGCATCCAAATCAGGAACACCGGCATAACCAATAGCCGCCACTATACGCCCCCAATTAGGGTCTGAGGCAAAGAGTGCGGTTTTAATCAGGGGTGAATGCGCCACTGCGTAGGCAACATCCAGACACTCATCGCGATTGGCTCCGCCGCTCACAGCAACAGTGACGAACTTGGTCGCACCTTCACCATCACTCACAATACTTTTGGCAAGGTGAACGTGCGCAGCAAGAATAACGTCGCGTAATTTTTCGTATAGCTCGCCAGTCGCCTGAGTAATTTCAGGCAAATCCACTTGGCCGGTGGCAATTAAAATACACGAATCGTTAGTAGAGGTATCACCATCAATTGTGATGCGATTGAATGATTTATCAGCGGCTTCGCGTGATAATTTTTGCAGCATATCTTGCGAGACTTTTGCATCGGTTGCGATATAACCCAGCATGGTCGCCATATTGGGTTTAATCATTCCAGCACCTTTGGAGATACCATTCACCGTAATGGTTTTGCCTTGATATTCAAACTGCTGACTGAAGCCTTTAGGGCGAGTATCGGTGGTCATGATGCCTGCACCGGCGTCATCCCAGCCATTTTCGTTTGCTTTTTCCAAGGCTTCCGGCAATACCGCAATAATTTTTTGCACCGGCAATGGTTCACCAATAACACCAGTTGAAAATGGCAGTACTTGCTCAGGCTTAACGCCTTTCAACTCAGCAATCGCGGCACAGGTAGCTTTTGCATCCAGTAAACCTTGCTCACCAGTACAAGCGTTAGCGTTACCCGAATTAATGACCAAAAAGCGGATAGGTGCCACAGCAAGATGCTCTCTACACACAGTGACAGGTGCGGCACAAAATGCATTTTTAGTAAAAACACCGGCAACAGCACTATCCTCGGAGAGCTCAAATAAAACCACATCGCGACGGCCTATTTTTTTGATGCCTGCGCTAACTGCGGTTAACTTCACGCCTTTCACAGGGTGCATGTGCGGAAAAGGATATTCACCTACTGCCATAATATAAATCTCGATATTTGTTCAGGATTAAAACAATTCAGTTAGTTAAGCCTAAATGCACAAAACCTCGCAATTGCGAGGCTTTGGTAACAGATACTATTCTAATGAGCCGTGACAACTTTTGTATTTTTTGCCAGAGCCACATGGGCATGGATCGTTGCGGCCAATCTTACGCCCTTCACGCACGACTTGCGCACGTGGCGCTGCAGCCTGCGGCTCTTCCGGTTGCCCGAGCACTGAAAGCTCATCGTGACGCAACTGCATTTTTTGACGCGCCAGTTCTTCGCGGCGCTGGTTTTCCATCTCTTCCATCTGCTCGCGTGAAATAGGTTCAACACGCGCCATCAAATGCACAGTTTCGCGCTTGACGGTCAACAACAAACTTTGGAATAACTCAAAAGCTTCGCGTTTGTATTCTTGCTTCGGATTTTTCTGCGCATAAGAACGCAAATTAATGCCTTGGCGCAGATGATCCATAGTTGCAAGGTGATCTTTCCAAGCGTTATCCAGTACTTGCAACATAACCTGTTTTTCAATTTCAACCATAATGTCGCCAACGCGTTCACATTTCGCATCATAAGCACCTTGGACTTCTGCAAGAATTTTCTTGCGCAAGGTTTCTTCATGCAAGCGAGTGTCTTCTTCCAACCACTTTGCGATAGGCAAACGCAAACCAAAATCGGTTTCGATTTGTTTCTCCAAACCAGGAATATCCCATTGATCCTCAATCGATTGTGGCGGAATAAATCCATTCACCAAATCGTCAACCACTTCTTCCCGAACAGCGGTGATGGTTTCGCGAATTGAGTCAGCATCCAGCAATTCGTTACGCTGATGATAAATGATTTGACGCTGATCATTAGAGACGTCATCAAACTCAAGCAGCTGCTTACGAATATCAAAGTTGCGACCTTCGACTTTGCGCTGGGCTTTTTCGATAGCGTTATTCACCATACGGTGTTCAATTGCCTCACCCTTTTCCATCCCCAATGCTTGCATAAAATTACGCACGCGCTCGGAGGCAAAAATACGCATCAAATTATCTTCAAGTGATAAGTAAAAGCGCGTTAGACCAGGATCACCTTGACGACCAGCACGACCGCGCAACTGGTTATCAATACGGCGCGATTCATGGCGCTCTGTACCAATAATGTGCAAACCACCTGCAGCCAATACAGTTTCATGGCGAATTTTCCACTCGGCTTTAACGGCTTCTATCTGCTCCGGAGTGGGATTTTCAAGCTTGGCGATATCAGATTCCCAGCGACCACCCAATACAATATCGGTGCCACGACCAGCCATGTTAGTTGCAATAGTTACCGTTGCTGGGCGCCCTGCTTGCGCAATAATTTCAGCTTCTTGTGCATGGAATTTCGCGTTGAGCACTTGGTGTTTTATGCCAGCAGCCGTTAGACGACGTGACATTTCTTCCGAGGTTTCAATCGATGCGGTACCCACCAAAATGGGGGCATTTTTGGCTTGAAATAATTTAACGTCTTCAACAATCGCGAGATATTTTTCTTCCAGCGACAAGAAAACTTTATCGTTGAGATCCAAACGTAATACTGTTTTATTGGTTGGAATGACGACTACATCCAAGCCATAAATTTCACGAAACTCATAAGCTTCTGTATCCGCAGTACCGGTCATACCCGATAGTGTTGGATAAATACGGAAGTAATTTTGAAAGGTAGTAGATGCAAGAGTTTGGCTTTCGCTTTGAATTGCAACACCTTCTTTTGCCTCGATCGCTTGATGTAAGCCCTCAGACAAACGACGGCCAGGCATAGTACGGCCAGTGTGCTCATCAATTAATACTACCTGCCCTTCCTGAACAATATATTCCACATTAAGATGGAAAAGTGCATGTGCACGCAATGCAGAATTGACGTGATGCAACAACGAAAGATTATTCGCCGCATAAAGATTTTGATCCGGCTGCAACAATCCAGCCTGGATTAATAAGTCCTCTACTTTTTGATGACCATCTTCAGTCAATTCAACCTGCCGCGATTTTTCATCAACGGTAAAGTGACCTGGATCAGAGATCACACGACGCTCACCATCCTCACCGTTATCGATTTGACGTTTGAGTTTTAACACCAGTTGATTCACACGCTTGTACATTTCCGAACTATTTTCGGCCGCACCGGAAATAATAAGCGGGGTGCGGGCTTCATCGATAAGAATGGAGTCCACCTCATCGATTACAGCAAAATTAAGATCGCGTTGAACTTTATCGCGTTTACTCAGCGCCATGTTATCGCGTAGATAATCAAAACCGTATTCGTTATTGGTTCCGTAGGTCACGTCGGCCGCATAGGCGGCGCGCTTTACCGCTTGCGGCTGCATGGATTGAATTACGCCAACGGACATTCCTAAAAATTCATAGATGGGAGTCATCCAGCTAGCATCGCGGCTCGCAAGGTAATCGTTCACCGTAACAATGTGCACGCCCCGCCCAGTCAACGCATGAAGATAACTGGGCAGAGTGGATACTAGCGTTTTACCCTCGCCCGTACGCATCTCGGCGATGCGCCCTTCATGCAGCGTCATACCACCAATCATTTGTACATCAAAGTGACGCATACCGAGCGCGCGACGACCGGCCTCTCGCACAGTCGCAAATGCTTCCGGCAGCAGTTGATCAAGGGTTTCGCCTTTTTGATAACGCTCGCGAAATTCTGTGGTTTTTGCCTTCAATTGCTCATCACTGAGCTTCTGCATATCGGGTTCAAGCGCATTAATGCGCACCACAATTTTATTCATGCGCTTTAATTCACGCTCATTTTTTGAACCAAAAACTGCCTTGATTAACTTACCGATCATTTTTTAATACCGTAAAAATTCAATAGACTGAATAGATTTTGCGCAGCGAAAAACAGGCGAAATAACCCGAATGTGCCCGAGGGCAAGGCTGGCAAGTAAATAGGAAGGTGCCGACTAAAGCAAGTGAGAAATCTGCTGTCGACTGAGGATGTGGTACTTAGCGGTTGGTGCGGCGGATATAGCTAGCAGGATCGACTACGCGACCATTTTTGTAAACTTCAAAGTGGACATGAGGTGCTGTTGATCGCCCGGTCGACCCCGACAGGGCAATCACCTGCCCCTTTTTTACGACATCCCCCGCCTTAACGAGATTGGACTTGTTGTGAGCATAGCGAGTAACCAAGCCATCACCATGCTTAATCTCGACCATATTGCCATATTCGGGATGGCGACCGGACCAGTTCACTACACCGGCCGCTACAGTACTGACCTTACTACCTTGCGGTGCGGTAAAATCTATACCAGAGTGGAATGCCGTCTTGCCTGTAAAGGGGTCTTTGCGATAACCATAGTTCGAGGAAACCCAAGCCTTGGCAACCGGAGCACCAGAAACTAACGTCTCCTGCTGCAAACTGCGGTTAGCAAGTAATGAATCTATGGTATTAAGTTGTTGCTCTCGACTATCGACGTGCTGGGAGAGTTGATCTATTGCGGCGAAAAAATCGGGGGTGGAATAGAGAGTATCAGGACTCGCTTTGGAGGGACCACCGAGTGCGGGAATCTGGCTAAAATCAAATTCACCTTGTTCTAAGTTGGCTGCAGAGGTTAGTTTTTCGCCGAGCGCATCAAGGCGCATCAAACGGGCCTGCAACTCACCCATTTTACTTGTTAGAGCAGCTATCTGCGCTTCGGAAGCTTCTCGCTCCTGTTCGATTTCAGATTCCCGGGCTGAGAGAATGTCAGTCCACACCTTGGAGTCGGCATTAAAGAAACCATCGCGCTCATCCGATACCAGCCAGCTGTAACCCCAAGCGCCAACAAAGGTGGGAATCCCCAGCAGACACACGGACAGAAACGCGCGAGTCCACCCACCGAGGGTAAAACTGCGAGCCTGCGCATGATCTTTGTTGACGATAATAATCTTCATTCAGAAATCTACTTTTTTATAGGTTAAAAAACCTTTCGCTCCGGGCTTTCCCCGATGAGATTTTCGATAAAAAATTCGACTTTCAGATCGCGACTCACATCCAGGCGAGACGCATGTTGACATCCAATAAAAACACTTTCAGGTTATTGAACTGCTAATAAAAAGTGTTTTAAAACAGCTAGTTACACAGATTCCACAGAGGAAATTTGGCAGTGCGGAGACTCCTTGCAATACACCCAAACGGGCGCATTCCTGAAATATCGCACAGAAAGGAAGGGTTTAACAAGTGTAAATTTAGTCGGCGTTCACAAATCAGACACAGTACCGGACAGTATTATGCCGCCGCTATCGGGGACATATAAGCAATAGGCAGTTCCTGATTTTCTTCAAAAGTGATCAGCTCCCATGCATCTGACTGCTCGAGCAACAAGCGAAGTGCGCGATTATTGAGCGAATGCCCCGACTTATGTGCCTTGTACTCGCAGATCAAACTGTTGCCAAGCATGTACAAGTCGCCGATGGCATCGAGCACTTTGTGTTTAACAAACTCATCTTCAAACCGCAGACCATCCTCGTTAAGAATCTTATACTGATCCACCACGATGGCGTTATCCATACTGCCGCCGCGGGCCAACCCTTTGGAGCGCAGGTATTCAATCTCATGCATAAATCCGAACGTTCGAGCGCGGCTAATATCTTTGATAAAGGTCGAACTGGAAAACTCCAACTCGGTATGCGGTCGACGGTCTCTAAATACTGGATGATCAAACTCGATAGAAAACGACACTTTGAAGCCATCAAAGGGAAGAAAACTGGCGAACTTGTCGCCATCCCGCAGGGTGACCTCTTTTTTAATGCGGACGAATTTTTTAGGCGCATTCTGTTCCTGGACACCGGCAGATTGAATCAAAAACACAAAGGGACCGGCGCTGCCATCCATGATCGGAATTTCAGGCGCATTTAATTCGACAATCGCATTATCAATACCTAACCCGGCCAACGCCGACATCAAGTGCTCTACAGTGGAGACACGGACATCGTCTTTGATCAGACAAGTAGAAAGCGTCGTTTCACCTACATTTTTGGCGGTTGCTTTAATTTCTACGGGCGGACGCAGATCCACCCGGCGAAAAACTATGCCGGTATCAACAGGTGCTGGCAAAAGTGTCAGATGAATCTGATCGCCTGTGTGTAAACCAACACCTGTAGTACGTATCGCATTTTTAAGCGTGCGCTGTTTGATCATTTTCAACCCCTTACCCGTCTTACCGTTCCAATACCGCACAGAAGGTACGGCTTGATTTTCATGGGCATGCTACCAATCCGGGGAATCACCAACCAGTTAAAACTGGCAATCTCCCCTATAGCCAAAAGCTGATTAATCCGCCTGACGACGCAAGAACGCCGGGATATCAAGATATTCCAATTCCTTATCACCCAAAGGCGCAGCCAAAGCAGCCGCGTTGGATGAATGCGCGTTAGCACGCAGATGTGCAGGGCGATCAAGCGCTGCGTAGTCTACTGGTGGAGCGGCCGGGCGACGGGTATTGTCGATCACTTTGGTTGGTGCTGCTGACTTCACTTCTTTCGCAGCGGCAGCCGCTTTTGCGATGCCCAAGCCAGTCGCGACCACAGTGACGCGCAACTCGTTAGTCATTTCAGGATCAATAACAGTGCCTACCACTACGGTCGCATCACCTGAAGCAAACTCTTCGATAATGCTGCCCACTTCCGAGTATTCACCCAATGACAAATCAATTCCAGCAGTGATATTAACCAAAATACCGCGCGCACCCTGCAGGTTAACGTCTTCCAGCAACGGACTACGAATAGCAGCTTCAGCGGCTTCGCGTGCACGGTTTTCCCCGGTCGCACGACCAGTACCCATCATTGCCATGCCCATTTCAGACATGACTGTTCTTACGTCAGCAAAGTCCACGTTGATCATACCCGGGCGAATGATCAAGTCTGCGATACCTTGAACTGCACCGAGCAAGACATTGTTCGCCGCTTTAAATGCATCAAGCAAGCTGGTAGATTTTCCCAAAACTGACAACAATTTTTCGTTAGGAATTGTAATCAGCGAGTCAACGCGCTCAGCCAACTCTTTAATACCCGCATCAGCAATCAACATGCGCTTTTTACCCTCGAAAGGAAAAGGCTTGGTGACTACCGCAACAGTCAAAATACCGAGATCACGCGCGACCTCAGCAACAACCGGCGCCGCACCTGTACCAGTACCGCCACCCATACCAGCGGCGATAAATACCATATCCGCACCGCGCAATACTTCGGCGATACGCTCGCGATCTTCCATTGCGGCTTGACGACCGATTTCCGGATTGGCGCCAGCCCCCAGACCTTTAGTCATGGTATTGCCGAGCTGAAGTACGGTGCGCGCATCTATATCTTTCAATGCTTGCGAATCCGTATTGGCGCAAATAAATTCTACGCCTTCAATTTTGCTCGCGATCATGTGTTTGACTGCGTTTCCGCCGCCGCCACCAACACCGATCACTTTGATTACTGCGTTTTGATGAATGCTATCGACTAATTCAAACATGGCCACACCCCTTTTGTTTCCCTTGACTCAATCTGTGAAATGAAATTTGGTTAAAAATTACTTTGGAATATTTTTTTGATCTTACTAAATATTGAACCTTGCGACTCTTTGGTGGTAGTTGATGCACGGCTACTACCTTGTTGTTGCTTCATGGCATAGATCAGCAAACCTACACCAGTCGAATAAATGGGATTGTTTACAATATCGGATAAACCGCGAATGTTCTGTGGGGCACCGAGCCTAACGGGCATATGAAAAATTTCTTCTGCCAACTCAATAACCCCTTCCATTTTGGAAGTCCCGCCGGTTAATACGATTCCCGCCGCAATTAAATCTTCATAACCACTGCGACGCAGCTCGGCCTGAATCAAAGTAAACAATTCGTCGTAACGCGGCTCGACAACTTCAGCGAGCGCCTGGCGGGACAAATCGCGCGGTTGACGATCACCCACACTTGGCACTTTGATGGTTTCATCCGGGCTGGTTAACTTGGCCAGCGCACAGGCATATTTAATTTTGATTTCTTCTGCATTGGGGGTCGGAGTGCGCAATGCCATGGCGATGTCATTGGTCACTTGATCACCCGCAATCGGGATAACACCGGTGTGGCGAATCGCGCCGTCTTTAAAAATGGCAATATCGGTTGTACCGCCGCCGATATCGACTACACTCACACCCAATTCTTTTTCGTCATCGGTTAACACTGAGTAGCTGGAAGCCAACTGCTCAAGAATGATGTCTTCCACTTCGAGGCCACAGCGGCGAATACATTTTTCAATGTTTTGTGCCGCATTCACAGCACAAGTGACCAAATGCACTTTGGCTTCCAGTCGCACGCCGGACATGCCCAAAGGCTCTTTTACACCGTCCTGGTCATCAATCAAAAATTCTTGCGGTAAAATGTGCAGAATCTTTTGATCTGCCGGAATCGCCACAGCTTGTGCAGCATCAATTACCCGCTCCAAATCCTGCGCAAATACTTCTCGATCACGAATCGCCACAATGCCATGCGAGTTCAAACTGCGAATATGACTACCGGCGATACCCGCATAAACAGAATGAATTTGGCAACCCGCCATTAACTCCGCTTCTTCGATTGCACGCTGAATCGACAACACCGTCGATTCGATGTTCACCACCACGCCTTTTTTCAAACCATTAGAGCGGTGCGAACCTATGCCAACAATTTCCAATTGACCTTCCGGGGTGATAGCACCAACGATAGCTACAACCTTGGATGTGCCTATATCCAGGCCTACAATCATTTTGTTGTCGCTAGCGTTTGCCATTCATAAACCTCATTTGCCAGTAGTGAGCCAATTCGAGCAACTGGCGATTTTCTTAATCAATTAATTTGTGGAGTAAAGGAAGCTGCCGGAGCGGGTAGTTTTACTTGCGATTGGCTTTTTATGTACTTTTTTGCCATTGCCGAGTCAGCTACCCAACGCACTGCAACTCCATTCGTGTATCGTAAATCTATCGTTTTTACGTCCAACCAAACATTACCCAATTGCACGTCGTATACAGTAACAAATCTACGCATTTTTTCCATCACTTGATCGCGACCAAGTGCGATTTCTACGTGATTTTTTATCGTTAATCTCCATGATTTTTTGTTATCGCACTTTAACGCGATAACTTCCAACCCGCGCGAGCGTAAAAGCTGGGATAAATCCTGATATTGCTGCAAAATTTCCGGTGCATCCGCTTCATTTCCTTGCAACCAAGGCAAGCCGGAAAGCTTGCTTGCTTCATCAACGAGAACAATTTCTCCGCGCTGATTTAAAAATCCATCGCCCCAACGGGCAATTGGCTTTTGTTCAGAAATTTTAACGACCAAGGTATCTGGCCAGCGACGATTTAACGTCACTTTTTCCACCCAGGGATCACCAAGTAATGCATTCTTTAGCTGCATCAAATCCAGCTGCAAAAAATCACCGTCGATCTCATTGCCAATTAGCTCAGTTGCGCGCTGTTTGGTGATGAAATTGAAGTCTCCCTCCACCACTACACTTTTAATTGGTCGCTCAAACACTTTGGCGACTGGCCCACTAATCCAATAAATCCCGAAACAAAGCCCAACCACCAAAACAACAGCCCCTAATTTGCGATTGACCCAGGAAAAACCCCAGGAAGGCCAAAACTTTTTTTCCGCGCGACCGGTTTTTTGTCTCGTGTCGCGCTCCCTGCGTCCTTGGGGAGATGCTTTGGTATAACCGCGCTCACGTTTTACCTTTCCATCTTGTGGGGCAACCGGCAAATCCGGCGGAACATAACGTGATGACGGACTATCCAATAACACATCGCGCACCACACGGGAGGTCGCTAAAGTTTCGTGACGACTACCTTGGGCAGATTCAGTAGCACGATTACGGCGCGCTGATTTTGCAACTTCGCTAACCGCCCTCTCATTGCCTATTCGAGGTTCGATGCGCTCGCCTTTCATGTCACGCATGTTTAGTCACACAGTCATTACACATTTACAGTTTCACCAAGAGGCTTGCGCGTAAAATGGTGAGCACTAACTCTGCAAATGACAGCCCAACCGCTTGTGCCGCCATAGGAACCAAACTGTGGCTGGTCATACCCGGCGCAGTGTTAACTTCCAGCAAATAAAATTTTTGCTGTGCATCGGCCATCACATCTACACGGCCCCAGCCGCGACAACCAACTGTATTAAATGCATTAAGCGCGAGCGTTTTTAATTCCTGCTCTTTTCCGGCAGACAAACCACAGGGGCAAAGGTAACGCGTATCCTCGGCAATGTATTTCGCGTTGAAATCATAGAATGTGTGGTCAGTTTCCAATTTGATTGGTGGCAGAGCTTCGCCATCCAGTATCGCAATCGTATATTCAGCACCAATAATCAATCGTTCAACTAAGACGCTGCCTTGGTATTGCTCCGCTTTTTGAAACGCAATTTGCAACTCAGCTGCATTATTGACACGCGACATACCAATACTTGAGCCTTCGTTAGCCGGCTTTACCATCACTTCACCGCCAAGACTTGCCAACACATGCGCGAAATCAGATGCTTGAGTTAATACGGCAAATTCCGGTGTCGGCAAACCTTGTCGTCCATTGATGTCGACGCCACGCCATAATTGTTTGGTGCGCAATTTATCCATCGCTAACGCAGATGAAGCAACATCACTCCCAGTATAAGGTATACCCAAAAATTCGAGCAGCGCTTGTATGCGCCCATCTTCACCACCAGGACCGTGCAGAATTAAAAAAGCCCGATCAATTTTTGCTGCCTGAATATCCGCAATAATGTTATCGCCTACATCAATAGCAACATGGTCAACACCCGCCTCAGCCAACGCCGCGATAACAGCTGCGCCACTTTGCAGGGATATCTCGCGTTCGGCCGATAAACCACCAAAGAGCACACCCACGCGGCCCAATTGTTTTTTCAATGCTTCACTAACCGGCAGAGTTACTGCTTGCATCACTTGATTAACCTCTAACGCAATTGTCGTTTTGCTAATTCAGGTGAGAGAACACCCACGTTACCTGCGCCTTGGGTGATCACTATGTCACCTGCACGTACTATGTCTTTCACAATTGACGGAACACCATCAACGGTTTCCACAAAAATCGGTTCGATCACGCCGCGCGCGCGAATACTGCGGCAGAGATGGCGACTGTCCGCGCCAGGAATTGCATCTTCACCCGCGCTATAAACTTCCAACATAATTAATGCATCTGCAGTCGAAAGCACCTCAACAAAATCTTCATAAAGATCGCGCGTGCGGGTGTATCTGTGCGGCTGATAGATCATCACTAAACGGCGCTCCGGCCATCCATCGCGCACCGCTTTAATAACCGCAGCCACTTCGCGTGGATGATGACCGTAATCATCAACCAACATTGCCTCACCTTCGCCCACCGGAAAATTGCCATAGACTTGAAAGCGACGACCAACACCCTGGAAATTTTCAAGGCCGGACTGAATCGCTTCGTCACTAATGCCTTCATCAGTAGCAACCGCAATAACCGCTGTTGCATTCAATACATTGTGAATGCCGGGAGTATTAATACGAATATGCAATGATTTCTCATGGCCAGGGCGCAGCACATCAAACTCGGAATGCATTTTGTTCTGCTTGATATTAATTGCACGAAAATCGCAATTATCGCTAAAGCCGTAAGTCAAAATCGGGCGCGACACTTCCGGAATAATGTCGCGGATTACTGGATCTTCACCACAGAGCACGGCCAAACCGTAAAACGGCAGATTGTGCAAAAATTCGATAAAGGTTTTCTTCAACTTGGAAAAATCGCCGCCATAGGTTTCCATATGGTCGGCATCGATATTGGTGACAATCGCCACCATCGGTTGTAAATGTAAGAACGATGCATCGCTTTCGTCGGCCTCGGCAACCAAATAGCGGCTCGCCCCTAGTTGCGCGTTAGTGCCGGTGCTATTAACCAAGCCACCAATGATAAACGTCGGGTCTTGTTTTGCGGCGGCGAGAATAGATGCGAGCAAACTGGTCGTCGTCGTTTTGCCGTGAGTACCCGCAACGGCAATACCGTGGCGATAGCGCATCAACTCGCCCAACATTTCAGCGCGACGAACAATCGGGATACGCAGTTCACGCGCACCCAACATTTCCGGATTACTTTCATTTACCGCGCTGGAGTTCACCACCACATTTGCATCGCGCACATTCTCAGCTGAGTGACCAATAAAAACCGTCACACCTTTTGCGGCTAATCGCTCGGTTACACTGGACTGTTTGATATCGGAACCGGAAATTTCATAACCCTGATTCAACAATACTTCAGCGATGCCGCTCATACCTGCACCGCCAATACCAATAAAATGAATGCGGCGAATACGGCGCATCTCCGGAACACGATGACCTATCACACAATCACCTATGGACTGTTGCGTATAATTATCCACGGGCTACCTCCTCACAAATATCAGCCACTTGTGCAGCAGCATAGGGTTTAGCCAACTGCTGCGCTTTTTCCGCCATCGACATCAAGTGATTGCGGTCAGCTAATTCGGTTAACAACAAAGCAGCTAATTTTTCTGCCGTTAAATCTTTTTGTACCAGTGCGATTCCCGCACCGGCTTCCGTTAAATTTTTTGCATTAAATGTCTGATGATCATCGATCGCACTCGGTAATGGAATTAGTATCGATGCAACACCGGCCATCATTAATTCAGATACAGTCAAAGCACCTGCGCGGCAAACCACCACATCAGCCCATGCGTAAGCGGCTGCCATGTCATCAATAAATTCAGTAACTTTGGCATTGACTTGATACTGTGTATATAAAGCAGTTGTCGCTTCAGCATGCCCCTTACCAACTTGATGCCAAACGACTGGGCGCGATTCAATCGGCAGTGCATTCAGAGCTTGCGGAATTAAATCGTTAATCGCTTTAGCACCTAAACTTCCACCCACAACTAAAAGTTGTAAAGGTGATTCTTGTTGCGCGCGCGCTGTATAACGCTCTTGCGCAGCGGCAAGATTTTTTATCTGCTCCCGCACGGGGTTACCCACAACTTGCTCATTGCCAGCAGCATCAAATGCGCGGGGAAATGCAGCAAGCACCTTATTGGCAACTTTTGCTAATACGCGATTGGTAGTTCCCGCAACAGCATTTTGCTCATGAATTACCAGTGGTTTGCCTGATAATTTAGCGGCCAACCCACCAGGGCCAGAAGCAAAGCCACCAAAACCCAAAACCAGATCAGGATTAATTTGGCGAATCACACGCAATGCTTGCAGCAATGCGTAGAGAATGAGGAAGGGAGCTTTTACTAGTCCGGTCACTCCACGGCCACGCACACCTTCTACTTTTATAAGATGCAATTCGATATTTGCTGCGGGCACTAAACGGTTTTCTATTCCGCGGGCAGTTCCCAACCAATTTATGGTTGCACCGCGCGCGCGTAGTTCTTCGGCAACGGCCAGTGCGGGAAAAACATGGCCGCCAGTACCACCGGCCATAATTAACACTGACATTTTTTTTGCTGTGGGTGCATTCATATTGTCGCCTCCACTAAACTTCGCCGTGGCGTTTTGGCTACTTCGGGCACCGGCGGAACAAACCCGGCAAGTTCCCACTGCACGCGCATCACAAATGCCATCAGTACGCAGCAAATCAATAAACTACTGCCACCGAAACTAATAAACGGTAGAGTCAAACCTTTGGTCGGCAACAATCCGGACGAGACGCCCATATTGATAAAGACCTGAAATGAAAACAAAATCGCAATGCCAAAGGTCGCCAGCGCCGGAAACATTTTTCCCGCTGCAAGATTTTTTCTGGCGACATTAAAAATTCGCAATATCAAGGCGGCAAATATCCCCAGCAGTACGATAGCGCCAATCAAACCAAACTCTTCAGCGAAGATCGAAAAAATAAAATCAGTATGTGCTTCTGGCAAAAAGAATAATTTTTGCAGACTATTACCCAAGCCCAGACCAAACCATTCACCACGACCAAAACCGATCAGCGACTGGGTGAGCTGGTAGCCGGTATCGAATTGATCTGCCCAAGGATCCAAAAAAGTAATCAGGCGCTGCATACGGTAAGGCGAGAGCACAGCAACCGCCGCTAACCCGCCCATACCAATCGCGATCAGCAAAAGGAAGTGCAGCATTCGCACACCCGCAATGAACATCATCGCAAACACAGTTGCACTTAATACGACCGAACTACCGAAGTCGGGCTCCAATAACAGCAAGCCGACAAATACACCGACAACCATCAACGGTTTTAGAAAACCCTGCCAGCCAAAATGCAGTTCCTGATAACGGCGCGCGAAAAAGCTGGCGAAAAATACCACGGCGCAAAACTTGGCAATTTCAGATATTTGAATTGATATAATTCCTAAACTGAGCCAACGTTGGCTTCCATTTACTTTTTTACCAATCCCCGGAATCAATACAATTACTAACAGAAAAAAAGTCAGTAACAAAAAATGCCCGGAATAGCGCTGCCATACACTCATGGGTACACACACCACGAACATCGCCAACACAATACCGAGTAACATGTACACCGTGTGGCGCTTGGCAAAAAACCAGGCATCGTTATAGGTCACCGCCGCAAAAGAGACCGACGCTGAAGCCACCATAATCAACCCGATCGACATTAGTGCTAACCATAGGCACAACAGGGGAAAGTCGATACGCTGACTCAGGGACAATTGGTTAATGTGCGTGGTGGCGTTAATCATGATGCGATCAACTCCTGTACGGCGAGGCAGAATTTTTCACCGCGGTCTTCGTAATTTTTAAACATATCGAAACTGGCGCAAGCGGGCGATAACAAAATCGCATCACCAGGATTTGCCGTTGCGAAAGATTTATTCACAGCATCTTGCATGGTATCGGCATGAATGACCGCGACGGTATCGCCAATGGCCTTTGCAATAACTGGCGCGTCGCGACCAATTAAAATCACTTTGCTATTAATCGTGCGCAAGGCATGCGTCAACTCGGTAAAATCCTGCCCTTTGCCTTCACCACCCAAAATAACAATTAGCTGCTGCGGATCTCTCGCTAAACCCTGAATCGCTGCAAGTGTTGCGCCTATATTGGTGCCCTTGGAATCGTTATAAAATTCCACAGCATTTTTCTCTGCGACAAATTCACAGCGATGGCGCAACCCAGCAAACGTTTTCAAGGTGGCAAGCATGGCAGCCATAGGAATGCCCGCTGCATCTCCTAATGCCAATGCAGCAAGTGCATTATCTACATTATGACGACCGCGAATTTTCAGTTCAGTTGTCGCCATTAACGGGGTGAGATTTTTGGCGAGGAAATCAACACCGTCATGCGACATCAATCCAAAGCTGCCAAAATCGGCATTGCCACCAAAATAAATTGGTTTGACACCCGCTGCTAGCGGGGGATGAGTGAGAATATCTTTGCGATTTACAACAATATGTTCAGCACCAAAATACACGCGCAGCTTGGCTAGAATATAAGCACGCATGTTCTCGTAGCGATCCAGATGGTCGGCACTTATATTTAAAATGGTCGCTACTTTGGCGTTCAACTTGGTAACTGTCTCCAACTGGAAGCTGGACAATTCCATTACGTAAAGCTCGACAGAGCCGTTTAACAATTCCAGTGCCGGAGTGCCGAGATTGCCACCAACAGCGACATTAATTCCTGCAGCTTTAGCCATTTCGCCCACTAATGTGGTGACCGTGCTTTTCGCATTTGAACCGGTGATTGCCACTATCGGTGCTTTAGCTGCTCGCACAAATAATTCAATATCACCCACAACAGAAATGCCCGCTGCTTTTGCTTGCTCAATTGCAGGAGTTGCTACCGCGACGCCGGGGCTGACAACAATTTCATCGCAGGCAAGCAGAGTTTGCGCATCCAATTCGCCGCAAACAATAGTAACGCCGGGAAATTCCTGTTGGACTTTTTCAAGATTAGGTGGATTACTGCGAGTATCCATTAGGACAAATGCTTGCCCTTGCGCCCCCAAAAAGCGGGCAACTGACAAACCGGTAATCCCGGTGCCGATAACCGCTTTCACTTTACTGGTGGCAATCATTTGACTCACAGTTCTTTCTCTCTTGTATTAAATTGGATCAACTTTTCTAAACAAATTTAATTGCAAAGGTTTCTTTGCATGTTTTTTGGAAAACTGCATCTAGCGAAGTTTTAAGGTCGCCAATCCGATCAATACCAGTACCAAGGTAATAATCCAAAACCGCACAATAACGCGTGGCTCCGGCCAGCCTTTCAATTCAAAGTGGTGATGAATGGGCGCCATGCGAAAAATACGACGCCCCGTCAGCTTAAATGACGCTACTTGTAAAATTACCGAGACAGTTTCCAGTACAAAAATGCCGCCCATAATAAACAGCACAATTTCGTGGCGGACGATAACAGCAACCAAACCCAGCGCAGCACCGAGTGCAAGTGCGCCTACATCACCCATAAATACTTGTGCTGGGTAAGTGTTGAACCATAAAAAACCTAACCCCGCCCCCACCAATGCACAACAAAATATTGCCAACTCACCGGCACCGGGAATGTAGGCAATCTGCAAATATTGCGCGAACTGCGAGTGACCAGACAAATACGCAATTAGCGCCAAAGCGCCAGCGACCATCACGCTCGGCATAATTGCCAAACCGTCCAGACCATCGGTTAAATTCACCGCATTACTTGTGCCCACAATCACGAAATAAGTGAACACTATGTAGAACAACCCTAAATCGAGCGCGACGTTTTTAAAGAAGGGAATAAACAATTGTGTTTCAGCAGGGCTCTGCGCGGTGTAATACAAAAAAATTGCTGCACCAAAGCCCGCAATCGATTGCCAAAAATATTTCCAGCGCGCTGGTAATCCGCGAGAATCGCGTTTCGCCACTTTACGATAATCATCCACCCAACCCACTGCACCAAAAATTGCAGTGACGATTAACACAACCCATACATAGCGATTTGATAAATCAGTCCACAGCAACGTGCTAATAAAAATCGCTGATAAAATCAATGCGCCACCCATAGTGGGTGTACCGGATTTACTCAGATGAGATTGGGGGCCGTCGTCACGCACTGACTGACCGATGCGCAATTCAGTTAAACGGCGAATGAACCAAGGGCCAAGCAATAACGAAATACCTAGTGCAGTAAGTACGCCTAAAATCGCGCGCACCGTTAAATACTGAAATACTGCAAAGCTGCGCAGGTATTCTTGTAAGTATTCTGATAGCCAATACAGCATTAGTGGAGGTCCTCCGCCGAATCACAGAGCTGGCGCACAACTACATCCATTGCGGCGCTACGCGAGCCTTTTATAAGAAGCGTGGTGTCCTTTTTTGCGATTTTTTTCAAGTGCGCGACCAGACTGACTTGATCAGCAAAATGTAATGCGCCTTTACCGAAGGCCTGGGTCGCGTTTTCACTAAGCTTGCCAACGGTGAATAAGTTGGCGATTTTTTTCTCGCGCGCATACTCCCCCAACTCTGTGTGTAGCTGCGGAGCCTCTGAACCTAACTCACCCAGATCACCTAAAACTAAAATGCCGCGCTTTTTTTGTGCCAGCACGTCAATCGCTGCCCGCACTGAACCGGGGTTTGCGTTGTAGCTGTCATCGATAATCTGCGAGTTGTTGATTCCGACATGACGACTCATACGCCCTGCGACAGGGGAAAAACTAGCGAGCCCTTGCTTGATTTGCTGTAAATTTGCGCCCACTGCCGATGCGCAAGCTGCTGCCATCAATGCATTGCGAACATTATGTTCACCCTGGGCATTGACGCTGACTTGCGTGGAAGCGCCCTGTAAATTAATCGAGAATTCAATACTGTTAGCGCTCGGCTCAATATCCTGCGCAAAACAATCGGCATCAGGATTTTGATAAGCAACACGAATAACTTTACGATTCGTTAGCGCAGCCAACCAACCCTGTGCAAAACGATCATCAATATTAACGACGGCAGTTCCGGTAGTCGGCAGTGCTGCATAAATTTCACCTTTCGCACGCGCCACACCCTGCAAGGAACCAAAACCTTGGATATGAGCGGCCATCACATTATTAACCATCGCAATTTGTGGCTTGGCGAGCGAACAAAGGTATTCAATTTCCTTGGGGCCGCTTGCGCCCATTTCGATCACCGCAAATTCATGGTGCGCTTCCAATTGCAGTAGCGTTAAAGGCACACCAATATGGTTATTGAAATTACCTTTGGTCGCATGTGTCGAACCGCACTCGGCGAGAATTCCAGAGAGCAAGGTTTTTACAGTGGTTTTTCCACTGCTTCCGGTAATAGCTATAATCGGGCGCAGAAATAAACTGCGATTTAATGCAGCGATTTGTCCAAGCGCCAACAGTGAATCGCTAACCACTAATTGCGGTAATTTGATATCAGGGAAAAAACGCTCCACCACCAAGGCACAGGGGTTTTTGGCAACCGCATCATTGATGAAATCGTGCGCATCAAAACGCTCACCGCGTAGGGCAACAAATAATTCACCTTGTGCCAGAGTTCTTGAATCGGTATTCACGCGAGTAAATTCCACGTCACCTTGCTTAACGTCACTTTTCTTAAAATCACCTGGCTTGAACTGTGCAGTAACGGCACGCAAAGGTTTATTGGTGGCAATAAATTCTTCAACCCACTTTAATGTAAGAGGCTTGATCATGAGTGAGCCTCTGGAGACTGATTGTCAGTTTCATGTTTGGCGATACGGCGCTGCAACGACAAACGCGCGTGTTTGCTATCGCTGAAAGGAAGAGTTTGAGTTGCGAAAATTTGATAATCCTCGTGACCTTTACCGGCTATTAACACTATGTCGCCGGCCTTGGCTTGTTGTACGGCAAAATCAATTGCCTGTGCGCGATCTGCAATCACCAAACAGCCACTTGGGTGATTCATGCCACGCACAATTTCCGCCACAATTGTAGAGGGATCTTCCGAGCGCGGATTGTCGTTAGTAACAATCACATAATCACTTAAACGCTCGGCGATTTTTCCCATCTGTTGCCGCTTGCTTTTATCGCGATCACCACCACAACCAAACACAGTCCAAACACGCCCGGCTTTGTGCTGATGAATCGCACTCAAGGTGTTTTCAAGTGCGTCAGGTGTGTGGGCGTAATCGACAATCACCTGAATTTCTTGCGCAGCTTGATCAACAGTTACCAACTGCATACGGCCTGGTGCTGGCTCCAACTGCACAACGAACGGCAAAATCTGGGCTAACGTAAATCCTTGCGCACCTAATGCAGCAATAACAGCGAGTAAATTACTGAGATTAAATTGCCCCAACAGCGGCGAATCTATATCTGCCTCACCCCATGGCGTGTGTAAATGTGCACGCACACCTTGGGCATGCAATGCGACAGCGGATGCATAGACGTCAGCTACTTTTTCTATCGAATAACTTATTACGCTTACACCAGAAGGCGCTTTTTTTGCCAAGCTGCTCGCCCAGCTATCGTCGAGATTGATAATGGCTGTTCGCAATTGCGGCATTTGTAAAAGCTGCGCTTTGACGTTGCCATAGCTCTGCAGATCGCCGTGATAATCCAAATGGTCTTGAGTGAGATTGGTGAAAATGGCGGTGGTGAATTGCGCTCCAGCAACACGCTTTTGTTGCAAGCTGTGGGACGACACTTCAATTGCAACAGAAGCGGCACCGCCCATCACGAGCTCATTCAAAATGCGCTGCAAGCTGATCGGGTCCGGCGTGGTCAAACCGGTTGACGTGAGCAAACTGATTTGTTGCGCGAGCGGCGCGATAACGGAGGTGTCCAGCAGCCCGTAGCCGATGGTACCGATCACTGCCGATCTTTTCTGTAACTGTGCAAGCAATTGCGCCGCCAATAAGCTACAGGTAGTTTTACCATTGGTGCCAGTGATACCAATTAATGGAATTTTTTTACTCGGATCACCAAAAAAGCGACCCGCGATTTCACTGACGCGAGAGGGCAAATCATCAATTGCAATAACAGGCACCGCGCCCAACCAATCGATTCCCTGCCAATTTTTATCTGCCTCCACCAAAATAACCGCAGCGCCCAATTCAATCGCCTTGGCAATAAAATTGCGACCATCTACTTTAATTCCTGCCAGCGCGATAAAGGCATCACCCGTTTTTAATTGGCGAGTATCGAGGCACAAATTACGCACTACAATGCTCGCTGCCCTATCCAAATTCAGATCAGGCAATAATGCGGCGAGCGCCACGCTGTGCGATTGATAATGAGTGGCCATCAGGTTTCTGACCTCTCATCAGTAACAGGGGTTTTAGGTGGGGCTTTAAGCACAGGGTCAGCAACTAAGGCCTTATCTTCTTCGCGGCGAATATTATCGGGCGGCACCTGCAGCATACGCAGCGCGTCTTCTGCAACTTTTGAAAACGCAGGCGCTGCCACAATGCCGCCGTTACCCATGATGCCGCCACCTTGCGGCTCATCAATCACCACCATTGCAACAATACGCGGATTCTTGATCGGCGCCATGCCAATAAATGAACTGATCTGCAGGCTGGAATATCGCCCATTCACTGCTTTGAAAGCAGTTCCCGTTTTACCGGCAACTGAATAGGAGATTGCTTGTGCTCTAGTACCGGTACCTTCAGCAGATACCACACGCTTGAGCATTTCTTTTACCTGGTCAGTATATTTTTTCTCAACAACACGCTGACCTTCAGGTGGGGTATCAACACGCAATAAAGAAACTGGACGCTTTATCCCACCTGCGGCAATAATCCCATAAGCTTGTACCGTTTGTAGCACAGTACTATTGAGTGCATAGCCATAAGAAAAATTGGCGCGCTCAATTTTTTGAGCGGGTTTTAACACTGGCAAGCGCCCCGCTGATTCACCGGGAAACCCGGTGCCAATTGGCTGACCGACACCGAGGCGTTCATACATATCGCGCACGGTATTGGTGTCTAATGCAAAGGTAATTTTTGTCATTGCGATATTGGATGATTTTGCAATCGCCATTGCCAAATCCATCGCACCATAGTTACGGTGATCTTTAATTGGCTTACTACCAACCATAAAATAACCCGGGTTAGTATCGATGATATCTTCAGGTTTGAACTTGCCGCTTTCCAATGCCGCGAGAATTACCCAAGGCTTCACCGCTGAGCCAGGTTCGTACAAATCGGTAATCGCGCGATTACGTAAACCAGCGCCGCGTGCGCGACTGCGATCATTAGGGTTATAGGTGGGCAAGTTGGACATGGCGAGCACTTCGCCGGTGAGTACGTCCAAAATCACAATCGAGCCGGCAATCGCGCCTGCATCTTCAACTGCTTTTTTTAACTCGCGATGTGCGAGATATTGCAAACGCAAATCGATACTGAGCGTGAGGTTTTGTCCGGGGCGCGCCGCTTTCACCAAACGCAATTCTTTTACGGTGCGACCGCGCAAATCTTTCACAACTTCTTTCGCACCGTTTTCACCGGTGAGCCAAGCGTCGTAAGCCAGTTCCATTCCTTCCTGTCCACGATCATCCACATCCGTCATACCAACCAAATGCGCGGCAACTTCTGCTGCCGGATAATAGCGGTGATATTCAATCTGCTCGTAAACACCGGGAATATCTAACGTCAAAACCGCTTGCGCGGCTTGGGGAGACATCTGACGCTGTAGGTACATAAATTCTTTGGTGCCGTAACGCGCCAGACGCGCTTCCAGCTCTGCTTTATTAAATTTTAATGCCTGCGCCAACTCACCCCAGCGATGGGGAGCTTGCAGCAACACTTTTGGATTTGCCCAGAGCGTAGAGACAGGCGTGCTCACCGCAAGCGGGTCGCCATTGCGGTCGGTAATCACACCGCGATAGGCTGGAATAATTTCGGTGCGCAGCGTGCGCGACTCGCCTTGATCTTGCAGAAATTCGTAGCCCTTATCGGCGTTGGGCAATACTTGCAAGCTGGCAACATGAACGATCAGTACAATCACTAAAAACGCCAGCAACACGCCGACGCCGTAAAAGCGCCAACGCGCCACTTTTAATGGCTTACGCGCCGGTTGAACCGGAGTGCGAGCGGTGCGCGGCTCAAATGCGGAAGGGCGACTCATTGTCCACCAGCCGCAGGCTCGGCCCGAATATGACCTTCAATAACGTGATTGCCGGAGATCATGACCATCTCCTCCGGCGTGGGAGCCATCATATTTAATTCAGATACGGCCGCATTCTCAACGCGCCCATATGCCGCCCAAGTGCTTTGCTCCAGTAGATATTGCCCCCACTGCACCTGCAACTGGGAGGCTTCTCGACGCAAGGTTTCAAGACTGTTTACATCGCGGCGCACGACTTGAGTCGTTGCAACCACACCTATCGCAGAGGCCACGGTTGCCACCCACAAAAAAGCAACAACCAGAATCACTCCTGGTGAGATCGCTTTTTGTTGTGATGGGTGACTTCTGTTCATGGAATCCCTGGTGTTTATAAATTTATCGAGTGATCTCGTATCGGTAGATCTGGTTAACGCTGGTGACGCAAATCCGGGATTTACAACTTTTCCGCCACACGCATAACGGCGCTGCGTGAGCGCACGTTGGCATTCACCTCTTCATCGCTCGCTTTGATTGCCTTGCTCAGCGAACGCATACGTTTATTTAATTGGTCGTCGCGCAGTGGTAAGCCTTTGGGGACTGGATCGCCCAACTCTTGCCGACGAATAAACCGCTTAACAGCGCGATCTTCCAGCGAGTGGAAGCTAATAACGACTAATCGACCACCGGGTGCGAGTACGGCAAGCGCCTGCTCTAATACCGAATCGAGATCCGTCAGTTCGCTGTTAACTTGGATTCGAATCGCCTGAAACGCGCGTGTCGCGGGATGCTTGCCCTTCTCCCACGCCGGGTTCGCTTCTTTAATCACTTCTGCCAGATGTTTAGTGCGCGTAAATGGCGTTTTCTGGCGTTCGGCGAGAATGGCGCGCGCCATACGCTTGGCAAAGCGCTCTTCCCCGTATTCCCGGAACACCCAAATAATGTCGTCTTCGCTCGCGGTGTTGATCCACTCGGCCGCACTTTGGCCGCGGGTTTGATCCATACGCATATCGAGTGGTCCATCCTGCATAAAGCTAAAACCGCGCTCAGCTTCATCCAACTGCGGGGACGACACCCCCAGATCCAATAGGACACCAGTAACTTTGCCGGTCATATCGCGCTCCGCTACCAATTCCGCCAACTCGGCAAAAGAACCGTGGGCGATGGCAAAACGAGCGTCGTCAGCAAAACGGGTTTTAGCGGTGGCGATGGCCGCCAGATCTTTATCGATGCCGAGTAAACGTCCATCGGCAGATAGCTGCTGCATCACTAACGCACTGTGCCCCCCGCGACCGAAAGTACCATCCACGTAGAAGCCCGATGGGTCCGTAACGAGCGCCGCGACCGCCTCATTCAAGAGCACGGTTATATGTTGTGAGTCAGCCACGCCAGTACCTAGAAAGAGAGATTTTGTAAGTCGGCTGGCATTTCGCCTTCAGCCGGCTGATCCATCAAGGCGTTCCAGCTGTCTTCATCCCACAGCTCCAACTTATTGCCCAGACCAACCAACATGAGTTTTTTATCCAGATGCGCGAATTCGCGCAGGGTGGGGGGAACCAGAACACGACCATTCGCATCCATCTCGAGATTCACTGCCTGCCCAATAAAGCGGCGTTGAATCCGGCGAACCTGCTCGTTACCGGCGGGAAGCGCTTGAACCTTGGCGAGTACCGGCTGCCATTCGGCTTCGGAGTAGACCAACAGGCAGCGTTCATACATGTGCGCAGTCACCCATAAACGCCCAGCACCGTAGGCGGCCAGCGAATCGCGTATGCGCGCTGGTATCGCCATGCGACCCTTAGGGTCCATGCTGATGGAATGACTACCTGTTAAATCGGACACGTTTCACCACTTGCCGGGTTTACTTTCCACAAAAATCCACAAAAATCCACTTTTCCCCACAGCGCTCACTATAAATCGGGACGATGCAAAGTCAAGCAAGCAATTGCCAAAAGGCGCATAAAAACACAGGTAAAATCAGGAAACGTCGCCAAACAGGAAGGGAAAATGCACAACCGAAAACACCAAAAAACCAACTTAAAGAGTAAAAACAAAACGATAGAAGCTAAACCTAATGTATTACATTAAGTTTGTAATTATTTTGTAGTGGTAATTGATGGTTTATAGAAGAGCTAGGCCTATACAGACCTCAAAATGCAGAAACAAATCACGAACTGCAGGAAAAAACGGAGTCAGCCTGTAAGCCGGGTTCTGTCGTGGACAGTCATTCATCTGGGACTAGCGTCACCGCTAGCCTCAAGCAACCTACCCGCCTCCGATACGGGCCGTACCAATGGAGGCCTATTTGGTCTTGCTCCGAGTGGGGTTTACCATGCCACGAACTGTTACCAGTCGCGCGGTGCGCTCTTACCGCACCCTTTCACCCTTACCGGTTGCCCTCACCCTAGCCCTCTCCCAGAGAGAGAGGGGATAATGAGGAAACTTAGGCGGTCTACTCTCTGCTGCACTTTCCGTAGGCTCGCGCCTCCCAGGCGTTACCTGGCACTCTGCCCTATGGAGCCCGGACTTTCCTCCC
>CAZCJR010000027.1:0-45496 GCA_964499225.1 uncultured Cellvibrionaceae bacterium | reverse complement strand
TAATTAAGCAATGACCAATCGACTCAATGCAGATTTTTCACAACGCATCGTGATTCGACCTGATGATTATCATTGGGTTGAATCGCCCATGGCCGGTGTTGAGCGCATGATGCTCGACCGGATTGGCGATGAAGTTGCGCGCGCGACATCGATTGTTCGCTATGCACCTTTTAGTGAATTCTCAGCGCACACGCATTCAGGTGGAGAAGAATTTTTTGTTCTCGATGGCGTTTTTTCTGATGAGAATGGCAGCTACAAAAAAGGCAGTTATATCAGAAATCCTATAGGCACATCGCACACGCCCAGGATGGGCAAAGAAGGCGCGATTATTTTTGTCAAACTGCAACAATTCAACGCAGCCGACACCACACAAACTGTCATCGACACCCACACCACACCATGGCGCCAAGGGTTAGTCGATGGCTTAAGCGTAATGCCACTGCATGAATTCGAAGGCGAACACGTCGCCTTGGTAAAATGGGCACCGAATACACAATTCAGCAGCCACAAACATTGGGGCGGAGAAGAAATATTTGTATTGGAAGGGACATTTCATGACGAGCACGGCCAATATCCGAAAGGCTCATGGCTCCGCAGCCCTCACCTAAGCCAACACCACCCATTCACCAAAGAAGATGGCGCATTGATTTATGTGAAGACAGGACATTTGTTTTTATAACTTTATTTACACGCATGTAATTCTTTTGGGTTTACCATTTCAACTACTTTGCTGGCAGAACTTACACCTTTTATTGATAACCCAATCAAAAAAAGTACTACCAAAATAAATATATATGCTTTTGATTTTGCCCGAAAACCATATCTATACTTTGTTGGCATAAACACCTTCTCACCCGGCAAGGGATCTTGACCAAGGTTAAGAATATTTATGCAACGCCGCCCTTCCATTAATAGAATAATGATTGCCGACATCAGAGGAAGACCTACGAATAAGCCATGAAAGACAACCTCTGTTCCTGTTATTTCTCCATAGGTATAGCAATGTGCATTTTCAGCATAAACCTCCAACCATGGAAAGAATAAGTACTTCGTAATGCCGAATAGAGGCGCTGCCCAAGCAGCATGCTTGAGCAGCAGAACTAATCGTTCTTTCTTTGAATATTCAGGGGCGAATTCGTTCATTTTTAGTGTGTGCGATATTCAACCGCAATTATTAGGTTTTAGTTTGATAGGTTAGTTTTTCAGCGAAACCTTGGTTAATTTCAAAACTCGAACAACCTTACTATTTCAAGAGAACATCACGCCAGACAGGTTTAATGGACTCAACATGCGGGATAGGCGAAGGATAACCGAAATAATAACCTTGCATAGTCACCACGCCCAAACTCGATAGTTTCTTCAACTGACTAATTGATTCAACGCCCTCAACAATGACTTTCAAATTCATGCGCTGTGCAATTAACATTGCACTCTCGATAATAACAACGCCCTGACTATCCACCTGCGCGGTAAAGGAGCGATCAATCTTAATGCCGGTAACAGGGAATTCATGCAAGCGAGAAAGCGATGAATACCCCGTACCAAAATCATCGATATATACATCTATTCCCATCTCCCGCAGTGCCACTACTGTTTTCAAAGTTACATCCAAATGCTCTTCACCAAATAGACTTTCCGTCACCTCCAAAATAAGTGATTTAGCAGAAAAATCCGTTTCTATTAATATGCTGTTGACGCGCGCCGAAAAGCCGGGAATGAGCAACTGCTTTATTGAAACATTAACCGCCAGTTTAATTGCAGAACCTTGAGGAACCCATCCCCTGAACTTAATGCACGACTCATACAAGACCCAATCACCTAATGCGTTGATTCTATCCGTCTCCTCAGCCAAATTAATAAATTCGCAAGGGTCGATCACACCAAGAGTTTTATGATGCCAACGCGATAAAACCTCTAAGGCTTCAACATCGCCGTTTAACACATTCACTACGGGCTGATAGGCAAGCGTTAATTCATTTTGCTTGAGCGCTTCTGATAACGCGCGCCCCAAATCAAATCGACGCTTCTGGGTTTGCGCATATATGTCGTCATAGATGAGGCTGCGCCCGCGCCCAGTTCGTTTAACTTCCGCAACGGTCAAATCTGCCGCATGAATAACATTTTGAAAATCTTCCGCATCCGTTGGAAAATAAGCCATTCCCACACTCAAGCCAACGCCTAAAGATTCATCGCATATTTTAAACTGTGCAGTGGCAGCCTCTATGAGCTGATGCGCAATCAGATCAGCACGCTCACGCGCAGTAGCAGACTGCTCTGTAATCAATAAAAATTCATCGCCGCCCCAGCGGGCGACAATAGCATCACTTGGGCACACTCCCTCGAAACGATGCGCAATCATACGCAACACCTGGTCGCCAATTTCATGACCAAGTGCATCATTAATTTGTTTGAATCTATCCAGATCAAGAAACAGAACCGCTGCCTCTTGTGGATTTTCAGCGTTGAGATTTTTCTCCATCCAATCAATTAATCCAGGTCGATTTAGCAGACCGGTAAGCGCATCATGATGCGCAATCTGTTTCAGCGCTTCGGTTCTCTGATGAACTCGCTGCTCAAGACCTGCATTAAGAGTTTGTAAGTTATTAATGAGTTGTTTATTTTCCAGTTGCAACGTCAAACTTTTCAATAGCACGCGGTGGTTGTTGCGATGATTAACAATCATCGCCGCCCAAAAAACGATGGCCAAAGCGGACAAAACCCAATACTCATTCGACGCCGAATAAATAATTATTGAGGAGGGAAGCAATAAAATTGTTATATAGATTCTGCCTGCATATTTTAGCGGCGCAGTAATACCTGTGGCTCCACCAGCAAGCGATGAGATAGTCACTATAACGATGAATTTCACCTCTGAGGCGGTCGACTGGAATGTGACATAAAGCAGCCAGACCCAAATAAGTGCAGCCGAGAGGAGCCCCAGCGTATAAAGCAACATCCATGTAGTTGAATATTGATGCGAGCCATTCGCGGTTAACTCACTCGCAGTTAAACCATTGGCGACCGAACCATACTTTTTAAATAGCACCCAGGAAGCTAGGCGCAACATACTCAGCAGAAGAACCAATCCAAACCAAAGCTGAATACCGCTAGCACCCGCTGCATGCAATAGAAACACGACACCCAGTGTCGCAGCTATATTTACAGCCACCATCGCAGGAAGATTTTGATAAGCCAACTCAACTAGCTGAGCATCGATCAACGTATCCTGATCTGTTGCTCGCCGCCGAGGGAAACCAGAAAATCTATTCGTGGGCATAATTTGGTTAGTTACATGATATTTGGGTTTAATGAATGGGTTTATCGACTGTTTCGACTATCTAAGCCTAGCCTATTTTCACCTCAACACCGACATATTGATTATCGAAAATAACTTAATAGTCGCGAATCAAATCAAACAAATACGTTATATTTGTGCCTTATTCAAAGTACATAGGCATATAAATTGACTACCACCCCACTCTACGGTTTTTCCGATACCTCCTTCCAAGCCGCAAGTGGCATCGATGGTATCCGCAAACTGGTTGACGATTTTTATTGGGAAATGGATGCACTGCCGGAAGCGGTGATTATCCGCAAGATGCACAGAACAGATCTCACCGAGTCACGCGATAAGCTCGCATTGTTTCTGTGCGGATGGATGGGTGGCCCGGGTCTTTATCATGAAAAATACGGCGGCATTAATATTCCGCGCAGCCATGCGCATTTACCGATTGGTGAAGCGGAGCGCGATGCTTGGTTGTTATGTATGGAACGCGCAATCGCCAAACAATACTACGCACCACAGTTTTCAACCTACCTATTATCCCAACTCAGAGTTCCCGCTGAGCGGATTTTTGCGACGAGTAAAAAACTGGCGGTATAAAAATATAACTGCAATGCCAGACCTATTTTTTCCTCATTCTCTGCCGCACCTTATTCGAATGCCACGCCGCAGGAACAATTACCAGTATCGCAATCATCGCTAAAATCCAGAGATAACTTTGGCCCATGATGGTGAGGTTTACCATTTCCCCGGCTTGTTCATTGTTGATATGTTTTGCGAAAGCAAAAGGCCCAATGGCTGCTTCATTTGCGATAGAAAAACCAATGCCACTAAAAGCGCTATTCCAGCCAAGGGCGGAAAACGAAGCGTAGGCTTTATAGCCGATTGCTGAGGCGCCGAAGCCGATAACGCCAATGCCGATAGTGCCCAAGCCAAACAACCCTATGCCCACGGCGCCGACGCTGATTAAACCAACTGAAATAATTCCGACACTGACCGGCGCAATTGCGACGCCGCCCCAGGCGAACAACACACCATAGGCGTAGTCGCCACCGGCAATCCAACCAACAACAGGTTTATCACCCTGCTCCGGCATGCCAAAACGAAAATGCAGTAGAGGAATACCCGCGAGACAAAAACGGCTTTTGTATTCCCGTTGTTTTGCGCCGATTTGATCTGCCTCGCCCTGAAAGGCCTGTGGATTAAATAGTCGCTCCTCGGCCCTGAGCTTGCGCATTCCGCGCAGCATACGAATCACTAGAACCATAAAACTTAACACCATTCCAAAAACCACAAGTTGTGAAATAGCGGCGTAAATACCCGCATTGCCAACATCATTCGATGCCAGGTGTTTCAAGCCAAACATAGCCACTATATAAACAATCGTGACTGCGAAAAAAAGTGCGGTATAGATGATGACGCTGTGGCGCTCGCGTTGTGTTCGCGATTGATCAAGCCCTGCTCTTACGCCAAAGAATGAACTGACAATACCCGAGAAAGCAGCCAACACAACAATAACGCTCGCCCATTTGAACATTGAGCCGGTTTTCATCGCGCCCGCACCCATGGCTGCTGCTTTTACCGGCGGGGAAATAGTGGTGATGGCCGCCATTACCGCTAGCGTAAACACCGCGCCCTGCGTACTTTTTGCGAGTGTATCTTCCACAAATATCACCATCGCTTTTTGCAGTAGCTTGCGCCCGCGCGACAAGCGTTGTTTCACTGTGTCTTCCGACAATTCTAACTGGCTGGCGACATACTCCACCGAGCGCTGCTCCCGGTAAAATAAAATCAACGGCTCGCGATAAGTGTCTGGCATTTTTTCCAATGCCTGCCACAGCAATGCCTGCTCTTGCGCGCTTATTGCTTCATCTTCAATTTTCACCGGCGCCAAATGACCACTGGCGTGCTCAGCTAACTCGTCCAGTTCATCGGCACCCTTCACTGGCTGCGTCGCCTCTTTGCGGCGAAAGTGGCTCGCTTTAAAACGCAGAATCCCGCACAGCCACGACCTTAACTTTCCCGGGTCATTAAGGGTATCGAGTTTTTTCCATGCTTCGATAAAAGCTTCTTGTGCTATGTCTTCACTGTGTTTTAAGTCGCCCACGGCTGAATAGGCCAGCGAACACAGCAAATTTTGGTAGCGCGCCACTATTTGGCAAAAGGCGTTGCGGTCCCCGCCCAATGAAGCCATCACCAACCCGGCGTCGCTTGAATCAATGATAGGGTTTCGTTTTTTAAAAATACTCATGGCTCACTATCTCTAGTCTGGAACCATTAAGTGCCCAACTCGCGGCTAAAGGTGACAAGAATTTATTAATATTTCGTCGAAAAAAATTGTCACCTTCTTTCTCTTATTAGGCACTTAAGTGTTGTGACGATCAGCAATCGCCACAGATTTTTTATCGGCATATTGAATATCCCCAATTACCTATGGAATACCCTTTATGAAACCTCTTTTTAGCAGACATCTTTTTAATAGACATCTTAGCGTAGTGGCAATACTCACTTTTTCCAGCGCGAGCTTTGGCGGGGGCTTGAACCCGTTAATCGACGACTTTAGCGATGCAACCAATAACAACCTCGGCATTCCACGCCAGTTCTTAAACGATACCCTCGCAGGAGGAAGCACGACAACCGCACAAGAAGTGGCGATGGGCATTATCAACGCCAAGGGTGAAATTATCCCGCCGCGCGGCCAGCCGGGTTGGGCCAGCCTGGTATTGCCTCTTGATTCGCAAAGCCTGCCCAAGGATGCAAGCGCATTCGAAGGTGTTCGCCTGCTGATAAAAATCAATAGCGGCAGTATGTCAATTTCTGCCAATAGCACAGAGATAACCAATTTTGACTACCACGCCGCGCCCATTGCAGTAACAGCGGATGGCAAATTCCACGAGGTAAAAGTTCCCTTCGCCACCATGAAACGCGCTTGGTCGGAACAGACTCCGCTCAACACAAAAACCATCAACAGCTTGAGTATCGTTGCCTTTGGTTTGCAAAAAAGTGCCTTCGATTTCGCCGTTGATGAGGTGAGTTTCTATTAATCAAAAAAGCAAAATCCCGGCAAATGGTATTGCCGGGTAATAGCAGCGCAATAGCCCATGCGAACGGTAATTTTTTATCCCATCAACTGAAACAATACTATGACTATCTCATCACAACACAATGCGCGGTTCGACTATTTAGATGCAGCACGTGCCTTCGCGCTACTGCTGGGAATTATTTTTCACGCCAGCATATCCTTCCTGCCTATTTTTATTGGCTGGGCGGTTATGGATATATCGACGAGTTCCGTAGTGGCGACATTTATGATGATCAGTCACTCCTTCCGTTTGGAATTATTTTTTCTGCTTGCTGGATTTTTCAGCCACATGACATTTCATCGCGAAGGCGTAGCCCGCTTTTTGCAGTCGCGAATGATGCGGATTGCGATCCCCTTTATTATCGGTTGGTTTTTATTGCGCCCCCTGTTGATTTCCGGCTGGATTATGGGCGGGGAAAGTATGCGCGGCGAAGTGGATATTTTAACTGCATTGCAAACTGGTTTTGCCACACTTGGCGACCTGCCAAAAGATTTTCTGGTTGGCACACACCTTTGGTTTTTGTATTACCTGTTATTGATCAGCCTGAGCATAGTATTAATACACTCTCTTTTTAGTATGCACAAACCGACGAAACTAAAATTAATTCAATTCGCTGACACTACCACGAATTGGTTGTGCAATTCGCGTCTTGCTCTTTTTGTTGCCGCCATTCCCACCGCAACTTGCTTGTGGTTTATGAGCCACTGGGGCATGGATACGCCAGACAAATCACTTGTCCCGCACATTCCTGTAACGCTTATCTACTGCGGATTTTTTCTTTTCGGTTGGTTACTTCATCGCCACACATATTTGCTGGAAAATTTTACTCGGCTAAGCTGGGATAAGTTCGCACTCTGCTTACTCGCGATAGTTGCCGCGAACTGGCTCGCCAGTTTTGAAATGAAATTCGCCCACCCGCATTACCAATTAGTTAAAACCGGTTTTGTATTTAGCTACGCCATTATGATGTGGTCGCTGGTCTCGCTCACCATCGGACTCTTTAAGCACTTTCTTGATCACCCTAGCAAAGCTGTCCGTTATCTGGCCGACTCATCCTACTGGCTTTACCTTATTCACTTACCCATCGTCATTTGGTTGCAAGTCGCCTTCGCCGAATTACCACTGCACTGGTCGATAAAGTTAGTCGGAATTTGCACGCTAACTATTGCACTATCTCTGCTGCTCTATGACTTATTTGTCCGCTCGACTTGCATCGGGGCTGTACTGAGTGGAAAGAGTAAGCCGCGCGCTGGATGGTAGTAAAGGCTTATTCCCTCCCGGCAAATTGGTGGCGAGCCGAGGGCTCGACCTATAACTATCGAATTTAAACGACAAAAACACGCCGCACTGACCCCCCAAAATTCCCGCCTTACGCTTCTTCACACTGACTTGTAATATAATATGTTTGTCAGTCAGGTCAGATAGCCGTAGACAAACCTTTCGGATCTATCCCTGTTCGGCGTGGGAGTGATTTTTATCAAACTAACCCGCCCTGTTATCGGCAAAAAACCTGCTGACTGTTAATAACAAAAACGTAAATATGATTAGGAGATAAAAAATGCATCGGCGATTGAATGGCTTTTTTAAATTATTCGTTTTAGGTTTGGTCTGCCTGAATGGCGCGGCAACATTTGCGCAAGATGGAAAAATGTATCCCATTGAAGCACCGAAAGAGCCGAACGCGATTCCGCTCGGCACAGGTGGTGTGGATGATCAACCGGCAAAAGAATCCTGGTTTCGTCAGTGGGGTGACCCAATGGCGAGAAATATTACAACCGCGACGCTAACCCCATTTCTTGCTGATCCTAAAAAAGCTAACGGCACCAGTGTGATAGTCGCACCGGGTGGCGGATTCATGTGGCTTTCAATGGGTAACGAAGGTTGGGAAGTTGCGGAAGCACTTGCAGCGCGCGGCATCAACGCGTTTGTGCTCAAGTATCGCCTCCAACCCACGGTGGATTCACTGGAAGGTTTTGAAAACCAAATGAACCAACGATTTGCTGATGCAGCAAAACCGGCAAACGAACGGCCTGCTCGCCCGCAGAGAGACTTAAAAAACCAATTGGAAGACGCAGAAGCTGCATACGCATTAATTAAAAGCCGCGCTAAAGAATGGAATGTCGATATGAAAAAAATCGGCATGATGGGATTCTCTGCCGGTGCAGGGCTCACCATGGCGACCACACTGCAATCGAAAAAAGTAGAACTGGCTTTTATCGCACCAATCTACGGCGGCATGGACGCAGTTGAAGTCCCTAAAAATGCACCGCCCATGTTTGTGGCAATTGCGGTTGATGACTTTCTATTTCACGGCGAAGCAGGTTTGATTAAATCCTGGTATGACGCGAAGATTCCAGTGGAATTTCACTTGTATCAAAATGGTGGCCACGGTTTCGGCTTAGGCAACCCTGATCGCACCAGTAACAAATGGTTCGACTCGTTTATGTATTGGCTTGAGGTGAATGGATTTCTTAAGCGCTAATTTTTTCGCGCTGACTGAAGAAGGAGGCCGCATGGCCTCCTTCTTTTCATTTCAGCCTTGCTTCTCTAGCAAAACAATTAACACCCACACTTCACAGGTAAACGCGTTTGCTTGCTAAGCGGTTTTCTCACTCGCTGCCACCACGCAATTTCTACCTTTGGCCTTGGCACTGTAGAGTGCGCCATCGACAGCATGTAGCAGCGCTTTTGAATCCCAACCAGATGCCAGCGCCGCAACACCAAAAGAACAGGTGAAGCGAATGGAATTGCCATCTATCTGTAAACATTGCCCCTGACACCACCGCTGAATTCGCTCGGCGATCTCGACTGCATCTTGCAAATCGGCGTCGGGCAGCAAAATAGCAAATTCCTCTCCGCCAAGACGGCCCACGACATCGAACGCACGCACAAGCCCGGCACAGGAGTGCGCGAGGCTGCAAATAACCTGGTCACCAACCGGATGCCCGTAGGTATCATTTATTTTTTTGAACAAATCAATATCCATAAAAATTATTGCCATTGGGCTTTTGGTGGCCTGGGCGCGCGCAATTTCTTCATCCAGTTTGCGCATAAAAAAGCGATGGTTACGCAGCCCGGTCAAGCTATCGTTAATGGCGAGATCATAAAGTTTATGTGCGGTATCATTGAGCGTTGAATTGGCGCCTGCCAGAGCTGCCAAATGCGCTTTACGGTGCGCCGTAAAATTTAAGTTGCGCTCCACAAACACAATTAACATCAACCCAAGCGCAATGGCGGCCAGCGCCAGCATCCACGATGAAGCACCAATTTCCGCAAGTTGCGGCACGGGCACAAAGCGAAGCACCCGCAAGTCCCTGTCACCAATTTGCGCCGAGAACATCAGGTTGTCGGTATCTTTATATCGCCACAAATCGACATCAAAGTTGTGCCCTGTCATTTTTTCCACACCAGCAACCTGCAGCGAATTTACAGCGTAAATACTCGCGAGCGTTTCTGCACTGGGAGCCGCACCAAATGCATCGCCGACATGCGTGAGGAGTAGTTCCGCTTCGGTGCTCACTACCGCCATTCCATAATTATCAATCACCATCGACAAGCCGGAATCGCGTGCAAAAAAATGCTCTAACTCGTTTGAGTTTAGCCGGACAATCGCGGCACCGAGAAATTCACCTTCATGCTGTATAGCGCTGGCAAAAAAGAAGGATGGATCCTTAACCTGAATGCCAACGGCAAACTGCATAGCGCTACCCTCTGCAATCGACTTGCGATAATAAGCACGCTCTTGATAATTACCTCCAATACAGGCATGCGGGTTTGTCCACTGACTGGACACCACACATAACCCGCTTTTATCCAGGAGATAAAGGCGCGGTATATTCAGTGCCGATGCCAAACGCGTGAAATAGACATTCATAGCCTGTGCACTGGGATTAGCAGTTAATTTATCGTAACGCGCAGGCGCATCCAGTGACTGTAATGCGGCAGAGAATGTACTGATTTCAACAATGCGCGAGACAATATTTTCTTGCAGGGAAAGCGTGGCAGCCAACTGCTCAGCCTGATTGAAGCGCTGCTCAAGCGCACCAGCGATGTAGTCTGTCTCACTGCTGCCGTAGGCTTGCAAACTGGCCAAGCGGTTATTTTGCGCCGTGTGAACAAGTTGCTGGCTGACATACAAGCCCGCACTGATCCACACCACGGCCAGGGCAATTGCAAAAAACTGCAGGCGACGAAAAGCGGGCAATACAGGCGGAGTGACCTGCTGCAACAACGGCGGGTCAACCAGAACATCAATATCTTTGGTGTTTCTTGCGCGCTTATCCTGCATCGCTGCTACTCGGCTTTAAAAGGCCAGGCCATTGCACACATCACAGTCACCCCGAACATCGATTGCCTTTCCTCGCGACAGGTAATTAAAACCTTGAGCCAGGATGGCGGTATCCGTAGAAGTCAAACCATGGGCATCTTGTGAGTATAGGTGACAATCCCTAAGGCTCAATTGATCGGCAATTAATTAAAGCAGAGTATTCGAACCGCACACCGATCTTAGGGGTTTCGGCCAAACCGCTGCTGAACGCATTACCGGATTGCCTGCGCATCACGTCACACAATTACCTGACAACCTCGCCCTAAACTCGCTCTTGTTTTGCCGAAACACAAGCCAGCCCCTGAGATTGGTGGAACTTCTTTCGCTTTTGACATAGATTCCTGGATCACCTCGGCTGCCACCGCGCTTGCCCATACCCAAACAATACCCAGATAGACAAGTAAAAGAGAAAAGAAGCCAACAAGAACTATTTTTACAACATCAAGCATAGCGATTAATACTTTATTTTTTTCTCATCGCCCCACAAACCCAAATCCGCCAGCAGCTTCAACGACAACGCTTTGCGATAATCTTTCAAACCCGTAAAGCTGTCCGCTTCCATATAGATCGCAAATGCCGCAACCGGTTTTCCGTTTGCATCTTTGATATAACCCACATACCAACCCTCAAACGCGCCGTCATTATTATCGGGATCAATCGAACCTGCGCCGGTTTTGGCGTAGAGCGAAAGACCGCTGTTAATTTCTTGTAATGCGGCAGATTCAAATGCTTCAAAGTATCTGGCTTTCACACCGCAGCGATTTTTTAGCAAGCAGTTAATAAATTCTACTTGCTCGACAGGCGAAATTTGTAACTCATTATCTAGCCAGAATTCCTGGCTACCCGGAGTAAAAGTCTGATTACCGTAATGGAATTTTGCTAACCATTTTTTATAGTCGGCGGGTTTTATGCGCGGCACTAATGCTTTGTAATACCACACCGCTGAATGTTTAAAGGCCGATGCCAGTGTGTGCGATTTTTTCCATGTTTCCGGCCAGAAAGATTTGGCCGGATATTTTTCTTGATCCCACTCGATAAGCTCGTCAATCGATTTCACCGCACCAGTTTCAAGCGCTATTAGTGCATGAGGAATCTTAAACGTGGACCAAGGGCTATGACGCTGGGTTAATCCCGGCTCATTGATCGCCCAACAATGATTATTTTTTAATTCGACCGCCAAAAAAGTCACTTTGCGAGTGCCGATTTCGTCGATATATGGATTGGTGTTGATTGGTTTGGTGGTTTTGCAGACTTCGGCAAAACTTATCAAGGGTGTTAACAATACTAAGGCATATAAGGTTTTAAATTTCACTATTTTCTCCATAAAATCGTTGCGATCCAATAACCAAAATCAATAACTAAAATCAACAGCTACTCCGTTTGAGCCGGAGGCACATACCCTTCGGCTTCATCCACTTTTTCACCAGACAAAAACTTTTCCATCTGTTCAGTTAAATAAACCTTGGTACCTATATCCATAACGTTCAAACGTTTTTCGTTGATGAGTAATGTCTGGTGGGCCATCCATTCTTGCCAGGCTTTTTTGGAAATATTGTTGTAGAGATCAATACCTTTGGCACCGGGATAAGGTGGCATATCCAGGCCTTCCAGGTCTTGTTGGTATTTGCGGCAAAAAACCATGCGGCTCATATTTTTCTCACTTACTTTTTAGATGATTTGGTTTTGAGTTTAGGTGCTGCGATAGTTACAGCAGTTTTTTTCGCGACTGATTTAGTCGCACGCGGATCTAGCTGCGCGAGCTTTTCCAATAATTTTTTTACTGGCGCCGCCAAACCCAACGCATCGGGTTGATGGGGATTGTACCAGTGAGCGGCGGCTTCACCGATAGCGCGTGGTGATTTTGCTAGCTGGATTAATACCGGTGTGATGTCCAAATGATAATGACTAAAGGTGTGGCGATAGCTGTTCCACTCCTCTACATCGATAACGTTGCCGTAATGGTCTTCGGCAAATTCTCGTGCGTCGACATCAATCGCTAATTCAGGAAAACTCCACAAGCCACCCCAAATACCCTGCGCGGGACGCTGTTGCAGTAATAAATCACCGGACGGATTGCGCAACATTAATAGTTGTACGGATTTTTCTGGCAGCAGTTTCTTCGGTTTTTTACCGGGATAATCTTTCTGGTTACCTTGCGCGAAAGCGATGCAGCCGTCGCGCACAGGACAGGCTTCGCATTTGGGTTTACCGCGCGTGCACAGTGTCGCGCCTAGATCCATCATCGCTTGGGTATAGTGATTCGCACGGGTTTTGGGTGTGTAGGCCTCGGCAATTTCCCACAGCCGTTTTGCTACGTCCAATTGACCCGGCCAGCCTTCAACAGCGTGATAGCGCGCGAGTACACGTTTGACGTTGCCATCCAAAATCGCGGCGCGTTTCTGAAAGGCGATACTGACAATTGCACCGGCAGTGGAGCGGCCTATACCGGGCAGATCAGCCAGTGCTTCAACCGTCCCGGGAAATTCACCACCGTATTGATTCACTACCGTCTGCGCACATTTATGTAAATTGCGCGCACGGGCGTAATAGCCGAGACCCGTCCACAAATGCAACACCTCATCGATTGGCGCTGCGGCGAGTGATTGCACAGTGGGAAAGCGCGCGATAAAGCGCTCGAAATAGGGAATTACCGTAGTGACCTGGGTTTGCTGCAACATAATTTCCGACAGCCAGACGCGGTAGGCGCTGATGTCTTGTTGCCATGGCAGGTGCTTGCGCCCATGTTTATCGAACCATTTGAGCACAGGTGCGGAAAAAGAGGAGGTCATAGCAGCTCGCGATCCAGCATTGATAGATTGGCGCGAATTCTAACAGGCCGGGGGAAAACTATCTGCCAGAAGCTGACGCCAAGCGATGAGCCGCACGCCGGAGGCAATATCGTTTTTACAAACAATTTTGCCAATTTTGGAAAAACCTGGCTTCTCTGGCCATTTTCGCTTATTGCAACGGGAGAAAATAAAGTGAAGAGGAAGAGTTTTTGTCTGAGGGTTTTGTGTAAGCCACGCCCAATTTACAGAGTGCAGCTACGAAAATACCCAGCATTTAACTAATGCGTTCTTCGATTGAACGTAAATCCCGGTGTCATCTCCTAATATTAAGCGGCCTGTGGCGACAGACTAAAAATGTGGCATATCGATTGCTAACAGTTAACTCAGCGATGCATAACTATTTCAAATTTACATCAACACGAAAACAAGAAAGGTATTAATGATGACACCAAAAGAATTAGGCAAATGGGCCAAAACTATTGGCATTAATGCACCGACTCTGGATACAGGTTTGGCTTGCTGGGTGAAAAATGCGACCCCCGAAGAGCGGAAGCAATACCACGTTGAGTGGTGGGAGGGTTGGTATGAAGCCTTGGATGAATTTATTTCATTCCAACGTGTTCATTCTGAAAAACGTTCTGCCGCTTAAATTTGCAATCTACACTCGCACGTGATTTCGATCATCGAACACGTGCGAGAAATGTTTGCTCTTCTGCATCACATGTTTTTCTGCACGATATGCTTATCTGCGTTAATTTTATTCCGCCTGAAACAACATCTTTATCGCGCAATTATTCTGAATTAAGCACCGGAAAAGACCATTTAGATTTTTTTGATGCTTTACATCCATGTAATTATCTACAGAATCATGGCGCAGCCGGTGGCTCACTCAGTGTGGGTTCGTCTGCCGCGGGTTCGCTTCTTGCTGCAGGGTCGCCTGCTCGGGGCGGAGTGGTAACTGCTTCCGTTGACGGTGCAGCTGATGAAGTAGCGCCCTTGTTTAACCGCTCTTGCAATTTATCAAAAAACCGGCTCTTTTCCTTTTCAACTTTTTCTTTGAGCTCATCCTTTTTCTCTTCGTATTTTGCGCCGTGTTTCTCTTTGACTTTATAGACAGCGTAATCTTTGGTCAGATCGACCAGTAGGTCTTTATCGGGACGGCAATCGCTAAGCGGATTAATTTCACCGAAGGAGCCTTTGCAGCGCAGCAATTCCATTCCACGTTCTAACCAATAGTGACTGCCAATACTACAACCACCGGCGCTGGTAGTGACCGCAACCTGCTCCGCAGAAATGGTGTCGGTTTTATCGTTAAGTAATTTAAATGGTAGAAAAATATCGTATTCGTTGGTCGCAAGATTAATTTTGCCGGTTGAACCCAATTGCAATTTTTCAACACCGGCTTTGAAGGTATCTATAGTGATAATTTCATCACGCCATTTTATGCTGCCGGACAAGGCATTCATCTCCGTGTACTCGTCCCACACTTTTTTCGGGTCTTCCGTTTTATTAACCAAATTCACCAGCTTGCAAAATTGCTGCTCTAAATTAATGGGCAACAAGCGCACTTGTGCTCCTGAAAAAGTCGCATTACTGCGCAGGGATTTGAATAGCTGATTAACGGAATTGCCCTGTGTGCTGCCTAGCGCACGGGCTTGCACTGCGCCTTGTAAGCCAAATTTGGAATCCATCTCCATATCTTTCAACATGGGTTCTAATTCCAAACCTTCCACCCCGGCATCGAATTGCACCTGCGCCTGCTGACCGCGCGCGTCCAATTGGCCTTTAACGTTGATTGCACCGGCGTAGGCATTTGCCGTGAGGTTTTGTTCGAGCATGCCGTTTTTGGCAAGCACTTTCAGCGCGACGCCTTCCAGCGCAATTTTATTGACGATTAATTTTTTCAGCGCCAGCTTGGCGTTGATATTCAGACCACGCAAATCCTCGAGCGGGAGTGGAGTATCTTCAGCGGGCGCAGCGGTAGCTTGTTCCGGCGTTTCAGCTGGCGGAGGTAAATAATCGTCTAGATTAATTTCATCGCCGTCCAACACCAAGCTGAGCGCACTGGTAGAAAAATTGGTAATGCCGATGCTGCCGGTAAAGCGGGTGCTATCCAGCACCAGATTCAGATTATCCAACTTCACTTTTTTGCTGTCGCCATTCACACCGGATGAAAAGGCCACTTTGCTGAGCGCGTCTTTGTTGGCGGTTTCCAATTCAGTGCCGAGCGCAGCGAGTAATTTGCGCGCGTTCATTTCGGTGAGGCTTATATCACCTTTGTAAGCGAGTTCGTTTTGCAGGTCAGTAATGGCGAGGGAATAATCGAGTGTGAGTTCGGCGTTATTGTTACCAATAATTTCCACCTGCAGTTTACCGTCCGCCAATGTGATATTGCTGATGGCGTTATCGACACTGAGCGTATTTTTTACTGCCGCTTGCAACTCCAGGGTATCGGTATCGGCTTGCGCCAGCTCCATCACAAAGGATAAATCCAGCGCGAAGGGTTCAGCGCGGGTATTCACATCACTCATGGTGAGATTGATATCGCGCAGCGCAATATCTTGCCCGCTCTGCGCGTCGCTGTAGTTAATATTGGAGTTACTGAGGCTGATGTGCTGGATGTCGAGTTTTAGGTCGGCATCTTCCGCAGGTGCTGATTGGGTTGATTGATTGGGTTTGGCAGGTTGATCAGATTTACTGAGCGCTTCCCAATTACCTTTTCCGTTAGCGTCAACCTTAAGCGAAATTACGGCTCCCTCAACAGCGATGTGATCGACTTGAAAATCGCCGGAGAAGAGCGGCATCAGTGCCAACATCAAACTGGCTTGCTTGAGTTCGGCGATGGGCTGATCCGGCGTTTCCAACGCAGCGACGCGAACATCGTTTACCGCCACCCCCAAACTCGGCCACAAATCCCACCCCAGATCGCCGTTAATTTGCAGTGCGATGCCCTGATCACGGGCGATGCCTTCAATGCGTGGCTTAAAGTGATTGGCGTCGACTAAAAAAACCAGCGCCAATGCGGCAAGCAATAGCAAAACGACCAGTGCGGCAAGGCTTTTGAGCAGAACTTTCATAATGACTTCCTCTGTGATGGAACAGGCGGCGCGGTAAACCAGCGCTCGCCGACATTTAAGTCAGATACTTAAGTTTAGAGGGGAGTGTATGAACAAAGTGCCCTACTAGCCAGATAAAACCTGAAGCTGTTCACACAAATAGACCGGGATTCGCGCATTTTCAGTGCCACTTTTTGCTAGAACCTGGCACCCGCACTGCCAGTTTTGGCGCTAGCGCCAAGTGGGGTGCGGCGGCATCAGCGCGTGATGGAAGCTATGGGAGTGATGGGTTTCGACCCACCCGACCACTACCGACATAATCAATAACAGGTGACACCATGACTCTCCCCCTTTTTCGCTGGCTCAGTGCCAGCGTCGCTGCCTTATGCCTTATCCCCAGTTTTGCCCAAGCCAACACCATTCCCGCAGGCGACCGCATTTTGATGGGTGCTTTTGTTGATCGCGATTGGACCCAAGCCAACCCCTGCGGTGACAAGAACACCCAGCACTGGGAGTGGGATGACAATAAACAGTGGTACGGCAATGCCCGCCCCTACTTCGGCAAAATCTTCCCTGAGGTTTTCCGCCCCGATGGCAGCAAGAACTGGTACTACCTGTGGGAAGCTGATATCGAACGGATCAAAGCCCAGGGCCGGGTGCCCTATATCAACCTGGAATTCCATGGCGAGCTGGCGCTGCGCGATAACAGCAAATGCTGGTGGCGCACTGACGAAAACAATCAACGGATTCCGCGCAATATCATCGCGCAGATATTGGACGGCCAACACGACGATATCATCGACAACGTCGCCCACGGCCTGAAAGCCGAGCAGACCCCGGTGGTCATCGACCTTTTCCACGAGGCCAACGGCAACTGGTACGACTGGTCGCCCTGCAAACACAATGAGACCTGGGCGCGCTTTCGCGATGCGTTCAAATATGTGGTCAATCGTTTTCGCGCGGTGGGCGCCACCAATGTCAGTTTCGCCCACTCCATCTGGGCGGTTAACTGGGGCTGCAATACCAGCCGCGCGGGCGATCCGGGGATCAATGACCTCTACATCCCCGGCTATATGGATTGGCTGGGAATTGATATCTACTCCGGCCACAGCGGTAGCTTTGAAGCGGAGATGAGCCACTGGTATACCGCGCTGGCCTCAACCGGCCGCCCCTTGGTAATCGGCGAGATGGGTGTTGGCAGCGGTTCAGGTAAAAAAGCCTGGATGACCGGCTTCCGCAATGATCTGATCGCCAAGTTCCCGGCCGTGAAAGCGTTCAACTGGTTCGATATCAATAAACAAGGCGAAGAAAATTGGCGCATCGACAGCGAGCCGGATAGCGGTGCCCATTTCGCCAACCTGATGAAAGACCCGCATTACGTGGGCGGTTTCGGCAGCTACGAGATCAAAAACAAAGCCAGCGGCAAGTGTCTGGACGTCACCGCCGCCAGCACGGCCAACAGCGCAAAAGTGCAGGTTTACACTTGTAACGGGACCAACGCCCAGACCTTCACCCTCACCGACCTGACCAACTACAAGATGGAATTGCGCGCACTCAATAGCGGCAAGTGTGTGGATGTTGCCGCCGCGGGAACTGTCGATGGCACCTTGGTTCAGCAATACGTTTGCAATGCCTCAGCGGCGCAAACCTGGACCATGAAGGTCATCACCTGGGCACCGCTGGAAGTGGAATTTGTCGCTGCACATTCGGGCAAATGCCTGGATGTCGATATGGGTATCGGGCCGAAAGTACATCAATGGTGGTGCACTGGTGGTAATGCGCAGCGCTTTATTTTGAACAAACGCTAAGCCATAAAAAAGCGCGTGCCCGAGCAAGCGGATACGCGCTTTTGTTTAACTATTACTAGCGATCTAAAAACTCACTAATTGCCTGTTTCGGCCAATCGTAAACCACTGATATCTGGGGTGACGGGTTTGACATTCGCTTTTAATTGGCCGAGATCACTACCCGCCGGTGCCAAACCGTAATCACCAATCGCCACCACTGCGGGCAATACGATCGGGCGCTCGTCCTCGGTCAGCAGATCACTGCCAGCCTCGGCGATCCCCCAATCTTCCAATTCGATTTCGACCAGCGGCAGCGCCAATTTTTCATCGGCGCTAATCAGGTCGGTGCCAACGGCAGCCAAGCCCAGATCCGGTGCGATAACTACTGCGCCTATCTCTTCGTGTACTTCGCTCACATCAACCAAATTACCTTCGGCCGGACGCAAACTCAGGCCGGAGATATCCACCACCACCGACGCAGGTTGTTGGGGTCGCTCGCGGGCGGGAAGTAAATCGGCACCCAATGGTGCGAGAGTCCAACCCGCGCTGACCGATTCGGAAGGCGCTGCAGAAGCAATGACTTCGACAGCGCGGCGCGGCGCGGGGGCTGGTTTGGGGGCGGCATTGGCGGGGCTGGCGTCACTCGAGCAAATCTCTACCATAGCGCCCGCCTTGATCAGGGCGTCGCGGTATTTATTGGCAGTGGCCTCATCCAGATTGCGTTTAAGCGGCACCGGGCGACCGGTAAATAGGGCGTCAACTTTGGCCGCATCTGCCTTGAACAACTGCTGTAATTTGGCCTTCACCTCAGCTAACTGGTGGCCGAAGACTATATCGCCGCGGAAAATAATGTCGAATTCGGGAGCGCTCATAAATCCAAAAATCCTGTTGATGAAACTGAACTGCCTTTAAATGATAGCACTCGCCAGAATTATTGCTGGCCGAGCCGAAGCGGATAAAACAAGAGCGATAAACAGCGCGCAGATTGTAACCAATCAGTCTTAACGGAAACTGGCAGTCGGTCTGGTCGGCAACCATACTCATTATTCAACTGCGAGGGAGTGGTAAAACTATGTTGCCTTTTATTCAAAAGAAACTGCAAGACAATCGGCTAGTGATTGATGGTGCGCTCAGCCCACACGGCAATGCGCGTATCAAGGTCGAGCAAGATATCGCTTTTTTGGCTGACCGGATCAGGGCTATGCAGGCGCACCCACGGCCTAACACTATGCTGATTGAGCACTATCAATCTATGCTCAAAAGCCGCGAGTCAGTACTCAAATGGCTGCTCGATGGTTGCGATGATGAGACCAGCTACTTGCCTGGGCAACGGAGCGCATAACCGCGCAACGCCGCTAGCGGACTAGCAATTACCATCGTCACCAAGATGATGATCCATATCGAGCGCCGGAGACTCACCCTTCGGCCTGCCGATAGGTTTGGCTGGCACACCCGCGACTGTGGTGTGCGGCGCCACCGCGTCTAACACCACGCTGCCCGCACCAATTTTTGCCCCCTCACCGATTTCAATATTGCCCAAAATTTTTGCGCCCACACCAATTAATACACCGCGACGAATTTTCGGGTGGCGATCGGTTTTCACGCAACCGCTGCCACCGAGCGTAACGCTGTGCAGCATGGACACATCATCTTCAATTACCGTGGTTTCACCGATCACCACACCCGTTGCGTGGTCAATCATAATCCCAGCGCCGATGTGCGCGCCTGGATGAATATCCACGTCAAATGCCTGCGAGATCTGGTTCTGAAAATAGAGCGCCAGCGCATTGCGTTTTTGCAACCATAGCCAGTGTGCAATTCGCCAGGATTGCAGCGCGTGATAGCCCTTGAAAAATAAAAACGGCATGCAGAATTTATTGCACGCGGGATCGCGCTCACGATGCGCGCGAATATCGGCGCGCATCGCCTGCTCAATACTGGCATCAGCCACCATCGCCTCGGTAAACACTTCGCGCAGCATCATCGCGGGCAATGCCTGGCTGTCGAGTTTATTCGCAAGATGGAAACTGATCGCGGCCGGAAATGAAGCGTGATTTAAAATACTCGCATGATAAAAACTCGCAAGCACCGGTTCATCGGCACTCGCCTGCTGCGCCTCGGTGCGAATTTCTTGCCACACATCAATGTGGGCGAAATTGTGTGCTGGTATTTGCATAACAATCCGGCTCGGTAACACCTAAAAATTAAGTGATCTTTAAAAATTAGGTGAGTTTTTGAAAATTAACGGAATTAATTCATCCATCGTAAAAAATACTTCTGCACCGAGCGAGCGCATCGGTTGCAATAACACATTGTCGCTGCCATCCCTATTGGGCGGGCAGTAGCCGAGCGGGCGCATTCCGGCAGCAACAGCCGCTTGAATTCCGGTCAAGGAATCCTCCACTACTATCGCCTGCTCTGCGGGTATGTTTAATGTCTTTGCTGCATGCAAAAACAAATCTGGTGCAGGCTTGCCACGTGTCACATCCTCAAAACTGAATACTCGCCCTTGTACATAAGGCATGATGTCGGTTTTGGCCAAGGTCATGCGCATTTTTTCATGTTTACCATTGGAGGCAACACAAAACGGAACCTGTTTTTCTTTCAACGTATTCAATACGCTCATCACACCAGCAACGGGTTCTAACTCCTTTTCACAGACCACCAATGTCTGCAATTGCACATGCCGCCAAAATTGCGCACCGCGCTCTGCTTGTTCAGCAGCACTAAGATTTTTCCACGACTCAAGCCCGGATAATTCCTCGGTAATCATACGAATACAATCCGCCACAGATTTTCCGCGATAAGTTTCCAGAATATGATCCGCGCTTAAGTCCACACCAATTTCTTTCAAACAATCGCTCGACACTTGCGCAGAGATAATTTCGCTATCTACCAATACACCATCGCAATCAAAAATAACTAACATACCTATTTCTTAACCTCTGCAATAAAAACTAAAATCAATTCGTTTGATGTGATGACGAAGCAGGATAAGGCGCCTTCCACAAAATCGCCAAGCCTCCTACTAAAAATACAATCAATGCGGCCATACCGATACGCGCGGAATCGGTATAGAGCGTTAAACTCGCCACCGCCATGGGTGCCAAAAATGCCGTCGCACGGCCGGCAAGCGCGTAAATACCAAAATAGCGCCCCGCCTCATCGGCGCTCACACTGCGTGCCATAAATGAACGCGATGAAGCCTGCACCGGCCCAAACGCCAAGCCAATCAGTAAACCAAAAACGACGTAGGCTTTTTCGGCATTAGTCGCAAATAATCCACCGGAATCCAGAGTGGAAAATTGCACTAGACCAAAAAGTGTATAACCGGGGCCGGTGGAGATAACGCCGATAGTGGCAGCAATCAAACACAATAAACTGAGCAGGATCACTTTTTTCGAACCCATGCGCGCATCCAATCGCCCCGCATAGGCACAGCCACCGATTGCAATAACCAGCAGCAAAATGCCGTAAATCCCCATCTCAATCGTCTGCCAGCCAAACATGCCAGCAGCAAAAGTACCGCCGAGCGCGAGCAGACCGTTTACGCCATCTTGATAAATCATGCGCGCCGCTAAAAAGCGCAACAGTCCCGCGCGCTGTTTTAATTCATACAAGGTGTTTTTTAACTCTCCGATGCTTTCCTTAATCGCTGTTGCAAGAGGAACGCCTTTGCTGCTATCCGGCGTAAATAAAAACATCGGCAAAATAAAAATAAAATACCAGAGCGCTGCATAGGGGCCGGTAATGCGAGCATCCTCACCTTGCGCCGCATCCAAACCAAACAGCGGTGCAATGCCAATTAACGTTTTGCCGGTTGCGGGATTGCCCGCAAGCAACAGCAATACACTGAACAAAACAACCAAGCCGCCGAGATAACCTAAACCCCAGGCAATATTGGACACGCGGCCAATATCTTCCTTTGCAATCAAACGCGGCATCATTGAATCGTTAAACACAATTGAAAATTCGGCGGCGACCATCGCTACTATCACACACAACATCGGCAACCATAAGGCCGAACCTGGTGCTGCAAACCAAAGTAACAAAAGTGCAATAATTTTTAACGCCGCGAAAAAAGCAATCCAGCGTTTGCGCGCGCCAGTTGCGTCGGCAATCGCACCTAACACTGGTGCCATAAGTGCTATCACCAACCCCGCGATAGTGACGGTGTAACCCCAAGCGGCCTGGCCAACGACAGGATCACTCGCAAGACGCGAGACAAAATAGGGCCCAAAAATAAAGGTTATCACTACGGTAAAAAAGGGTTGTGCTGCCCAATCAAATAACATCCAGGAACGGATCGCTTTTTTTGAGGCGGGCAGACTTAGCTCGGACTGATTCAAAAAATAATTCCTTATAGATTGTTAGTCGACATAAATAAAACGCTGGTAGATCTCATCAAGGTTACCAAGCACAGCTTGCTTTAACTCCATATCCGTTTGCTCGAGCTTCTCGCGCAAAAGCGCTTGCGTAAACTGGCGTGAAAAAATTGTCGCAAGCGGTGCATAACTTAAATGCCATGGCTCCGGCGCTATACCGCCGCGATCCTGCGCGTAGGGGCGAAAAAAATCGCTATTGCCCTGCGCCAATTCATCACTCAACCAACGATGGAATTCGGCAAAGGGGCCATCTCCTTGTGTTTCAGCAAAGGTCAATTGCAGCTGATATTCGGGATCTAGGTGCGCACTGCCGTACACATCCACATCCGTTCCCCAATGATGCCGCGACGCACCCGGCAATGCCGACCAACGTAGAATCGCAAATACTTTATCGCGATCCGATAGTGTATTGACGTCAATGGCCTCGCCCGCATCGTTCAATACTGGACGCAGACCGCGCGCTTTGTTATTCCAAATGAGCAATTGCCGCTCAAAGCTGCGATAACTACTCGCCACTTTTAAAATAAACCCGGCACTCGCGGCACGCTCTGCTAAAAATAATAATGGGTCGAGCACCTGCCGGTGAACACGACATGCAAGCAGTGGTGACTCCACTAACTCGCTCTCGCCCAAGCCGAGCAGCAAACCATTATTCTGATCGATCATGTAAGGATTCCGTCAAGCTGGATTTATAGATGAAATTTTCCGTAAGCTATTGCGCCAATTAATTGCTTTTGTTGCACCACTCATCACGATTTGCGTTGCATTCGAGAGAAAACAATTGCACAAGGCAAGCAAGTATGTAAGATAAGGCAGCGATGTAAACGGAAATTTTAAAACATAACACCCGATAATAATAAATGGAGATTGCACTGTATGACTGCCTGTCATAGTGAGTTATTGCAATTGAAAAATCTTGGAATGGCATCGGTAAACATCCTGCGCGCTATAGGGATTAACACCTATGCCGATCTTAAACGCACTGGTGCTGTTGAAGCTTATCGCCGAATACGAGCCCGCGACATCAACGTTTCCAAAGTCATGCTCTACGCCTTGCAAGGTGCGCTGATGGATGTGCACTGGAACGATATCCCCCCTGACCTGAAAGCACGACTGGTTAGTGAGGCAGAAATGCCTGATCAGGGAGACTTTACCCGGGCAACGGCATAACCGCTCACAAAAATCACATTCGGCTCCTAGACTGAGGTTTCTGGCGCTATATTTTCCCCGACACAGGCTACACTAAAAGCGTCTTACTAGCGTTTTTTGTAACCGAGGGGTCTATGCATCTTCCAACCAAACAGTCTGATCTGATGTCTGAGCTCGCGGATAAATTGCGCGATCTTACCGAGCTTTTGTGCGCGCAAGTCGTGCCCGCGGATGAACCCTTCGCAATGGATGCAAGCAGCGATATTTTTGCAGATATCGCACCAACCCGCACTTTGCTGATTGTCGAAGGCCAGGTCGATTATTACCTGCATAATAAATTAGTCATGCATTTTGAAGAGGGTGACCTACTCGGACTGCCCCGCTCGCTTAATCTCCCCCAAGGGCAGTTTAGCTGCCAAGGTCCAATCAAACTCCTGGCGTATGAGCGTGACGCATTAGTCGAACAAGCCAATCGCGACCTTAAATCCCAGCGCAACTGGGCCTACCTGTTGTTATGCAGCATCAGCTATTACGAGCAAGCACTCACTCAAGAACTGCGTACTGAATTCCAACCTTCCGCTGGCTTTCTGCATTATCGTGCCGGAGAAACTATCATTAATCAGGGTGACATTGCCGATCGCGTCTACACATTGCTTGAAGGTGCTGCCGATGCGGTTTGCGACGGAGTGAAAGTGGGCGATATTCACGCTAACGAAATCTTCGGTGCGCTGGCGGTGTTCACTCGCCAACCGCGTATGGCCTCAGTCATCGCCAGCACCGATTGCACTGTGCTAGCAGTGCGTAAAGAAGAATTTATTACGCTGATTGAACACCAGCCGCAGATTTGCCTGGGCCTGATTGAAGAGATGGCAGCCAAAATCAACCAACTCAACACGCAATTACTGCAGCTAAAATCGCCACCCACAAACTAAATAAGAATATTTCTCAAAAAGACTTGACCACGGAGATGAGAACAATTATTGTTAACTCACTGCTGCGCAGCTTCTCCAGTTCGGCAGTTGAGTGGATTCAATAGTCGCCCTGCAAGTCGATTGCTGACTCTTCTCACCCCTTGGGTCCTTCCTCTCCGGAAGTCCCTCGGCTAACACGGTTGCTTGGGCCGCCCTGGTGGCGGCCATTTTTCTTCTGCGCCCCATCATTTCTACTCGCTGACTCGCACTTTTTCCTTTCTTAACGCTGCGATGATTGAAATTCTTTCGCAACGCACACATATACTCTCGCGACGCTGCGTATAAAGCAGCGAACTAATCAATCTACGGGAGATATTATCGTGTTACGCATAGGCTTGTTTTTGTTAACTAACCTCGCAGTTCTGCTGGTGGCAGGTGTTGTGCTGAGCTTGCTCGGCGTAGGCAACTATCGCACTGCAAATGGTTTGGATTTATCAAGCATGCTGGTGTTCTGCGCGGTGTTCGGTTTTGTCGGCTCTTTTATTTCCCTGTTTTTGTCCAAGTGGATGGCCAAACGCAGCATGGGTGTTCAGCTGATTGAACAGCCCCGCAATGCCGATGAGCAGTGGTTGGTTGATACAGTGACCAAACTGTCACAAAAAGCCGGTATTAAAACGCCGGAGATCGGCGTGTTTGCCGCGCAGGAATCCAATGCCTTTGCAACTGGCTGGAACCGCAATGATGCACTGGTTGCAGTGAGTCTCGGCCTGCTGCAACGCTTTGAGCGCGATGAGGTAGAAGCCGTGCTCGCACACGAAATCGGTCATGTGGCCAATGGCGATATGATCACTCTGAGCTTGATTCAGGGCGTCGTGAATACCTTTGTAATGTTCTTCGCGCGCATCATCGGCGACTTTGTAGACCGTGTTCTGCTCAAGAATGAAAGTGGTCGCGGCTTCGGTTTTATGATCGCGACCATGGTGGCAGAAGTTGTGCTGGGCATTTTGGCCTCAATGATTGTGGCTGCTTTCTCGCGCTATCGCGAATACCGCGCCGACCATGCTGGTGCAACACTCGCTGATCGCGGTGCAATGATCCGCGCCCTGCAACGCCTGCAAGCCGAGTCAAATGCCGGGGTGGAAAGTCCGTTGCCAACCAGCATGCGCGCCTTCGGTATCAGTGGTGGTGTGCGCAATATGTTTGCCAGTCATCCACCGTTGGAAGCGCGTATCCAAGCGTTGCGTGATAACGCTTAATCGCGGTGGAGACTGGGCATGAGACTCTGGCGCTGGTTAGTATTTACATTTTTAACTGGTGCCAGCGCCCTGAGCGCGAGTGTCCAGGCATTTTCAACTGATGACGAACGCAATAGCGTGGAAGTATTTGAGGCCGCTCGCCCCAGCGTTGTGTTCGTCACCAATCAGCAACTCGCTCGCGATCCCTACTCCTTCGATCTGGTGACTGTGCCACGCGGCTCAGGCACCGGATTCGTTTGGAACGACAAGGGTTACATCGTCACCAACTACCATGTAGTCGAGGGCGCAAGACAAATCACCATCACCCTGCAAGATCAGTCCAATTGGCCCGCTGAAGTTGTCGGTTTGGCGCCGGAGCGTGACCTCGCCGTACTTAAAATCGATGGCAAAAAAGCCAAGCTCAATGCTTTGCCGTTAGGCGACTCGGGTGATTTACGTGTCGGTCGCAAAGTACTGGCGATAGGCAACCCGTTTGGTTTGGATGCAACGCTCACCACGGGGGTTGTGAGTGCGCTGGGGCGAGAAATTATCTCTCCTAACCAGCGCAAAATTACTAACGTGATCCAGACCGATGCAGCTATTAACCCCGGTAACTCCGGCGGCCCATTGCTTAACTCCGAAGGTAAATTAATCGGTGTCAACACCATGATTTACAGCCCAAGCGGCGCCAGTGCGGGTATCGGTTTCGCGATTCCTGTGAATACGGTGAAAGAGGTGGTACCCGAACTCATCAAACACGGTCGTTTGGTTCGTCCAGTACTCGGCATCGCTGTGGCACCAGATCAGTGGGCTCAGCAGATAGGTGTCGAAGGCGTGCCAATTTTGCGTGTCGAGCCTAACTCACCCGCTGCCGAAGCGGGCCTTGAAGGCGCCAAACGCAATAGTTGGGGTCAAATTACCTTGGGCGATGTCATTGTCGCGATCGAAGATTACCCCACCACTAACGACGATCAATTATTAAGTGCGCTGGAAAATTACAAACCGGGAGAAAAAGTGACTGTCAGCCTGGTGCGGAACGGGAAGTTATTGACGCGTGATATACGCTTGGCAGCCCCAAAGTAAATGGCACAATTTAAGTGATTACCAACTCACCGGAAAAGCTGCGCCTTTGCGCCGTCGCAGATGTTCCCGAGACGGGCAGCAAGGGTTTTAATCTGGCTGGGCGCAAGCTATTCGCGGTCAACCACCAAGGCAAAATTTATCTCTACCACAATAGCTGCCCGCATATCGGCATTGCACTCGAATGGGTTGCAGACCAATTCCTCGATAGCAGTGGCAGCATGATTCAGTGCGCCAATCACGGCGCACTCTTTGTGATTAAAACGGGAAAGTGTGTCGCTGGCCCCTGCAGCGGGCGCTCGCTTATCCCGGTTGATTACTCTGTAGACGCAGGCGACATTTTCATCTCCCGGTCGTAAATATGCGTAAACCTGATCGAGTTCACGGGCGCTGACCAGTAGAGTCAGCGCCCACTACCCGCTATCCACAACAGACCAGTTTTTCACGGAGACTAGCTCATGCAAAATTTCACCTTTTCAAACCCCACCAAGATTGTGTTTGGTGAAGGCCAAATCAAAGAAATTGCCAATTTAGTGCCCGCCAATGCACGGATTCTCGTCACTTACGGTGGCGGCTCGATTAAAAAGAACGGTGTTTATGAACAAGTCGTTAAAGCGCTGGAAGGTAAAACCTGGTTTGAATTCAGCGGGATTGAACCAAATCCCCACTATGAAACCCTGATGAAAGCGGTAGAGCTGGTCAAGAAAGAGAAGATCGACTTCCTCCTGCCTGTCGGTGGCGGCAGCGTAATTGATGGCACCAAGCTGATCGCGGCAGCCGTTAATTTCGATGGCGAGCCATGGGATATTATGGCCAAGCATCAACCGTTTCACTCCGCGCTGCCGATCGGCTGTGTGCTGACCTTGCCTGCCACCGGTACCGAGAGCAACGGCAACTCAGTGATTACCAAAGCCGCGACCCAGGAGAAACTCGCGTTCGGCAGCCCACTGGTCTATCCACAATTCGCAATCCTCGACCCTACCACCACTTACAGCCTGCCCCCGCGCCAAATCGCCAATGGTGCGGTCGATGCTTTTGTGCACATCATGGAGCAGTACCTGACCTACCCCGTGGATGCCAAAGTGCAGGATCGTTTTGCCGAAGGTCTGTTGATGACGCTGATTGAAGAGGGCCCGCGCTCACTGAAAGAGCCCACCAACTATGCCGTGCGCGCGAATGTGATGTGGGCAGCGACTATGGCGCTTAACGGTCTGATCGGCGTAGGTGTTCCGCAAGATTGGGCGACCCATATGATCGGCCACGAACTTACTGCCATGCATGGTTTAGATCACGCCCAAACTCTCGCCGTCGTTTTACCGGCAGTAATGCAACACCAACGCGATAAAAAGCGCGCCAAACTGCTGCAATACGGTCGCCGTGTTTGGAATCTTAATCACACGGACGAAGATGAATTAATCGATGCGGCCATTGCCGCCACACGCGGCTTCTTTGAACAAATGGGCACACCTACCACCCTGAGCGGTTACGGAGTTGGCCGTGAATCTATCCCAAAACTGGTGGATATGCTGGTCAAACACGAACTGCTGGCACTGGGTGAGCACGGCGCCATTACACCCGAGGTTTCGCGTGAAATTCTGGAGTTGGCGGCTTAAGCAACAGATCGTCGAAATAACAAAATCCCCATCAGGTTTACTCCTGATGGGGATTTTTTTGCCTGCCCATCGTGAGCAATGACAACTCAACCAAATTTGGTGAGGGCAGTATGTAAATCGCCAAATGCAGTTTGCAGACGCTCGATCATCTGCCGGTTTTGGCTAACGATACCCGTAGTTTCATTGCTAAGCTCGTTGAGCTGGCTGGTCTGGCGAGTGATAGATTCGGAAGTTTGAGTCTGCTCCTCTGTTGCCGCTGCGATCTGCTGGCTAATGCAGTTTATCTCGCTAATGGCAGCAGCAATGCGCTCAAAAATCTGCTCAACCGCTTGTGAATTAGCCACATTTTCCAACACCCGCGCCCGGCTTTGACTCATCGCTTGTACCGAATTGACCGACCCCGACACCAAGCGATTGACAATGGTTTTAATATTTTCAGTGGACACTTGGGTTCGCCGCGCCAGGGTACGAACCTCATCAGCAACTACCGCAAAACCACGCCCCTGTTCGCCAGCACGGGCAGCTTCAATAGCCGCATTCAATGCCAGCAAGTTGGTTTGCTCTGCTATGCCTTGAATTTCAGAAAGCGTGCTGGTGATGGCTTCACAATCCTTGGACAAGCTATCGATTGCAGTAGAGGTATCACCCAGTATCCGCGATAAATCAGCAATGCTATCGCCCGAGGTCTTTACTGCGGCCTTACCTTCAACCTGAGCATTGACGGTGTCCTCGGCAAGGACTGCGGCGCGCTGGATTTGCGCTGCCACTTCCACAAATGAATTGTGCATATTGTCCATAGCGACTTGAATAACATCGCTGGCAGAATGCGACCGGTTGGCTATTTGCACCAAATGCTGGGTGTTTTCCGCCAGAACACCGAGATTTTGATCAGCATGATCGCGGGCCACAACGGCTGATTTAATAGCTTTGGCAATGCTTTCCAACAGCCAGTTCAAATGATCGAGGATCGGGTTGTTACGGACTTTGGCGCGCACACCCAAATCAATCCGCTGCTCATTCACGATCATGTTTTCTGTAACACCAACCAACTCTTGCGCCACCACTAACAAACGGCTTGCGAGCGTCACCAAAACTACCAATACCGCCGTTTCTATCACCACGTAAAAAGCGTGCATAGCGACGATGCTCCAAGAGTGCATGTGGTCGGGAAAAAGATAAATCTCCACACCAGCCATCTGCATCATATGCAACACCACGTGTAGCACTGCCGCAGCACCCGCAGCAAAAATCAGCGGGCGCCAATTCAGATAAGTAAATAACGCGGCGAGGAAAACAAAGTAGCCAAAATGCGCCTCAATCATGCCTTTCAACTGATGCACATGAAGAGAGACAAATAACATATAGACCACTGCTATCACACAAGGCGTTAGTTGAGGATGATTAAGGACCTTGATCGCAAACCAATTGATGCCAGTGAACAAACCGCCGACCAACAGCGCCAGCACCCATGTGTCATGAACCCATGCGTACAAGAAAGACATTGCCCACGCGCCTAAGGTGACCCAAAGCATTATGCGGTCGATGTATAGCCGGTAGTTGATAACAAAATCGATGAGACCATCGCGATTAATGGCCTGAGAATGAGAGGAGTTGTACAAGGTGGCACCTTCGTATTAATGGCTTAGCCGATTAATACGAAGTTTAGTCAAGAATTGATCCGTGCCTTTATCTATTTTCCTGATGAGTTACTGTCGCAAAATCTTATTCACAATCGATGTAGTCGAGCAATTATCGTAAAAGCTCAAGACCTTAACCGAACCGTTGTAGGCTTTGACGATCTGGTTGCCAACCACCTGATCTTCAGTGTAATCGCCACCTTTCACCAGCACATCCGGCTTAACCCGGCGCAGTAAACGCTCGGGAGTGTCTTCATCAAAGGGAACCACCCAATCCACGGCTTCAAGTCCAGCAAGCACCGCCATACGGCGATCTAACGGGTTGATTGGACGGCCAGAACCTTTCAAGCGACGAATCGATGCATCTGAATTCACCGCCAAAACCAATCGGTCACCCTGTTTCCGCGCCTCCTCCAAATAACCTACATGCCCGGCATGGATGATATCGAAACAGCCGTTGGTAAAGACGATGCGCTCACCGCTGGCACGCGCATCTTCCAGCGCCATCAGCAGTTGCTCTTCAGTGACTACACCTCGCTCAGCACCCTGCTCAGCGATAATCGCGCGGCGCAACTCTGGCGCACTTACGGTTGCTGTACCCATCTTACCCACCACAATACCGGCGGCCAAATTAGCCAGTGCTGTGGCTTCAGGCAAGGTTTGACCCGAGGCAATAACGGCAGCGAGCGTAGCGATAACGGTATCGCCCGCACCCGTTACATCAAATACTTCGCGCGCGCGAGCTGGTAAATGCAGTTCAGTCTGATGGTGGCGCAGCAGTGTCATACCCTGCTCGCCGCGAGTAACCAGCAATGCCTGAAGATCCAACTTCTGCATCAGCGCTTCACCCTTGATCACCATGTCTTGTTCGCTGGTGCACTTACCCACCACAGCCTCAAACTCATGGAAGTTGGGCGTCAACATAGTTGCGCCACGATACCGGCTAAAATCGCTGCCCTTGGGATCAACCAGCACTGGAACACCAGCATCGCGAGCCATACGAATCAGGGATTGGCAATCGAGCAAACTGCCTTTGGCATAGTCAGATAACACCAGAGCATCAGTGCGATTAATGAGGCCTTTTACTTTGGTCACAAATTCGGAGCTGTCCGCAGCCTCGAATCGCTCTTCAAAGTCCATACGCAATAATTGCTGATGGCGGCTGACAACACGTAGTTTAGTAATAGTAGGCTTAGTACTGGAAACCTGGAAGTTAGTGTGGATCTTAGCCGCACGCAAACGGCTGTAAAGAATCTGACCCGCCTCGTCATCTCCGACAATACCGATAAGCGAAACTCCGCACCCCAAGGCTGCCATGTTCAAGGCAACGTTGCCCGCACCGCCGGGACGATCTTCAGTTTGATTCACCTTGACGACCGGTACCGGTGCTTCTGGGGATATACGCGAGCTAGTCCCGTGCCAGTACCGATCCAGCATAAGGTCGCCAACGACTAAAATGTGTGCGCGCTCAAAATAGGGCATTGTTAAATGCATACGTAACTCCGATAGTTGCAGTCCATTAACACCACGTCCTCTCTAACACCATTACTGCCGTTACTCGCATATTAAACCTCTGCAGCCAGGTGCGCAGGTGGCATGTCATCGTCATTAAACTGTTTGGCGTGCAAGCGTGCGTAATGCCCACCTCTTGCCAGCAACTCCACATGGTTACCTTGTTCAACTATCTCACCATGATCCATCACAATAATCCGGTCAGCCTGCTCAATTGTGGATAATCGATGAGCCACTACGAAAGTAGTGCGGCCTTGCATCACCCTACTTAAAGCTGCCTGGATGTAATGCTCTGACTCATTGTCCAGCGCCGAAGTTGCCTCATCGAGGATCAAAATTGGCGCATCTTTCAATAATGCACGGGCGATTGCCAAACGCTGGCGCTGACCACCCGACAAGCGCGCGCCCGACTCGCCAATCATCGTATTAAAGCCTTCGGGTAACCGCTCGATAAACTCTGTCGCATAAGCAGCGTCGGCAGCAAGACGGATGGCTTGCATATCCCGGGATTGCAAACTGCCGTAAGCAATATTGCCCGCAACCGTATCGTTAAACAAGGTCACCTGCTGGTTAACCAAGGCTATCTGCTCGCGCAAACTCGCCAGTGTGTAATCGCTCACCGGAATGCCGTCGATTAAAATCGCGCCGGAGGTCGTATCGTGAAAACGGTTAAGCAGCCCAACCAGCGTGGATTTACCGCTGCCCGAGCGACCCACCAACGCAATTACTTCGCCGGATTTAACGCTCAAATTAATCTGATTCAGCGCGGGAGTGGATTGATTCGCATAACAAAATGTTACATTTTTTAAATCAACATCACCTCTAACGCGCGCTGCTTGATGCGTGCCAGTATCTACTTCGGCGGGAGAATCCACCAAATTAAACACGCTATCTGCCGCTGCAACACCCTTCAAAATAATAGGTGCCACTTCGCCGAGCCGGCGCATTGACGGCAATATGGCTGCGACAGCCGTCATATAAGCGACAAATCTGGCCGGATCTTTCATCTCCATAAAAGTAAGTGCGATAAAAATCAGCCCCGCCATCGCCAGCGCTATGATGAGCTGAATCAGCGGAGTATTGGCTGCCGCCGTCACAACAATTTTCATGTTCTGCTGGTAATTTTTTTTACTGGCGTCCGCAAAGCGCTGCTTCTCATATTCCTCACCGCCGAAACTGCGCATCACCCGAAAACCATTAATCATTTCGCCCGTAACCTGCGTCAGGTCACCCACGGTGTTTTGCACTTTATTGCTCAAACGGCGCAACCGTTTACCCACAGTGCCGACAATTACCGCGATAAAGGGCGCGATGACAATAAAAATCATCGTCAATCGCCAATCCATATAAATCAGCGTCGCAAATAATGCGATAACCGTTAACCCCTCGCGCAGGGAAATTTTAATCGCGTCTGTCGCAGCCGCGGTTACACCATTAATATTGTAAGTAATGATTGAAATTAAATGCCCAGAGCTTTTTTCTTCAAAAGTCGTATTAGGCAGACGTGTCATATGATCGAAAACTTGCACACGTAAATTGTGAATCACATTAAATGCAATGCGCGACATCAAGTAGACACCAACAAACGTACCCAGACTGCGCAACAAGGTTGCGCCTATAACCTGCAATGGCACCAGGTAACGATTCGCTGGATCCGCCTCCGCAATCACGTTAATCAGATTCTCTAAAATCTGCACAAACAGAACACTGGAATAGGCATAAAGCCCGAAACCTAGCGAGCTAATAACAAACCAACCTGTATAGGGTTTTACATAGGTGAGCAGGCGCTTATAAACCACCCAGGCAGATGCCTCGCCCACCGCAGAATTTTGTGTCTGTACAGGATTCATAATTTATCCAGAATCAGATTAATTTTTCACGCGCGGATTTTTCTCGCGCAAATTATTCACACCCACCAGACTTGCGGCCAATAACGCAGCGGGAATCCAGTAGAGTAGCCACTTGGTATCGATCTCCCAAAACACACTGCGCGAATCAACGAACAAGCAACCACAACCATACACCAACCAAAGTGTCAGGGGTGCCAATTGCCGATGATGGCGAGCGGACCACAAAAGCAGCGTGAGATGAACCAATGCCAAACCTAAACCGACAATGCCGGTGCGATATAAAATATCCAACCAGGCATTATGGGCATGATGGTATGGGCCAATGCTAGTCATAATTTCCGTAGACTCGCCCATACCAACACCCAACAGAATTAGACCCGGCTGCGCGCCCATTTGCCCAATCACATCCAACCAAATTTGATCACGGAAGGATGCGCCACGCCCCAACAGTATTTGATCCAGGGGAAAAACCAAAAACAATATGATGAGCGCCAGAAGCGCAGCACCGCATTGCGTTAATACAATTTTCCAGCTCGGGCGCAACCAGATCAAACCAATCACCAATACCAGAACCAGCGATAGTAAGGGTCCGCGACTCTGGGACAAGCCCAGCGCAGCCAGCGCCGGAATACAGGCAAGCGACAAACCAAGTGCGCATTTAAAGCATTGAATGCGCCAGGACAATAAAATACCGATTAGTACCACCAAGCCATAAACCTGCCCTACCAATGTAGGTGCGCGCGCAATCGTGACCCCATCCATGCGCGCGGTAAGTGGATGGCTCCAATAAAACACCGCGATATTGACGAGCGCTGTGATCGCACCGACCAGCAAGAACCACTGCAGAAATTTATCCCAGTCCAGTGATTTTTTTTGTAACACCCAGGCTACGCCCAACAACCATGCTGCCAGAACCAACCACTGCAAGATAAAAAATCCTGTGCCGTCGCCCCACAGACTGGTTATACAACACCAACTCGCGTAGGCCATTGCGGAAACACTAAACCAACCGCCGTATTGATGAAATTCCGGTTTGCGCCAAGGCAGCAAGAGCAGCATAGGAATAAAAAATGCAAGTGCGTAAATTGCCTCAACACCGTCGCGCGAGGGCGCCCACAAAAACGCACTGATAAATATCCACAGACCACCGGACGCCCAGGCCAATAATTTCTCTTCACGCCACTCGCGCTTTAACATTTTCATGAACCGATTAATTCCTTTGACCCGATAACAGCGGATCATGTCCAAAGTCGCGACGGTAAGTTGCACGTGCACGCTCAATTGTTTTTTCCAGCAGGACTTTTTTTTCCGCCAACACAGCGCGCAATTCTTGCGCAAAATACACTCGCGCAAAGCGTAGATAATCGCGCTTGGTAAACTGTAAATTAAATGACGAAAACAATAGACCACCTAGATCCTTCACCAACCAGCGCTCAGGTACATGCGGGCGCAACTGGGCGCGATGCAAATCAACCAGATAAAGCTCTGGCTTCAGATTCTGATCGGCAATCATTGGTGTCTTCAACATGAAATGGCACAGATAAAAATCGCGATGATTAATGCCCGCCATATGAAATTCACGTGCAATTTCAGCAACGCGCGTCAAAATGCGCCACTTGGCCTTAACATTTACTGAATACTGTTCAAAAAAATGATCCAGCTGGATTACATCACGCAACTCACGCGTGACGATAAACGACTGCTGGCGCGCTGGATTTTTACCGCGCACACCATAAGCAAGTGGAATCAAACTGGGAAGACTCAATGCGCGCAATTTATTCAGCGCATTCCACTCATTACTTGCTCCCAACACGGGCATACGTAATTGCAAACAATTTTTGATGATTTCCGGCCAACCCACTCCGCGATGCCATTTGCGGTAGTAGCCTTGGCCATTTATTTCAAAGCGAAGAGTTTGGCGATCTTTCATTTCGCGCGCGACCTTGCCCTGCATATTTTCGATCAGCGAAAATACATCCTGACTTTCCCATTCATCAATTAGCTCATCGCGCAAGATTACACACTGACCAGAGGCTAATTGCACCTGCGTGGAATCTGTTCCAGGATTTTTTTTCGCGATGGCAATTTTTTTCAGAGCCGCAACCGCAACTGCAGGACGGGAAAACACGTCGCTAGTCTGCGCAAATAATTTAGTGCGTTTGCGCCATACATCTGCATGTACCATGAGCGTTGCTGCAATCAATTTAGCGATTGTAGTAGGCGATGCCTTGGCGGGAATCAATTCACCCATTTGTTGCTCGGCAACATAATGCGCATAACCGCAATGACTAGACACCACTACTGGAACGCCACAGAGCATTGCCTCCAGAATCACATTGCCAGCAAGCTCTTTGCGCGCGGGATGTAAAAGCAAATCTATTGCATGCAGCAAATCGCCGACGGGGCTGCGTGGACCGAGAAAAAATACCTGTTGTTCAATTCCTGCTTGCGCTGCTTGCTGGCGATAGATATAGGGGTCATCCTTACCTACAATCACCAACGCGATTTTATCAGCAGTGATTTTGGTTAATTCAGCAAAGGCGTTGATACTAATATCCACACCTTTGGTTTTATAACCCGAGCCAAGACATAAAATGATTTTGGTGTCGAGCGACAAGCCCAACTCATGGCACAAACCCATGCGTGCTGCGCACGGATTTCTACAGGCGAGATGTGCTGCTGAAATTCCGGGTGGGAGCTCATGGAAACGCTCCCGCTGGGTCGCGTAGTAACGCACAAATTGTTTTTGTTCGCTGGCGACCAGTGAAAGAATCTGTGTTGCGCTTGCTTCCGCAAATACGGCGCGCTCATAGGTGAGATACAAACGCGAGCGCGGCGCTAAACGATACAACCAGTTGCGTTCACCATACGCCTTATGTGCGAAGCAACTATCCCCTGCAAAATACACATCAAGCCCCGGCATTTTGTTAAAGCCGACTAACAAATCAAACTGATCGCGCTGGAACTGTTTTTGAAATGCACTAACAAAATTTTTCACACCGGCGATATTAAAAAAACCTGAGCCTTTGATTTCGATAACATCGATACCGGGAATTTTTTCACCCTGCCAATCACTGCAAAAAACACTCACCTGATGGCCACTTGCTTGCACAGCCTGCGCGATTGCCAGCATATCGCGCTGCAATCCGCCAAACGGGAAATAGCGAAAAATAGCAAAGGCCAACTTCATCCAAGGTTTTCCATGGTGACAATTGCCGATTGAGCGATAAGCGTATTGAGCTCAGCCAATACTTGCTGCGGCATTAATTCACGCAAACATTTGTGATGCACCTTTGGACATTCGCGTTCAAAACAGGGGGAGCATTCAATTTTGTTACTGATAATGCTCACCTGTTTAGTTAGTGGCGGCGTATGTTCCGGTGACGTAGATCCGTAAATAACAGCGAGTGGCTTTTGTAGTGCCGCAGCGATATGCATTAAACCCGAATCATTACTTAATACCGCATCAGCACAGGCCATTAATTCAATCGCCTCACCGAGGCTAGTGCCACCGGCAAGGTTGTAACAATGCGCACGCTCGTCATCCAATAACAAATTGCGAATCGCATCCGCGACCGGATGATCTTTTGTGGAGCCCATTAACCAGACTTGCCAACCGGCGCGAATTTTTTCATCTACCACTTCCGCAAAATAATGTTCTGGCCAGCGTTTGGCTGGGCCGTACTAAGCACCGGGGCAGAGTATCAACAGCGAGCGATTAAGCCGCAATGCAAACTTTGTTAATAATTGTGGCTGCGGTGATTTATCAACACGCAATTCGGGAAAAGGAAATTCTTGTAACGGCGCTGCATTTTTTGGTAGCGCTAATGCCGCGTAACGCTGCACCATTAATGGATAACGCTTTTTATCCAGCACGCGCACATCATTTAATAATCCGTAACGCAATTCACCACGCCAACCCGTGCGCAGGGGAATGTTTGCAAAGAAGGGGATAAAAGCCGACTTAAAAGAGTTGGGTAAAATAATGGCCTGTTCATAACCATGATCAGCGAGGGACTTTCCCAATGTGCGCCGCTCACGCAAACCAAAAGTGCCATGGCCAAGCGGCATATCAATAACGTCATGAATTTCCGGCATACACGCTAACAACTGACGCGTCCACCCAGAAGCAAGCACATCAATGTGTACTTGCGGGTTGCGCAATTTGAGTAATTTGAACAGCGTTTGCGCCATCATCATATCGCCGATCCACGCGGGGCCAATCACCAAAATTTTTTGGATTTTTTGCAGCTCGGGAGGAAAGACAATGTCAGTCATAGGCATGTGTATTACGGAGAGGGAAAACAATAACGGAGCCCTGAGGCTCCGTTAGTTTGGCGGTTATTTTGCAACCGGCGCCAACCAGTTGGTATGTGCGGGCAACTCGCCGCGCACGGATTTGAAATACAAATCCTGCAAACGGGTCGTGATTGGGCCACGGCGACCTTCACCGATAATACGGCCATCCAATTCACGGATTGGCAATACTTCCGCTGCAGTACCGGTAAAAAATGCTTCGTCGGCGACATAGACTTCATCGCGCGTGATGCGTTTTTCTTTGATGGTATAACCGCAATCTGCCGCCAGATGAAAAATGGTGTTACGGGTGATGCCGTCGAGACAGGACGTCAGTTCCGGCGTGTAGATAATGCCATCACGCACCAAAAAGAAATTCTCGCCGCTGCCTTCAGCAACGTAGCCTTCCGCATCCAGCATCAATGCTTCTTCACAACCGCTGTCCAATGCCTCTTGCAGTGCTAGCAATGAGTTGATGTAGTGACCGTTAGCTTTCGCTTTACACATGGAAATATTCACATGATGGCGAGTGTAGCTGGAGGTGCGGATGCGGATACCTTGATCGCGCGCTTCCGGTGACATATACGACGGCCAGTGCCAGGCAGCGACCATGATATGCACTTTCAAATTGTCGGCACGCAAGCCCATGCCTTCTGAGCCGTAAAACGCCATAGGGCGCAAATAGGCTTCCGCCAAACCATTTTCACGCACGACCATTTTGTGCGCTTCATTCACCACGTCTTTAGTGACGGGCATTTTCATACGCATGATGTGCGCTGAACGGAACAGACGGTCAGTGTGTTCTTGCAGACGGAAAATACTGGTGCCCATGGTGTCGCTTTTGTAAGCGCGCACGCCTTCAAACACGCCCATGCCGTAATGCAATGTGTGGGTTAACACGTGAACCTTGGCATCGCGCCAGGGAACGAGTTCACCATCAAGCCATATAACGCCGTCGCGATCGGCAAAAGACATAGCAGCTCCAAAAATTTTGTTTGTTAAGAAAAATTCTGTGTGTAGGTTCGGGGAATTTTTAGGCGCGGCCACCGCCGCGCAGTACTCAATATTCGGTGCGATAAAATCAGTCGTGATCGATCAGCTGCTGCCACAATGCGGTGACTTGCGCGCGTTCGGTCAGGAAGTGATTGTCGCCTTCTAGTACCGCCTCCTGACGCTGTAACGCGAGGCGGTGCCCGGTGGATCGGTATGCTTTGTAAGCCGCGATCAGGTGGGCCACGGATTGGGCATCGAGTAAACCTGCCTCTTCCAGTGATCCGAGTATGCGAATGTTGTCCGTGTACCGGATGATCTCAGGCGCGTTAAATGCCCAAGCCAAGGCCGCGTATTGAACCATAAATTCAATATCCACGATACCACCGGCATCCTGTTTCAAATTAAATAACGCAGGCGTTTTAGGTGCATTTAGAAGGTTTGGTTTGGATTTTGACTCGCTCCCTAACTGGTCACGCATTTTGCGGCGCATCTCGCTCACATCCGCGCGCAATTTATGCAGATCCCGCTCGCGCGTAAGGATGCGCTGGCGCACCTGCTCAAAGGCTTCGCCGAGGCTTGCATCGCCCGCCACTACCCGCGCACGAACCAGCGCCTGATGCTCCCAGGTCCAGGCTTCATTGGCCTGATATTTTTCAAACGCCGCGAGCGATGACACCAGCAGCCCCGAGTTGCCGGACGGGCGCAGGCGCATATCCACGTCGTAAAGTTTGCCGGAGGGTGTGTAGGTATTAAGCACATGGATAATGCGCTGGCCGAGGCGGGTGTAAAACGTAATATTGTCGATGGAGCGCTCGCCGTCGGTGCTGAGATTGGCATCGGCATTGTGGATAAACACCAGATCCAGATCCGACCCATGCCCCAGCTCGATCCCGCCCAACTTGCCGTAGCCGACAATCACAAAATCCGGCGCGCTATCGACCGAACCGTCACTGCGACGCGGGCGACCATGGCGCTCGACCAGATGCTCCCACCCCAAATTCAGCACATGCTCCAACACCACCTCAGCGATCCAGGTTAGATAATCGCTCACCTTCATCAGCGGCAATGCACCGGTAACCTCGCTCGCCGATACCCGCAGCGCATGCGCCGAGCGGAAATAGCGCAGCGCTTCCATGTGCCCTTCAAGATCATCCCAATTTAACCGCAATACATCACGGCGCAATTCATCGCGCAGCAACTCTTTATCCGGCGGCGCATAGAGGCTCTCCGGTGTGAGCAATTCATCGAGCAGTGCGGGATATTGTGCAAGCTGGTCAGCAATCCAGGGGCTGGCCGAACAGAGCGTAATCAGCTGCTGAATAGCGGTAGGATTTTCCACCAGCAACACCAAATAAGCGCTGCGGCGTGCGATGGCCTCGATCAGCGGAATAACTCGCGCAAAGGCCTCGGCAATTGTCAGCGGCAACTTGCCGCGCTGCGCCTCCTGCACCAACATCAGCAACAAACGCGGGACAAACGCTTCAAGACGCGTGCGGCTGGCCGCTTGCATCGAGAGCACTGTGCGGCTCTCACGCAGATCAGCAAGGTTTTTAATTAACGCCGCCGCGCCCTCAATGTCATGGGCCTCCAAAGCATGAATCGCATCCTCACCCTGCAAACTCCCCTCCCACAAACCCAACCAAAAACTAACAGCTTTTTGATCGACAGAATCTTCTTCATCAGGCGCCGCAATGACCGCTTTAAATTCAGCATTAACACATCGGCGATAACGACTTAGCGTTTCAAAAAAGCTGTCCCAATTTTCAAAACCCATCACCCACGCCAAACGCAATTGTCCGACCGGATCAATCGGTAGCGATTGGGTTTGTTTATCCTGATAACCCTGAATCGCATGCTCGGTATTGCGCAGAAAAATATAGGCTTCAAGCAACGCCGAACCCGCACCTGGCGGCAAATAATTTTCTTGCTCCAAAAATGGCAGCAACACCGGCGCTTTGCGTTTGCGCAAACGCGCATCGCGTCCGCCGCGAATTAATTGAAAAACCTGCACCACAAATTCCACTTCGCGGATGCCACCCTCGCCCAGTTTTACATCGAGGTTCATACCCTTTCGCTGCACCTGCCGCGCAATTAACCCTTTCATTTCACGCAGGGATTCAATCGCGCTGAAATCGATATATTGGCGATAAGTAAATGGCTGCAACATTTTACCCAGCAATTTTCGCGCAGCAATTTGCCCTTCGCCACCGGCCATGGCCACGGTGCGCGCTTTGATCATCGCGTAGCGCTCCCACTCGCGCCCCTGCGTCTGGTAATAATCTTCCATACCCACAAAACTCATCGCCAAAGCACCACTCTGCCCGTGCGGTCGCAAGCGCATATCCACGCGGAACACAAAACCGTCGGCAGTGGCCGTATCCAAACTTTTAATCAGCTTTTGGCCGAGCTTGATAAAAAATTCCTGATTGCTAATCGCACGGCTGGCGTGATTGGTTTCGCCACTTTCGGGATAGGTAAAAATCAGGTCGATATCCGAAGAGACATTCAATTCCCCCGCGCCCAATTTCCCCATCCCCAACACCATAAACGGCTGCGCCAAACCCGACTCGCGCCCAATGGGTGTGCCGTACATTTTTTCCAGCGCGCGATAGTGAAATTCCGCCGCCAGCAAAATGGATTTATCCGCAAAACGCGACAACTCCGCCGTCACCTCTCGCATATCTGCCACACGGTTCAAGTCGCGCCAGATAATCCGGATCATCGCCATCTGCCGCTGCTGCCGCAGGCATTTATCTAACTCCGCATCGGTATTGCACGCATTAATCGCCGCCGCAAACGCCTCCAGATGCGCATCGGTCTGCACCTCAAACAACGCACCGGATTGCACCAACTCAATTAGATACTGTGGCCGCTGCGCAACAGTTTTGGCAATAAACTCACTCGCCACAAACGCGCGGGTCAACTGACAAAAAAACTCATCAGCCGTAACCGACTGCGGTAATAAATCACGCGGATGCACCAGATTCTGACTCTGCACCGCAGCTTCAAATTGATCCCAGTAACGCTGGGCGGGGGCATGTAATTCGGCGGGGATTCCGGAAAAATTCAACATAAACGCAGGACTCTCTCGCAATTATGGGGGGTGGTTATTGGATAGATAGGGGAATACTAGCAGTTTATGTGAGATCGCCAAGCTTTACAGGTACAGCGGAGATAGTAAACTTGCTTAAAAACAAGCCATTCGATTCAAAAGGAAACCCGATTATGAAAACATCAGCAAACCCTCATATCGGCAGCGATTTTGAAGATTTTCTGGCAGAGGAAAACATGCTGGATACTGCCACTGCGATTGCCCTTAAGCGTACGCTCGTACGGCAAATTCAAGCTGAAATGGAATTACAGAACCTCACCAAAACCAGCATGGCAACACGCATGAACACCAGCCGTTTATCGCTGGACAGATTATTAGATGAGAATGACGTAAGCCTGAGATTAACCACACTTGCCAACGCTGCACAGGCGCTTGGCAAGCAGATTAAAATTGAACTCATTGAGAAGGAGCAACACTAATTTTTTTGCCTGCATAGGAGACAGCTAAAAAGACAGTGGAGATTATAAAAAAACCAGCAAGGTTGCCATGGTCACTATTCCCTCAGCACCCTGGGTTAACTCAATCTCCTTTTCATCTCTTTTATAGTTCCCCGTATCCATTTTGACAAAACCGTTTCGTTCAAGATAACTAACAACTTCACTCTGAGTCGCCGTGCATTTTAGTTGTACCACCAACGGCTTGACACCGTCAGCAGCGCTATAAATAAAATTAGGAGCGTCTTTGCAAAGCTTAGCGATGCCAGAAATTTCTTTAGGAGTCAGCAGCCAGTAGTCGATGCCGGATTTTTTATATTCTCGGTGCTCCGAAAATGATATGAGCGCAAAGTAAACCAATCCGCCTAAAAGGAGAGATGAAAATAGAACAACAGCGAATATTTTTTTGACTTTCACCCTATTTAGCCTCTCGGTAATTAATGCCTTCTTTTGTGGGCTTTATAGTTGTTAGTGCATAAGGCAATTGGGCAGACATCGGCCCACCGATAGCAGGAGGAATCGGATAGATATAAGGAACTGTTGAATAGTTTTTCATGGTGCCAACGGCGCCGTACTTATCCCATATTTCCAACGCGGTTGTTTTATCGACCGGCTCGCAAAGCTGGAGGTGTTGCCCACTAGGCTCAAGCGCTCGATAAAAACCTATCAGATTGGAAACAAGATCTTCAGCACTATAACCGCTGTTAGTAAATTTTTGGAACGGCCAGCCAGATTGCAGAGATTCAAACGCGTGGGATACATCCATGAAAGTTTTGACTGAGCTCATTATAGATTTTTTGACGCACACTATTAAATAACTACGGCAGTGAAACCCTGAGAGCTATTTCACACTACAGCTCAACATCCAAAGACGATGACAAATTGCGTGGATTCGAGAGATTAGACTCTAAACGAAAACTTGCTTATAAAAACGACACAAACCTGACATCAACCACACTTGCCAGCCCAGCACAGGCGCTTGGCAAGCAGATTAAAATTGAATTGGTTGGAGCAACTGGGTGACGAAGGCCATCATGAAGTCAATAAAAAACATCAGCAGTGCTGAAACGCTTTTTTAATTAATCCCACAGCTCAAGATTAGCTTTAATATATTTTACTAAAATCTCAGCTGCATTTTTGTGGTCTGTTTCGGAAGGGTGCCAATGGCATGCTGAAAGCTCTACAGCTTTTGTAGTAACCAAGCCGATATCGCTCACACCTTTTTGTTTCAGCCCTTTAATCACACGTGCAATTTGGCCTTCTAATTCGTCACCGACCACAGCGTATGAAAGCAAGATAAAGTGCACCTTAGGATGTTTTTTTCGTAAACTCAAAACAAAGTTTTTATAATTTTCCACATAGTCATCTTGCAATGCTTCGCGCGTCTTCCACTTCTCATCAGGATTTAACGGCGTGGCAAAATCATTACCACCCAAACCAATCACAATAATATTAGGCGACCAATCACTTTGGTAGAGCGCACCCTTGTCATTAAGGGCGTAAGGGTAAAGGGAGAGAAAGGTATTCTCTGGAAAACCGCCATTATAGTTTCGAACCACGCCAAAACCTGATAATGCATTAATTTGATAATCAGCATTAAACGCTTTTGCTGTCAGTGCTGCGTAAGTTATTTGCGTATCAGTGAAAGAAAAAACGTCTTCCTCGCCGCACTCACGCTTGGGTGATCGGATACCGTAACCAACAACGGCTGAATCGCCAATAAATTCAATGCTACGTTTGGGTTTTTCCAGTGTGATTACCTGACTATTTCCCGAAACAAAAAAGCCTTCAAACGTTCCAGTGCCGAACTGTGTTTCAGTGCGCTTTTCAAGGCGAATGTGATGCTTGCCTTCCGTTAAGTTTTTAATGGTGTAAGTTTTCTTACCTGGTTTTGTAAGCACTATGGGCGCTTGCCCATCAACAATAATATTGAATATGTTATTGCTGTCATTTAATTTCAAATCAACTTCTGTGCCTATAAAAGCTGCTTCAAAATAAACGCCGGGCCATGAATAGGTATATGTAGGTTTATTATCCAATTCTCCAATAGCGACTCTGCCGCCGTAGTGAATTGGCAATGGCTTTTTATCTTCAGTGTTATATGAAAAGGCAGGCACTGAAAAAACAGTTAGCACAAATACAATAATTAGACTTGTGAAAAAAGTGTTATTCATGAAACAAGCCTTGATTAGTATCTGCAAATTTGAGCAGTCGCGCACTACACCTCATCATCCACATCCGTCTTCCTGCCCGCCCTCGGATGCGCTTGATCATAAACTTTCGCAAGGTGTTGGAAATCGAGATGGGTGTAAACCTGGGTGGTGGTGATGTTGGCGTGACCGAGGAGTTCTTGTACTAGACGCAGGTCGCCGCTGGATTCAAGCATGTGGCTGGCGAAGGAGTGGCGGAGCATGTGGGGATGGACGGGGTTGTCCATGCCTTGTTTGATGCTGAGTTGTTGCAGGCGCATTTGCACGGCGCGATGGCTGATGCGTTGTCCGCGTTGGGTGGTGAAAAGTGCGGGCTCGTCATTTTGGGTATAGAGCTTGCGTGCTTCCAACCACTCTTTGAGCGCAGTCAGCGCATGAGAACCTACGGGAAGTGTGCGGGTTTTTCTGCCTTTACCGGTGACGGTGAGCATGGCATCGCCCCAATCGATATCATTGATATTTAAACTCACCGCTTCTGCCAAACGCAAACCGGAGGAATAAATTAATTCCACCAAAGCGCGGTCGCGTTTGTTAATAAAATCATCACCTTCCACTTGCACAAATTGCGCGGCCTGGTCGGCATCCAATACTTTGGGTAATGCCTTGGGGGATTTGGGCGCGGATATGCCGTCGGCAATATTATTTTTGAGCCAGCCACGGCGGATACAAAATTGAAAAAAACTGCGCAGGGATGACAACCAGCGTTGCAAACTTTTTCCACCTAAACCCTCGCGGTGCAATTGTGCACCGGCCA
>CAZCJR010000026.1:0-45917 GCA_964499225.1 uncultured Cellvibrionaceae bacterium | reverse complement strand
GTATTCGCTCTACGAGGCTGTCGATACCGGTTTGTTTAAGCCGGCCGATGTAACCAAATCGTCTGCACATGTGCGAGATGGTATCGATCTGAAACGTATCATGATTACTGTGTGGCTGTGTGCTTGGCCCGCGATGATTTTTGGTATGTACAACGTCGGTCTGCAAGCCAATACCATTTTGGCTGCTACCGGTGCTGCTGGTATTGATAACTGGCACGGCGCTTTGACGGCAATGTTTGCCGGACACAACCCCGACAGTATCTGGGACAATCTGGTGCTGGGTGCCGCTTACTTCCTGCCTATATACGCCACTGTATTTATCGTGGGTGGTTTTTGGGAAGTGTTGTTCGCAACTACTCGCGGTCACGAAGTAAATGAAGGCTTCTTCGTAACCTCTATCCTGTTTGCTCTGACCTGTCCCCCTGACTTGCCGTTGTGGCAAGCCGCTTTGGGTATCAGCTTCGGTGTAGTAATCGGTAAAGAAGTATTTGGCGGTACTGGCAAAAACTTCCTCAACCCCGCACTCACCGGTCGTGCTTTCCTGTTTTTTGCTTACCCTGCAGAAATGTCGGGCGATGCAGTTTGGACTGCAGTAGACGGTTATAGCGGTGCGACATCACTTTCAATCGCTGCACAAAGCGGCATGGATGCATTGGCCGGCCATGTTACCTGGATGGACGCGTTCCTCGGTTTTGAGCAGGGTTCCATCGGGGAAACTTCCGCTCTGGCGTTAATGATTGGTGGTGTTGCGCTGCTGATTATGGGGATTGCCTCTACCCGCATCGTTGTGGGCGTATTGATTGGCACCATACTGACCACTCTGTTGTACAACTGGGCTGGCGCAGGCAGCAGTAACCCAATGTTCCAAATGCCATTCTGGTGGCACTTTGTGGTGGGCGGTTTTGCGTTTGGTCTGTTCTTTATGGCGACCGATCCAGTGTCTGCCTCTATGACTAACGCTGGAAAATGGGTTTATGGCGCCTTGATTGGCTTTATGGTAATCACTATTCGTGTGGTTAACCCGGCCTATCCAGAGGGCATGATGTTGGCAATTTTGTTTGCGAACATGTTTGCTCCAACCATCGACTACTTCGTCGTTCAATCCAACATTAAGCGGAGACTGGCGCGTGGCTAACCAACAAACAGCAAAATACACCATCGGTGTCACATTGATTATGTGTCTTGTGGCTTCTGTACTGGTGGCCGGTTCTGCAGTGCTATTAAAGCCTGCGCAGGTCGCTAACAAGACGCTCGACTTTAAAACTAACGTTCTCAAAATTGCTGGTATCTATGATGCCAATCAATCAATCGAAGCGCAGTTTGAAAAAGTTGAAGTAAAAATCGTCGATTTGGAAACAGGTAAATTTACAGATGCCATCGCCGACATTGATAAGTTCGACCAAACAGCATCAGCCAAAAAATCGGACCTGTCAGAGAAACTAGATGCGGAATTGGATATTGCCAAAATTATTCGTCAGGAAAATTATGCCAAAGTATTTTTGGTAAATGATGAAAATGGCCTGTCCAAAGTGATTCTTCCTGTACGCGGTTACGGTCTTTGGTCAACCATGTCGGGTTTTGTTGCATTGGATAAAGACCTCAATACCATTCTTGGTTTTGGCTTCTACGACCAAAAAGAGACCCCAGGTTTGGGAGGTGAAGTTGATAATCCAAAATGGAAACAATTGTGGGTTGGCAAAAAAATCTATTCTGAGTCAGGCGAGGTTCGCGTGAGCGTAGTGAAAGGTCATGTCGATGATTCAACGCCCGATGCAGAACATAAAGTGGACGCACTTGCAGGTGCTACTCTAACCAGCGATGGCGTAAGTAAATTGATGAAATTCTGGATGGGTGATAATGGATTTAAGCCATTCCTGACTAACCTGAAAAATGGAGAGGCATAATCATGAGCGTTAAAGCAAAAGATCTCCTCGTCAAACCTATATTGGAAAATAACCCGGTTATTTTACAAATTTTAGGTATCTGTTCAGCGCTGGCGGTGACCTCTAGCGTGAAAGTAAGTTTGGTAATGGCAATTGGTTTGACTTTGGTGTCGGCCTTCTCCAATTTTTTTGTGTCATTGGTGCGCAATTATTTGCCGAGCAGTGTGCGTATTATCGCGCAGATGATCATCATCTCTGCGTTGGTAATTGTGGTTGATCAGGTGCTGAAAGCAGTCGCTTACGATATCAGTAAACAACTTTCGGTATTCGTTGGTTTGATCATCACCAACTGTATCGTGATGGGTCGCACTGAAGCATTCGCTCTGAAAAATCCGCCCATTCCCAGCTTTTTAGATGGTATCGGTCATGGTTTGGGATACTCGGTATTACTTATTGTAATCGCGACTGTCCGTGAGCTGCTCGGCGCCGGTAAATGGTTTGGTATCCAAATTCTGCCGACCGTTTCTGAAGGCGGTTGGTACGTACCTAACGGCTTGCTTCTACTCCCTCCGAGTGCGTTCTTCATTATCGGCATCATCATTTGGGCCATGCGCACCTGGAAGAAAAATCAGGTGGAGAAAGAGTCTTTCAGAATTGCGCCTAACTCAATTAAGACCCAGGAGATCGCATAATGGAACATCTATTAAGCTTGTTTGTGCGCTCGGTTTTTATCGAAAACATGGCCTTGGCTTTCTTCCTTGGTATGTGTTCTTTTCTGGCGATGTCCAAGAAAATCAATGCGGCAATCGGTTTGGGTATTGCAGTAATTGTGGTGCAAACCGTTACGGTTCCCGCTAACAATCTGATTTTGACTTATCTGTTAAAAGAAGATGCATTGGCTTGGGCCGGAGTAACAGGCGTTGACCTGACATTCCTGAGTTTTATTTCGTTCATCGGTGTAATCGCAGCGATCGTACAAATCATGGAAATGGTGATGGATAAGTTTATGCCCGCGCTGTACAACGCGCTTGGTGTGTTCTTACCATTGATCACTGTGAACTGTGTAATTATGGGCGGCTCGCTGTTCATGGTTGAGCGCGATTATCGCTTTGTTGAAAGTGTGATTTACGGTTTGGGTTCAGGTACAGGCTGGGCAATTGCGATTGTATTGCTCGCAGGTATTCTTGAAAAAATGAAATATTCCGATGTACCCGAAGGTCTGCGTGGCTTGGGTATTACCTTTATCACCGTTGGATTGATGTCATTAGGCTTTATGTCTTTTGGCGGCATTTCCCTCTAAGAGAGACGAGGAATAAAATTCAATGAATATCGAGATTGTATTAGGTGTAGTCATGTTCACCGCAATCGTCATCGCATTAGTGGTGGTGATTTTGGTCGCCAAGGCCAAATTGGTAAACAGTGGTGATGTGCAAATTCTTATCAATGATGAGAAGACAATCACTGTCCCAGCGGGCGGTAAATTGCTGCAAACACTCGCTGCCAATAATGTATTTCTGGCGTCGGCCTGTGGTGGTGGTGGCAGCTGCGCGCAATGTAAGTGCGTGGTGAATGACGGTGGTGGTTCTATTCTGCCCACTGAAGAGCCACATTTTAATCGCCGCGAGCAAAACGAAGGCTGGCGCCTGAGCTGTCAGGTTCCGGTAAAACAAAACATGAAAATTCATGTTCCGGAAGAAGTCTTTGGTGTTAAGCAATGGCAGTGCACCGTTGAATCAAATCCTAACGTGGCAACTTTCATTAAGGAGCTGACCTTGCGTCTGCCCGATGGCGAAAGCGTCGACTTCCGTGCTGGTGGTTATGTGCAGTTAGAATGCCCTCCCCATCACGTCAAGTTCTCCAGCTTTGACATTGAGCCTGAATATCGCGGTGATTGGGAGCGTTTTGGTTTCTTTAATCTTGAATCAAAAGTGACCGAGCCAGTAATTCGCGCTTACTCAATGGCTAACTATCCTGATGAGAAAGGTGTAGTGAAGTTCAATATTCGTATTGCAACTCCACCGCCGAAATCACAAGGTATAGCACCAGGTCAAATGTCTTCATTTGTCTTTAGCTTGAAGCCAGGTGACAAGATCACTGTTTATGGTCCTTTCGGTGAATTCTTTGCGAAGAAAACGAACAACGAAATGGTCTTTATCGGTGGTGGTGCTGGTATGGCACCAATGCGCTCGCATATTTTTGATCAGCTGCGCCGTTTGAAAACCGATCGTAAAATGACTTTCTGGTACGGTGCGCGCTCTTTGCGTGAGCTGTTCTACAAAGAAGATTACGACATGCTGCAAGCTGAGAATGAAAACTTCAAATGGCATGTTGCCCTGTCCGATCCTCAACCAGAGGATAATTGGTCAGGCATGACTGGATTCATTCACAATGTTCTCTACGAGAATTATTTGAAAGATCATCCAGCGCCAGAAGATTGTGAGTTTTATATGTGTGGCCCACCAATGATGAATGCCGCCGTAATTAAAATGTTGAAAAGTCTTGGAGTTGAAGACGACAACATTTTACTCGACGACTTCGGTGGTTAATGTTTAAGGAAAACGAGGCCGGGTAACCTGCCTCGTTTTTTCTTTTCGTGGTACATATTTTTTAATTCTTAAATAAAGGCGTTGTTGCCTGGGAGTCAATCGTGGCTGTTCTTGTGGTTACTCTATTAGTCATGTTATCTGTTGCATTCGCATTGTCGATCAGTGTTCTCGCGGGGAGAAAACCGGTGTCGGGTTCCTGCGGTGGTGTGGGCAAAGCGCTCGGCGATCCTAATTACGTGTGTGAGCTTTGTGGTGGTGACGAAGCCAAGTGCGCAGAAGAAAAAGCTAAACCAAATAAAGCATTGGCGGCCAATAAAGATCTTTCCTATGATGCGAGCAAGAAAAAGGAATAATTGTTGCTAGACTGTTAAAACATACGGTAATTCAGATTAAGGGGAATAAATTGACTGGTCGTAAAAAATCGGTAGATCACAGCTACGATCTTTTGGTTATCGGTTCCGGCCCCTCTGGCGAGGCTGCAGCTATAGCGGCCGCCAAGGCTGGAAAGCGGGTCGGTGTGGTAGAGAATCGGGCACTGGTGGGTGGTAGTTGTGCGCACAAAGGTACCATTCCTTCCAAATCCCTGCGTCATGTTGTGAAACAAATTATTCAATTTAAAAGTAACAGTTTGTTCCGTGAAATAGGCGATAGCCGCCGTTTAACCTTCCCGCGTGTGCTGCAATCCGCAGCAAAAGTAATCCCTAAACAAGTTGAATTGCACACGAATTTTTATGTGCGCAACCGCGTTAATGTACACATTGGACATGCGTCTTTTATTGATGCCAATACTCTGAGTCTGGTGCAGTTGGATGGTGGTATTGAAACTATCTTTGCCGACAAAATTGTTATCGCGACTGGATCGAGCCCCTATCGGCCCGTTGATGTTGACTTCAACCATCCGCGCGTTTACGACAGCGATACCATTCTTGAGATGCAACATACGCCTCGCCATATTATTGTTTACGGCGCGGGCGTGATCGGTTGCGAATACGCCTCGATTTTTTCTGGCTTGGACATGCGTGTTGATTTGATCAATAACCGCGAGCGCTTATTGTCGTTTCTCGATGATGAAATTTCTGATGCTCTAAGTTATCACCTGCGCGACAGTGGCGTTACCGTCCGTCACAGCGAAGAGTTCGAAGCAATAGAAGCGAGCGATTCGAGCGTCACCTTATTTTTAAAATCCGGTAAACGTTTGAAGGCCGATGCCATTCTTTGGTGTAACGGTCGCAGTGGTAACACCGATGGATTGAATCTTGAAGCGGCAGGTCTTACCGCAGATCACCGTGGTAATCTAAAAGTAGATAATTGCTATTGCACCCAAGTTCCTCATATTTATGCGGTAGGCGATGTAATCGGTTGGCCAAGTTTGGCGAGTGCTTCCTATGGTCAGGGGCGTGCTGTTACAGGCGGTATTTTTGGTGATGAATGCAGGCTGGTGCAGGATGTTCCCACTGGAATTTATACTCTGCCAGAAATTAGCTCTGTCGGTAAAACCGAAACTGAATTGACCCAGGCAAAAGTGCCTTACGAAGTTGGTCGCGCGTTATTTAAAAATACCGCGCGCGGACAAATCAGTGGTGAAGATGTGGGTATGTTGAAACTCTTGTTTCATGTCGATACCTTGGAGATTCTCGGTGTGCATTGCTTCGGTGCCGAAGCTGCAGAGATTGTACACATAGGTCAAGCGATTATGACGCAGAAAGGTGAGGGGAATAATATCCATTACTTCCTCAACAATATTTTCAACTATCCAACAATGGCTGAGGCGTATCGTGTTGCGGCGTTGGATGGAATTAATCGCATTAGTCGTCGTTAGTGAGTAGCTGTAAAGTTAATTCGTAAAAGGGGCGCGATTTATCGCGCCCCTTTTTTTGCTTCAATTTTAACGCGTGAATTCTATTGGTCTGTTTCGGTAGGGTTCGCTTCGACGGGCTTTACTTCAACGGGATTGGTCTTAGGTTGAAAATTTCGCACACAGTGAATTACCGCGTTGCTATCAAAATACACCGTAAAGTCCTGATACTTCCAGCGAGAAATTGGTGGTTCGCCTTTGGCTGGGATTTCTTCTATTGGCTCGCCAAACAAGGTTTTCACCCGTTCTTTGCTCATGCCCTTACTCGGCATATCTATTGGGGATTGGTTTTTGGCTTGATCACCAATTGGGATGCGGATGTCTTCTGCGACTGAGGTTGGTATGTGCAGGGTAAAGCCCAACACGCAGGCAAGGGGTAGGCTCAAGAGTTTACGCGGGATCATAGCTGCTCAAACTACCTCGATTATTCATTAACAATACTGGTTATTGAAGATAATGCTGGTTCTTGCGGCGCTCTGCCATTTGCGCCCGCATTATTTGTTGGCCGATCAACTGTTGCTGAGCGTCGGTCACGCGATGAAATTTTGCCGCAATTTGATACTCGCCGGTGTTGCTTGGTTCACAGCGAATGATTTTGGCAAACAACACCAGGCCCGCATTGCTCGGTAAAAAAATCAGGCGCAGCGCAATGTGGGAATTGGCCTCCACATGGCGGGAGCTGCCGAACGCAATTCCACCTTCACTTAAATTGACCTGTTTGATGGTTTTTGAGGGGGGCAAGGGCTTGGAGTCGGTCATCATCTGTTGGCTAATAATGTCGATCTTGCGGTTGAGGTTGTGCAAATACTCGCCCAAGGCGCGGCTGGTATCTTTGATTTGGTGGAAGAGATGGGCGTTATCAGCATCGATCTTGCGCAATTCGGCAAAGAGTTTAAGCGAGGCCGTGTTGGGGAACTGCAACTCGGGCGCAGCAGTGTTTGCGGTGATCTCCTCAACCTCTTTGAATTCAATAGCAATACTTTCATCAATGCGAAAGTAACTACGGCGTTCGCTCATAACCTGAATCTTCCAAATTTTGTGATGCAGTAAACATAGCACAGGCTAGCAAAAAGTGGCGCGCCTTTCTCAATCGCTTGGAGCGGTTTTGCTTGAGCAAATGGGGCCAATTGGGTTTAATGCGTCCATGCTAAAAAACATCCCTCTTTATATCGGCTTGCGCTATACCCGCGCCAAGCGTCGCAACCAGTTTATTTCTTTCATTAGTGCCTTCTCGTTGGTGGGGATGGCGCTAGGTGTTATGGCTCTTATCATCGTACTGTCGGTGATGAATGGCTTCGGCCGCGAGATGAAGGAGCGCATCCTTAGCGTGATTCCGCATGGCTTTATCGATCAGCTTCCCGCCCTTAATGATTGGCAGGCATTGTCTGCCCAAGTTAACCAGCATCCGCAAGTGATTGCATCTGCCCCTTATATTGCCAGCAGTGCGATGGTGCGTTATGCCGGCGGAGTGGAGGCGATTGAGTTACAGGGCATATTGCCCGAAGCGGAAGCGCAGGTATCGATTGTTGAGCAACGAATGGTAGTTGGCTCAATGATGCAGTTGCAGCCGGGCGAATACGGCATTGTTATGGGCCGCTTGTTGGCGAGCCGTTTGATGCTTACCTCTGGCGATACAATCCGTATTACCTCTCCCGAAATCAATATTACCCCAATGGGAGCTTTTGCTCGCTCGCGCAGTTTTACGTTGGTGGGGGTATTTGAGGTCGGCGCGCAAGTGGATAGCACGCTGGCATTGATTCATGTTCAGGATGCGCAAAAATTTTTGCGTAAGCAGGGGGTGCAAGGGCTACATGTGAAAACCGACAATATGTTTACGGCCGCGCAGGTGATGAGCGAATTACGCACGCAATTGGGTGATGACTATCGAGTAAAAGATTGGAGCCAAACCCAGGGCAGTTTATTCCAAGCGGTGAAGATGGAGAAAATCGTCATAGGTTCACTATTGATGATTATTATTGCTGTAGCGGCGTTTAATATTGTGTCCAGTTTGGTATTGATGGTTGCTGATAAGCGCTCGGATATTGCCGTACTGCGCACCATGGGCATGAGTGCCAGGCAGGTCATGGCAATTTTTATTGTGCAGGGCAGTGCGGTCGGTTTTTTCGGAACTTTTGTTGGCACGGTGATTGGTTGTGTCGTCGCTTCGGCGCTGACACCGATTATGAGTGCGGTTGAATCACTTTTTGGTATGCAGGTGTTTGATCCGGAAGTGTATTTCATCAGTCAATTGCCTTCAGTTTTACTCTGGCAAGACGTTCTATTTATCTGCAGTATTGCTCTGCTGCTGAGTTTTATCGCTACGCTTTATCCCGCTTATCGCGCCTCCCAAATTGAACCTGCGGAAGCTTTGCGCTATGAATAAATTTTTCCCGTCGATTACCCTTGCGTTCGCTATACAGGCCCAGTGTTATGAATGATTCCGCTCCGGTTTTAATTTGCCAGCAGGTGAGTAAAAGCTATCGCCAGGGTGCGCTTGCGGTAGATGTGCTGCGCAATGTGAATTTCCAAATTAATTCGCGTGAGCGCGTGGCGATTGTCGGCGCATCCGGCTCTGGTAAATCCACCCTTTTAAATATTCTCGGTGGTCTGGATGTGCCCGATAGCGGCGATGTAAGCGTGGCAGGTGAACGTTTGTCAAACCTGAGTGCAGATGAACGCGGTCGTTTGCGCAATCGCAGTTTGGGTTTTGTATATCAGTTCCATCATTTGTTACCTGAATTTACTGCGCTGGAAAATGTGGCTATGCCGTTGTTGATCGGTAAACAGCCGACGGCAATTGCAAAACAACGGGCGTTGGAATTGTTGACGCGTGTGGGTTTGGCCAAGCGTGTTGATCACAAACCTTCGGAGCTTTCGGGCGGTGAACGTCAGCGCGTCGCAATCGCACGCGCGTTGGTTACTAATCCAGCCTGTGTGTTGATGGATGAACCTACCGGAAATCTGGATAGCCACGCCGCCGATGCGATTCAGGCGTTGATGCTCGAATTAAATCAATCGATTGGTACCAGTTTTGTAGTGGTGACCCACGACCAACGCCTCGCTGCGCGTATGGATCGTACGCTTACACTGGTCGATGGTGCTTTGGTTAGTGCAGAGGCAATTAATGCTTAGCCGTTATATTTTTCTGGTCGGCACCCGCTACGGTATTTCGCGGGGTCACAGCCATCTTGTTTCGTTTATTTCCCGCTTATCCACAGCGGGTCTGGTGATTGGGGTTGCGCTGTTAATTCTGGTCATGTCGATCATGAACGGTTTTGATAAAGAGCTGCGCGAAAATATTCTGGGCGTTATGCCGCAGGCGATGGTCTATCACCGCCATGCGATTGAACATCCTGAACACTTAATCGCTGACCTGAAACAACATCCACGCGTCCTTGCCGCATCGCCGTATGTGCAATTGTATGGTTTGCTTAGCCATCAAAAGCGTGTAGCGCCGGTGACTATTTTTGGGGTCGATGCAGAGCAAGAAAAGGCTACCTCCAAGCTGCCGGAGTTTTTACCCGTAGGTACACTTGAGAGACTGGCAACCGCTAAAGCTGGCATTGTGATTGGTCGCGGTGTGGCTGAAAAATTAAATGTGACAGAAACTGATTCGATCAGTTTGATTATTTCCGTCGAAGGCAATTCATCGCCGCGTATTAAAGTCGTTACTGTGCTAGCCATTCTGAATACTCATACTGATGTTGATAATGCACTTGCACTTATGGATATCAACGCCGCCGCAGAGCTTTCGGGTTATCCGGGGCAAATTTCCGGTGTGCGTTTAAAGGTGGATGATTTATTTGCTGCGCCGCAAATCGTGCGCGATCTAATGCAAACACTTCCGCCGGATTATCTTGGTTCTAGCTGGATGCGCACCCACGGCGGTTTGTATCAGGCGATCCAGATGTCTAAAAACATGGTGAACATGCTGTTGTTTCTAATTATCGCTATTGCCGCATTTAATCTCGTGTCCACACTGATTATGGTGGTGGTAGATAAGCAGGGCGATATAGCGATACTGCGCACAATGGGCGCGTCCACCGCAGAAATTATGGCGATTTTCATGGTGCAGGGCGGTCTGATTGGTTTGATTGGTACATCAATAGGTTTGATGTTGGGTGTGACACTGTCTTATTTTGTTACACCGCTGGTGCAATGGATTGAGAAAATTTTTGGCGTCCAGTTTTTACAGTCCGATGTCTATCCTACTACGTATTTACCATCGGAAATCGTTGCCGGTGATATTGCACAAGTGGTGATTACCGCGCTACTGATCAGTTTTTTTGTGAGTCTTTATCCTGCTTGGCGCGCGAGTAGAATTCAACCGGCCGATGCGCTGCGTTACGAATAATGGTGGAAAATTTTGTACACAAAAAAGCCCGCACTGCGGGCTTTTTTATGATTCTATTTTTGTTCTTCAGTGGTTTTCTTAGCGCGATTTTTTTGACGCTTATTCCAACTATGGTTAACATGCCAGCGCCAATATAGTTGCATCCCAAAGTAACCCAGGCCGCCCAGTACAACCCCCATAATGAAGGAACCCAATAAAAATGGGGGAGCCAAGCGCTCCAATTCATTCATTATCCATGACCAGGACAATTCAAATTGAAAGGCTTCTTCTGGTATCCCTAGAATTAAGCAGCCAATTTTATACGCCACAAAAAAGAAAAATGGGATGGTGAGCGGGTTGGTAATCCACACTAATGCAACGCTGATAGGTAGATTGCAACGGAAGTACAGGGCGGCCAGGGCGGCAACTGCCATCTGCCCAGGCAACGGAAAAGCAAATGCCACAAAGGTGCCCCAGAAAAACGCAACCGAAACAGAGTGGCGATTCAGGTGAAAGAGGTTGGGGTCATGCAATAAGTCCCCCAAAAAATGCAGGGCTGGATTGCTTTTGATTGCCGCGGGGGTGGGAATAAACCGTTTCAGTAGATTACGCGCCATGCTTAAACCAGAGTACTGCCAAAAATGAATCGGCATTATGCCTTTAAATGATGATGAACACTACGTGATCTGCTGACGAAGAACAATTGAGCCCCGGTATTGTCTGTCGCGGAAGGATGCCATAAGCTGCACGACAAACTGATGACAAAGGAACTGGTCTGATCATCGCCCACAGACTGTAAAGGATTATCGTCATGCCCATCAAATTTCTACTCTTTTCCTTCGGCGTCATTGCCGTTAGTTTTTTTCCTCGTCTGCCTTCATTGTGGTGTTTGATTCTGCTGTTGCCGCTGACCGCCGGGTGCTGTTATTGGCGGCGCGCGCGTTACTTGTTGGCTCTATGTCTCGGTTTGGCATGGGGCATTTATTCGGGGCACAGCCTGTGCAATATGCAGTTAGCCGATGAACTGGTAGGCAAAGATCTGACTGTCACAGGATACATCCAAGGGCTGCCGGAGTCGGACGACCGCCGCCAACGTTTCAATCTTCGCGTAAAGTCTGCGGTTACAGCGGGCGGTGAATCCATACCTGCCGAACTCTTTCCTGCCAGGTTACAGTTAAGCTGGTATTCCTATCAGCGTAATGGAACCAGGCTAGATATTCCTTCCCTCGCCATTGGTGACGAATGGCGAGTACGCGTGCGGCTCAAGCGACCACGCGGTTTTGTTAATCCGGCGGGGTTTGATTATCAGGCTTGGCTGCTGCGCCAAGGTATAGGTGCTACAGGTTACGTGCTTGCTCATCGCAACAATCAGCAGATTTTTTCAATCGAAAATAAGTTCAGGTCCGATGATTGGATCAACCAGCAGCGTTACCAGTTGCAGCAATGGGTAGTCGCGCATAGCACAAGTAGCGAGCGCGGTATTCTTATTGCGCTTTTGATTGGCGATTCCGCATTGGTTGATAAAAACCAATGGACGCGCATGCAGCAGACCGGCACCAGTCACCTTATTGCTATTTCCGGAATGCATGTTGGCTTTCTCGCGATTTTTGGTTTTTATATTGGGCTCTGGTTGGGAAATTGTATTCAGCAGATTTGGCATCGTTGCCCCGCGTTAATGATTGCCTGGTGTTCAGCAATTTTGTGTGCAAGTTTTTATTCTGCACTTGCCGGTTTTAATATTCCCACTGTTCGTACCCTTATTATGCTGACTGTTTTTTATTTCGCTTGCTTGTGGCGACGCAGTATCAATGTTGCCGATATTTTTTGTCTTGCTTTGGCGTTGGTGGTAGTTCTCGATCCACTTGCCGCATTCGATATGGGATTCTGGTTGTCCTTCGGCGCCGTAGCATTGTTGTTAATTTATTTTTCGGGCCGCTTGGTGCCCAAGCACGATAGCGAGCCTTGGTCGGGCTATAGCGCGGCTAATCTGCTAGTTGGGTTTGTTCGTTCGCAATGGCTCATGTTTATCGGGCTATTCGTGCCGCTAAGTGTATTGGTTAGTAGCGTCTCTTTAGTTGCGCCTATCGCTAATGGAATTGCCATTCCGCTGATTACATTCTTAGTGGTCCCGCTGTTATTAATCAGCGCCGCTATCCGCAATGTGTTTGAATCTACCAGTGATTTTTTATTAAGCGGCGCTGGCTGGTTAATGGAAATTCTGAAAATATTCTTGGAAACGCTACTTGCGTTGGGCGGTTCATGGTCAAGCCCCGTTATCGCATTTAGTCCAGCTCTTGCAATATTGTTCGCTTTAAGTAGCTGCGTGTTGATTTTGCCCAAAGGTTTATTTCCCCGCACGCTGGGTTGGTGTGGATTGTTATTAGGTGCAGGACTAAGCTTCTTTATCGATCCGCCCGATCAGCCTGATTTAAAACTGAGCGTATTAGATGTAGGGCAGGGCAGTGCTTTCATCGTGCAAGTTGGGGCGCAAACACTGGTATACGATGTTGGCCCAAAATATACCGATAGTTTTGATGCGGGCAGCGGCATAGTTGCACCTTATTTGCACGCGCACGGAATCGATCATATTGATCGATTAGTGGTGAGCCATGGCGATATGGATCATGCAGGGGGCTTAAATGGATTGCTGGAAAAAATAGCTGTAGATCAATTGTTTGCGGGCGAACCGGAAAAAGTACCGCAAGCAATAATGGCGACAACAGAAACAAAAAATTGCCATCAGGTTTCAGAGTGGTATTGGCAATCTGTGCGGTTTCGATTTTTACAATTTCCACAATTGGCTCGTGCCAATGCGAATAACCAATCGTGTGTGCTACTCATCAGTTATGCAGACCAACATATTTTATTGCCCGGCGATATTGAAACCGCCGTTGAAAATCAATTAATTCGTGCGCAACAACTCCCTGAAAAACTCACAATATTACTCGCCGCTCATCACGGTAGTCGCACATCTTCCGGTGCCGGTTTCGTGAATAAAATGCAACCAGAGATAGTTGTCTATTCCGCAGGCTATCGCAGTCAACACGGTCATCCTCATCCGCTGGTCCGGCAGCGTTATCAATCGGTGGGTAGTCGTGAAATAAATACCGCCGAGTCTGGAGCCGTCATATTTGAGTGGGATCAAAATAAGTTGCAGCGAGTGCGCGAATATCGCCAGTCTCATCGCCGTTATTGGTTTGACTGACATTTCAACTACGGATACAGATGCAACTTCTTCACACATTTGCAGACAAAGCAGTCTGCCCCATGGCAATCCCCGGTTCTTGTGGTAATGTACGCCGCGACATAGAGCCATGCGCTCAACTGATTAGCACAATAAGAGGAAGCATCTGTGTTTGAGATTTTTTTAGCTGGCGGGTTTTTGATGTGGCCAATTCTGGCCTGTTCATTGATTGTGATCGCGATCAGCGCCGAGCGTTATTGGACGCTCAACCCCGCCAAAATTGCCCCCAAGACTTTACTGGCTCAGGTGTGGAGTTGGATTAAAAACAACCAGCTTGATGCAACCAAACTGCGTGAACTCAAGCAATCTTCCCCATTAGGCCAAATTCTTGCCGCTGGTTTGAGTAACTCCAAGCACGGCCGCGAAGTTATGAAAGATTCTGTGCAGGAAGCGGCGAGTCAGGTTATTCATGAACTGGAGCGCTATATCAATATTCTTGGCACCATCGCGAATATCGCGCCGCTCCTTGGGTTACTGGGTACTGTATTCGGGATGATTCAGGTGTTTAATTCGATTATGGTTCAGGGCACGGGTAATACCGGTGTTTTGGCCGGCGGTATTTCAGTTGCGCTTTACACCACGGCAGCCGGTTTGATTGTGGCTATTCCAGCAACCATCGCACACCGGTTTTTCCAGCGCCGCATTGATTCTATTGTTGTCACCATGGAAGAAGAGGCGATCAAATTGGTTGATGCATTGCACAGCGACCGTCGCGTCGATGTGAAATTGGTTTAAGGGCGCGAGGTCGCAACGTGAAATTTCGTCGCCAAAGAACTGAAGATGAAGGCATTAACCTCACACCCTTAATCGATGTGGTGTTTCTGCTGCTGATCTTTTTTATGGTCTCCACTACCTTTACCAAAGAAACTCACTTGAGTGTTGATTTGCCGGAAGCAGTGGGTGAGCAGAGCAGTGACTTACCCGATCAGATCGAAATTCTGATTAGCACCGACGGTAGTTATTCCGTGAATGGTCAAGCTCTGGTAAACAACAAGATTGAGACCTTAAAGTCGGCTCTGGATAAAACCGCCGAAGGCAATAACAAAGTGCCTTTGGTGATTACCGCCGATGCCAAAACGCCACATCAGGCAGTGGTTCAAGCTATGGATGCCGCCGGTCAGCTGGGTTTTGCACATTTGAGTATTACCACCCGCCAGCCAGAGCCTGAAAAAGACTAGCGACTCGGTTACAATCTCGCCCAGCTTCGCAATCCAAAGGACTTTTGTATCCCGATGCAAAAGTCCTTTTTGGTTTCCAAAGATCTTTTTTCTACCTAGGGCCGCTATTTGAACTCCCCCGATAAACAATCGCCGGTTTCTCCAGCATCGGCAAACTCAGATAATCCTTGGATCGAAGCTTGGTACGGTAAGCGTGTCTGGACGTTTTTGCTGTTACCGCTGCTGGTTATTTTTATCGCGCTCGCAAATGCTCGCCGTCACTGGATTCTGCGCTACATGCAAAAACGATTGGTTACCCCCGTTATTGTGGTGGGCAATATTTCTGTGGGCGGCACCGGCAAAACGCCCTTGTTAATTGCGTTAGTGAAAGGGCTGCAGCAGCAGGGTTTTAATCCTGGCGTGATTAGCCGTGGGTATGGCGGCAAAGCAAATCATTACCCTTATCTACTGGATGGCGGAAGTACCCCTGCCGAAGCGGGTGATGAGCCCGTCACTATTTATCAGCAAACCGGATGTGCCGTCTGTGTGGGGCCGGATCGTGTTGCAGTTGCTCGATTACTGGAAGATCAAAATTGCGATATTTTATTAAGCGATGACGGTTTGCAGCATTACCGCTTGGGGCGCGATATTGAAATCGCCGTTGTCGATGGTCAGCGCGGTTTGGGTAATGGTTGGCGTTTGCCAGTTGGCCCTTTACGTGAGCCTAAAGCGCGGTTAAAAACGGTTGATTGGGTTGTGGTTAATTCACCTGCCGATAATTTTGTTTTACCGGATTTAGAGGGTTTGTTTTACGTGCCTATGCAAATTAGCGCAGTGGAGCTAATCAATCTTCAATCGGGTGAAAAAATGTCCATCGCCGAATTGAATTCGAGGCAAGTGAATGCCGTCGCCGGTATTGGTAATCCACAGCGTTTCCAGAATACCTTGACCCAATTAGGTGTGGTCGCAGAGTTACACGCATTCCCTGATCATCACGCCTACACTGCTAGTGATTTACAGTTTTCCGATAATTTACCGGTAGTGATGACCGAAAAAGACGCCGTAAAATGCCGCGAGTTCGCGCAGCCCAATTGGTTTTATTTACCGATTACTGCCAGCTTGCCCGACAGTTTTTGGCAAGCATTCCTGAAAAAGCTGGAACGGATTTGCGAGCAGAAAAAAGCCATTTTTAAATCGAAATAGATTTTATTTAACGGAATCCCATCATGAGTTTTTTTGTCGTCATTCCCGCACGTTATGCTTCAACGCGTTTGCCAGCAAAGCCGCTGAAAGAAATCGCAGGCAAGCCGATGATCCAACATGTTTACGAGCGCGCGTGCGAAAGCGCTGCAGCTGAAGTTATCATCGCCACTGACGATGCACGGATAGAAGCAGTTGCCAAATCGTTTGGTGCGCGTGTATGTATGACATCCACCGCACATAATTCGGGGACTGATCGCTTGCAAGAAGTTGCAGCGCGGCTCGGTTTAAAGCCGGAGGATATTGTAGTGAACGTGCAGGGCGATGAACCCTTGATTCCTCCCGCCGTCATTAATCAAGTCGCTGCTAACCTCGCAGCGAATATTGACGCAAGTGTTGCGACATTAAGCGAACCTATTCATAGCCTGGATGATTTCCGTAACCCGAATATTGTAAAAGTCGTTGCCGATCAAACAGGAAAAGCCTTGTATTTTAGCCGCGCGCCTATCCCCTGGCCGCGCGATCATTTTGCCAAACCTGATAACAGTAGTTTGCCAGATAATTTTCCGGCGCAACGGCACATTGGCATTTACGCTTATCGCGTGGCATTACTTAATCGTTTTATCACCTGGTCGCAAGCGCAGCTTGAACAGATTGAATCGCTTGAACAATTACGGGTATTGGCTAACGGCGAAGCAATCCATATTGCCGAAGCCTGTGCCGCTGTGCCCGGTGGTGTAGACACCGAGGCGGATCTGTTGCGTGTAAAAGCAATTTTAGAAAATTAAATGTAGTGAATACAAAATGACTAAAGTGTTATTTGTTTGTCTGGGTAATATTTGCCGCTCACCCACGGCAGATGGGATTTTTCGTGAGCTGCTGGTACGCGAAAAATTGGATCAAAAAGTGTTGGTGGATTCGGCGGGAACTGGCGATTGGCACATCGGCAAAGCACCTGACGCGCGCACGGTCGCCGCGGCACGCCAGCGCGGTTATGACTTATCGGTATTGCGTGCCCGCCAAGTGAGCGCGCGTGATTTTGCTGAATTCGATTATGTGTTGGCGATGGATAAATACAATTTGATGGATTTGCAGCGCATGAAACCGTCGGCGTTTACCGGCCATCTGGGTTTATTTCTGGAGTTTGGTTCGCGTGGTGATTATCGCGAAGTGCCAGATCCTTATCACGGTGATAAAGACGACTTTGAGTTGGTATTGGATCTAGTGGAAGACGCTGCGCAGGGTTTGCTAAATCATATTCGTAGCAATTCATTTCGTTAACTTGCCGCAAGAATAGCGGAAAAATTTTAATCAATCAGGTGAGTCTGCTGTGCCACTTTTTTTGCCGCATTACAATTTGCAAAAACTCAATACGCTCGCTGTGCCTGCACTGGCGCAGTATTTTGTCAGCGTAAAAACGGATGATGAATTGCGCGAAGCGCTTGCGTTTGCGCGCGCGAAAAATTTGCCGTTACTGTTATTGGGCGGCGGCAGCAATATTGTATTGCGCGACGACTTTCCCGGCTTGGTGGTGCAAATAAAATCCCATGGAAAGGAAGTGGTTGATGAAAACGATGAATTCATCTGGCTGAAAGTGGCGGCAGGTGAAAACTGGCACCAGTTGGTGGAGTATTCGCTCGATAATGCGCTCTATGGTTTGGAAAATTTGTCGCTGATTCCTGGTAGTGTCGGTGCTGCACCTATCCAAAATATTGGTGCCTATGGCGTGGAAATAAAAGAATTGGTTGCTGAGTTGTCAGCGCTTAATATTCGCTCGGGCCTTGCAGTGACTTTTACTAATGAAAGTTGCCAGTTTGGTTATCGCGACAGTATTTTTAAGCAGTCACTCAAAGACCAATATGTAATTACCTCGGTGACATTTCGCCTGCGCAAACAGCCCCACTTGAACTTGACGTATCCCGCATTATGGGCGGCGCTTGCCGATATCCCGGAAGCAGATATTACGCCACACCACGTCAGTGCAGCCGTTATTGATATTCGTCAGACCAAATTGCCTGATCCGGCAACTATTCCCAATGTTGGCAGCTTTTTTAAAAACCCGGTTATCGACCAACTGCAATTTGATGCTTTGCAAGCAGCGAACCCGGCGATTGTGTCTTATCCGGCTGCGGCTAATCAGGTCAAATTGGCTGCGGGCTGGTTGATCGATCAGGCGGGCTGGCGCGGTAAAGACGTTGGTGGCGCTGTTGTTCATGAGCAGCAAGCGCTGGTGCTAACAAACCCGCTTAAATCCTCAGGGCAGGCGGTGCTGGAATTGGCAGAACTGATCAAGAAATCGGTGTTTGAACAATTTGGTGTGATGCTGGAGATGGAACCCCGAATTTATCCCTAGGCATCCCACAAATAGCGGCCTAAATTTAAAAGCAATCTTATAGATAATATGACTATTACTGAAAAGGTAATAAAAACAGCGACATAATCGATCAATGGCATTTAACGCGGCGCAATCAGTGCATTAAATAGTGGTAGTTTGTGCAGAGTCTCACTACAATCATTAAAAATGTGCCAGCGGTTTTCTGGTAGTTATAACAACAATGTTATGTATCCGGTTTCGGATTGGGGGCTAGTTTGACAAAGATTCTCGTAGTCGATGATCACGATCTAGTTCGCATGGGGATAGTGCGCATGTTAGCTGACGTAGAAGGCTATCAGGTGGTTGGGGATGCCAAGAGTGGTGAAGAGGCAGTAACAAAGGCGCGTGTTTTAAAGCCTGATGTTGTGTTGATGGATGTAAAAATGCCGGGGATGGGCGGCCTTGAAGCGACCAAAAAATTACTGACCGTGAATCCCGTTATCAAAATTATTGCGGTTACCGCTTGTGACGATGACTTGTATCCAACGCGATTGATGCAAGCGGGTGCTGTTGGTTATGTCACGAAGGGTGCTGAGTTCACCGAGATTACCGATGCGATCAATAAAGTGATTCGCGGTGATTTGTACATGAGCAACAGTATCGCTCAACAACTTGCACTCAGAACCTTTTCTGGCAATAACAACCAGGAATCGCCATTTGAGAAGTTGTCGCAGCGTGAGCTGCAGACAGCAATGCTGATTGCCAATGGTCAAAAGGTAAACGATATCGCCAATACCTTTTGTGTAAGTCCTAAAACAGTTAACTCCTATCGCTATCGTATTTTTGAAAAGTTGGATATCAATAGCGATGTTGAATTAACCCTATTGGCGGTGAAGCACAATCTTCTTGATCCGGAAGCAGTCGTTTAAGCGACTGCTTTTGTTCTCTCTACACAGACACCTTTTCTGATGACGCACGCCAGCGCTGATCTGTTTGATCATTCCCGTTTTCTTGCCAATACCACCCAGCAACCCGGTATCTACCAAATGTTCGGTGGTGATGGTGCGATTCTGTATGTGGGCAAAGCAAAAAACTTGAAGGCGCGGCTGGCGAGTTATTTCCGCAAAACGGGTTTAACACCCAAAACGAATGCTTTAGTGTCACGCATTGCCCGCATTGAAGTGACGGTCACAGCGAGTGAAACAGAAGCGCTGATTCTCGAACAGAATCTGATTAAATCCAATCGGCCGCCGTACAATATTTTGCTGCGTGACGATAAGTCATATCCTTATATTTTTATCTCCAGCAGTGAAGATTATCCGCGTATATCCTTTCATCGTGGTGCCAAGAAAAAACGCGGCGATTATTTCGGCCCTTTCCCCAATGTTGGCGCAGTAAAAGAAAGCCTACATTTTCTGCAAAAAACCTTTCGTGTGCGCCAGTGCGAGGATAGCGTATTTAAAAATCGTACGCGCCCGTGCTTGCAATATCAAATCAAACGCTGCACCGCACCCTGTGTAGAATTTATTTCGCCAGCGGATTACAAAACGGATGTGTACCACACCAGTTTGTTTCTGACGGGCAATGCCGATAAATTATTAGGTGAATTGGCCGATAAAATGGATGTTGCTGCACAGCAGCTGGAGTTTGAAAAAGCCGCCGCGTTTCGCGATCAGATTACCGCGCTGCGTACCGTACAATCGCAACAAGTGATTGAAGAGGGTAATGGTGACATCGATGTTATCGCGGCAGAAATGCGCGCATCCGCGATTTGTGTGCACGTATTGTTTATTCGGCAAGGGCGAATTCTTGGTAGCCGCAGTTTTTATCCATCGGCCACGCTTGCAGAAACGCCTGCAGAAATTCTCGCCGAATTTATTCCACAATTTTATCTTGCTAGCAGTGGTCGCGAAATTCCGCGCGAATTGATTGTGAGTGAAGTGCTGGAAGAAGTGGAATTGATCAGCGCAGCCTTGCAGCAATCTGTGGGGCGCCAGGTATCGATCAACCACCAAGTACGCAGCCATCGCGCGCAATGGTTGCAAATGGCAGCGACCGCCGCGCAGCAAAATATTATCGCGCACATTAATAATAAGAAAAATTCGTTGGATCGCTTTGTCGCATTGCAAGAAGCCCTTAATCTGGACGAAACACCACAGCGTTTGGAATGTTTTGATATCAGCCATAGCAGCGGTGAGCTTACCGTTGCCAGTTGTGTCGTGTTCGATACCAATGGCCCACTCAAATCCGATTATCGCCGCTTCAATATTGATGGCATCACCCCGGGCGACGATTACGCCGCAATGGAACAGGCGCTAACACGGCGCTATACCCGCTTACAAAATGGTGAAGGCAAACTGCCCGATATTTTGTTGATCGATGGTGGCAAAGGGCAGATGGGTAAAGCTACAGAAGTACTTGCCGAATTGGGTGTGCAAGGCGTGCAGATAATTGGTGTTGCCAAAGGCACAACGCGCAAAGCCGGTTTTGAAACTTTGTTTGATGGCGAAACTGGTGCGGAGATTGTATTGCCGGGCGATTCACCCGCGCTGCATTTGATCCAGCATATTCGCGACGAATCCCACCGCTTCGCCATTACCGGCCACAAGCAGCGCCGCGACAAAAAACGTAAAACCTCAACCCTGGAAGATATCCCCGGCATAGGTGCTAATCGCCGCCGCGAGTTACTGCGACATTTCGGTGGTTTGCATGAGATCCAAAATGCCAGTATCAACGATCTCGGGCGCGTAAATGGTATCAGCCAGCGGCTCGCCGAAGAAATCTATGCGTTTTTCCACAACGATTAACGCGATCCGATACAGGCCCCAAATGTTTCAGTAATATAACCAAAGGGTGTCAATGACCGCCTGCTGGTGTATCATCGCGCCCGAACAATACAGCCTCCGGAATCGCTTATGACCCTTGCCAACCAACTTACTTTGACGCGGATTTTCCTGATCCCGCTCTTCGTAGTGGTGTTCTATCTACCCTTTGGTTGGGCTCACTTCGTCTCTGCATTGATTTTCAGCGTGGCCGCCATTACTGATTGGGCCGACGGTTATGTTGCACGTAAATACAATCAAAGCACGCCGTTCGGCGCCTTCCTTGATCCTGTTGCCGATAAGTTGATGGTAGTCATAGCGCTCTTGTTGTTGGTCACCTTGCATCACAATTCGGTCTGGTTTGTGGTCGCCGCTGCAGTGATTGTTGGCCGTGAGATAGTCATATCGGCATTGCGTGAATGGATGGCAGCAGTAGGGCAGCGGGCGAGTGTAGCGGTATCGAGCCTTGGCAAAATCAAAACAACCCTGCAAATGACAGCCATTATTGTGTTACTGGCCAATATCAAAATACTGCTTCCGATTGGTTTCATTGCATTGGCAGGTGCCGCAGTGCTCACACTCTGGTCAATGATTATTTATATACGTGCTGCCTGGCCCTATTTATTGCCAGAAACGTCTGAAAAATAACGCCTTTTTGATCGACCTGCACAGCAATTAGCCAACTGTCAAAAAACCTTCCTGCACCTTGGATAAAAGACTAGGATTTTCAAAATGAGTCCGCTAGAATTGCGGCCTCTCGAAATGGCGCGATAGCAAAGCGGTTATGCTCTGGATTGCAAATCCAGCTAGTCCGGTTCGACTCCGGATCGCGCCTCCATTTTTACCCTTTTACGTACCGACGTAAAAGCACTCCGCCCGAGTGGTGAAATCGGTAGACACAACAGATTTAAAATCTGTCGATCTTTTGGTCGTGCCGGTTCAAGTCCGGCCTCGGGCACCATCTACAAATCGCAAGTTATTGCGATCACCTCAAAGCCCTGCAATTGTAGGGCTTTTTGTTTTTTGCATGAATATTATCGTCTTAAAGAATCCCACCTTTAACTCTATCTTTATACCCATTTGATGTGATGGTAATAGGCGGTGTAGTTGTTTTTTTGATTTGTTGTCATGCCCATTTCTTATTGATTTTATGCGTCGAGTTGAGCCAAATTTTCCTCGGCACTGAGAAGAAAAGTTGGTGATCATTCCTTAGTTAACTTACTGGAATGTGTGTGTTTTAAATGGCGGTCAACATGAGTGACAGTGGGGTATTAAAGGCGACAACAAAAATTATAAACATAAACGGGTACATACCGCTGCAGTTATTGAACAAAATACGGTCTGGTTATTGACACATTGAGCTCTATGAGATGCAAAGGGGTAGAGCAGTGGCTACCCACAAAAGCCCAATGGCTAAGTTTGCGCGCACTGCATGCGAGACAGGAATTGTTTCTGAGATTTACGATGACGATGCATGCGAGTGGGTGCGGTAAAGGCGAAGTTAAAATTACATAATCCAACCTGATATAAGGTTTTGATAAGGTCATTTGTGATGGATTGGCGACACAGCCAAGTTGCGTCGCATTTGGGTATTACCCGCTATGCAGCGGGTAAACTTTATGACGAGGCTTATTGTTGGGTGGATGGAGAGGTGCCGTCAGGTGCAGCATTTAAATTAACCTGAGCTGGGCCCTCGGCAATAGTTTCCTCTAGGTCTGAGTTAGCATTCTCTTCTGCAATTTCTGTGACTTTTGATGAATACTTGTATCCGTAGATTGCCTCGTAGGTGTCGAAAAAATATGTTGTTTCTCTGAAGTCGCGAAACAATGGCCAGTCATGATATGACATTTCCGACATTAAACTGTCGGTACCAATACGCTTCATGATCATCGCAGCTTCTTCGAATCTATCTGAAATCACCAGGTAAGCTAATTGAAATCTGTAGTCCACAGCAGACCAGTCCTTCCGATCTAATATTTTAATTGCACTCTTGGTGTCACCTTTTGCCTTAAGAGCAATTGCATAATTAATAATTAGCATCCGTGCTACTTGGTCATTAAAAAATTTGGGGATCTGTAGTGAAAATTTACATAGTGATATTGAACGGTCCCAGTCTTCCTTATAGAGAAATTCATAAATTAATGTGTTAAGGCTTGAGTCCGCAGCTTCCCGATCATGATCCCCCAACTTTCTCCACAAGGTGTGCCCAAGCATGATGGCTACTTCGGATATAACGGCACATGTAGACAATAAGTAATCGCTACCCACACTTAACTTAGTTCCAATAGTTGAGTTAGGTTCTAGCTTGTATCCAACTTTTTCGCAGGCGCTTATGTATTGATCGCTGATAACTCCGTCGCAGTGTGTGAATAAGTTCCGACGCTGAGACATTTCAATAAATGTTGGCCAGCTATCAAATTTTGTTAATACAATATCAAATCGATTTTCAAGGTCACTGAATTGTTCCAAATAGCTTTTCCTTCTAATTGTTTCGATTTCCTTCAATAGATAAGCGTCTCTAAGCTCTTCAATTGAGCTGTAACCAAGCGCGTCAGAGAAAGAAACTTCTCTTTTTATTTTTTTATACAATCCAATGTTAAGTGAATAAAGGGCGATAATTAATTCGCCTATAAATTTGTCGAAACTTGAAAAAATACTGATAAATAGGCTGCGCTCCAAAACTTCAACTGGGTCCGAGCGTTTGTGACGAGTTATTTCTCTGCTCGAACTGGCCATTTTTCTTAATGTTGTTATCTTGGCGGTTGGGTCAGCTTCTAACTCTTTAATCACATCTTCTAAGGCAGCTTTTATCCGTTTTGTGCTGGCTAGACGCTCCTTAGTTGCAAGCAGAATGAATTTTTTTGCACATTCTTCTATATCCCAAATACGGTGGATGAAGAGGGAAATGGCGGTGTCAATTGGATCAGTTTTTTGTTTGGTGGGTTTGGCATCTGCCAGTCCTACATGAGCGTTATCTTGAGACAATTTGAAGCTCCTTGATCATTTGTTCCTCCCGAGTTTAGCTGGGATTGTGGTCATTAATGGGCATGGTGCATGAATACTAGCACTATAGTTAAATATTCTAATTTAAGTATAAAAGGGTTGCCTTTTTGTCAGCCAGTTAGTGTAACTTTTCAGGCATGCTTGAGCAAAGCTATTCAAAAAGGCCGGTGGGGTAACCCTCCGGCCTTTTTGTTTGTCCGTTTTGCCGGGTGTATTGGAGTGAGTCGATGAGTGGTATTAGCCCTGGTGAGTCTGCATCGGGGCATTTTTTTTTGAGGTTTTTTTGATGGGTAAGCGCGTTTGTGGTTATGGATTGGTTGCGCCAGAGCAGATCAAGCAGTTTGCCCAAGCTGTGTGCAATGTGCTTGGCGGTGGTGAGGGTAACGCGGCTGTGTACCTACTTTACGAAACCGACGTATGCTTACTAAAACTATCAAGCAATGCGTTGCGCACAACGAATGGTTTTTTCTGGCGGTGGGAAAAGGCGTTAGTGCGGCCGACGAGGGGCGCTTGCTCGACCACAGTTATATCAAAGCCAAGTGGGCAGCAAGGCACACTGCGCAATGAACGGTTGTGAAGTTTTCTAATCCAATTTCGTAGTATTCTCCTTCGCATCTATCGAAACACTATTCATCACAGTGTCTTTTTCAGAGCGCCCAACAGAATCCGTTTTGGCTGCTCGATTTCTTAAAATCAGTGCCACGATCCAGAACACTATAAATGCAAAAAAAATTGCAACCAACCATGCGTTATCTTCAAAAATTGACATAAATTTTTACTCCGCTGTTTCTGTCTATTGGTTCCTCACATATTTCGACCATAAACCTTGGCTCAAGCTGCGTCGGTGCGGGTGCGCACATACTGATGTGGCTATTTTCCCAATTTCTCTCTGCTTGAATTGCAAAGTGAAAAAGTCACAACCCGCAGGGTATTAGATTACAGTCGTGCACCACGCCCACCACCTACACTATGCACAGCCTAAAGGAATATTTGGGCTGGATCTTAACCTCAATTAATAAAGGAATTTATTATGAAACTCTCTTCATTTACCCTTAATACCCTCACTCTTGCAATCGGCTTGGCTGGCACACTCACTGCCTTTAGTGCGAGTGCTCAAACGGCTGGAGCTCCATTAGAAACCACCAAAGTTGCGGTGATTGGCGGCGCTAAATATTCATTCAGTAAAATTATTGATGCTCAGGGCGAAGTGAAAACACAAATTCTTAATCCTGATGGTAAACCCATTTCCGAGCGCGAAGTTCCCCGATCAAAAACAGAAAAATTTGATCCACGCGTGGTCAAGTGGGTGAAAGAAATGCTCAGCCAAGGTAACTACAGCGCAACCCTCAGTGTAGACATAGCTCTGAACGTTGGCGTGAACCTACAAGTACCGGTGGAAACGGGTTTTGGTGAGATTCGCAACGGTGAAACCGCGAGTGGTGTGGTGAATGGACGCGAACTTGGTGCCAAAGAATTAAATCAATATGGCGATGCGAGTGCAGCAACGCTGCGCAAATTGCAACGTGAAGCCAACCTCCAGCGCAGTGCAGTAGTTCAGCGTTGGGCAGAAGCTAATAAATTGTTGGATGCCAAAGGTGTTCGAGAAGCACTTGCGCGCGGTGAAGAAGGTCTGACTGCCAGCTTGACCGCAGATACGCTTGCGCGTTTGATGGAAAGCAATGACGCGATGATCGCCGGCGTTGAGCCCACTCCGAAATTTAAAGACGATATTAATGCGGCCATGAACGCCACAAACATTACCAATTGGGCGCTGCCGTTTAGTGCTACTCGTGGTGATGGAATTGGTATTTATATGACTGAAAGTGGTTGTGCCGATGAATCCCGTATTACTAATTACGATCGTCTGGCCGGTGCCGAAACCAATCACTCACGCAACGTCGGTGCGATCATTCGCAGCGTATCCCCCAATTCGTTTTTGTACTGCCGTGGTAGTGCTGTGCTCCCAAATGACAGCGACCTCGACGGTGTAGGAGGTAATGATCCCATCTACATTACCACTCGTTCCAACGGCGATGCCTCCAGTAATAACTATGGCACTACTGACCGCAACTGGGATAACTACAGTTACAACAACAGCCTCGCTATGTTCAACAGCGCGGGTAATTCCGGCACTACAACCGGCAGTATCTCCACGCCCGGTAAAGGTTTAAACATAGTTGCGGTAGGTAACTACAACGATGCCACTAATGGCATTAACAGCGGCTCTTCATTTACCGACCCGAGTATCGGCAACGACAAACCCGAGCTTTCTGGACCGGGTACCAATATTACCGCTGGCGGTTTCACTATGACTGGCACCAGTATGTCTTGTCCTCACGCTGCGGCATTTACGGCAGACATGATGAGTTCTTCGACTTACTTGAAATATCGTCCTTATTTAGCCAAAGCAAAAATGCTGGCGGGCGCTACCGATTCCATCACTGGTGGGTTCGATAAAGTTGGTTTGGGTGGAATCGATTTTTTAAGTGCGCAGTATTCCGGTTACTGGGCATGGTGGAGTGGTAGCAACGGCTCCTGGAGCACCTTCGACAAAAACGACGGCAGCAGCGATGGTTATGTTACTACGCGTGTTTATATTTCCAGCGGCTTCAAGAAAGCCCGTGTTGCATTGGCGTGGATGAATCGGGGTAGTTATACCTACGATAATCGCAACAACGCACACGCTATAGGTATGGATCTGGACATGCGAGTCTACGCTCCTAACGGTAGCTTGGTGGGTGGCTCTTATTCTTGGGACAATTCTTTTGAATACGTCAACTTCACGCCCAGCCAATCAGGTTATTACACAGTAAAAATCAACCGCTTTGCCAATCGCGATACCAGCTCGGCTTTGCGCATGGGGCTCTACACTAATTACTACAACTAATTAGTCGCACTCCCAATACTGGCTAGGCCAGCCAAGCAGCCGCTCGACAATGTCGAGCGGTTTTTTGTCAGCTTTCCATCAATACTGAAGTCTTAGCTCATTAGAATATTCTGTTCCAACAACAGTCTAGTCGGTACGAGGTATCGATATATGGTGAAGCAGAATGGAGACGTAGCACTGCCCGACTTTTTATAACAAAGAGATGTAAGTACTTATTTAAGCTGGATCTTTACTTCGGCTTGGCTATCAATTTATCCGCCAATAAGATCTTTGACCCGCCATTCAGGCGTGCAAATTTTCTTTCTGAACAAAATAGCCTGCGATTGCAACTGACAGTGCCAGCCTGATAAATTCGGCGACTGTTGCTTATTATTTAGGCTCTGGAGACTTGGTCATGAAGCGAGTCGTTGTTACCGGGATGAGCGTGATATCGCCCTTGGGTGATTCGCTGGCAGGCTTTTATGAAAATTTAATTGCCGGTAAATCCGGAATAAAACGGTGGCAGTTTTTTGATGATTCACGTGTTTATTCCAAGGTGGGGGGCGACCTCTCTGACTACGATGCAAAGGCGCGCCTGGCTTCGTTGGAAGGTGTGATTCCCGAGGCTAATTTTGCACGCGCGCGCAAATTAATGCGTGGCGCTCCCTGGTCGACACGCCTTTCAGTGCTGACAAGTATAGATGCATGGCTGAACGCGGGTTTGAGTTTTGATCGCGATATGACGCGATGTGCAACGCTGTTGGCAGGGCACAACCTCAACGAAAATTATCTCCTCACTAATCACAAAACGTTTATGGAAAGCGAGCCGGACTGGATCGACGCCCAGGCTGCCTTGCTTGATCTCGACACTGATCACGCCTCGTCGATAAGTGAAGTCTTGGGCAGTCGCGGCGCCAGTTACACATTGGGTGGCGCTTGCGCTAGCGCCAATATTGCGTTGCGCAGTGGCATCGATGAAATTCGCTATCACGGCCACGATGTTGCGGTAGTAACGGGCGCCGCGTTGGAATTTTCGCCGATGGGCTTGCATGCCATGGCGCTGCTAAACGCGATCACTACCAACAGTTTTAACGATACCCCTGAGTTAGCCAGTCGGCCTTATGACCTGCGCCGTGAAGGCTTTGTGCCTTCGCACGGTGCGGGCACTCTGATATTGGAAAATTATGATCACGCCGTGGCGCGCGGTGCAAGAATCTACGGAGAAGTGCTCGGCTGCGTTGCCATGTCTGATGCCAATCACATGCCCAACCCGTCGACGGAAGGTCAAGTTGCTACGGTTAGACGTTTGCTGCAAGAGGCGAATATCGCTCCAGAGCAAGTCGACTTTGTTAGTGCTCATGCGACATCGACACCTCAAGGCGATGTTGCGGAGTTGCGAGCAATCAAGGAAGTGTTTGGCAGTCACGCAAAAAATTTATTCATCAATGCACCCAAGTCCATGTTGGGTCACACCTGTTGGTCGGCACCAGTTGTCGAGACGATCGCAGCGCTTTTGCAAATGCAACACGGCCGCTTGCATCCTTCAATCAACATTGAACAGCTTGATCCTGAAGTCGATTTAAATGTGTGTGCGAACAGTTCCGTGCGCCATCAAACCCAAATTTTCCTGAAGAATTCTTTTGGTTTCGGCGGTATCAATTGTTGTGCTCTTTGGCAGAAGCTTGATCGTGTTTAGTCTTCACGGACAGGTCGCGCTCGTCACCGGAGGAACCCGGGGAATTGGTCTTGCGGCTGGATTAGCGTTAGCGGCGCAGGGTGCACAAATCGTATTAACGCATCGGTGGGGCAGTGTGCCGCAGGCAGAACTGAATGCGTTGTTTGAGCAGGCAGAGTTGCCATTACCGGTGATCATAGAAGCGGATGTGGTCAATCCGGACGATACGAAATCATTGCTGAACCAGATTCAGCAACAGTTTGGTCGTTTGGATATTTTTATCAGCAATGTTTGTGTAGCCGCGCGAGGCACTGGTTTTGATGCATTGCGTCTGCGCGATCTGCAAAAAAGTTTGGATTACAGTGTGTGGCCGACGCAGCACTACCTACAGGAAATAGCGGCCTTATTCGGTAAACCTCCGCGCGCTACTGTGTGCACTTCATCTGATGGCCCCGATCACTTTTATCCCGGTTACGATTATGTGGCTGCATCAAAAGCGGCGCTGGAAGGATTGCTCTCGGCAATGGCGCCTAGCCTAGCCAAAGCTGGCGGGCGCATTTTTGGTTTGCGCACCAGACAAGTGGATACCGCGAGTTTGGAACAAATATTTTCGCCCGAAATCCATCATCTACTTACGCAACGATTTGCCTGGTTTCGCGTTAGCTCGCAGGATGTAGGTCATGCAACTGTTGCTTTATGCAGTGGACTTATGGATGGGCTTAACGGCCAAGTGCTTTGCGCCGACAAGGGGTCGTCGTTCTTCGATAATTTTATTGCCACCTTGCCCTTGCTGCAGGATTTAACGAATTTGCAGGAGTTACAACCGTGACCAGACCTGCGAGTTCCTTGTTTCTGACTGGCGCGCTGCTGCCACCGTTGCAGCTGATTAAAGCTGTCACCAACGAAACACAAATTTTTACTGACTTGAGTTCTGTACCCGATGCTTTGTTGGTTGGTTTACAGCGTGAAGGCATGACTGCGCAGGAAAGTTTGGCTTGCGCTTTCAATTTGGTGGAGGCCATTCAATCCTGTCGCAAAAGCGGCGGCGGTGTTCCGCGCTACGCAATTGGATTTTTTCCAAAACCAACGAGTGAAAATCTTGCAGCGGTCAATGCCGCGCTGGGGTCGATCATCGCGTATGTAACTTCACATTTATTGTATGAACCCATAAGCGTCAATCTGGTTGCCTATCCTGATACCCCGCTGGGGCATCAGCGCGCGGCCGATGTGGCACAAGCCTTGACCTCGGGCTTTCTCGATATTGTGCGTGGACAAACGCTCTGTGTGGGAGATGATTAAGATGAACGACGTATTGGCGAAGGATGCGACAACCGATGATGGGAAAACAAGAGATCCGAAAACAATAGATCCGAAAACAATAGATCCGAAAACAATAGATCCGAAAACAATAGATCCGAAAACAATAGATCCGACAAGAATGTCCCTTGGTGATTTTTACATGGGGCATGATTCAGACCCGCTGGCGGCTATGCCTGAATTTACCCGTTGGCGCAGCGATGCAGGTGAGTACCATGCATTGATGGAGCGCCGTTTGGCGACCATGGTCGGCGCGCGCACTGAACTCGCCTTGGGTGGAACTCCTCACAAAGTGCTTAACATCGCATCGCTTGATTACCTCGGTTTGGCTTCACATCCCGAGGTTATTGCTGCGCAACAGGAAGCGTTAACGAAGTGGGGTAATGGCTCGGCTGGCGTGCCCTTAATGTCGGGTATGACATCGGTACATGCGCAATTGCAAGACGAACTCAGCGCAATGACCGGCAAGCAAGATACTTTATTATTTACCAGCGGTTTTGCGGCGGCGATCGGCTTGTGCATCGCGCTTTTGCACCGTGGAGATGTAGCGATTCTCGATGAAAAGGCGCACATGTCCTGGATGGATGGCGTGCGCTTATCAGGCGCAAAGCTCGTGACCTTTTCGCACAACGATCCCGCCTCGCTGGATGAAGTATTAATGCGTTTTAAAGGCAGTCGGCGCTGCGTGATTATTGACGGTTTGTATTCCATGGATGGCGATTTTGCACCTCTAACGGCACTGCTGGATGTGGCCGACAAACACGGCGTTGGTATCGTCGTCGATGAAGCTCACTCGGTATTTGCCGATGGCGAAGGGGGCGGCGGGACAACTGAACGGCAGGGTGAACAGCAGCGAGTGCGCGTATTTATGGGCACCTTCTCCAAAGCGCTGAGTATGGTGGGCGGTTTTATTTCTGCGGATAAAAACTTAATTGATTACCTGCGTTACTACAGCCACCCCTATGTTTTTTCCGGAGCCTTGCCGCCCGCAACTGTCTCGGGAATTTTGAAAGCCGTACAACTGATCCGAAAAGATTCAGCGCGCCGCAAAAAATTAGCGGAAAACGCAAGCTACATGCGGCAATCGCTGCAACAACTTGGATTAGATATTGGTTACACCGAAAGCTGGATTATTCCGATTATTTTTGCAAATCGTCGCGATATTTTATTCGAAGGTGTCCGTCAACTTATGGCGCGCGGCTTGTATGTCGCGCCGGTAGATTATCCCGCCGTGCCAGAAGATCGCGTACGCATTCGTATTGCGGTCACCGCTGCGCATACGCGGGAAGATCTTGATGAGGCCATCGCGCACATTAAAAATGTGCTAATTGAACCTATGCGTGCCGCCGGTATTTTAGGCAGTACTGAACTATGAGTGCGCGTCCGCTCATTTTTATTTTCCCCGGGCAAAGCTCACGCGATCCATTGATGTTCGAGCGTTTGGCGATGGTTGATTCTCAACGTGCTGCGCAAGCACTCGCCAATGTCGAAGCACAAATCGGTCGCCCATTTGATGCCGCGTTTGCAAATAATTTGGAAATCCAACTCGCGGTGTTTGAAGTGACTCAGGCTTGGCTGCAATTGGTACGTGCGGCCGGTTTGCACGAGCAGGCCTCGGCCGGTTTGAGTCTTGGCGAATACTCACACTGTGTGGCTATTGGTGCGCTTCCAGTTGAGGCAGCGCGAACTTTAGTAGCGTCGCGCGGGCGCTGCTACGACGCCGGACCCGCGGGTGTAATGGCGGCGATGTTTCCTCTCGGTTTGGAAGAATTAGAGGCATTGTGCGCGCAAGTGCGTGAGGAGTTTTGCAATGCGTGTGCGGTCGCGGTCGCTAACATAAATAGTCCCACGCAAAATGTTATCGCTGGAACAGCGGCGGCAGTTGATCGCGTTCTGGTTTTGGCACTGGATCAATACTTCATCACCGGGCAACTTATCGAGCAGCGTATTGCTATGCATGTACCGCTGTTTGCACCGGTTGCCGAGGCTTTTCGGCCCGCGTTGGAAAACGCGCCCTGGCAAATTCCGGTCGCAGGTTATTGGCCTAATGTCGATGCGAAACCAGTGGCAGTCACACACTCGACCAACATCATTGATCGCCTCGCGCGGCATGTTTGGCAACCAGTGAAGTGGCGCGAAACCATTGATGCAATGGTGCTTTGCTATGGTGACCCGGTGTTTGTGGAGGTTGGCCCATTGCAAGTGTTGACGCGCATGCTGAATCGCAAATGGATTTCTCCGCAACGCGTGTTCGCGGTTGATTTTTTACCGGGCGCTAAAGATCAGGAAGTGACATTCGGCCAGCGCATTGAGGAAATTCGTCATGCACTCGCTCACTGAACAGCAGGTAAAAATGGCGCGCCGCGCGCCCTTGTTTGATTCAAACAGCCTGACCAAAAAAGTGAATTACACGAGTGATGTGATCGAACGCCTGCTGCCGCACCGGGGCAATTTTCTGTTAGTGGAGCAAATCATTGCACATGACCCACAAGCCGGGCGCTTGGTCGGGCGCCGAACTTTGGTGGCGGACGATCCCATGTTCAGCGGCCACTTTCCGGGCTCGCCGGTGTATCCAGGAGTATTACTGGTAGAAATGACCGGCCAACATGCGCTGTGTTTTGCGGGGCTGCAACAGCTTGAAAAAGCGAGCGCGCTCGACGCAATTACACCAGCGCCGGTGCGACTGATTCGAATTCACGATGCGAGTTTTATCAACGAAGCCAAACCAGGTGATGAGCTCACTATTTTGACGCAAGTGTTTGACGACGATGGTTGGACTTTTAAAGCGCTCGGGCAGGTGTATCGGCAAGAGACATTAATTTCAGTTTCTTTATTTGAAGTAATGATTGGTGATTAATGCAATGAAATCTCCTCGCACAGTTTTTATTTCCGGTGGCTCGCGCGGTATTGGTCAAGCAGTTGTACTGGAATCGATCAGGCAGGGCTGGCAGGTAGCGTTTAGCTACGTCAGCAACTCCCAAGCTGCCGACGACACCATCGCACTTGCCAAAGACATTAATCCCGATGCATTGATTCGTGCCTGGGAGTTGGATGTGCGCGATTCCAAAGCCGTGGATAGAGTAGCGGATGAAGTGCTTAGTCACTTCAATGGCATAGACGCGGTAGTGCCCAACGCTGGAGTGAGCGTGAACGGCTTGGCCTATTCACTCACCGATGACGATTGGAGCCGGGTGATAGATACCAATTTGTCTGGCGCTTTTTATGTTTGCCGGGCGTTCTTGCCGGAGCTGGTCGCCAATCGTTGGGGGCGCATTTTGTTCGTCTCATCGATTATTGCCGGCGGTGCAACGGGGCAGGTTGCATACGCAGCAAGTAAAGCCGGGCTTATCGGCGTGGCGACTGCCTTGGCTAAAGAGTACGGCGCTAAAGGCATTACCACCAATGTGGTCGCACCCGCTTATTTTGCTACCGATATGACGCGCGACACTATGAGTGAAGGTCTGGTGGATTACGCGAATAAGTTTTGCCCCTTGCGACGCTTGGGCAAATTGGAGGAGCTGGCGCAGACGATGTTGTTTCTGTTAAGTGATGCGGCGGGTTACATCAACGGCGAGACGGTAAAAGTCTCCGGTGGCTTGGACTGGGCACCCTAATGGGCAGTATCGGAATTGAAAAAATGCGCGTCTATCCCTGCAGTATGGCGATGGATATGCACAGTCTGGTGGAAGCGCGCGGTGGTAATGTCGCTGAAGTCTGTGGCGACATGATGATAACCGAGCGCTCGGTTAACCCGCCTTGGGAAGATCCGGTGACCATGGCAGTGAATGCGGCGCGCGATTTATTGAGCGATGACGACAGACGCTCCGTTAAATTATTGTTGGTTGCGTCCGAGAGCGCACCTGATCAAGAGAAGGCGCTGTCGACCTGGGTTCAGCGCTATTTAGATTTGCCGGACGATTGTCGCAACCTTGAAGTAAAACATGCTTGCTATGGTGGCTCAGGTGCACTCAATCTCGCCCTCGCTTGGCTGCATGCCGAAGCGGAAGAGGGCGACAAGGCGTTGGTGATTTGCACTGATCAAAGTCGCGCGCATTTCAATCGCCCTTACGAATTTGTAATGGGTGCTGGCGCGGTCGCGATGCTGCTATCAAGAGACGCGGATTTTTTTCATATAGATCGCGGATTGTCGGGGCTGTTTACGCACGAAGTGTCAGATTTAATTAGACCGACGTCGCGCGTGGAAGCGGGCCACAGCGAAACCAGTTTGCTCTCCTACATAGATGCGGTCGACACAGCTTTCAAACGCTATTGCGAAAAAGTTGATATCAAGCGCGGTGTGGCACTGACAAATTTACAAGCAATCCAATCCTGGTTTCCCCGGCAAATTTATCACGCACCGTTTGGCGGTATTACTCGCCGCGCACATCGGGCAGTGATGCGCAGCTTGCCAGACTTCAATGCCAAGATCGTAGCCAACGATTATGAAGAGCGCGTATTGCCATCGCTTGGTTTTAATCGACGAATGGGCGGCACCTATGCGGGCAGTGTATTTATTTCTTTGCTCACTCTGGCTGGAGAAATTGCTTTAACTGGCGATTATTTATCTAGCGATCATCGGGTGGGTATTTACTCCTATGGTTCAGGATCAACGGGCGAATTTTACAGCGGCTGTTTTGGTGAGAACGCGAAGCGAATTGCGCTGCAAGCTAATTTGTCTGGTCTGCTTGATGCCCGGCTTAATTTAACCCTGGCAGAATATGAAGCGGCTGAGGGTGCGCGCCTCGATCACATTGATAAGGGCGATTTTGAGGTCAGTCTGTTGGGCTTTCGCGATTGGTATACGACTGCGTACAAGGGACAAAAAAAATTATGTTTCCGCGGCGCCAGTGAACATATTCGCCTGTATGAATGGAGCTGATTGTGGAAAAAATTACCAGTATCAATAATCAGCACATTAGTGACGACAACGCGCAAAGTAGCGCAAAACAAACTGGCCTCGACAAAAAAAGCGGGATTGTTTTTATTGATGTGCCGGCGAGTTTATGTCTCCAGGAAATCGCTCGCTTAAGCGATAAAATTAATTCATTGCGCCTAGGTAATATTGCGGTCTTGCGCGGATCTCTCGAAACTTTTTGCGCGGGAATGGATTTAAATCTCGCTGCTAGTCAAGACGCGTCACTCTTGCAATCAGGGCTGCAAGCTTACGCAGATTTATTACTCGCTGTGCGCACCTGTCCTTGTGTGGTAATCGCGCTAGTGGAGGGTGGCGCTTTTGGTGGCGGCGTCGGATTAGCGGCTGCCTGTGATCTTGTCCTCGCAAGTTCGCAAGCGCGATTCGGTTTGCCTGAAGCGCTACACAGTTTTTATCCGGCGATTGTTTTTGCTGTAGTGCACGAGCGACTGGCACCACAAAAAGCACGCCGGTTAGCGCTTCTTTGTGAAAGCATTAGTGCGGACGAGGCCAAGCAGTTGGGTTTGGTCGATCTGTGGTGTGAGCAAGCAATGGTTGAGCAAGTGTTGCAGCGCCAAATTCGCAAACTGCAACGCGCTGCGCCACTGGGCGTGGCCGCCATCAAACGCCATCCGGCACATGTGCAAACGCTGCGTGCTGCGCTTGAAGAAGCAACACAAGTATCGCTGAACGCTATGCTCGCGCCAGAGGTATCCGATGCATTAGCGCGAGAGACTGAAGCATGAAGTGGGATGAAGTGGCGCACACACCAATTTTGAATCCAGATTACGTGGCGTTGAAGCCGTTAGAGCATGGCATTGTCGAAATGGCGATGTGTGACAGCGCGGGAAAAAATGGCATGTCGCCGGCTTTTGCATCGGCATTTTTAGCAGCAGTCGACACACTCAGTCAGGACCAAAATTGCAGTGTGGTTTTGCTCACGGGATTACCAGAATATTTTTCGACCGGCGCAACGAAAGAAGCTTTGCAAGATATAGCGGCAGGAAAATTGGCGCCTACCGAATTAATTTTAGGTCGCCGTTTGATGGGTTTACCTATGCCGGTTATTGCAGCGGCCGAAGGGCATGCTATAGGCGGTGGCTTTGCATTATTGCTGTCCTGTGATTTAACGGTTATAGCCGAAGACAGTCGCTACGGCGCCAATTTTATGGCGATGGGTTTTACTCCGGGAATGGGCACTACAACGCTGTTGGAATATACGTTCGGCCCCGCTATCGCGCACGAAATGCTTTACACCGCTGATCTCTGGCGTGGCAAGCGTTTCACTTCAACGAGTGGGATCAACGCTGTATTGCCGAGGCATGAAGTGCGCCAGCATGCGCTGGTTTTAGCACGCGCAATCTCTGAAAAACCGCGCGCGAATTTATGTCGTTTGAAGCGGGTGTTGTCACTGCCAAAACGACAAGCCTATGAAGCGGCAATCACTCAGGAATCGTTAATGCACGAAATCAGTTTTAACAATCTCGATATTTCACAATGGGGCGCGCCATGATAGATCAGTCCGGAAAAGTGGTATTGGTAACCGGAGGCACCATGGGAATCGGTCTTGCCTGTGCCTTGGCTTACGCTAAATATGGCGCCCACACGATTCTCACCTATCGCTGGGGCACCGCGGATATGGAGCAGGTGCGCGCAAAATTTGCAGCTTTAGGCGCGCCAGAGCCAATGCTGATTGAAGCTGATGTTATCAACGACGGCGATACCGAATTATTGCTTAATGCGGTGGCCGAAAAATTTAACAAAATAGATGTGTTTATTTCCAATGTTGCCTTTGCGCAGCGCACGAGTGGACTTGACGAATACAACAAGCGGTCACTGTTTCGCAGTTTGGATTATTCAGCCTGGCCACTGTGGAATTACACCGATTTAATCCATAAAAAATTTGGTGCTTATCCCGCTTATATTTTCGGATTATCCAGCGATGGGCCCGACAGTTTTTTTATGAACTACGACTTTGTCGCGGTCTCCAAGGCGGTGTTAGAAACCATGTGCCGTTATATGAATTTTCGCCTGCTTGATGAAGGTTCGCGCGTGAATATAGTGCGCTCCCGCTTGGTGCGCACCGAATCCTTTGATGCGACTTTTGGCAAAGACTTTCATGAGTACCTGGAGGCTCTGGGTGGTTTTGAAGATTGCTACACCACGCCAGACGAAATTGGCAATGTAGTGTTTGCATTGGGTAGTGGCTTGTGCGATGCCATTGGTGGTCAGGTCATTATGGTGGATAGAGGTTTTCAATTTTTTGATAACTTGATGGGAATTGCCGAACGCGCTCGTGCCAAAGGCAAAATCATCTGGAATGAGGAGAAAAAGCATGACGAATGACGATATTTTTGCGGTAATAAAAAAACACCTAATCGATATCTGCCCGGATATCGACGAAGGAAAAGTTACCCCAAATGTTTCAATGAAAGATCTGGGAGCCAGCAGTCTGGATATGGTGGAGGTGGTGTCGTGCAGCATGCGTGAGTTAGGTGTGCGCGTTCCGCGGCAAGAGCTTTCCAGCATCAACGATATTCAAGGGCTAGCTGATCTGCTGCAGACGGCGATCGCCGCTAAAGGCTAAGCAAATGAATACTTCGCGTGGGCTTGGCTTAAGTAAAGCGGGGCGCCTTAAGCTCCATGCCGAGCTGCGCGATTTAAAACGGATTTCGCCTTGGCCCGGCGCTCTGCATTTGCTTATCCGCTTACCGTTGCAAGCGGCGCTTTGGTGGTGGGCATGCCAAGCCTGGGTAGATCAAGAATACGGAATTTTTATTCTTGCTACTGTTTTTGCAGGGCTGTGCTTTGCGAGTTTGATGTCGCTCAGCCACGATGCGTTACACCATAGATTGACGGGTGTTTCGTGGCTAGATGAATTTTTCGGGCGTTTGATCAGTTGGCCGATTGCCTGGCCGATTGGTGCATACAAATATGTGCATCTTATTCATCACCAACAGAGTGGCAGCGATCTTGCTGACCCCGAACGCATCTCGCCACTCGCGGCAGATTGGGAAATATCTCCATTGAAACGCGCAGGCTTGCGTAACCAATTGTGGTTGGCGATGTTTGTCACGGGTGCTGCGGGTCTTGCCCACAAAATCCTGGTTGCGGTTTTCAAACGTTGGCACATTCACTCCCTGCGGCGTGCATTTATTGTTGATGTACTCGGCATTGTTACAACTGTCGCATTGCTGGGCGCGGCTGCTTTTTGGGCACAGGGCTGGCCAGGATTGCTTGGCTTTTTAATTGCCTGGTTTGTTCATGAGCGCTTGGTCGGAGCCTTGCATCAGTTTCGCAATCATATGGAACATTATGGTTTGTGGGGCGAGCAAGCATCGACTTCTGATACGCAATACACGAGCGCGCGCACAATTAAAACCAATCTGATTGGACGCTTGTTTTTCAATGGTCTCAATCGCCACGCTGAGCATCACCTCGCTCCGGCTATTCCATTTTATAAGTTGGAAGCTGCGCATATTTTAATTGCATGCGCCTATGAGCAAGAAGGTTTTGCGAGCGTCGAGACAAACGGCTACACGGCCGCGTTGCGCGAGGTGTTGGTATTGATGCACAAACAGTACTGCGCCGATAAAACACCAACGGCGCGACTGCAAAAAAACGCCACTTAGTTTTTCCACAATCTGGACTGGATATGCATTTATTTTTAACCGGTGCAACAGGCAGCGTTGGTCTGGAAGTGTTGCGGCTTTTGCGCAACGATAGTCGAGTCGAGCGGGTTACCTGTTTAGTCAGAGGTACTGCGACACAATCAGCCGCCGAGCGTTGGAATACATTTGTTGCTCAGCATCATCTGCGCAATGAACAGGCATCGCTTGGACCCTTGTTTGATTTTGTCGAAGGTGACCTGTTAGCTCCCCATTTTTCTATCGCGCCTGAAATTCTCCAATCGATTACAGAGTCGGTAACTCATATATTGCACTCGGCAGCGCACATACGATTTGATGCCCTCTATGCCGATGCCTATGCGATCAACGTCGGTGGTACCCAGCGTGTCATTGAATTCGCGCAAGGCTGTCCAGCCTTACAAATTGTTGGGCATGTTTCCACGCTTTACGTCGTTGGAACTCGACAAGGAAAATTGCCCGAAAATGCAGAGCCCTTGGGCGAATTTAATAATGCCTATGAACAAACAAAATACGAAGCAGAGCAATTGGTGTTGGCTTCTGGTTTGCCCGTGGATATTTATCGTTTGGCGTTGTTACAAGGTCGCGCAGAGGATGGTTATGTTCACCATTTTTTAGAAAGTCATATGCTTATGGATGCCTTCTGTCGCGGCGCTTGTACAAGTTTACCCGGCTCGTCAGGCGGACACTTGGACATGTTGCCTACCGACTACACCGCCGTAGTGTTGGTGAAGTTATTGTTGGAATATCCTGCCGCCGGCAAAATCTGGAGTATTGCTGCGGGCGATGATGCTCCTTCAATTGGTGAACTGTATGAATTTATTCGTCGCTCTATGCTTGCTAATGGAAAGCAGCCGCCGCAGCAACCCCGCTATATTGATAAGCTGACGCTTGAAAAAATTCTCGCAAGCGATGACCCCAGTGAAGAGGGTCTGAGTCCGGGTGCTTGTGCCATTCTGGAAATTGTTAGCGGCTACCTGTTGCGACCAAAAATCTACACATCGAGTGTCGTTCCCGGTTTATCGCCCCCGCCAAAACCCGAGGCATGGTTGCCGCAAATTTTGAATTATTGTTTACGTACCGGCTGGGGAAGGAGGGCGTGTCAAACAAATACCTAAAGATTTGGGGCATACTGGAGCCCTCACTCTGCTAAACAAGTTTCAATCCTTCCATGTCAAATATTGCCGTTGTTATTATCGCGTTAATTATCGGTTTGTTGTTGCAGCGAACCAACCGGTTTCCTGAAAATGCGGCATCCACGTTAAATCTCTATGTGATTTATGTTGCGTTACCTGCACTAATTCTGTCAGAGATCCCCACGCTTTCCTTTAGTCGTGAAGCATTAATTCCGGTTCTCGCGGCCTGGGCAATTATGTTGTTCAGTGCGGTGTTGACATGGTGTACAGCGCGCTTGATGAACTGGTCCCGCGCGCTAACTGGTGCGTTAATGCTGTTGGTCCCTTTGGGTAATACCGGATTTGTCGGAATTCCGCTTATTGAAGCCCATTTAGGTTCTAAGGCGATTCCCTACGCGATTCTTTACGATCAGCTCGGCACCTTTGTAGCTCTGAATACTTACGGGATCGTTGTGGCCTGTTACTACTCATCCGGCTCAACCTCTGCTGTAAAAATTTTACGCAGTATTCTGATTTTTCCGCCGTTTATCGCGCTGATTCTGGCGTTTGCAGCGAGTGTGTTTGTGTACCCCGAATGGTTGGCGGCGGCGCTTGCGCGAATTTCATCTACACTTGTTCCTGTAGTGATGGTCGCGGTGGGTTTGCAGTGGCGGTTGACCTTAAGCCAGGAATATTTATCGCCATTAATCGTGGGCTTGCTGTATATCTTGCTCGTTTCACCGGCGATAGCTTGGTTGGGGATGTGGCTGTTGGGGCTTGACGGCTTGGCTGCTCAAGTGGTGATATTGGAAGCGGCTATGCCAGCGATGATTTCGGCGGGAGTGTTAGCGATAAGCCATAACCTGGTGCCGCGCTTTGCTTCATCATTAGTCGGTTACAGTTTGCTGATCGGCTTGGTCAGCGTGTGGTTGTGGCGATTGTTGATCTAATAATCAATAAAAATATTCAGTTAAAAATCAATAGCACGGATGGTTTTTATGTATGTCGCGTGATCAACAGTCATTCGGGCCGAGCGAAGTCTCATCTGTATGGAATCCATTGCAGGTTAGCGCTTATGCTGACTATCTAGCGCTTTTGTCTGCTGATAATCCCGTTGTTGTAGTTGACGATATTTTTGCGCTTGATGGTGAATTACTCCTTGCACGAACAGCGTTGCTTGATCAAAAAAACATCGCCTGTTTAAAGAATAAAACGCTTGCCCGGCCGCTGGCTAATTCCATTCATATTGAACGACTTATTAATGCTGACGATTTGTTGCAGCATTTGCTGGATACGATTCGCTCCACTGAATACTTTCAGTCTCTGGCTGAACGTAAACATCCACTCAGTTCCCTCACACCCGTTTGTGCAATGTTGTCGAGCTTGCCGCTAGTGCAACAGTTTATGACGGTGATGGCAGCGCAGATGAATGACTTGTATCACCGAACACTTTGCGTGAGTCTTTGGTCGTTGTACATCGCACAGGAAATGCGTTTGCCTGCCCATGAATCGGGCGAGATTTTTTGGGCAGCGATTACTCATGATGTGGGCATGTTGCATCTTGATCCACAAATTCTAAATAAAACGGATGAGTTGACGGCGGATGATTGGCAACACGTGCAAAGCCATGTCGATATATCCACAAAGCTCCTGCGCGATATTCCCGGTTTGTCACCGGCGATTATTGCTGCTGTGGGCGAACATCACGAACGTTGTGATGGCACAGGTTATCCGCTCGCAAAAGTGGAAAGTGAACTTTCAATACCCGGCCAAATCCTCGCCGTTGCCGATGCCATTGTCGGTATTTATTTCAATCGATTTAAACCGCAAGGGCGGCGCTGGCGCGAGGTGATTCCGGTATTGGAAATGAACCGGTCTGCCTATTTGTATCGCAGCTGCGATATTGTGACCACCATGATTCTGCGCAGTGAATTGCCACTGCCAAACCTGGTGAGTGGTAGCGGTGTACCTGAATTTGCCGAGCGTATGTTGCAACAAAATTTGCATTTGCAAAATTGGTTTACGCAACTGCGAGATTGTCTGGTCTCGGTGGGCTATACCCATGGCGATCGCAAATTACACGCATTACAAAACGTGGTCTTACACATTGCGACAACCTTTAAAGGCAGTCTGTTATTCAAAGAGGATTTGCGTGAATCGCTAGAATCAATGGCGAGTATAGAAGCGCACAGCATCAGCAAAGTGGTTGCTGATGCATCGCTTGTGCAACAGGAGATGGCTTTCCATTTGCAACGGTTAAGCCGCATGATGCAAATGTATATTTCGTCTGGTGAGGGTAAAGATCCAAAAATTACCAAACGTTTAGCGGAAGGGTTTGTAAAAATAAGCGGCCTTTTAAAGTAAACCCATAGTGGGTATTCTAATATGCCGCATTTTTGATTTTAAATTATCCAGATTTTCCCTCTGTAAATTATTGCTGGTGCCAAAATGGCTGGCCGATTGTCGGTGTGCTCGGGCTGGCAGTTTGGCGCTTCTGCATCAACCCCGCTTTGTAGGCTTTTCTCCCCGCGTCAATCGCATCGCCAAAGGCTTCTGCCATCATGGGTGGATTGAGCGCTTTGGCGACGGCGGTATTTAATAAAATTCCGTCAAAGCCCATTTCCATCGCTTCCGCGGCTTGCGATGGCGCACCGAGGCCCGCATCGATAATCATAGGCACATCTTTAATGCGTTCGCGCAGTGTGCGCAAATGGTAGCGATTCAATAAACCCTGACCGGTGCCGATGGGAGCACCCCAGGGCATAAGCACTTCGCAACCGACATCCAGTAAACGCTTGCAGAGGATTAAATCGTCGGTGCAATAGGGCAGTACTTTAAAACCTTTTTTGATCAGGATTTCGGAGGCTTCAACCAATCCAAAAGGATCAGGTTGTAAATTATAATCATCGCCAACAACTTCGAGTTTTATCCAATCCGTATTAAAAATTTCGCGTGACATTTCCGCGAGCGTCACTGCTTCTTTCACTGATTTACACCCAGCCGTATTGGGTAGCAAGCGGCAGCCGCTTTCCTGAATAAATTGCCAGATAGCATCACCGTCGCGATTAGCCGGATTTTGGCGGCGCAAACCAAGAGTAACGATTTCGCAACGCGATTGAATAATAGCATCGCGCATTAATTGCGGTGATGCGTAAAGTGCAGTGCCTAATAAAAAGCGGCTGGAAAAAGTTTCGCCGTAGAGCGTGAAATCTTTTTCAGGTTTGTCGTAGCTCATATCAACCTCCACCAACCGGTTTGACGATATCGATTTGATCGCCATTTAATAATTCGCGCTCTGTATAGATCGAGCGGGGTACAAATTCGCCATTGATGGCCACAGCGATTTTGCTCTCGCCATAGCCCCATTGCTGCAAGGCGTCACTGAGCAATACATTGTTTGCCAGTGATTTTTTTTCGTTGTTTACGCTCAGTTCAATTGTCATAAGCTCGTACTTTTCAGTGTTGATTCAACAGGTCAGAAAAAATCGGTTCCGGTTTTTTAAAGATATGAGCAAGCACATTTTCAACCACCGCAGGCGCTAATAAATAGCCGTGCCGGAATAATCCGTTGGCGGTAATCAATCCATCGAGGATGGTCACTTTGGGCAAGTTATCCATAAATGCCGGACGTAGATTCGTATCCATTTCAATAATGCGCGCTTCAGCAAACGCGGGTGACAGCGTGTAGAGCGCACTACTTAATTCCAAACTGGATTGGATGGTGACGGGCGAGCGGTCTTCGCTTTCGATTTGGGTTGCACCAATAATAAAACGGTGATTGGGTTTGGGCACCACGTACAGTTGATAGCGCGGGTGCATCAAACGCACGGGGCGTTGCAAATGAATTTCCCTGGTTTCAACGTGCAAGGTTTCGCCGCGCACGCCGCGCAAATTGCGCAGCTGTTGTTTGGCGCCGAGTCCGCGACAGTCAATCACTAAATCAAAATGCTCGTCACCCATCTCAGTGGTGATTTTGCCGGGGAAAACCTCAACGGGTGTTTGCGCGCGAATACGAATATCAGACTGGATTATTGTCTCGCCAATTAAACGCAAAAATTCGCGGTTATTCACGTGGCCTTCTTCATGCAAAAAAAGTCCGCTATGAAAATTGGAATGTAAGTCAGGTTCAAGTTGATGGATGTCGTGCTGGTTGACCCGTTGGTAGCCAGTGCAGCCGGGCAAGATGAAACCGAGTTCGCGCGCAAATTGTTCGAGTTCACTCGTATCTTGCTGATGCGCAACCACGAGGCTGCCGTTATTAAAAAACAGCGGTGCGTCGGTTGCGGGTAATTGGTCAAACCAGGTTGTCCATTGCTGCAGCGCAAAAATGCCCATGCGATAGACGCCTTCATCGGATACCACTGCTTCACTCAAAGGTGCAACCATACCGGCCGCAGTAAACGCAGCCGCTCGAATAGTTTGCGGTGCATCCGGTGTAAAGCTGCCCGCTTCAAATAGAGTGATATTGATTCCGGTGCGCTGCAATTGCCATGCGAGCAAGCGCCCAAGTAGACCGGCACCGGCGATAGCAATTGTGTGTGGGAGCTTGTGGTTTGTCACATTGCCTCGGGATTTTGAGGCGGAGGGCAGGGAATAGCCGCAGCTATAAGCACCTTGTTCCCTCCGCAGGTATTAGCCTGTTCAGGTTCTACGGATTGGGCCGAACCCATCTCAGCCTTCGTGCAGACAATGTCTACCAAGGCGCTCCGACAAGAAAGTGGCCAATATACTGGCCACGAATTTACTTCGCAATCTATCTAATCATTTTCAACAGTCTATATACGCAGTTTATTTGCTGATGGATTCCACCCGGCAGATAAATTCCCCTTGTGCAACGCGCGCATTGACGGTCGTCCCAGGTTTTACCTGATTGCTGCTGGTAATGACTTTTTGGGTTTGTGCATCGGTAATTAAACCATAGCCGCGTTCAAGTGTACTCAATGGATTAAGCGTATTTAACATGCGCACCGCTTCGCCAAGGGCTTGATGCTTGCGTTCGATAATCCGGTATTGCGCTTTCTGCAAGCGTACATGGTGAGACGCGACCCGCTCGTTCAGTTGTCGCAAGCGCACTTGCGGGTGATGCGCCTGCTGGCGAATCTGCAATTGTTGGATGCGGTTTTTGTAATCGCCCAATAAATTTTTGATGTGATTTTTCAGACGCAGTTCGAGATTATCTAACTTCTGCGATTGCTGTTCCAGACGCTCACGAGGATGGCGCAAACGCTGGCGCAGATTGTGTAGATGTTTCTGCCACTGCTGGAGTCGACGCAGCATGGCCTCTTCAAGCAGTACTTCAAAGCCGATAAATTTATCCAGCCAGTCATCGGCATCGGGCACCAGAAGCTCGGCGGCAGCGGAAGGCGTTGGCGCACGCAGGTCGGCGACAAAATCGGCGATGGTGAAATCCACTTCGTGGCCAACGGCGCTGACTATGGGTAATTCGCTGTTAAAGATCGCGCGGGCGACTATCTCTTCGTTAAAAGACCAGAGGTCTTCCATCGAGCCGCCGCCGCGCGTTAGCAGGAGAACATCAAACAAGCCGGCGCGATTGGCGAGATCAATGGCTTTCACGATTTGTGGCGCTGACTCTTTACCTTGCACCGCGACGGGAATGATAGTTACGGGAATCCCTGCGAAACGGCGCTCAAGCACACTTAATACATCGTGAATTGCTGCACCGGTGGGAGAGGTGATAACGCCGATATGCTTGGGCAAGCTGGGTAGCGCTTTTTTGTGCGCCTCGTTAAACAATCCCTCTTGGGAAAGTTTGTGTTTGAGTTCATCAAACGCACGCTGCAGGGCGCCGCTACCGGCTTCCTCCATGTGCTCGGCAATAATTTGGTAATCGCCACGCCCTTCGTAAAGGCTGACTCTTGCGCGCAGTAAGACGTGTTGCCCCTGCTGTGGCTTGAAGCGCACCAGCATGTTGCGATTGCGAAACATACAGCAGCGCACTTGGGCCTGGTCGTCCTTAAGAGTGAAATACCAGTGGCCGGAAGAGGGGATGGATACGTTGGAAAGCTCG